>CANGNF010000004.1 GCA_947455205.1 Acetobacteraceae bacterium | reverse complement strand
GTCAGGTCGCTCGGGTAGCGCAGCTTACTGCGGTCGTATTTTGGTCGGTTCTGGGGCGTCCACATGGACGCCGTTCTCACCCCGCCCGCCGCTGCGAGCCAATCACAACCGATTCAGATGACTCGCGCTGTTCCCGGATGGACACTCAGTGCGGATGTGCTGTTCACCGCGCCGCCGATTGATCTCGGCCTCAATCTCTCGCATCTGCTTATAGGCGATGACGAGGAAGTTGCCGGAACCGCAGGCCGGGTCAAACACCCGTATCTTGGCCATCCGCTTGCGCAGGTTCAGCAGCATGCGCGCGTTGTCACCGGCCGCTTCCAACTGCGCCCGCAAGTCATCCAAGAAAAGCGGGTTCAGCACCTTCAGGATGTTCGGCACGCTGGTGTAGTGCATGCCCAGCGCACCGCGTTCCTCATCCTCAGCAACGGCCTGGATCATTGAACCGAAGATGTCTGGGTTGATCTGCTGCCAGTTCAGCCGTGCGGCGGCCAGCAGGTAGCTGCGCGCGATGCGGCTGAACCTGGGACAATCAGTCGCACCGGCAAACAACGCACCGTTCACATAGGGAAACTTGTCCGCCCAACTGCGCACACCAGCCGCTGCCCGCGCATCAAATTTGATGTCCATCGCGCGGAACAGCTCAGCCAGCACCTCATGGGTGTTGTTGGACTGGCTGTCGGCCATCTGCTCGATGGTAGTGGTGAACAGCCGGCTGGGGAAGATGCCGGTATCCTCAGCGAAGAAGCAGAAGATCAGCCGCGCCATGAAATGGTTCATGTCGTGCCGGCGTACAGGGGTGCCCCAGTCCGGGTTGTCCTTCAGGAGTTCGATATAGAGCTTGTTGAGCTTGCTGGTCGCCCGGATGTCGATGGGGTTGTTTTTGATCTGCTTGACCGTGGAGATACCGGCCAGCGGCAGGAAGAAGCCGAAGTGATCCCCCAGCGCTGATAGCTCGCACGCCAGCGGTTCACCACTGGTGAGGTCTTCTGCCTCCAGCAGCTGTCCATCCGTGGCCAGGATGAACTTGGCCTTGAGCGCGGCCGTCTTTGGGCTGGTCCGCAGGGCATCCAAAGTGGTTGTCATGGCACCTGGTGCGCAGACGGCCAAATGGATGTTGCCTCGCTGGAGGACAGCGCCGGGGATATCGGAATTGTTGTTGGACCCGGAGCGCAGCCGCTTCAGGGTCGTGTCCTTGTTGCCGAAGGCCGCGAGGAAGGCATAGGGGAACTCTGCCGCGTCAAACTCTGCGGCGGCCAGCAGTGATACTGCCTCTTCAATCTCAACGGCGTTCATGCCTGCACCTTAGTTCGGCCGAAATAGTGGAGCGAAGCCTAGCCTGCCTTCAGACGGGGTCAAAGCTGCAGCTTTGGCGGTCCGGGCTTCCTGGACCGGAGGCTGTCAACGGCGGAGCAAAACCGGGCCAGCGTGGCGGAGTAAAACCAGGCCACTGTTGGCGTGCGGGCAAGGTCTCAGCCGGGGCCCCGACACCCGCCGCCAGCAGGTCCGCATCTACCGCAGTTTGGATCGCCGCAAAGACACCGCGTTGGCGAAAGCCCTGCCGCACCCAGGACAGCAGGCCATGCGCTTCACCGGCCGCAGGGTTCAAGCAGCAGGCCTGCATCCGTGCTGATCTCCTGCTTCCCCGCTCGTCGCTTTGGTTACTTCCCGGTCCAGCCACCGCCAGGTGAAGCCGCCTACCGGCCTCGGTCGGGATCACCAGGAAGCGCGAGCGCTTGGCGGTGACGGTCGGGCCGGCATCGAAGGCGTCATGCAGCACCGTGCTCTTGGAGTAGACCAGGGCTGCTGGGTTGAAGGTGCGCTTGCGGCTGCGCGGGTAACCGTGTCCACAAAAACGGGGCAAGGCCACCCCCCTTCTTAGACGTTCCGTAGACGATCAAACATCAGCCCCCACCACTAGCCAGCCGCCAATGCCCTTTCTACCGCCTCAGGCTCGCGCTCGATCACCCGCAGCAACGCCCGTGCTGCCGGGTCCGGCGCGCGGCGACCTTGTTCCCAGTTGTTCAGCGTCGCCGCCGGGATGCCGAAGCGCCGCTCGAACTCCCGGGCGGAGCGGGCAACACGCTTGCGAATGGCGCGGATGCGCTCGGGCGGCATCGGGTCCAGATTCACGGTCTGAAGCGCCACCTCGCCCTTCTTCCACGCCACCGCCTCGCGCAGCCCTTCCAGCAGGCCCTCGCCGAAGTCTGGTTCCAGTTCGGCCTTACCCATCGGTCAGCTCCTTGATGAGGGCCAGCGCGGCCTTGCGCTGGTCAGCCGCCAGGTCCTCCTGCGCGGCTTTCGAATAGGCGAACACCATGATCGCCACCTCGTCGGTGACCATCAGGAAGTAGATGGCCCGGCCGCCACCGCGCTTGCCGCGACCACCCAGGCCGAAGCGCAGCTTGCGTAGGCCGCCCAGGCCGGGGATCACGTCACCGGCCTGAGGATTGAGGACGATCTCGCCCTCCAGCTTGGTGATGTCGGCTGCCGACGCGCCGAGCCGCTTCATGTCCTTTTCGTAGCGACTAGTGCGGACGATCTTCACGACGGATCACATACGCCAATGGCGCACAGGACGGCAAGAAAATACGCCGTTGGCGCATTTGTTGCGCGGCTTGGGACCTGGATGGATGGAATGTTGCTGGTCACCGTCAGGCCTTGCGCGCCCTGCGGCCCGCGAGCGTGACCACCTCGGCCGTCGGCTGCGCCGACACCAGCCCGGCAACATGAGCCTGCCAGTGGTTCAGCGCCGCGACGATCTCGTCGGCAAAGTCGTAAACCTCGTAGGTGCGCTCCAGCTTGGTCATACCGGAGATGTGGTTGATCGCTGCCTCGGCGTGGTCACGCCGGATGCCCAGCTTGGTCATGCCGGTGCGGGCGGTGCGGCGCAGGTCATGCCAGCGCCACCCTGGCATCGCGGTGTCGTCCGGGCCGGCTGCTCGGCCTGCGGCGATGGTGGCGTCAATCCGGGCCTTCAGCCTGGAGAAGCCGCTGAAGCCGCTGTCCCGCATCTTGCCCAGCAGGCACCACTCGTCGTCAGGCTCGTCGGCTGGCGTCGGCCAGACTGCCGCCACCTCAGCAAGCGCCAGCGGCCCGAGCGGCACAGTGTAGCCTTGGCCGTTCTTGCACCGCGCCCCGGGCAGGTTCCAGCGCCCGGCCGCGGGGTTAAGCTCGCCGGTCATCATACCTGCCACCTCGACCTCGCGCGCCGCGGTCAGGATCAGCAGCCGCACGAAGGCTCGGGCCTTCGGTGCTTCCGCCTCGGTAGCCCGCCAGAGTTCCACGAGTTCCGCATCGCTCAGGACCCTGGCACGGGGCTTCACCAACGGGGCCAACTTTGCCGCCCCCTTACGGGGCAGCAGCGGCGCGGCGATCCACCCTTCCGCCTCGGCGTGGTTCAAGAAGCTGGAAACCACCCGGTAAAGCGAGGCGGCCATGGCAGGTGCGGATTTCCGCTTGTCGGCCACCAAGGAGGTCCAGTCGACGCGCGTGGTGTCGCTGAGGGGGCGCTTGCCGAGCCGGGGCCGCAGGTCGTGCTGGCAAATCCGCTCGACCTCTGTGGCATAGCGGCTCGACCAGGGCTTTTCCGGATTATTGGTCCGGGTCGCCTGCCAGTCAGCCAGACGCTCCGTAACGGTGGCTTCGGCCAGCCTGTGGCGCCGGGCCTCTCGGGCTTCCTGCTTCGCCTTGACCGGGTCCGCCCCACCCAAGATGCCACCGATGGCAAGCCGCGCCGCCTTGCGGGCCGCCGCGATGCCCATGGCCGGATAGCTGCCCAGCTTGGGGCGGGTCTGCTTGCCGTCGTTGGTGCGGGTGCGGGCGCTCCAGGTCATGGCGCCGTTGGGCGTCACTCGGAGCACGAGGCCGGACACCTCGGCATCGCGGATTTCGATCCTGCCGGCGGCGGGGGGCTTTACACTCCGCAGCCAGGCGTCGTTGAGTTCGCGCTTCATCTGGACCCACTGATCGGTTTTTTCGGGGGCACACCGGGGGCACAAATGTGCTGCGATGTCGGTGGATTCCCGTAGACACTGATAAGTGGGTATGGACAATATTTTCAAGGGTTATGGGAGATTCTTGCAGCCGGGGGCACACGGCGCTAGGGCCTGACCACTGATTCGTAATCAGTAGGTCCGGGGTTCAATTCCCCGAGTCGGCACCATCCTCCCCTTAGCGGGGGGAACAAAGCCGCCAAGCGCTTCCCTCCCCGACCACCGGCGCTGCCCGCGCACGATCACCGCATTCCGCCCAGCCGCGGTGGCTTGCCGCCGGCCGGGCTTGTCGCGACCATGCGCGCCGGCTGCGCCGCAGGGAACAACGTCCATGTCTTCGCCCAACCAGGCTGTCTTCGACTTCATCGTGGTGGGGGCCGGATCCTCCGGCGCCACCATCGCCGCCCGGCTGAGCGAGGATGGCCGCCACAGCGTGCTGCTGCTGGAAGCGGGGACCGAGGGGTCGGGCTACTTCTGGTCGCGCATCCCCGCCGGGGTCGCCAAGCTGATCGACAACCCCGCGGTCAACTGGTGCTTCTCCGCGGAGCCGGATGCAGGCTCCGGCGGGCGACGGATCGAGGTGCCGCGCGGCAAGATGCTGGGCGGCACCAGCTCCATCAACGGCATGGTCTTCATGCGCGGCCAGCCGCAGGACTACGACCACTGGGCGCAGCTGGGCAATCGCGGCTGGAGCTGGGACGACGTGCTGCCGGTGTTCCGCCGCATGGAAAGCTTCGACGGCGGCGCCGACGAATACCACGGCCGCAGCGGGCCGCTGCGCGTCACCACCACGGCACGCCACAAGGTGCCGCTGCTGGAGAAGATGATCGACGCCGCCGGCAATATCGGCCTGCCCTTCAACCCCGACCTGAACGGAGCGACGCAGGAAGGCATCGGCATGTCGCAGGTCACCATCGCCAAGGGCCGCCGGCAGAGCACCGCCTTCTGCTACCTGGACCCGGCGCGCGGCCGGCCGAACCTGACCATCGCCGCCGGCGCGCTGGCGCAGACCCTGGTGCTGGAAGGCAAGCGCTGCGTCGGCGTGCGCTACAGCCAGGGCGGCCAACTGCGGGAAGCGCGGGCGACGCGAGAGGTCATCGTCAGCAGCGGCTCGATCAACTCGCCCAAGCTGCTGGAGCTGTCCGGCATCGGCCAGCCGGAGCTGCTGCAGGGCCTGGGCATCACCCCGGTGCACGCGCTGAAGGGCGTGGGCGAGAACCTGCGCGACCATTATTCGCCGCGGGTGAAGTTCGCCATCACCGGGCGCAACCTGACCTTCAACGACAACGCCCGCGGCTGGCGCCTGGCGCGCGAGGCGGTGAAGTACGCGCTGTGGGGCGACGGCTTCCTGGCCCGCACGGCGGTGCCGATCCGGCTGTATTTCCGCACGCGGGAAGGGCTGGAGGCGCCGGACGCCACCATCTCGATCCTGCCCTTCCTGTACGAGATGGTGAACCACGAACGCCGCATCGCCAGGCGGCGCGGGATCACCATGAACATCAACGTGCTTCGCTCGGAGAGCACGGGGTCGATCCACATCAAGTCGGCCGACCCGGCGGAGGCGCCGGCGATCCGCTTCAACTTCCTGTCCACCCAGCATGACCGCGACGGCCTGCTGGCGGCCATCCGCAAGGGGCGGGAGCTGATGGCGGCGTCGCCGCTGAAGGAGATCACCGGGGAGGAGATCGCCCCCGGCCGGCAGGTGCAGAGCGACGCCGACCTGCTGGAATGGGTGCGCAACAACGCCGAGACCACCTACCACCCCGTCGGCACCTGCAAGATGGGCCAGGACCCGATGGCGGTGGTGGACCAGGAACTGCGGGTGCACGGCATCGCCGGGCTGCGCGTGGCGGACGCCTCGATCATGCCGACGCTGACCAGCGGCAACACCAACGCGCCCTGCATCATGATCGGCGAGAAGTGCGCGGCGATGGTGCTGCAGGCGGCCGCGGCGACGGGGCAGCGCCGGGCGGCCTGACCACCCGGCCGGGGCGCGCCGGCGCAGGGCGGCACCCCGGCCGCGTCGTTTTGCTTGACGCGCATCGACGGCCGGGCTTGGCTTGCTCCCAATAAATCCAGGGAGAACGTCAATGACCGGTGGCAACATCACCCGGCGTGGCTTGGTGCAGGCGGGTGCGGGCGCGGCGCTCGTGGCCAGCGTGCCGGCCAGCGTGCGGTCGCAGTCGGGTCCGTTGCGCGTCGGCGTCATGACCGACCTGTCCGGCCCCTTCGCCGGCGCCGGCAGCCAGCCGCTGTTCTGGGGCGCCGAGGTCGCCATCGCCCTGTTCAACGAACGTGGCGGCGTGAATGGCCGCCAGGTGCAGATCGTCTCGGCCGACAGCCAGAGCCGCGCCGAGGTCGCGATCAACGAGGCCGAGCGCCTGCTGGGGCAGGAGCAGCTTGAGGTCGTGACCGGGATCTACTCCTCGGCCCATGCCGTGCCGCTCTCCGGCCGGTTCGAGCAGGCGAAGAAGATCATGTGGATCACCTCCGCCATCGCCACCGGGGTGCTGAAGGACAAGAACCTCCGCTACGTGTTCCGCCCCACGGTGCATTCGGACCAGTACGCCGCGGCCTCGGTCAACTTCATCCATGAACATGCCCAGGCGCGGCTTGGCATGGCGCCGGACAAGGTGCGCCTGGCGGTGATCTACGAGGACGGGCCCTATGGCAGCGGCGTGGCCGCCGGGCTGGACGCCGAGGCCAAGGCCAAGAACATGCCGATCGTGATGAAGGAGGCGTATTCGGCCACCGCGCCGGACCTTTCCACCATGGTCACCAAGCTGCGGCGGGAACGCGCCGACATCATCCTGCATGTCGGCTACAACCCCGACATCACGCTGTTCCTGCGCCAGGCCAAGTCGGGCGGGCTGCGCTTCAAGGCGCTGATCGGCCATGGCGCCGGCTACAGCCAGATCGACAAGCTGAGCGAGACCTTCGGCGCCGACGTGAACCACTTCTGCAACGTGGACCCGGCGGCGACGCAGATGCTGGACTGGTCCAAGCTGGGCGCCGGCGTCGGCGACCTGGCGCGCACCTTCATGCAGCGCTACCAGGCCAAGCACCAGTCGAACGACCCGCCGACGCATGCCTCCATGGGCTTCGGCAATACCTGGACCTTCCTGGAATACGTGCTGAAGCCGGCGGTGACCAAGACCGGCGGCATGACCGCCGATGCGCTGCGCGAGGCCGCGCTGCAGGTGGACGTGCCGGTGGGCGGCACCATCCAGGGCAATGGCGTGAAGTTCGCGCATCCGGGTACGCCGATGTCGGGCCAGAACGAGCGCAGCGTCGCCGTGGTCATGCAGTTCGACAACGGCAAATCCAAGGTGGTGTGGCCGACGGCCATCGGCGTGCCGCCGGTGCTGCCGCTGCCCGCCGGCCATACCTACGCCGCGCGCTAGTGTCCTGCCCGCTGGCTTCGTGGGTTCACCCACGAAGCCAGCGGAAAAGCAGGCCACTCAAAACAATCGCTGGTGGCCGGATTTCGAAGGCCGCAGGACTATGGAAGCAGGACACTAGCCAATGACCGAGCCCCTGCTGGAAGTGACGGCGCTGACCAAGCGGTTCGGCGGCTTCACCGCCGTGGACGCCGTCTCCTTCCAGGTGGCACCCGGCGAGATCCTTGGGCTGCTCGGGCCGAATGGCTCGGGCAAGAGCACGACCTTCAACTGCATCGCCGGCATGCTGAAGCCGACCAGCGGCTCCGTCCGGCTGGCGGGGCGGGAGATTGCCGGCAGCACCGCGGATGAGAGCTGTCGCCTCGGCATCGGCCGCACCTTCCAGATACCCAGGCCGTTCCGCACGCTGTCGCTGCTGGAGAACGCCAAGCTGGCGGCGCATTACGGCGCCGGCGGCAGCATCTCGGCCGAGGAAGCGGAGGTGCGCGCCCGCGACGCGCTGCGCCTGGCGCAGTTGCCGGATGGGCCGGATGCGGTGGTGCATGGGCTGGGCGCCGCCGGGCTGAAGAAGCTGGAGCTGGCCCGCGCCCTGGCGACGCAGCCCAAGCTGCTGCTGGCCGACGAATCGCTGGGCGGGCTGGACGCCGGGGAGATGCGCCAGGCGGCCGACATGCTGAAGCGCATCCGCGACGAGCGTGGCATCACCATCGTGTGGGTCGAGCACATCATGGGCGTGCTGCTCAGCGTGGTGGACCGTGTCGTGGTGCTGGACCACGGCGCCGTGATCTTCCAGGGCACGCCGGCCGCGGCACAGGAAGACGCCAGGGTGGCGGAGGTCTACCTCGGCCCGCCCGAGGCCCGCGCCGCATGACATTGCCGCTGGTGGGAGAGTTCATCCCGCCCTTTCCGGACCGCCCGGTTGGCCGGCTGCCCCTGCGGGAGACGATCCGCCGGTTCCGCGACAACATGATCGCGGAGTGGCCGGCCAGGATGTTCGACGCCGACTTCTTCACCACCAAGGTGCTGCGCCGCCGGCTGTTCGTCTGCAACAGCCCGGAGACGGTGCGCGCCGCCTGTGTCGATGCCGGCGCCGAGCTGGAGCGCAAGCGCCCGCAGATGCGGCAGGCGCTGGATGCCGTGGCCAGCGACATTGTCCTGAGGAACCTGCCGCAGTGGTTCATGCTGCACGAATGGAGGCCGGAGAATTGACGGAACAGGGCGCGCTGACGCTGGACGGCATCGAGGCCGGCTACGGCGATTTCCAGGCGCTGTTCGGCGTCTCGCTGCGGGTGGAGCCGGGCGAGGCGATCGGCGTGGTCGGCCCCAATGGCGCCGGCAAGACCACGTTGCTGCGCGTCATCTCAGGCCTGATCCGGCCCACCGCGGGCACGCTGCGCTATGGCGGGCAGGACCTGGCCCGCGTGCCGCCGCACGACCTGCCGGCGCTGGGCATTGCCCATGTGCCGGAGAACCGCCGGTTGTTCCCGCATTTGACGGTGGAGGAGAACCTGAAGGTCGGCGCCTTCCACCCCGCGGCGCGGGCGCATTTCGCCGAGCGCTGCGAGAAGGTCTACGGCCTGTTCCCGCGCATGCGGGACCGCCGCAACCAGCTGGCCGGGACCATGAGCGGCGGCGAGCAGCAGATGTGCGCCATCGGCCGGGCGCTGATGTCGGGGCCGAAGATCCTGCTGCTGGACGAACCCAGCGCGGGGCTGGCGCCGATTGTGGTGCAGCAGGTGTTCGAGCTGGTGCGCCGCATCCGGCAGGAGGGGCTGACCGTGCTGATCGTGGAGCAGAACGTGGCCCAGGTGCTACGCGTGGTGGACCGCGCCTATGTGCTGGAAACCGGGCGCGTCGCGGCCGAGGGGCCGAGCGCGGAGCTGGCCGCCGACCCGGCGATACGCCGCAGCTACCTGGGGGGGCATTAGCCAACATGGACCCGTTTCTTCTGGAAGCACTGCTGAACGGCGTGCTGCTGGGCGGCGTCTTCGCGCTGCCGGCCTTGGGGCTGAACCTGGTGTTCGGCGTGGTGGACGTGGTGTGGCTCTGCTACGCCGAGCTGGTCATGATCGGCATGTACGCGGTGTGGTTCCTCTACACCCAGGCCGGCTGGCCCCTGGCGCTGGCCTGCGCGGCCTGCCTGCCCATTGTGGCCGGGCTGGGCCTGGCGCTGCACTGGCTGGTGGTGCGGCCGCTGCTGACGGCACCGCCGATCAACCAGGTGCTGGCCACCGGCGGCGTGCTGTTCGTGCTGCAGGGCGCGGCGACGCTGGTGTTCAAGACCGACTTCCGTAGCCTGGGCGTGGACATGCCGCCGATGGAGCTGGGCGACGTCTTCATCAGTGGCACCAAGCTGATCGCGTTTTGCGCCGCGCTGGTGGGCGCGGCCTGCCTTTGGGCCTTCCTCAAGTTCACCTATGTCGGCACCGCCATCCGCGCCATTGCGCGGGACCGGGAGGTGATGCCGCTGATGGGCGTGGACCCGAAGCGGATCTACCTGATCGCGTCCGGCGTGGGCGGGACGCTGGCGGGGCTGGCGGCCTGCCTGCTGGTGGTGCAGCTGGACGTCCACCCCTTCGTCGGCCTCAGCTTCGGTCCCATCACCTTCATGATCTGCGTGATGGGCGGGTTGGGGAACATGCTGGGCGGCTTCATCGCCGCCTTCATGATGGGGCTGATCATCTCCATCGGCGGGTTCTACGGCAGCACGGAGCTGTCCTACGTCATCGCCTTCGGCTTCTTCATCCTGATGATGTTCATCCGTCCCCAGGGGTTGTTCGCACGATGAGCCGGCCGCTGCCCTTCGCCATCGCCCTGGCGGCGCTGGCCACCATCCCGCTGTTCGGCCCGCCGGACTACGTGCTGCACCTGCTGATCACCGCCACGCTGACCGCCATTGCCGGCACCGGCTGGGCCATGATGGGGCGGTTCGGCCTGGTCAGCTTCGGCCATGGTGCCTTCTTCGGCGCCGGGGCCTACACCATGGCGCTGCTGTGGAACCACCTGGGCGTCTCGCCCTGGCTGGGCATTCCCGCCGGCATCATCGTCGCGGTGTTGGCGGGCGTGATGCTGGGCTGGCCCTGCTTCCGCCTCCGCGTGGTCGGCCACTACTTCGCGCTGGTCACCCTGGCGGCCGGGGAGATCGTGCGCCTGCTGGTGACGGCGATGCGCGAGGAAACCGGCGGCAGCCTGGGCATGACGCCCAACCGCGTGCCGCTGGACCACGGCTTCTGGGCCATGCAGTTCAGCAAGGCCGGCTTCTGGTGGCTGGTGCTGGGCTGCTGGGTGCTGGCGCTGGCGGTGTGGTGGCTGCTGGACCGCTCGATGTCCTCCAAGGCGCTGGCCGCCATTGCGGAGGACGAGGACGCCGCGGCGTCCATCGGCATCCGCGTGACGCGGGAGAAGCTGAAGGTCACGGTGCTGTCCGTCGCGCTGGCGGCGCTGGCGGGGGCGCTGACCGCGCAGTACCGCATGTACCTGAGCCCGGAAAGCGTCTCCGGCCTCGGCATCTCCCTGCAGATCGTGTTCGGCGCCATCGCCGGCGGCATGTACGCGCCGCTGGGGCCGACCATCGGCGCGGTGCTGACGATAGGGCTGGACGAGTCGCTGCGGGTGTTCTTCGGCACCGAGCTGACCGGCGCGGCGCCGTTCTTCTACGGCATCCTGCTGGTCATGTTCATGCTGTTCCTGCCGCGCGGCATTGCCGGGCTGCTGGAGCGGAAGCTCAGGTGAGCACCCGCTCCACGGTGACGCCGCGGCAGTCCATCTCGTAGTCCAGCCCGCGCACCGGCGGGCGGCAATACTGCCAGGTCAGGCCGTGGCGGACGGCGCCGCGGCGGGCGATCTCGTCGGCCAGGAAGGGGTGCAGGTCGAACACGGTATAGGCCTGCACGCCCGTGGTATCCGCCCAGCCGAAGCCCAGCGCGGCCATGCGCCGCTCCATCTCCCCCAGCACGTAGTCGGCCTTGGCGCGCAGCCCGGCCGGGGAGGTATCGCCGGGCGCCACGGTATGCGCGGCGTAGCTGCCCTTGCCCTCCACGCTCTCGCCGCTGCCGGCGACGACGAAGCTGGGCGCGGCCGCTACATCCGGCACGGCATAGGTGAAGGCGTGGAAGCTCGGCTCGGCCGGCGGCGCCAGTTCCGGGCAGACATTGCTGCGGGCCACCGGGTTCTCCCCCAGCTCCAGCAGGCCCCAATCCTGCAGCACGGCAGCGTAGCCCCGGTTGAATTGCTCGAACCCCGCCTCCGAAAACGGGGCGGGGGAGCGGAGTTCGCAGGCGCAGAACGCCGCGCGCGGGCGGGAGAGTTGGTCGAGGTGGCGGGCAATCCGCCGCCAGCCCTCGGCCATCGGCACCGGGTCGGCGAAGCGGGCGCGTTCCAGCCGGAAGCCGGGCAGCGCCGCCACGCCGGCGGAGTATTGGAAGACGGCGGGGATGAAGCGAAAGCCGCCCGCCGGGTATTCCATCACGCTCATCGCCGTCGCTCCGCTGCCTGGGCGGTAAGCAAAGCCCAGGCAGCGGGCGGCGGCAATGCGGCTGCTACCAGCTCTGGTGCAGGTTGTTGTTCAGCGCGTCGATCGGGTTGGCGGTGTTGCGCGCCCGGCCGGGCTGGGCCAGGTACTCGCGCGAGCCATCCGCGTTGCGCTGGATGCCGCCGACGACGTTGTTGCTGCCGCCATAGACCTGGGTCTGGTCGGGGCTGCGGTTGACCAGCACCTGGCCGGGCTCGGCGGCGTTGGCACCCTGGGCGGCGGCGCCGATCAGGCTGGCGGTGATCAGGGCGGTGAATGCGAAGTTGCGGACCATGACTGGTATCCTTTTGGTGGCGCCTGCCTGGGGAAGGGGCCTATCCCCTTCCCAGTGGCGCCGTTGGCCCGGAAGATGACCCCGCCTGCCGCCATTGGCCAACGCAAGCCATGGATGCCCCTTATCCACGCCATGGATGCAACCGCGCATGCAGCACCGCAGTGACGACAGCAGCCTGCGCCGCCTGGACCTGAACCTGCTGCCGGTCTTCGTGGCGCTGATGCGTGAGCGCAGCGTCACCCGCGCCGGCCAGGCGCTGTTCCTGTCGCAGCCCGCCACCTCGGCGGCGCTGGCCCGGCTGCGCGAGACCTTCAAGGATGAACTCTTCATCCGCAGCGGCCGCGCGCTGGAGCCGACGCCGCGCGCCCAGGCGCTGATGGCGGAGCTGGGCCCGGCGCTGCTGACCATTGCCGGCACGCTGTATGGCGCCACGCCCTTCGACCCCGCCGTGGATGCCCGCACCTTCCGCGTGGGCTGGAGCGACGACGTGGCCATCGCCGCCATGCCGCTGCTCTCCCGCTTGCGGCAGGCGGCGCCGCATTGCCGCCTGGTGATCCGCAGCGCCAACTTCACCACCATCCCGGCCATGCTGGCCTCCGGCGAGATCGGCACCGCGGTCGGCTTCATGAATGACGACCTGCCGGCCACGGCGCGGCAGCGGGTGCTTCGGCGCGGCGGCTTCCGCGTGCTGCGGGACGCGGCAACGCCGGCGGTGGACCTGGAAAGCTACTGCGCCCGGCCGCATGTGCTGGTCACCGCGCGCGGCGACCTGACGGGATTTGCCGATACCGCGCTGGAAAAGCTGGGCCGCAGTCGCCAGGTGGTGCTGGGCCTGCCTGATTTCGGCCTGCTGTGGCGGGTGCTGGTGGGGTCCGACCTGCTCTGCACCGTGTCGGACGCGTTGGCCGATATCCTGATGGAACGGATCAACGAACGCGGCCTGGCGGCGGACCCGCTGCCCTTCCCCTCGCCGGAATCGGTGGTGCGGATGGCCTGGCGGGCGGCGCTGGACCAGGACCCCGCGGAGATCTGGTTGCGCGGGCAGATCGCCGCGGTGCTGGGGCGGGGCTGAAGCGCCATTGCCGGGGCATTAAGCGGCGTCGTGGCAGCGTGCCGCATGCCATTCCGCCTGCGCGGCGGCGGTTCCGCTTCTATCGGACACGGGCATGTGATTTATTGTGCAATGCAGCGTAGGTGCAATGACCGCGCGGCAGGACGAGAAGGGCAACGCAGATCGTGGATATGATGGTGACCCTGAACCTGGATGCCGCAGCACTGCGCGACGCGATCCTGCGCAAGCTGACCTTCGACCTGGGCAAGAGCCGGGAAGGCGCGCGTGAGCGGGACTGGTTCATGGCCACCGCGCTGGTGGTGCGCGACCACATCGTGGAACGCTGGCTGCACGGCACCCGCGCGGCGTATGAGACCGGCAGCAAGCAGGTCTACTACCTGAGCCTGGAATTCCTGATCGGGCGGCTGCTGCGGGATGGCATCAGCAATCTCGGCCTGGGCAAGACCATGGCGGAGGCCTTCGCCCTGCTGGGGCTGGAGTTCGAGCCGGTGCGCGAGGCCGAGCCCGACGCCGCGCTGGGCAATGGCGGCCTGGGCCGGCTGGCGGCCTGCTTCATGGAAAGCCTGGCGAGCTTGGGCATCCCCGCCTTCGGCTACGGCATCCGCTACGAACACGGGCTGTTCCGCCAGATCATCCGCGACGGCAGCCAGCGCGAATACCCCGAGGACTGGCTGGCCAACGGCAACCCCTGGGAGTTCGCCCGACCTGAGATCGCCCACAGCATCGGCTTCGGCGGCACGGTGGAGGCGGTGCCGGTCAGCGACCTGCGCGTCCGACATGTGTGGCAACCCGCCGAGACGCTGCTGGCGGTGGCCTATGACACGCCGGTGGTGGGCTGGCGCGGCAGCCATGTGAACACGCTGCGGCTATGGAGCGCGCGCGCGGTGGACCCGCTGCGGCTGGACGCCTTCAACCATGGCGACCATGTCGGCGCGCTGGCCGACCGCGTACGGCAGGAAAGCATCTGCAAGGTGCTGTACCCGTCCGACGAATCGCCCAATGGGCAGGAGCTGCGGCTGCGGCAGGAATACTTCTTCGCCAGTGCCGCCTTGCAGGATTTGGTGCGCCGGCACCTGCGCGTCTATGGCGACCTGCGTTCGCTGCCGGACCGCGTGGCGATCCAGCTGAACGACACCCACCCGGCCATCGCCGTGGCGGAGCTGATGCGGATCTGCATAGACCTGCACGACATTCCCTGGGACGAGGCCTGGGCGATCACCCAGGGCAGCATCAGCTACACCAACCACACGCTGCTGCCGGAGGCGCTGGAAAGCTGGCCGGTGCCGCTGATGGAACGGCTGCTGCCGCGGCAGATGCAGATCATCTACCTGATCAACGCGCACCACCTGGACCGGGTGCGCGCGGCGCATCCGGAGGATGGGCGGCTGCTCTCCTCGGTGTCGTTGATCGAGGAGAATCACGGCCGGCGCGTGCGGATGGGGCACCTGGCCTTCGTCGGCTCGCACAAGGTCAATGGCGTCTCGGCGCTGCATACCGAACTGCTGAAGCAGACCGTGTTCCGCGACTTCAACATGCTGGCGCCGGGCCGGGTGGTGAACAAGACCAATGGCGTGACCTTCCGCCGCTGGTTGCAGCAGGCCAATCCCGGGCTGACCGGGCTGCTGGTGGACACCATAGGGCCGAAGGTGCTGGACGACGCCGACCAGCTGGTGGCGCTACGCCCTTTCGCCAAGGATGCCGCGTTCCGCGACCGCTTCGCCAAGGTGAAGCTGGCCAACAAGCAGGCGCTGGCGGCGCTGGTGAAGCACCAGCTGGAAATCCGCATCGACCCGAACGCCATGTTCGACGTGCAGATCAAGCGCATCCACGAATACAAGCGCCAGCTGCTGAACCTGCTGGAGACGGTGGCGCTGTACGACGCGATCCGCGCCCAGCCGACGCGGGATTGGGTGCCGCGCGTCAAGATCTTCGCGGGCAAGGCGGCGGCCAGCTACCACCGCGCCAAGCTGATCATCAAGCTGGCGCATGACGTGGCCAAGGTGGTCAACAGCGACCCCACCGTGCGGAACCTGCTGAAGGTGGTGTTCCTGCCCAACTACAACGTCACCCTGGCCGAGGTGATCGTGCCGGCGGCCGACCTGTCGGAGCAGATCAGCACCGCGGGCATGGAGGCCTCCGGCACCGGCAACATGAAGCTGGGGCTGAACGGCGCGCTGACCATCGGCACGCTGGACGGCGCCAATGTGGAGATGCTGGAGCATGTCGGGCCGGACAACATCCACATCTTCGGCATGACGACGGAACAGGTGGCGCAGCGCCGCGCCGCCGGGCTGAACGGGGCTGATGCGGTAGCGCGGTCCTCCCGCCTGGCGGAGGTGCTGGAGGCGATCGAGAGCGGCGTGTTCTCGCCGGATGACCGCAGCCGCTACCGCGACCTGGTGGGCGACCTGCGCGGGCCGGACTGGTTCATGGCCGCCGCCGACTTCGACGCCTACTACGCCGAGCAGCGCCTGGTGGATGCGCGCTGGCGCGATAAGGCAGCCTGGGGCACGGCGGCGGTGCTGAACACCGCGAACATGGGCTGGTTCTCCTCCGACCGGACCATCGCCGAATATGCCGGGGAGATCTGGAACGTGCCGGTGAAGCGCTGAGGCATGCCCGGATGGCGCGCTGACGACGAGACCGTTGCCGCGATCCTCGGCGCGCGCCATGGCGACCCCTTCGCCGTGCTCGGCCCGCATGAGGTCGGCGGCCAGCGCGTGCTGCGCGCTTTGGTGCCCGGGGCGGAGACGCTGCATGCCGGCACCACGGCGCTGGAGCGGCGCGACGCCGAGGGCTTCTTCGAGGGGCTGATCCCGCCCGGCCCCTATGCGCTGCACGCCACGCGCGGCGCCGTGGCCTGGACGCTGGAGGACCCGTATCGCTTCGGCCCCACGCTGGGGCCGCTGGACGACCATCTGCTGGTGGAAGGCACGCATGCGCTGCTGCCGGAGCGGCTGGGCGCGCACCCCCTGACGCATGAGGGCGTGGCCGGCGTGCGCTTCGCGCTCTGGGCGCCGAATGCGCGGCGCGTTTCCGTCGTCGGTGGCTTCAACGCCTGGGACGGCCGGCGGCACTGCATGCGCAAGCGCGTGGACAGCGGGCTGTGGGAGATATTCCTGCCCGGGCTGGGGCTGGGCGATGCCTACAAGTACGAGATCCTGGGCGCCGATGGCCTGGTGCAGCCGCTGAAGGCCGACCCCTACGGCTTCGCCGCCGAGCTGCGCCCGGCCAATGCCAGCGTTGTCGCCGCGCCCACGCATGAGTGGGGCGACGCCGCCTGGATGGCGGCGCGGGCCGCCACGCCGGCGCGCGCGCGACCGATGGCGATCTACGAGGTGCATGCGCCCAGTTGGCGCTGCCACCCGGACGGCCGCTGCTACAGCTGGGACGAGCTGGCGGCGGCGCTGATCCCCTATGTGGTGGACCTCGGCTTCACCCATATCGAGCTGATGCCGGTGATGGAGCATCCGCTGGATGCGTCATGGGGCTACCAGCCGGTGGGGCTGCATGCCGTCACCGCCCGCATGGGTGAACCCGAAGGGCTGATGCGGCTGGTCGATGCCGCGCACCAGGCCGGCATCGGCGTGATCCTGGACTGGGTGCCCGCGCATTTTCCGCGCGACGCGCATGGGCTGGCGCGGTTCGACGGTGCCACGCTGTATGAGCACCCGGACCCGAAGCGCGGCTACCACGCAACCTGGCAGACCGCGATCTTCGACTACGGCCGGCGCGAGGTCGCGGCCTTCCTGGCGGCGAATGCGCTGTTCTGGCTGCGGCGCTACCACGCCGACGGCCTGCGCGTGGATGCGGTTTCCGCCATGGTGCAGCTTGACCACGCGCGCGGCCCGGATGAGTGGACGCCCAACCCGGATGGCAGCACCGAGAACCACGACGCCATCGGCTTCCTGCGGCAGGTGAATGCGCTGGTGGCGGCGGAAGCGCCGGGCGCGCTGATGGTGGCGGAGGAGGCGACGGACTTCCCCGAGGTGACGCGCGACCGGGGCGGCCTGGGCTTCGGCTTCAAGTGGAACATGGGGTGGATGAACGACACCCTGTGCTACCTGGAAATGGACCCGCTGTTCCGCAAATGGCACCACCGGCTGATGAATTTCGGCCTGATTTATGCCTTCAGCGAGGACTTCATCCTGCCGCTGAGCCATGACGAGGTGGTGCACGGCAAGGGCACGCTGCTGGGGCGCATCCGCGGCGACGACTGGCAGCGCTTCGCCACGCTGCGCGCCTATTACGGCTTCATGTGGGGCCACCCCGGCAAGAAGCTGCTGTTCATGGGGCAGGAATTTGCGCCCTGGCGGGAATGGACCGAGGAGCGCGAGCTGGACTGGTGGCTGCTGGCGCATCCGCCGCACCAGGGCATGCAGCAGCTGGTGCGCGACCTGAACCGGTTGCACCGCGAGGTGCCGGCGCTGCACCGTCTGGACTGCACGCCCGATGGCTTCCGCTGGCTGGATGCCGATGATGCGGAGCGCAGCCTGTTCAGCTGGCTGCGGCTGGACGGCGCGGATGGCCCGCCGGTGGCGGTGCTGTGCAACTTCACGCCCGTGCCGCGGCACGATGTGCTGGTGGGCCTGCCCTTCGCCGGCCGCTGGACCGAGGCATTGAACACCGACGCCGCCTGCTACGGCGGTAGCAACCTGGGCAATCTCGGCGGCGTCGTCGCCGAGCCGGTGCCGGCGCAGGGCCAGCCGGCCTCGGCGCGCGTCACCGTGCCGCCCCTCGCCACCTTGTATCTGGTGCGGCAGGCCGGGATTGGCCAAGCTGACGCCAGGGGGACGACAGCATGAAGGCTTCTCGAGACACCGCGCCGGCACCGCTGGCGCGTACCGCCATGGCCTTCGTGCTGGCGGGCGGGCGTGGCAGCCGGCTGATGGAGCTGACCGACCGGCGCGCCAAGCCGGCGGTGATGTTCGGCGGCAAGTCGCGCATCATCGACTTTGCCCTGTCCAACGCCATGAACAGCGGCATCCGCCGCATTGCCGTGGCCACGCAGTACAAGGCGCACAGCCTGATCCGCCACATGCAGCGGGGCTGGAACTTCCTGCGCCCGGAACGCAACGAGAGCTTCGACATCCTGCCCGCTAGCCAGCGTGTTTCCGAGCACAACTGGTACATGGGCACGGCGGATGCGGTGCACCAGAACATCGACATCATCGAGGACCTGGCGCCCCGGCACATCGTGCTGCTGGCCGGCGACCACGTGTACAAGATGGACTACGAGAAGATGCTGGCGCAGCACGTGGACGAAGGCGCCGACGTGACGGTGTGCTGCATGGCGGTCCCGCGCGAGGAAGCCACCGGCTTCGGCGTCATGCGCGTCAACGGCGACGGGCTGATCGTGGATTTCGTCGAGAAGCCGGCCGACCCGCCGGCGATCCCTGGCCGGCCGGAACTGGCGCTGGCCAGCATGGGCATCTACGTCTTCGAGACGACCTACCTGATCGAGCAGCTGAAGCGCGATGCGGCGGACGCCACCTCCAGCCACGACTTCGGCAAGGACATCATCCCGCACATCGTGGCCAAGGGCCGCGCGGTGGCGCATCGGTTCGAGCGCAGCTGCGTGCGCTCCACCGCCGAGGAAGCGCCGTACTGGCGCGATGTCGGCACCGTGGATGCGTATTGGGAAGCCAATATCGACCTGACCGACGTGGTGCCGGGCCTGGACCTGTACGACCGCGACTGGCCGATCTGGAGCTATGCGGAGATCACCCCGCCGGCCAAGTTCGTGCATGACCTGGACGGCCGGCGTGGCGAGGCGATCGCCTCGCTGGTCTCCGGCGGCTGCATCGTCTCCGGCGCCAGGGCGCGGCGCAGCCTGCTGTTCACCAATGTGCGGCTGAATAGCTTTTCCAGCGTGGAAGGCGCGGTGCTGCTGCCGCAGGTGACGGTGGGGCGCGCGGCGCGCTTGAAGAACGTGGTGGTGGACCGTGGCGTGCAGATCCCCGCCGGAATGGTGGTGGGCGAGGACCCGGTGCTGGACGCCCAGCGTTTCCGCCGCACCGACAAGGGCATCTGCCTGATCACCCAGCCGATGCTGGACAAGCTGGGCTGATGCGCGTCCTGCAGGTTGCGTCGGAATGCTTCCCGCTGGTGAAGACCGGCGGGCTGGCGGATGTGGTCGGCGCGCTGCCGGCGGCGCTGGCGGGCGCCGGCGTTGCCGTGACCACGCTGCTGCCGGGCTACCCCGCGGTGATGCAGGCGCTGGGCGAGGCGACGGCGACGCATGCGCTGCCCGGCTTCTTCGGCGGCGAGGCGCGGCTGCTGCGCTGCCACGCCGCGCAGCTGGACCTGGTGGTGCTGGACGCGCCGCACCTGTTTGCCAGGCCTGGCAACCCGTATCTGGCACCAGGTGGGCGCGAGTGGGAGGACAACGGCACGCGCTTCGCGGCGCTGGCCGCCGCCGCCGCCATGGTGGCGCGTGGCGCGCTGGGCGAGGCGTTCGACGCCGTGCACGCGCATGACTGGCAGGCCGGGCTGACCGGCGCCTATCTGCGCTTCGGCGCCGGGCCGCATGTGCCGCTGGTCTTCACCATCCACAACCTGGCCTTCCAGGGGCAGTTCCCGGCCTGGCTGTTCCCGCTGCTGGGGCTGCCGGCGGAGGCCTTCTCCCTGGCCGGGCTGGAATACCATGGTGATGTCGGCCTGCTGAAGGCGGGGCTGTGGTTCGCCGACCGCATCACCACGGTGTCGCCGACCTATGCGACGGAAATCCGCACGGCCGAGGGCGGCATGGGGCTGGACGGCTTGCTGCGCGGGCGCGGCGGCGATGTCAGCGGCATCCTGAACGGCATTGACGAGCTGGAATGGAACCCGGCCACCGACAACCACCTGGCCGCGTGCTTCAGCGCCGATGACACCGCGCCGCGTGCCGCCAACAAGGCCGCGCTGCAACGCCGCTTCGGGCTGGAGGAGCGGGCGGATGCGCCGCTGTTCGGCTTCGTCGGCCGGCTGGCCTGGCAGAAGGGCGTGGACCTGATTTTGGAAGCGCTGCCCTGGCTGCTGGGCAGCGGCGCGCAGCTGGTGGTGCTGGGCACCGGCGACGCGCAGTTGCAGGAACGCTGCCTGGGCGCGGCGGCGGCCAATCGCGGCCGCATCGGTACCGTCATCGGCTTCGATGAGGGGCTGGCGCGGCTGATCTATGGCGGCGCCGACAGCGTGCTGGTGCCCTCGCGCTTCGAGCCCTGCGGCCTGGCGCAGCTCTGCGCGCTGCGCTACGGCGCGCCGCCGCTGGTGGCGCGGGTGGGCGGGCTGGCGGATACCGTGATCGACGCCAACGAGGCGGCGGTGGCGGCGGGCACCGCGACGGGCGTGCAGTTCGCGCCGGTGAACGTGGCGATGCTGGGCGCCGCGATCCAGCGCATGGTGGCGCTGTACCGCGACGCGCCGGCGTGGGCGCGGCTGCGCGACAACGCCATGCGGGCGGATGTGTCCTGGCATCGCTCGGCCGCGCGCTACGCCGCGCTGTTCCACGGGATCGCCGGTGCCTGAAGGGCTGCCCGAGCCACTTGGCGTGACGCCCTGGGGCGAGGGCGTCAATGTCGCGGTGGTGGCGCCGGATGCGACGGCGCTGTGGTTCTGCCTGTTCGACGCCACCGGCACGGTGGAGCTGCAACGCGCGCCTCTTACCGCGCGCAGCGGCGATGTCTGGCACGGCTTCATCCCCGGCGTGGCGGTGGGCGCGCGCTACGGCCTGCGCGCGGAAGGGCCGCGCGACCAGGTGCATCGCTTCAACCCGCGGAAGCTGCTGCTGGACCCCTGGGCGCGGGCGACGGACCGGCCGTTCCGGCTGCACGGGGCGTTGTGGGACAATGACGAGGACAGCGCGCAGCACATGCCCAAGGGCGTGGTGTGCGAGGCCTTGGCGCAGCCTGCGCCGCCGCCGCGCCCCGGACCGCGCGTGATCTACGAGATGCATGTGCGCGGCTTCACCATGCTGCACCCGGAGGTGCCGGAGACGCTGCGCGGCACCTTCGCCGGCCTGGCGCATCCGGCCGCCATCGCGCATCTGCAGTCGCTGGGCGTGACGCATGTGGAGTTGCTGCCGGTTGCCGCCGGCGTGGATGAGCGGCACCTGCCGGCGCTCGGCCTGACCAACTACTGGAACTACAACCCCGTCGCGCTGCTGGCGCCCTGCCCAAGGCTGGCGCCCGGCGGCATGGCGGAGGTGCGTGCGGCGGTCGATGCGCTGCGCGCGGCCGGCATCGGCGTGATCCTGGACGTGGTGTTCAACCACACCGGCGAGAGCGACGAGCACGGCCCGACGCTGTCGCTGCGCGGCCTGGCCAACGCGGCCTTCCACCGGATGCTGCCGGACGGGCGCTACTCCAACGACGCCGGCACCGGCAACACGCTGGCGCTGGACCGCCCCTGGCCGCTGCGCCTGGCGATGGACGCGCTGCGGCACTGGGCGACGCAGGCCGGCGTGGACGGCTTTCGGCTGGACCTGGCGACCACGCTGGGCCGCCGCGACGACGGCTTCGACCCGCAGGCGCCGCTGCTCTCCGCGATGCGGCAGGACCCCGTGCTGCGCGACCGCATCATCATCGCCGAGCCCTGGGATATTGGGCCGGGCGGCTACCAGCTGGGGCGGTTTGCGCCGGGCTGGGGCGAATGGAACGACCGCTTCCGCGACGATGTCCGCCGGTTCTGGCGCGGCGATGATGCCATGCTGGGCGCGCTGGCCACTCGGCTGGCGGGCTCGGCCGATGTGTTCGGCGCTGCGCGCGGCGTGGCCGACAGCGTGAACTACGTGGCGGCGCATGACGGCTTCACGCTGCGCGACCTGGTCAGCTACGCCGGGCGGCACAACTGGGCGAATGGCGAGGAAGGCCGCGACGGCAGCGGTGAGAACCACAGCTGGAACAACGGCGCCGAGGGCGCGACCGAGGCCGCCGGCATCAACGCGCGTCGCGCCGCGGATGTGCGCGCGCTGCTGGCCACGCTGCTGCTGGCGCGCGGCACACCCATGCTCAACATGGGCGACGAGGCCGGCCGCACGCAGCACGGCAACAACAACGCCTATGCGCAGGACAACGCGCTGTCCTGGTTCGACTGGGCGGGCATGGACACGGCGCTGAGCGACTTTACCGCGCGGCTGGTGCGGGCGCGGCTGCGCCACCCGGCGCTGCATGGCGGCCAGGCGCTGACCGCGCAGGAGGTGACCTGGCTGGCGCTGGACGGCAGCGCGCTGCGGGATTGGCACGGCAGCCGCAGCCTGGCGATGCTGCTGCACGAGGGTGATGCGCGGCTGCTGGTGGTGGTGCATGGCGCCGCCGACGCCGCGACGCTGCACCTGTCGCCGCCGCGCGAAGGCCATGCCTGGCGCCTGCTGGCCGACAGCGCCAGCCCGCTGCGCGACGGCGCGGTGCGCGGGACGGAAGCGCTGGCGCCGCGCTGCGTGCTGCTGCTGGAGGAAGCGCCGCTTCCCGATACCGCGCCCGCTACCGACGACGCGACGTTGCGCGCGCTGGCCACGGCCGCCGGCATCGCGCCGCAGTGGCACGACCTTGCGGGCCACGAGACCCAGGTGCCGCGCGATACCCTGCAGGCGCTGCTGCACGCGCTGGACCTGCCGGCCGCCTGTCAGGCGCAGGCACGCGAAAGCCTGGCGTTGCTGGCCGCGCCACGCGCGCTGCCGGTGCAGTTGACGGTGCCGCAGGGCCAGGGCTTCGCGCTGCCGCTGGCGCGCGCCGGCCGCGTGGCGCTGCTGCTGCGGCGAGAGGATGGCAGCGAGCAGCGCTTCATCATCGGCGCCGAGGAAGGCGCGTGGCGTGGCGCGCAGCGGCATGTCGCGCTGCCGGCGCAGCCGCCGGGCAACCATGTGCTGTGGCTGGAGGATGTGGCCTGCGCGCTGGCGGTGGTGCCGCCCGCCTGCTTCACCGACGGCACGCAGCGGCGCTTCGGCATTGCCGCGCAGATCTACGGGCTGCGGCGCGCGGAAGACCAGGGCATCGGCGACTACACCGCCGTCGCGCTGCTCGCGCGTGCGGCCGCTGCCGAGGGCGCGGCGCTGCTCGGGTTCAGCCCGCCGCACGCGCTTTCGCCGTTGGACCGCGAGCGTGCCAGCCCGTACCAGCCCAGCGACCGGCGCTTCCTGGAGCCGGTGCTGATCGATGTCGCCGCGCTGCCGTTCGCGGTTCAGCTGCCGGACTGCACCGCGCTGCGCCAGCGCGACAGCGTGGACTACACGGCGGTGTGGCGCGCCAAGCGGCCGGTACTGCAGGCGGCGTGGGACGGGTTTTCGCCGGCGCATCCGCTGTGGGGTGACTTCGCGGCATTTCGCGCGGAACAGGGTGCGGCGCTGGACGGGTTCTGCGCCTTCACCGCCATTGCGGAACAGCGTGGCAGCACGGATGCGCGCAGCTGGCCGGCGGCGTTGCGGCATGGTGGCGCGGCCGGCGTCGCGGCCTTTGCCGCGGCGCATGCGCGGGAGGTCGGCTTCCACGCCTTCGTGCAATGGCTGGCGGACCGGCAAATCGGCGCCGCGGCGCGGGCAGGGGCCGGGCTGTACCGCGACCTGGCGGTGGGCGCGGCGCCCGATGGTGCCGAGGTCTGGGCCGAGCAGGGCAGCCATCTGCAGGGCTTTTCCATCGGCGCGCCGCCTGACCAGTTCGCCCCGCAGGGCCAGGTCTGGGGCCTGCCGCCGGCGCATCCGCGCGCGGTTATCGGCAGTTTCGCGCGGCTGCTGCGCGCGAACATGCGGCACGCGGCGGCGCTGCGGATCGACCATGTGATGGCGCTGACCCGCCTCTTCGTGGTGCCGGAGGGCGCGCCTGGTGCGGCTGGCGCCTACCTGGCCTATTCGCGGCGGCATCTGCTGGGGCAGTTGGCGCTGGCCAGCCAGCGGGCGCGCTGCGAGGTGGTGGGCGAGGACCTGGGCACCGTGCCGCCCGGCTTCCGCGAGGAACTCGCCGCGCAGGAGGTGCTGTCCTACCGCGTGCTGTGGTTCGAGCGGCGGGGCGAGGGTTTCATCCCGCCGGCCGAATATCCCGCGCGCGCCGCCGCCTGCGTGGCGACGCACGACCTGCCGACGCTGGCCGGCTGGTGGCTGGGCGCCGACATTCAGGAGCGCACCGTGCTGGGCCTGCTGGACGATACCGCGGCAGCCTGCGCCGCCCGCGCGCGCGAACGTGAAGCGCTGCTGGCGGCGCTACGCGAGGCGGGCATCGAGGTGCCGACGCCGGAGGTTGGCCAGCCGCCACCGCCCGGCTTCATCGCCGCGGTGCACGCCTTCGCCGCCGCCGCGCCCAGCGCGCTGCTGCTGGTGCAGGCCGAGGACCTGGCCGGTGAGACCGCGGCGGTGAACCTGCCGGGCACCGACCGGGAGCGGCCGAACTGGCGCCGCCGCCTGCCGCTGCCGGTGGCCGCGCTGCTGGCCACGCCGGCGGCGCAGGCCACGCTGGCGGCGTTGGGTGAACGGCGTCGCGGGACGCCGAGCGATCAGCGTTGCGGGCCGCCGCGCGAAGGATAAGACTGCCCGAAAACCTCGGGAGAACGCCCATGCTCCGCCGCGACCTGCTGCTTGCCTCGGCTGGCCTCGCGCTCGCGTCGCCCGTACGCGCCGCCGAGGCCAAGGTCATCATCCATGTCCCCCAGGCCAACCTGACCAGCCTGGACCCGGTCTGGACCACCGCCGTGGTCACCCGCAACGCCGCGCATCTGCTGTTCGAGACGCTGTACGCCCGCGACGACAAGCTGAACCCGCACCCGCAGATGGTGGAGGGGCATCGCGTGGACATGGACGGCAAGCGCTGGACCATGCGGCTGCGCGAGGGCCTGCGCTTCCACGACGGCGAGCCGGTGCGGGCGCGGGACTGCGTTGCCTCGCTGAAGCGCTGGATGGTGCGCGACCCCGTTGGCCAGACCGTCTCGGCGCGGCTGGATGCGCTGGAGGCCGCGGATGACCGCACGCTGGTGTGGCGCCTGAGCAAGCCCTTCGCGTCCTTGCCCTACGCGCTGGCCAAAACGCAGCCCAGCCCGGTGATCATGCCGGAGCGCCTGGCGCTGACCGACCCGCATCGGCAGGTGACGGAGATCATCGGCAGCGGCCCGTTCCGCTGGGTGGCGGATGAATACGTGCCCGGCAGCCGCGCGGTATTCGCGAAGTTCGACCGCTACAGCCCGCGCGGCGAGCCGGTGAGCCATGCCGCCGGCGGCTATGTGGTGAAGGTGGACCGCGTGGAATGGCGCACCATGCCGGATGCGGCGACCGCGGTGAATGCGCTGGTGAATGGCGAGGTGGATTGGCTGGACCAGCCGCTGCCGGACTTGCTGGCGCTGCTGCGGCGCGCGCGCGGCGTGGAGGTCGGCGTCATCGACACCTACGGCACCTTCGGCGTCATGCGGCCCAACTGCCTGCACGGCGCCACCGCCAATGCCGGCGTGCGCCGCGCCATGCTGGCGGCGCTGGACCCGGTGCTGACCATGACCGCGGTGATGGGCGAGGATCGCAACCTGTTCCGCGCGCCGGTCGGCTTCTTCCTGCCCGGCACGCCCTCGGCCAGCGATGCCGGGATGGAGGCGGTGACGAAGCGGCACAGCGTGGACGAGGTGAAGGCCATGCTGCGCCAAGCGGGCTATGCCGGCGAGAAGATCGTGCTGATGCACCCGACCGACCAGACCAGCTACAACGCCATGTGCAGCGTGGCGGTGGACAGCTGGCGCAAGGTCGGCCTCAACATCGACGACGTGGCGATGGACTGGGGCACGGTGGTGCAGCGCCGCACCAGCATGGAGCCGCTGGAGAAGGGCGGCTGGAGCGTGTTTCCCTCGGGCTTGCCGGCGGCCGAATACCGCGACCCGCTGTTTGCCACCAGCATCCGCACCAATGGCCGCGCCGCCTGGTTCGGCTGGCCGGGCGACGAGAAGTTGGAAGCGATGCGCGACCGTTGGATCGACAGCACCGACGAGGGCGAGATGCGCCGGCTGGACCGCGAGATCCAGGCGCGCGCCTTCGAGGTGGTGCCGTTCATGCCGCTGGGCCAGTACTTGCCGCCCTCGGCCTGGCGGCGCAACCTGCGCGGCATATTGCAGGGGCCGGTGCCCGTGTTCTGGAACGTGGAGAAGGGGTGAGCGCATGGCGCTGAAGCGCATGGTGCTGGAGATCGGCATGGGCACCGATATCCGCGGCACCGACTATACCAAGGCCGCGGTGCGCGCGTTGCGCGATGCGTTGTGGCACAACACGCTGACCGTCACCTCCGCGTTGGGCATGGATGTGGACAGCATGAAGGTGGAAGTGCTGATCGGCGTGCCGAAGCCGGACCAGGTGGATCACGCGCAGGTGCTGGCCATTCTGCCGCACGGCACCGGCACGGTGAAGGTGGTGGAAGGCGGGCTGGAAATTCCGAACGAGGCCGGTACCGGTTCCACCGTGATGGCGAATTGCTGCGCCGTCGTGCGCCTCGACATTCCGGAGGACCGGGCATGACCGTGCGCCGCGTGATCCTTGAGATGGGCATGGGCAACGACCTGCATGGTGGCGACTACACCAAGGCGGCGCTGCGGGCGGTGCAGGACGCGCTGCATCATTCCTCGCTGGCCATGCTGCGGTCGCTGAAGGTCTCGCCGCACGACATGATCGTCGGCGTCACCATCGGCGTGCAGCAGCCGGGCAAGGTGGATGCCGAGAAGGTCAAGGCCAGCCTGCCTTATGGCAAGGTCACCGTGACGGTGGTGAAGGGCGGGCTGGACGTGCCGGATGACGAGCGCGACGACGTGGCGGTGATCGCCAGCGCCGCGATCGACGTGCGGCTGGACCTGCCTTGAGGTCGCGCGGCTGAGTCAACGCGTCGCGCCGGCGCGGGTCAGGCGCCCAGCGCGGCCTCGGCGGCGTTGAGCAGCGGCGCCAGCGCGGCCGCATCCGGTGCGGTGCCGAAGACGGTGCCGTCCGGCCGCAGCAGCACGGCGGCGGCCTGGTGGCGCGCCAGCCAGGCGGCCAGCACGCCGTCGCGTTCGCGCAACTCCGCCAGCGTGGCCACGCGCAGGTGCAGGCCGGGGGCGGGCGGCACCGGCATGGCGTCGCGCAGCAGCAGGCGGAAGCCACGGCCCAGCGCGTCATCCATGCGCGTGCCATCCGCCAGCCAGGGCTGCGGGCCGGGCGCGCCGGCGCCGGGGGACGTATGCAGGCAACCTCCGGTCAGCGGCGGCAGCAGGTCCTGCCGCACCACATGGCCGCGGCCGGCAGCCACTTCCGCCTGCATGCGGGCGTTGCGTTCGGCGGCACGCGCCGGGTCGCGCTCGCCGATGATTAGGCCGAGTTCCTCGGTCAGCGCGATCACCGCGCGCACGTTGGGCCGGCGTTCCGCGGTGTAGCTGTCCAGCAGCGCCTCGCCGGCCTGGCCGCGCAGCACCCAGGCGAGTTTCCAGGCCAGGTTGGCGGCGTCGCGCAGGCCCTGGTTCAGGCCCTGGCCCATGAAGGGCGGGGTCTGGTGCGCAGCGTCGCCGGCCAGCAGCACGCGGCCATGGCGCCAATCCTCCGCCACCACGGCATGGAAGCGATAGGGCGCGATGCGCCACAGGCTGACATCGCCCGGCTGCACCCAGCGCGACAGCAGGCGCCAGATATTCTCCTCGCGCGCCATCTCCGCCAGGTTCTCGCCGGGGGCCACGCTGAACTCCCAGCGGCGCAGCCGGCCGGGGCCGTTGATGAAGGTGGCGGGGCGCGCGGGGTCGCAATACTGCACGTTGGTCGGCGGCAGCTTCACCTCGCGTTCCAGCAGGGTGTCGATGACGATCCAGGGCTCGTCGAAGGCCATGTCCTCCACCGCCGCGCCCAGCAGGCGGCGCAGCGTGGAGGCGCCGCCATCGCAGGCCAGCACCCAGCGTGCCCGCACCACTTCGCCGCCGCGCAGCGTCAGGCTGGCATGGTCGGCGTGTTGCGCCAGCGCCACCACCTCGGCATCCAGCCGCACCGTGGCGGTCGGGCGCGCGGCCAGGGCGGTGCGCAATTCCGCGTCCAACTCCGGCTGGACGAAGCTGGCATAGCTGGGCCAGGCCAGCGGCCAGGGCGGAGGCGCCGGCAGGATGCTGCGCAGCAGGCTGCCATCGGCGGCGTGGTATTCGCTGGGCTTGTAGGCGCCCAGCCGGTCCTCCATGCGCTGCGCCACGCCAACCGCCTGCAATATCCGCAGGGCTTCATGGTCGATGGCGATGGCGCGCGGCTTGTCGAACATCGCCGCGTCGCGGTCCAGCGCGAGCACGGCGAACCCCTCGGCCGCCAGCAGGTTGGCCAGCGTGGCGCCTACCGGGCCGAGGCCGACAACGATTACGTCATGCATCAGTCGGTCGGACGGAAGCCGGAGCTTTCGACGATCGGACCCCACTTGGCATGCTCGTCGCGCAGCCACTTCGTCACCGTGGCGCTGTTCATGTAGCTCGGCACCACGCCGAAGCGGTTCAGTGAGGTCAGCGTATCGGCGCTGCGGGCGATGCCGGCAATGGCCTGGTCCAGCGCGTTGACCAGGTGCGCCGGGGTGCGGCCGGGCAGCATTAGGCAGCCGCCGCCGCTATAGGCCAGGGCGGGGAAGCCGGCCTCGGCGATGGTCGGCAGGTCCGGCGCTTCCAGCAGGCGGCGCGGCGCCGTGGTGGCCAGCGGCTTCAGCGCGGAGCCGGTCAGGAACGGCGCGATGGCCGGCATGGAGTTGCTGGTCAGCGGGATCTGCCCACCCAGGCAGTCCTGCACCGCCGGGCCGTCGCCGCGGTAGGCCACCGCGGTCAGGTTCAGCCCGGTTGCCTTGGCGAACTGGATGCCGAGGAAGTGCGGCAGCGTGCCGGCGCCGGGGTTGCCGAAGGGAATGCTGGGCTGGTTGCGACCCCAGGCGATGAACTCGGCCAGGGTCTTGGCCGGCACCATCGGGCCGGTGGACAGGCCCATGTAGAACAGGCTGAGCATCGAGACCGGCTTGAGGTCCACGAAGGGGTCGTAGCGCAGCGTGCCGGGGTAGAGGTGCGGGAAGATCGCCACGTGGTCGGTGGGGGTGAAGACCATGACGCTGCCATCCGGCTCGCCCGCCTTCACCGCTTCCAGCGCCAGGCGGCCGCTGGCGCCGGGCTTGTTCTCCACCACCACGTTCTGGGCGTAGCTGCCCTGCAGCTTCTGCGCCAGCAGGCGGGCCTGGCCGTCCGTCAGGCCACCGGGCGGGAAGCCGATGATGATGCGCGCGGTGCGGATGGCCTGGGCGCGGGCGCCGTGCAAGGCCGGCAGGGCGAGCGCCGCGCCAGCCAGGGCGCGGCGGGTGATGATGGTCATGGGCGGTTCCCCCCTGGACGTTTCCATTGCCGCCAGACTTACCTAAAGGCGCTTGTCTTGTCGAAGCGGAATCCTTACCGCTTGAGGACCAGCCGCAGGGAGGCACGTGAATGGACCCGATCATCAAGGTGCGTGACATCGCCTGGGTGCGGCTGCGCAGCCCCGACCTGGACCAGGCCGAGCAATTCCTGACCGATTTCGGCCTGCATCGGGCCGAGCGCACCGGCGACAAGCTGTTCATGCGCGGCACCGACCCGGACCACCACATCCACATCACCGAGCGTGGCCCGGCCAAGGTGCTGTCCATCGCTTTCCATGCCGACAGTGAGGCCGACCTGCACAAGCTGGCGCGCGAGGCGGCGGGTGCCTCGGCGGTGGAGCCGATCGACGAGCCCGGTGGTGGCCAGCGGGTTCGGCTGCGCGAGCATAACGGCTACGAGATCGAGGTCGTTCACGGTGTGGCCAAGGCCGAGCCGCTGCCGGCCCGCAGCACCACCTGGAACACCGGCCGCCGGCGGGAACGCTTCGGCGACCTGACGCGGGTGGATATCTCGCCCTCGCATGTCAAGCGCATCGGCCACGCGGTGATCTCCACGCCGGATATCGAGGCTTCGGCCGAATGGGTGCGGCGGCACCTGGGCTTCGTCGGCAGCGAGGACGTTCATGCCGACGACAACCCGGACCTGCTGCTGGCCAGCTTCAACCGGGCGGACCGCGGGGCGGAGTATGTGGACCACCACATCATGATGTTCGGCCGCCACCCGAAGGTGGGCTTCAACCATGTCTCGTTCGAGGTGCATGACGTGGACGACCTGCATGCCGGGCACGACCACCTGGCGGGCAAGGGCTATGGCCATCTGTGGGGCATCGGGCGGCACCTGCTGGGCAGCCAGATCTTCGACTACTGGCAGGACCCCTGGGGCCGCGTGCATGAGCATTGGACCGACAGCGACCTGCTGAACAACCAGCACCAGTGGCGCAAGCTGCCGCGCAGCCAGGGCCTGCGCAGCCAGTGGGGGCCGAACGCGCCGCAGGCCTTCCGCGACGCCGCCAGCGAATGACGGAACTGCCCGACATGTCCCAGCGGGCCTTCTACCGCCTGCTGGGGCTGCGGATCGTCGAGGCCGCGGATGGCCGCTCCCTGATCGAGTTGCCGCCGAACCCGGAGACCACCAACAGCCGCGGCGAGGTGCATGGCGGCGTGCAGGTGACGTTGCTGGACGCGGCGTTGATCAATGCCGCGCGCTCCACCGCCGGGCCGGGGGCGGGCGCGATGACGGTGACCATTACCACCAGCTTCCTGGCGCCAGCCTTGGGCGCGTTGCAGGCGCGGGGCCGCGTGGTGCGCGGTGGCCGCAGCCTGGTGACGGCGGAGGCCACGCTGTTCGACGGCAATGGCGACCCGGTGGCGCAGGCGTTGGGGACGCTGCGGGTTACCCGGCCGCCCGGGTCTTGATCAGCGCGGCGCTGGTCAGCAGGTAGACCACCTCGCCGGCGGGGTTGGTCAGCGTGGCCGTACAGTTGACGAAGCCGAGTTCCGGCCGCGACTTAGAGATCTTCACGTGGTTCACCACCACCTGGCCGCGCAGCAGTTCCCCGGGGCGGACCGGGCGCAGCCATTTCAGCTCCTCATGCCCCGGCGAGCCGATGCTGGTTTCCAGCGACAGGAAGCCGCCCTGGTGCAGCATCCGCATCATCACCAGCGCGGTGTGCCAGCCGCTGGCGATGAGGCCGCCGAACATCGTCTCCTTCGCTGCGGCCTCATCGATATGGAAGGGGTGCGGGTCCCATTCGCGGGAGAAGGCGATGATCTCCGCGGCGGTGAACATGTGGCTGCCGACATCAAAGACCTGGCCGGGCAGGTAGTCCTCGGCGTAGCGGACCGTGGGGCTCATTCTTCCACCTTGAAGCCGGTGTCGTGGATCACCTGCGCCCACTGCGTGCGTTCGCGCCGGATGCGCGCGACCAGCGCGGCGCTGTCCATGGTCAGCGGCACGTACTCGATCCTGGCCAGGCCGTCGCGCAGCGCCGGCGTGGCGGCGGCGGCCAGCATGGCCTGGTGCAGGGCGGCCTGGGTCGCCGCCGGCGTCCGCGCCGGCAGGAACAGGCCGAACCATTCCTCTATCGCCAGGTCCGGGTAGCCGCTGGCGGCCAGGCTGGGCACGCCGGGCAGGGAGGCGAGCGGCCCCGGCGCCGTGGTGGCGAGGATGCGCACCTGGCCCTCCCGGTGCAGCCCCGGCACGCCGCCGAGCGGGATCACCACCATGGGGATATGCCCGCCCATCAGTTCCGACAGGGCCGGCGCGCTGCCGCGATAGGGCACGGCGTTGAGGTTCAGCCCCAGCGTGCGGCCGATCTGCATGGCGGAGAAATGCGCCATGCTGCCGGCCGAGGGCAGGCCGTAGCTGACCGGCTCTCGCTGCGCCTTCGCCCAGGCGATGAAGCCGGCGATGTCGCGCGCGGGGTGCCCCGGCGCCACCACCAGCGCGAAGGGCAGGGCGCAGACGGTGGTGATCGGCGCCAGTTCAAGCTCCGGCTCCGGCTTCACGCTCTGCGGAAACAGCGTGGGGTGCAGGATGAAGCCGCCGGCCGGCGTCAGCAGCATGGTGCTGCCATCCGGCGGCGCCGCGCGCACCGCGTCCATGGCCAGGCGGGCACCGGCGCCGGGCCGGCTTTCCACCACAACATGCGGCGCGTAGGTGCCGCGCAGGGCCTCGGCGTAGAGCCGCGCGACCACATCGACGGAGCCGCCGGGCGGGAAGCCGATGATGATGCGGGCGGGACGGTCAAGTTGCGCCCGCGCCGGCAGTGCCAGCAGCGCGGGCGCGGCCAGCAGGGCGCGGCGGCGCATCAGGCGGCGCCCCTGATCCGGTCCACCAGCGCCATGGCGTCGGCCGGTGCCGCGTTGCCGCGCCAGGCCACGTGCAGGTCCGGCCGGCTCAGCACCAGCCCATGCGCGTAGGGCGCCTGCGGCCGCAGGTCCAGCAGCGCCATGGGCACGCCCCGCGCGGCGGCGGCGGCCAGCAGCGGCGCCGCGTCCAGCGCGGGGTCAAACCGCAGCAGCGTGAACCCGGTGCCGAGCGCGTCGTACAGCGACCGTCCATCGGCCAGCCAGAGATGCGGCGTGCGGCAGCCCGGCACGGTCGATTGCTCGAAGGTGTCGATGGTGTAGCCGGGGGCCTGGCCGTCGGCGACGATGATCGGCGAGTTCTCGTAGAAGTAGCCGAAGTTGAGCCCGCCGCAGCAGTATTGCTGCACATGCAGGTCGTACATTTCCTGGCCATGCTGGGCGCGGGCGGCATCGCCCTCTAGCCCTTCCGCCTCGATGTTCTCGGGGATGCCGGCGCGCTGGCGGATGGCCTTGGCCGCATGCCCCATGGCGAAGTGCGAGACCTGTTCGGTGATCGGGTGGCGCTCGGCGGCATAGGCATTAAGGATCGCCTCGGGCGCCCAGCCGTTGAGGTGCGCGGCCAGCAGCCAGGACAACCCCATGGCGTCGCCGATGCCGGCATTCATGCCGTAGCCGCCATAGGGCACCCAGATATGCGCGGCGTCGCCGGCCAGGAAGACGCGGCCCTCGCGCAGCTTGTCGGCCACCAGGCGGCGGCCGATCCAGTCCTCGTTGGACAGCATCTCGTACTCGAAGTCCGGCCCCACGCCGAGCAGTTCGCGCAGCGAGGCATCGCGGTCCACCGCGTCGAAGTCGGTTTCGTGCGCGTAGAAGTAGTTGTGCACCAGGAAGGTGTCGGTGCCGTTGATGGCGATGGTGTTGCCGCAGCGCCGCGGGTTCATCGTCAGCGTCATCCAGCTGCGTTCCGCCTGCAGCAGCGCGTGCAGGCCGGGCGCGCGGATATAGGTGGACTGCACCCGCTGCACCACGGCGTCGCCGACCATCCTGCCGCCGATGGCGCGACGGACCATCGAGCGCCCGCCATCGCAACCGACCAGGTAGGCGGCGCGCACGGTGCGTGTTGCGTCCGTCTCCAGGTCGCGCAGCGTGGCGGTCACGCCGTCCGCATCCTGGGTGAACTCGACCAGCTCGGTCCGGTGCAGCAGCGTCAGGCCGGGCGTCGCCAGCGCGCAGTCCTGCAGGATCGGCTCCAGGAAGATCTGGTTGATCCGGTGCGGCGGCTCCGGCGTGGGCCATTGCGTATCCGGTCCGCCCGCCTTGCCGCGGAAGGCCCGCGCCGGTATGGGAATGCGGGAGAGTTCCCGGCCAGCGACGGAAGTGCGGAAGCAGACGTCATGCGGATGGTCATGCGGCAGCCCGGCATCGCGGACGACTTCGGCAATGCCGAGGCGGCGGAAGAACTCCATGCTGCGCGCGGCGACGTGGTTGCACTTGGGGCTGGGTGCGGCCTTCGGTGCCCGGGTTTCCACCACCGTCACGGCCACGCCGCGCCGCGCCAGGTCCATGGCCAGCACCAGGCCCACGGGGCCGCCGCCGGCAACCAATACGCTCGTCTGCATGCAGTGTTTTCCTGGGACGCTTGCGGCCAGGGTGCCACCGCGCGCCCGGCTTCGCCAAGCCCCGCTGCAACCTTCGGCGCCGCCGCCGCTTTGCGGTGCGGAGGTGCGGCATGACGCTGGCGCGACGCAGCCTGGCACTGCTGGCCCTGCCGGCGGTGGCGCGGGCGCAGCCCCGGCCACTGCTGCGGGTGGGCAGCAAGAACTTCACCGAGCAACTGGTGGTGGGCGAACTCTACGCCCAGGCGCTGGAGGCCGCCGGCGCCCAGGTGCAGCGCCGGCTGAACCTGGGCGGCACGCTGATCGCGCAGCAGGCGCTGCTGGCCGGCGAGATCGACCTCTACCCCGAATACACCGGCACCGGCCTGGGCGTGGTGCTGAAGGCGCCCACCGATGGCACGCCGGAGCAGGTCTGGCAGCGCGTGCGCGACGGCTACCGGCCGCTGGGCCTGGAATGGCTGGCGCCGTCGCGGATAGACAATGGCAACGTGCTGCTGCTGCTGCCCGCCACGGCCCGCCGCCTGGGGCTGGAGACGTTGAGCGACCTGGCCCGTGCCGCGCCGCAGCTGGTGCTGGCGGCGGGCAATGAATTCGCCGGCCGCGCCGATGGCCTGCCGGGGCTGGAGCGGGTGTACGGCATGAAGTTCCGTCGCTTCCGGCAGTTCGCCGCGCTGGGCCTGCGCTACGCCGCGCTGCGCCATGGCCAGGCCGATGTGGTGAACGGCTATGCGACGGATTGGCAGATCGCCAGCCTCGGCTTCACCGTGCTGCGCGACGACCGCGCGTTGTGGCCGCCCTACCAGTTGGCCGCCGTGGTGCGCCGGCCGGCGCTGGCGGCCTTCCCCGGCCTGGCGGCGGCGCTGGCGCGGGTGGATGGGCGGCTGGACAATGCCGCGATGCAGGAACTGAACCGCCGGGTGGACCAGGATGGCGAGGAGCCGCGCGATGTCGCCGCCGCCTTCCTGCGCGTGGCCGCCTGATGCGCTGGACCTGGCGCAACCTGGACAGCATCGGCGCCGCGCTGGGCGAGCATGTGCTGCTGGTGGGCGCCGCGTTGCTGCTGGCCGCCGTGGTGGCGCTGCCGCTGGGCGTGCTGGTGGCGCGGCGGCCGCTGCCGCGGGCCATGGCGTTGGGTGGTGCCGCCGGGCTGTACAGCGTGCCGACGCTGGCGTTGTTCGCGCTGCTGGTGCCGCTGCTGGGGCTTGGCTTCCATTCGGCGCTGCTGGCGCTGGCCGGCTATGCCATGCCGGTGCTGCTGCGCGCTGTGGTCGCGGGATTGCAGGGCGTCTCCGCCCCGGTGATGGAAGCGGCCGACGGCATGGGCCTGACCCCCAGGCAGAAGCTGTGGCGCGTGGAGTTGCCGCTGGCCATGCCCTCGGTGCTCGCGGGGTTGCGGATCGCGGTGGCGACGCTGGTCTCGGCCGCGACGGTGGCGGCCTATATCGGCGGCGGGGGCCTGGGCGTGCTGATCCTGACCGGGCTGGACCAGGGCCATACCGAGAAGATCCTGGTCGGCGCCACGCTGGTCTGCGCGCTGGCGCTGGCGGCCGACCTGGCGCTGCGCGGGATGCAGCGCCGATGATCGCCTGGCTGCGCGCCAACCCGGATGCCTTCCTCGACGCGCTGGTGCAGCATTTGGCGCTCTCCGGCGCCGGGCTGGCCATTGGCGTGGCGCTGGCCCTGCCGGCGGCGCTGCTGCTGGCGCGGCGGCCGGTGCTGGCCGAATGGGTCAGCGCCGGCGCCGGCGTGCTGCGGACCCTGCCCAGCCTGGCGGTGCTGGCGGCGCTGCTGCCGCTGCTGGGCGTCGGTTTCACGCCCTCGGTCGTGGCGCTTGCCCTGCTGGCGCTGCCGCCGGTGCTGCTGCACGCGCTGGTCGGGCTGCGCGGCGCCGAGCCGGCGGCGGTGGAGGCGGCGCGCGGCATGGGCTTCACGCCGCTGCAATCGCTGCTGCGGGTGGAGGTGCCCTTGGCCCTGCCGCAGATCTTCGCGGGGTTGCGCACGGCGGCGGTGCAGGTCGTCTCCGGCGCGGCGCTGGCCACCTTCATCGGCGGTGGCGGGCTGGGCGACCTGGTGACCCAGGGCATGGCGCTGCTGGATATCGCGCAGCTGCAGGTCGGCGCCATCGCCATCGCGCTGCTGTCGCTGGGCACGGAAGGCGGCTTCGGCTGGCTGCAACGGCGGTGGGAACGGGCATGATCGAACTGCGTGGCGTCACCAAGGCCTGGCCCGGCGGCGCTGGCGTGCAGGCGCTGGACCTCGGCGTGGCCGAGGGCGAATGCTGCGCGCTGATCGGGCCGAGCGGCTGCGGCAAGACCACCACGCTGCGCCTGGTCAACCGCCTGGTGGAACCCGATGCCGGCAGCATCCGCATCGCCGGCCAGGACGCGCTGCGACAGGACCCGGTGCAGCTGCGTCGCGGCATCGGCTACGTCATCCAGGAAGGCGGGCTGTTCCCGCATCGCCGCGTCGGCGCCAATGTCGCCACCGTGCCGGCGCTGCTGGGCTGGGATGCCCGGCGCATCGCGGCGCGGGTGGAGGAGGTGTTGGCCCTGGTCGGCCTGGACCCGGCGCAGTATCGCGATCGCTGGCCGCACCAGCTTTCCGGCGGCGAGCGCCAGCGCGTCGGCGTGGCCCGCGCCCTGGCGGCGGACCCGCCGGTGCTGCTGCTGGACGAACCCTTCGGCGCGGTGGACCCGCTGCGCCGCGCGCAGTTGCAGCAGGAGGTACTGGCGCTGCTGAAGCGCCTGCGCAAGACCGTGCTGCTGGTGACGCATGACGTGCAGGAGGCGGTGCTGCTGGGCGACAGCCTGGCGCTGATGCGCGGCGGACGCCTGGTGCAGCACGCCACGCCGGCCGAGATGCTGGCGCGCCCGGCGGATGGCTTCGTTGCCGACTTCCTCGGCGCCGATCGCGCGCTGACCAGGCTGGGGCTGTTCCGCATCAGCGACGCGGCGCGCGACGCTGCCGATGCCCCCGGCGCGCCGCTGCCGGAGGCGACGACGCTGCGCGACGCGCTTGCCGCCATGCTGGAACGTGGCGTCACCGCGCTGCCGGTGGCGGAGGGCGGTTCGCTGACGCTTGAGGCGGTGCTGCGCAGCCGCTAGCCTCCCGCCCAACCTGGGGGAAGCAGCATGGCCGAGTACGACTACATCATCGTCGGTGGCGGTTCGGCCGGCGCCACGCTGGCGGCGCGGCTCTCCGAGGATGCCCGGCTGCAGGTGCTGCTGATCGAGGCCGGGCGCGCGACCCATCCGGTCTCCCGCCTGCCGGTCAGCTTCGGCCTGCTGATCCACAACGCCGCGGCGAACTGGCTGTACAAGAGCGACCCCGAGAAGCAGACGGCGATGCGCGAGATACCCGTGCCGCGCGGCAAGCTGCTGGGCGGGTCGTCCGCCATCAACGGCCTGGTCTATGTGCGCGGGCAGCCGCAGGACTACGACACCTGGGCGCAGATGGGCTGCCGCGGCTGGGGCTGGGACCAGGTGGCGCCGGTATTCCGCCGGATGGAGAGCTATGAGGGCGCGCAGAGCGGCGAGCGTGGCGAGGACGGCCCGCTGCGCGTGAGCGAAGTGCCCGACCAGAACCCGCTCTACGACGCCATCAAGCAGGCGGCCGTGGCCGCGGGCTACAAGATCAACCCCGACTACAACGCGCCGGACCAGGACGGCATCGCCACCACGCAGACCACCATCAGCCGGGGCCGCCGGCAGTCCACCTACGAAGCCTACCTGAAGCCGGCGCTGAAGCGGCCCAACCTGCACATCGTGACGGAGGCGCAGACCCAGCGCGTGCTGCTGGAAGGCAAGCGCTGCGTGGGCGTGGAATACATCCGCCGTGGCGAGCGCGTGCAGGTACGCGCGGGGCGCGAGGTGGTGCTGTGCGCCGGCGGTGTCGCCAGCCCGCAGCTGCTGGAGCTCAGTGGCATCGGCCGCGCCGAGGTGCTGATGGACCACGGCATCGAGGTGCTGCACGAGCTGCCCGCCGTGGGCGAGAATTTCCGCGACCACATCAACGTCCGCATCCAGTGGCGCATCAAGGACCGCAGCGTGTCCTACAACCACATGGCGCGCGGCTGGCGCATGGGCGGGGAAGTCTGGAAGTACATCACCAAGGGCACCGGCTTCCTGTCGCTGCCCTCGGCGCCGCTGGTGGCGTTTTTGAAGACGCGGCCGGAGATGGAAACGCCCGATGTGCAGATGCACCTGGTGCCCTATGCGGTGAAGAACCCCAAGCTGCGGCAGCTGCACGACTTTCCCGCCATGACCGTCAGCTGCTACCAGTTGCGGCCGGAAAGCCTGGGCAGCATCCATATCCGCAGCAGGGACGCGCGGATGCAGCCGGCCATCCGCTTCAACTTCCTGTCCGACCGCATCGACCAGCTGGCGATGAGCGAGGGCTTCCGCATGATGCGGCGCATCGTGGAAGCCGCGCCGCTGGACGCCTTCCGTGGCGAGGAATATTCGCCGGGCAAGGAGATCGCGACCGAGGAGCAGATCCTCGGCTACATCCGCGCCAACAGCGAGACCGCGTATCACCCGATCGGCACCTGCCGCATGGGCCAAGGCCCCAATACGGTGGTGGATGACCAGCTTCGCGTGCACGGCATTAGCGGGCTGCGCGTGGCGGATGCCTCGATCTTCCCGACCATGCCCTCCGGCAACACCAATGCGCCCAGCATCATGGTCGGCGAGAAATGCGCCGAGTTGCTGAAGGCCGCGGCATGAGCGACGACCGCCTCACGCTGTATGGCAGCTTCACCAGCTCCAGCAGCTACAAGCCCATGCTGTACCTGGCGCTGTCGGGGCTGCCGTTCAGCTTCCGCACCGTCAACCTGAAGAACGGGGTGCAGAAGCAGCCGGACTACCTGGCCATCAACCGCTACGGCCAGGTGCCGGCGCTGCGGCATCGCGGGCTCACCATCGTGCAGTCCAACGTGGTGCTGGACTACCTGGCGCGCACCACCGGCCACTTTGCCGGTGGCACCGAGCAGGAGCAGTGGACCGCGCGCGAGTGGCTTTCATGGGAAGCCGACAACATCACCAACGTGGCCAAGGTGCGGCACTACAGCCGGTTCCGCGCGGTGGACCCGGCGGTGATGGACTATTTCCGCCCGCTGGCGGAGGCCGCCATCGGCTTCGTTGACCGCAGCCTGGAGGGCCGCGAGTGGCTGGTCGGCAGCGGCCCCACCATCGCCGATATCGGCTGCTGGGGCCGCATGGTGTTCATGGCGGAAGGTGGGCTGGACATCGCCCGCTGGCCCAACGTGCTGGCCTGGAGCGAGCGGCTGAAGGCGATGCCCGGCTTCGCGCTGCCCTATGACCTGATTCCGAAGAAGGACCAGGAGTTCCCTAGTCGGGCTTGATGCCCACGGTCCGCACCACCTCGGTCCAGGTGGCAATCTCGGCGCGCAGGCGGGTCATGACAGCCTCGCCCGGGGTATAGGCGACGAAGGTGCCGCTCTCCTCGGCGCGGCGCTTGATGTCCGGCATCGCCAGCACCGCCTGCAGGTCGGCGTTCAGCCGCGCCAAAATCGGCTCCGGCGTGCGCGCCGGGGCGTACAGCCCGTACCAGATGTTCAGCGGCACATCGCTCAGCCCGGCCTCGTTCAGCGAGGGTACATCCGGCAGCGCGGGGTGGCGCTGCTGGCCCGTCGTCGCAATCGCGCGCAGCTTGCCCTCGCGGATGAAGGGCAGGATCGGCGGCGGGCTGTTCATGTAGAACTGCACGCGGCCGGCCAGCAGGTCGGCGATGGTCTCGCCGGTGCCGCGATAGGGAATGTGCACCAGGTCGATGCCGGTCCGCAGCTTCAGCAGCTCCGTGCCCAGATGGTGCATGCTGCCATTGCCGCCGCTGGCGTAGTTCAGCTGGCCGGGGCGTGCCTTCACATAGGCGATGAACTCCGGCAGCGTCCGCACCGGCACGGTCGGGTGCACGGTGATCACCTGTGAGGTATCGGTCAGCTGGCCGATGGCGGCGAAGTCCACCGGCGGGTCAAGCTCGGCGGTGCCCATCACCGCGGGGTGGCCGGTCATGGCGCCGGAATAGCCGACCATCAGCATGTAGCCATCCGGCCGTGCCCGCTTGGTGGCGAGCATGCCGACCAGGTTGCCGGCGCCGGGGCGGTTCTCCACCACCACCGGCACGCCGAGGCGCGCGCTCAGCGGTTCGCTGATCAGCCGCGCCGAGAAATCCGTGCCGCCACCGGCCGGGGAGGGCACGATGATGGTGACGGTGCGGTCCGGCTGCCAGCGCGGTTGCGCGACAGCGGGCGCGGCCAGCAGCGTGCCCAGCAGCGCGCGGCGGCCAAGGCCGCGGTCAGCGGCGCGCATCACGTGCTGCCCTTCGCCGAAAGCCCGCCATCGACGATGATCTCGGTGCCGTTGACGTAGTGGCCCTCATCGCTGACCAGGTAGAGCACCGCATGGGCGATGTCCCAGCCGGTGCCCATCTTGCCCGTCGGCACCATGGCGTCGCGCTTGGCCACCAGGGTCTCGGCGTCGTTGCTGCCCAGCTGGCGCAGCAGGCGCACTTCTACGAGTGGCGTGTTCATCAGGCCCGGCACCACGGTGTTGCAGCGAATGCCCTTCTTGGCATAGGCCATCGCCACGCTCTTGCTGAAGGCGATGACGCCGGCCTTGCTGGCGCTGTACGCCACATGGGTGCGCTCGCTGCCCATGCGCAGGCCGGCGATGCTGCTCAGGTTCACGATCGCGCCCGCGCCTTGCGCCTCCATCACCGGCAGCACGTATTTGCAGCCCAGGAACGGCGTCTTCAGGTTGAAGTCGATCTGCCGGTCCCACAGCTCCTCGGCCATCGTCACCGGGCTGCCCGGCGCGCTGCCGCCGACATTGTTCACCAGGATGTCGATGCGGCCGAACTTGGCCAGGCAGTTCGCCACCATGGCTTCCACCGCCGCGGCGTCCAGCATGTCGCAGATCTGCCCGACCGCGGTGTTGCCTTCCTCCGCGATGGTGCGGCGGGTTTCCTCCAGCGCCTCGGCGTTGATGTCGGTGATGAAGACGCTGGCGCCCTGGCGCGCCAGCAGCACCGCCGTTGCCCGGCCATTGCCCCAGCCCGGCCCGACCGAGCCGGCGCCGGTGACGATTGCGACCTTGCCATCCAACCTGAACATGGCGCGTTTCCCCGTTTGCTTGTAGGCGCAGCCTAGCGTCTGATCGTCGCCGGTGGAAACATCGGCGGCGTGAATCGGTCGCTCAAGCAACCGGCCAGGGCCTGACGGGCCCTGGGCAGCGGTCAAAGGGGGAAACACTATGCGCCACTGGCTGCTGGCCATGCTGCTGCTGATGCCTGGCGCAGTGTGCGCGCAGGAGGCGGCGATCCGCCTGGTGGTGCCCTTCGCCGCCGGCCAGGGCAGCGACCTGGCGGCCCGGCGCGTGGCGGAAAAGCTGCGGCCCATCCTTGGCCAACCGGTGGTGGTGGATAATCGCCCGGGCGCCGGCGGCAATATCGGCGCGGCGCTGGTGGCGCGGGCGGCACCGGACGGCACGGTGCTGTGCTGGGGCAGCTACGGCACCCATGGCATCAATGAATTCCTCTACGCCAGCATGCCCTACGACGCGCAGCGGGACTTCACCCCGGTGGCGCTGGTGGTGAAGCACGGCATGCTGCTGGCCGCCAGCGCCGAGCACGGCCCGCGCACCCTGGCGGAAGCGGTGGCCATGCTGCGGACCCGCGCCGGCGGTGCCGCGGTCGGCCTGCCCAGCAGCACCGCACGACTGGGCGCGCATATGCTGGGCACGCTGCTGCGGGCGGAGCCGGTGGCGGTGCCCTTCACCAGCAGCGGCCAGGCGCTGACGGCGCTGGTGCGCGGCGACGTGCAACTGGTGTTCGACACGCTGGTCACCAGCATGGGCGGGGTCAACAACGGCCAGGCGGTGCCGCTGGCGGTCACCTTCCGCGAACGCAGCGAGGCGCTGCCGAACGTGCCGACCTTCGTCGAGGCCGGGATCGAGCTGGACCTGGTGGCCTGGAACGGGCTGTTCGGCCCGGCCGGCTTGCCGGCGGCGCAGGTGGCGCGGTTGAATGCCGCGGTCAACCAGGCCCTGGCGGACCCGGAGCTGCGCCTGGCCCTGGCGCGGGAAGGCGGCCAGGCCGCCGGTGGCGCGCCGGCGGTTTTGGTGGAACAGATGCGACGCGACCGTGAACGCTGGGGGCCGGTGATCCGTACCCTGCAACTCTCGGCGCAGTAGGAGGCAGCGATGGTGCAGGCAGTAAGCCCGGAGATGGCCAGGGCGCAGCGGCGGGAAGTGATCGCCAACGGGGTGCCGGCGGCGCTGACCACCTATTTCGGCAGCAACTGGACGCTGGCAGGCCCCGACGCGCCGCCGCCGCCGGGGCCGGAGGTGCTGTACCCCATGGCCTTCCTGGTGGAGCAATCCGCCGAGACCACCGTGCAGACACACTACCACCAGGCCAACCAGTGGCAGGTGGTGGTCGGCGGCGGCGGCAGCATGGGCACGCATGAGGTCGGGCCGGTGGTGGTGCACTACACCAACGCCTTTTCCAGCTATGGCCCGCTGCGTTCGGGGGCGGAGGGGCTGCACTACTTCACGCTCCGCAACGGCTACGACCCCGGCGCGCAGTACATCCCCGGCGCGCGCGACAAGCTGCGCCAGGCCAAGCGCAAGTTCCGCGAGGCCAAGCAGGTCTCCGGCGCGCCCAGCACCACGCCGGGGACGGATGTGCTGATCCCGATGGCGGAGGACGGCATGGGCGCGCTGCGCTTCCGCCTGGCGCCGGGCGAGAGCGCGGTGGGGCCGGACCCCGCCGGGGGGCTCGGCCAGTTCTGGGTGGTCACCGCCGGGTCCCTGGCCACCGCCGATGCGGCGCTGCCGCCGCTTTCCCTGCTGTTCGTGCGGCCGGACGAACCCGCCTTCACCGCCATCGCGGGGGCCGAGGGCGTCGAGGTGCTGGCGCTGCAATACCCGCGCGACCCGGCGCACCTGTAGCCGCCGGCGAGGCCCGGACGCTACAGCGGCAGGTCCACCCAGCTGAGGTGGCCACCCTTGCCGGCGCCGGTGTCCATGAACACCGCGCGCCCCCCGGCCACGCCGGCCTGCACGAAGGGCCGGCCGTCCAGGCTGCGGCGGTCGTGGCCGCAATACACCGTCATGCCGCTGGGGATGCGGTCCACCCAGTCCACCAGGCGCTCGGGGTAGCCATCCTGCCGGGTGCGGCCGGTGACCTGGCCGAACAAGGCCCGCGTCACCACCGGCTCCGGCTTGCTGGCGCCGGCATGGGGCGGGGCCTCGCTGTGCAGCATGCCCGGGTGGTAGCCGCCATGCACGAACAGGTAGCTGCCGATCCGCAGCCAGGCCGGGGCGCGCGCCACCTCGTCGATCACGCGCTGCGCCAGCGCCTCGCCATCCGCCGCCTCGCCCAGTTGCTCCAGCGTGCGGCCCAGCCCCTCATTGGCCATGCGGACCCGCTGGCCCACCAGGGCGCGGCGCAGCTTGTGGTCGTGGTTGCCCAGGATGAACAGGCCGCGCCCGGCATCCAGCACGCTGAACATCAGCCGCAGCACCTCCGGACTGTCCGGCCCGTAGTCGGTCAGGTCGCCCAGCTGGACCACGTAGAGCCCCGCCGCCGCCGCGCCATGGATGGCATGGGCGAAGGCGGTCGCGTCGCCATGCACGTCCGGCACCACCCGCAGGCCGGTGAAGCCGCGGGCGCGCAGGTTGGCCATGGCCTTGGCGCCGGTCACGCGGGGCGGTCCTCCGCCCCCAGAGCCTCCAGCGCGCCGCTGGCGGATTTCGGCAGGGCGGCGAAGGCGTCCAGCGCCCGCTGCCGGCCCAGGGCGTGGTCCACCACGGGGCGGGGATAGCCCTCGCCCAGTCGCACCCCGGCGCGGGCCAACTCCTCCGGCGGCGCTTCCCAGGGCCGATGCACCCACTTGTCCGGCAGCCGCGCCAGTTCCGGCACGAAGCGGCGGACATAGCTGCCGGCCGGGTCGAATTTCTCGCCCTGCAGCACCGGGTTGAACACCCGGAAATACGGCGCCGCGTCGGCACCGCATCCCGCCACCCACTGCCAGGAGGCGCTGTTGTTGGCGAGGTCTGCGTCCACCAGCGTATCCCAGAACCAGCTGGCACCATCCTGCCAGGGTTGCAGCAGATGTTTCACCAGAAAGCTGGCGGTGACCATACGCACCCGGTTGTGCATCCACCCCGTGCGCCACAACTGTCGCATGCCGGCATCCACCAGCGGGTAGCCGGTGCGGCCCTGCTGCCAGGCGCGCAGCAGCCGGGCGTCCGGCTGCCAGGGGAATTTCTGGTAGGCCGGGCGCAGCGCGGTCTCCGGCAGTTCCGGCCGGTGCCACAGCTGGTGGTAGCTGAACTCCCGCCACAGCAACTCGCTGCGGAACTTGGCGCCGGCCTCGCCCACCGCATGCCAGGCCTGGCGGGGGGAAACCTCGCCGAAAGCCAGGTGGGGCGACAGCGCCGAGGTCGTCTCTCCCTCGGGGATGTCGCGCTGCCTGGCGTAGCCGGCCAGGGCCGCATTGACGAAGCGCGCCAGCCGGGCGGCGCCGCCGGCCTCGCCGGGCTGCCAACTGGCGCGGAACCCCGCCGCCCAATCCGGCACCGGGGGCCGCGGCAGCAGGCGCCAGTCGGCCAGCGACTCGCCGATGGGCGGATGTGCCAGGCCGTGCAGCCGCGCCGGGGCCGGCAGCGGCGCGGCAATCTCCACCTGCGCCTGCACCGCCTTGGAGAAGGGGGTGAACACGCCATAGGGCTTGCCCGCCCCGGTGGCGATGCGGTGCGGCTCATGCAGCAGCGCGCCGCTGCACAGCCGCAGCTTGCGGCCATCCGCGACCAGCGCCTCATGCACCCGGCGGTCGGCCTCGCGCGCCCAGGGTTCGTAGCGGCGGGCGGCCAATACCTCGGCGGCGCCGATCTCGGCGGCCAGGGCGGGGATGGTCAGCTCCGCCCGGCCCCGCAGCAGCAGCAGCGGCGCGCCGCGCGCGGCCAGGTCGGCGGCCAGCTTCTCCAGGCTGTGGTGCAGCCACCAGCGGGAAGCGCCGCCGGGCGCCCAGCGGCCGGGCGAATCCTCGTCCAGCAGGTACACCGGCAGCACCTGGCGGCCATCCAGGGCGGCCAGGGCGGGGTTGTCGGCAAGGCGAAGGTCGGTACGGAACCAGAGCAGGGCGGGCGAGGGCATTTACCCCATGTAGGGTTACATTCGCCCGGCTGCATCCCTCACGCCGTGGTCAGCCGCCGCGCCGGCGCCAGCGGCAGGCTGAACAGCCTTTCCTTGCCCAGCAGGAACAGGCGGGAGCCCCAGGGGAACAGGTTGGCCAGCGCCGGGTCGGTGGCCGCCAGCCCACCGGTATAGGCGCCGAAGGCCGGCAGGATCACCCGGCGCGCATCGGTCATGAAGCAGGGCCGGGTCACCGGGCCGCAGCGCGTGGGCATGCTGCCCTTGGGGTGGAAATGCCCGCTGACCTCCCCCGGCGGCTGCTTGCCGGGCAGCGCCTGATGGCGGAACACCAGGGGGCCGTCGCGGTGCTCGTCGCAGGCCTCGCCGGGCAGGCCGGCGGGGGCGACGGGGTCGTGGTTGCCCAGCACCCAGGTGACGGCCAGGCCGTGCAGCAGGTGGCGCAGCGTGGCGGCATCGTCCTCGGCCAGGCGGGTGTGGCCCTCGGCGTCGTGGAAGCTGTCGCCCAGCGCCAGCAGCCCGGCCGGGCGATAGCGCCGCAGCGCATTGCCCAGGTTCCGCAGCGTCTCGCGCGTGTCGTAGGGCGGCAGCAGCCCGGCGCCGCGGGCGGCGAAGCTGCTGCCCTTCTCCAGGTGCAGGTCGGCCACCACCAGCAGCCGCCGGGACGGCCAGTACAGCACGCCCTGGGGGTCCAGCATCAGCCGCTCCCCGGCGATGTGGATCGGCGCGGCGCTCACATCGCCCCCTTGGCGCTGCGGCTGTAGCGGCGGCGGCGGGCTTCCAGCGTCTTCGGGCGGGACCGGTCGATGAGTCCACGCCCCAGCGGCACGTCCTCCGTCACCTCGGCCAGCAGCTCCGAGAACAGCTCGGCGCCGCCGGTGGCTTCCTCCACCAGCGCGGCGGCCTCGGCCAGCAGCGCGTCCTCGGCGCCGCCGGCGACCCATTCGCGGCCCTGTTCTATCAGCGCCGGCACCGCCAAGGGGGAGGCGCGGTCCAGCGCCAGGTGCTGCACCCGGCCCTCCGCGCGGCCCAGCAGCCGGGCGATACGGGCAACATCGGTCAGGCCATGCGCGGCTTCCTGCCGCGTCGCGCGCAGCAGCACGTGGTCGGGTTCATGCTTGCGCAGCACGTCGTAGATCAGGTCGGCATTCATGGTCATCGTGCGGCCCGACTTCTCCTGGCCCGGCTGGTTCTTCTCCAGCAGGCCGGCAATGGTGGCGATGTTGCGGAAGGTGCGGCGGAGCATGGAGGACTCGGCGATCCACTCCTCCAGTTCCTCGCCCAATATGTCCTGCTCGAACAAACGCTCAACCCCGGTCGGCTCGAACGCGCTCCAGGTGGCCAGGACATAGTCGGTGGCCAGGTAGCCCAGCGGCGCCATGCCCAGCTTTTCCATGCGCTTGGTCACCAGCATGCCCAGCGTCTGGTGCGCCAGCCTTCCCTCGAAGCAATAGGCCACCATGAACCAGCGGGGGCCGCGCTGGAACGTTTCCACCAGCAGCCCATCCGGTGGTGGCAGGGCGGAGAAATGCTGCTGCAGCCGCAGCCATTCCTGCACCGGCGGCGGCAGGTGGCCCCACTTGGCGGGGTCGTGCAGGATGCCGCGCACCCGCGCCGCCAGTTCGGTGCTGAGCGGCATGCGCGCCCCGGCATAGACCGGCACGCGCGGCTCGCCCTCGCCCCCGCGGGAGACCACGGCGGTCATGCCGTCCAGCTTGTCGAACCGCAGCAGCTGCCCGGCGAAGATGAAGCAGTCGCCAGCGGTGAGCGTGCCGACGAAATACTCCTCCACCTCGCCAAGCATCGGCCCGCCGCGCAGCCGCACCTTGACCATCGGCGTCTCCACGATGGTGCCGAGATTCATGCGGAACTGGCGCACCACGCGGTTGTTGGCGGCGTGGACCAGGCCCTCGCTGTCGCGGAACAGCTTGCGGTAGCGCTCATAGGCCCGCAGCGCGTAGCCGCCATCCTCCACGAAGCGCAGCACGTCGTCGAAATCCTGCCGCGACAGCGTGGCGTAGGCGCCTGAGCGCGTGACCTCCGCATACAGCGCATCCGGCGCGAAGGGCGCGTGGCAGGCGCAGGCCAGGATATGCTGGGCCAGCACGTCCAGCCCGCCTGGGCGCGGCGGGTCGCCATCCAACTCGCTGGCCTCGATGGCTTCCAGTGCCGCGGTGCATTCCACCACCTCGAAGCGATTGCTCGGCACCAGCACCGCCAGCGAAGGTTCGTCCATGCGGTGGTTGGCGCGGCCGACGCGCTGCAACAGGCGGGAGACGCCCTTCGGCGCGCCCACCTGCACCACCTGATCGACAGCGCCCCAGTCGATGCCGAGGTCGAGCGACGCCGTCGCCACCACCGCGCGCAGCCGTCCCTCCGACATGGCGGCTTCCACCTTGCGGCGCTGCTCCACCGTCAGGCTGCCATGGTGCAGGGCGATCGGCAGGTTGGCGTCGTTCAGCTTCCACAGCGCCTGGAACACCAGTTCCGCCTGCGCCCGCGTATTGACGAAGACGATGCTGACCTTGGCCTGCTGCAGCCGGGCATAGATCTCGGGCGCCGAGGCCAGCCCCATGTGGCCGCCCCAGGGCAGGTGCCCCTCCGGCAGCATCACATCCAGCCGGGGCGCCACGCCACCGCGGCCGATCACCAGGCGCACATCGGCCGGCTTGCCGCGCGGCGAGAGCCAGGCGCGCAGCGCATCCGGATGCGCCACCGTGGCGGAAAGCCCGACGCGCCGCAGCCCCGGCGCCAGCACCTGCAACCGCGAGAGGCAAAGCGAAAGCTGGTCACCGCGCTTGGTGCCGGCCAGGGCATGCGCCTCGTCCACCACCACGGCGGCCAGGCCGGCGAACATCCGGTCCGCGTCGGGCAGGGAGAGCAGCAGCGTCAGGCTTTCCGGCGTGGTCAGCAGCAGGTTGGGCGGTGCCTCCCGCTGGCGGGCGCGGCGGTTGGCTGGCGTATCCCCGGTGCGGGTCTCGATGCTGATCGGCAGCGCCATCTCCCCCACCGGCGCCATCAGGTTGCGGGCGATGTCCACCGCCAGCGCCTTCAACGGGGAGATGTAGAGCGTGTGCAGGCCGTCGCGCGGCGCCTCGGCCAGGTCCACCAGGCTGGGCAGGAAGCCGGCCAGCGTCTTGCCGCCGCCGGTCGGCGCCACCAGCAGCGCGCTCTGCCCGTCCCGGGCGGCGTCCAGCAACGCCAATTGGTGCGGCCGGGGCGACCAGCCCCGCGCGGCGAACCAAGCGGCAAAGAGTTCCGGCAATGTTCCCATTCGGGGCCATAATGGCGATCATTCATGGAAGCCGAAAGCGGCTTGCGCTGCCGCACGGCACCGTTCCGCCTGCGCGCCCATCTTCCGTGCCGCAGACGCAACAGGAGAGATGGCGATGCGCAAGTCCGACTTCGACCTGACCGACCCGGCCGTGGTGCTGCGGCTGTTCCTTGGCCTGGGCTACCTGCCGCACATCCTGTCCAAGCTGCAGAACATGGCGGGGTCCGCCGCCTTCTTCGGCAAGGTGCTGCCCTACCCGGAGGTCTTCCTCTACCTGGCCATCGCGGCCGAGACGGTCAGCCTGCTGGGCCTGACCTGCAACATCCTGGTCAAGTGGGCTGGGCTGGTTTCCGCCGGCGTCATGGCCATCGCCATCTACGCCATCTTCGCCACCAAGGGCGTCGGCTGGATGTGGAACCTGGGGGGCGTGGAATACTTGGCGCTCTGGGGCGCGGGCTCCCTGGCCCTGGCGGTGCAGGCCTGGAAGCAGGAAGTCGCCACCCATGGCCGCCTGGCGCTGTTCTTCCCGCACGCACAGCCGGCCTGAGCCGCCGCCGCCGCGCCTCAGCCGCGCGGCACCAGCGGCAGCCGCACCACGTTGCCGGAAGCCGCCGCGTCCGGTTGCTCCACCACCCGCCCGATCAGCGCCGCCAGGGCTTCCTGGCGGTAGGGCTTGTCCAGCCGGGGCAGGGTGGTCTCCCCCGCCTCGGACAGTTCGGCGAAGCCGGTGGCCAGCACCACCGGCAGCAGCGGCCGCTGCTGGGTGGCACGGCGCGCCAACTCCAGCCCGTCCATCCCCGGCATGGCCAGGTCGGTGATCATCAGGTCGAAGCCGCCGGGCTCGGCCAGCAGGCGCAGCGCCACCGCGCCCGACTCGGCCGGGGTCACCCGGTGGCCCAGGTCCTCCAGCATCGCCATGGTGCCGGCCAGCACCAGCGGGTCGTCATCCACCAGCAGGATCGAGAGCGGCCGGCTGGCGTGCAGCGGTGGCGGCGGCCCGGCGGCTTCCGCCACCGGCTCGGTGGCGCTGGCCTCCGCCGGCAGCCACAGCGCCACCGTGGTGCCGCGGCCCGGCGTGCTTTCCAGGTGCAGCACGCCGCCCGACTGCGCCGCCAGCCCATGCACCATGGAAAGCCCGAGACCGCTGCCCTTGCCCGGCCCCTTGGTGGTGAAGAAGGGTTCGGTCGCGCGGGCCAGCGTCGCCGCATCCATGCCGGTGCCGCTGTCCGCCACCGCCAGGCACAGGTAGCGCCCCGGCGCCAGCCCCGGTGGCGCCCCCTGTTCCCGGCTGCTGGCGGCGCGGGCGGAGAGCAGCAGGTCGCCGCCCAGCGGCATGGCGTCGCGCGCATTCACCGCCAGGTTCAGGATCGCCAGCTCCAGCTGGTTCACATCCGCCCGCGCCTGCGGCAGCCCCTGCGGGATCAGCGTGACGATCCGGCACAGCGGCCCGACCGTCCGGCGCAACAGCTCCTCCATGCCCGCCACCAGCCTGGCCAGGTCGATCGCCTCTGGCCGCAGCTCCTGCCGGCGGGCGAAGGCCAGCAGCCGCTTGGTCAGCGCCGCGCCGCGCTCGGCGCCCTGGGTGGCGCCGTCCAGCAGGCGCACCACGCGGGCATCCTCGGTGCCCAGGCGCTTGCGCAGCAGCGAGAGGTTGCCCAGCACAACCATCAGCAGGTTGTTGAAGTCATGCGCCACGCCGCCGGTCAGCTGGCCCAGCGTCTCCAGCTTCTGCGCCTCGTGCAACTGCGCCAGGGCGGTCTTCAGCTGGGTGATGTCGCGCCCTTCCGGCACCAGCAGCACCACCTCGCCGGCGTCGTTGCGTACCGGCTTCAGCGAGAAGTCGATGGTCGCGGTGCCGGACCCGGCGCCGCGTACGGTCACGTCGTAGCGCACGAACTCGCCGGCGGCGGCGCGGGCGATGGCCTGGCGCAGCTGCTGCTGCGCCGCCGGGTCGTCGCGCCACCAGGGGGTCTCCCAGAAGGGCCGGCCGACCACCTCGGCGACGCCGATGCCGGCAAAGCCCAGCGCGGTCTCGTTCGCCTCCAGCAGCGTGCCATCCGGCGCCAGCAGGCCGATGAACTGGAAGCTGGCGTTGAAGATCCCGCGGTAGCGCGCCTCGCTGTCGGCCAGGCGGGCATTGGCCTCGGCCAGCTCATGCGTGCGCGTCGCCACCCGCGCCTCCAGCGCGGCCCGGGCCTCGGCCAGGGCGCGGGCGCTGGCCTCGGCCGCGGTGCTCAGCCGCAGCGCGAACCAGGTCAGGCTGCCCACCACCAGGAGGGAAGCGATGACGACCCAGCCGCTCCAGCGATGCGCCTCGGCATGCGCCGCCAGGCTGGTCTCCACCGGCAGGCTGGCCGAGGCCACCACCGGCCAGCCGGCGACGCGGCGGAAGGCCAGCATGCGGTCGCGCCCGTCGAAGGCGGAGACGATGCGCTGCGAGGCCGCGCCCTCGCGCATCGCCCGTTCCAGCAGCGCCGGTTCGCTGTTGCGGATGCCGATGCGGCCGCGGTCCAGCTGGGTGCGGGCGATCACCTGACCATCCGCCGCCCAGAGCCCCAGGATGGCGTTGCGCCCGGTATCCGCGGTCAGCGAGACGTCCTCGAAGAATTGCGGCCGGCTGGCCACCTGGACCACGCCCTCCAGCCCGCCATCCGGCCGGCGGATCGCCCGCGTGTGCAGCAGCATCACCTGCTGCGAGACCCGGCCGAACACCGCCTCGCCGACGCGCACCTCGGCCCCGGCCTGGTGGGCCTGGAACCAGGGCTGGTCCGCCAGGCTGGTGCGGTTGGCCGGCGCCGGGCCGTAATTCGCCAGCACCGGCACGCCCTGGGCGTCCACCACCACGATGAAGTCGTACTGCGCCCGCCGCGCCAACTCATGCAGGAACAGCCAGGCATCCGGCTGCCGCCCCAGCGCCGGCACGCCGCCCAGCCCCGCCACATGCGCCACCACCTGCGCGGTCACCAGGTCCGAGGTCTCGAAGGTCCGCCGGGCATATTGCTCGACGATGCGCGCCAGGTCGTCGGCGCCGGCGGCGGTCCGCACCACCGCCGCGGCATTGTCCTGCCGGATGAACAGCATGCGCGTGCCGACCAGCGCCAGCGCGAAGGCAGCGGCAAGCAGCAGGATCAACAGGCGGAGATGGCGCATGCCGGCCGGCACCCTTGGGTTGCTGCCCAACCTGCCGCCACGCCGCCCGGCTTTCCAGTCGGTTCCAGGCGAGCCGGCTCACATCCCCGCGAGGACGTCGCCTTGCTCGGGCGCCTGGAAGCGCAGGCGCAGCCGGGTGCCGCTGGCGCCCTCGGGCGCCGCCTCCACCACCAGCCGGCTGCCGGCCTGCCCGGCCAGCCGTGCCGCCAGGTGCAGGCCCAGCCCGGCGCTGCCCGGCATCTCCGGCAAGCCGATGCCGTCATCCGCCACTTCCAGCTCCACCTCCGCCGTGCCCAGCCGGCGCAGCGCCACCCGCACCATGCCGTCGCTGTCCGGCGGAAAGGCGTGGTGCAGCGCGTTGGTGGTCAGCTCGTTCACGATCAGCGCCAGCGGCGCCGCCTGGCGCACCGGCACGGCGATGCCGGCCTCCACCAGGCAGTGCAGCCGGGTGCGCGGCTGCCCGGCCAGGTCGCAGGCGGCCTGGGCGGCGGCGATCAGCTCCGGCCCCAGCTCCACCGTGGCGGAGCCGGCCATGTGGAACATGCGGTCCTGCACCTGGGTGGCCAGCAGCACGCGGGCGGCGGCGCCGCGCAGCGCCGCGGCCACCAGGGGGTCGCGGCTGCGCCCGGCCTGCAGATTCAGGACCGAACTGGTGGCCTGAGCGTTGTTCCGCACCCGATGCTGCAACTCCTGCACAAGCGAATCCCGCTCATCCGCCATCCGCCGGCGCTCGGCCAGGGCCTGGATGTCGGACACGTCCAGGCATTGCGCCACCAGGTGCGCCAGCCGCCCGTCATGGAACAGCGGGGTGCCCTGCTCCACCACGCCGCGCCAGGTGCCGTCGGCCCGGCGCAGGCGGTATTCCAGCCGGAACGGCTGCTGCCGCGCCACCGCCTGGGCCAGCGCCCCGCGGCAGGTCGCCAGGTCGTCGGGGTGGACCGTCGCCTCCCAGCCCTGGCCGCGGGCCTGGTCAAGCGAAAGCCCGGTGAACGCCTGCCAGGCATGGTTCACGAAGCCGCACTGCCCCATGGGGTCGGTGCAGCGCAGCGGGGCGGGCAGGGCGTGGGCGCCCCGCACCCAATCCGCCATCGCCTGCTCCGCCTGTCCGCGGTCCGCGCCGATCTTCTGCGACACCTGCATCCACCGCTCCCGCAGCCAGGACGCACCACGCCCAGTCCTGTCCCAACCCTTGCCTGACGCCGCAGCCCCGCCTTGGTTCCGTCCGCGATGCGACCGGCACGGCGCCGGGACGGGGGCCTTGACCACGCCGGCCGCGGGCGTACCTGTGCAGGCATGGCAGTCGGCGCACCGCACCCGGAGACCTGGCTGAAGGTGACGCCGGCCGGGCTGTACTGCGAACCCGGCGGCTTCTTCATCGACCCGGTGCGCGCGGTTGACCGCGCCGTGATCAGCCATGGCCATGCCGACCATGCCCGCCCGGGCCATGGTGCGGTGCTGGGCACCGCGGAAACCCTGGCGATCATGGCGGCGCGCATGGGCGCGGACCGGATCGGCACGCCCCAGGCGCTGCGGTACGCCGAGGTGCTGGAGATCGGCGGCGTGCGGCTGTGGCTGGCGCCGGCCGGGCATGTGCTGGGCAGCGCCCAGGTCTGCCTGGAATGGCGCGGCAGCCGCGCCGTCGTCTCCGGCGACTACAAGCGCCAGCGCGACCCGACCTGCGCGCCCTTCCTCGTGACCCCCTGCGACGTGTTCGTGACCGAGGCGACCTTCGCCCTGCCGGTGTTCCGCCACCCCTCGCCGGAAGGGGAGGTGGCGAAGCTGCTCCGCAGCGTGGCACTGTTTCCCGAGCGTACGCATGTGGTGGGCTGCTACGCCCTGGGCAAATGCCAGCGCCTGATCATGCTTCTGCGAGAGGCCGGCTGGGACCGGCCGATCTTCCTGCATGGCGCGCAGCAGAAGCTGTGCACCCTGTATGAGGAACTGGGCGTGCGGCTCGGCCCGCTGCCCGGCGCCACCGTGGCGAACAAATCGGAGATGGTCGGCGGCATCGTGCTGGCCCCGCCCTCGGCGGTGCAGGACCGCTGGGCGCGGCGGCTGAGCGACCCCGTGGTGGTGGCCGCCAGCGGCTGGATGCGGGTGCGCCAGCGGGCGCGCATGGGCGGGGTGGAACTGCCCCTGGTCATCAGCGACCACGCCGACTGGGACGACCTGAACCGCACGATAGACGAGGTAGGCGCGCCCGAGGTCTGGGTGACCCATGGCCGCGACGACGCGCTGGTGCACGCCATGGCCCAGCGCGGCATCCGCGGCCGTGCGCTGCACCTGGTGGGGCTGGGCGAGGAGGACGAGGCCGAACCCGCGCCGGAAGCTACGGAGCCGGCGGCGTGACCGCCGATGAGCGCACGCCGCCCGCACCCGCTGCGCGCCCCGATGGCGGCGGCGTTCCTGCGCGCCTTGGCCTACCCGTAGTTCCTGCGCGCCGTCGCTTATCCGTAATTCCTACGAGCCTTGGCGCGACGCTTCCGCATCTGCCACCACGCGGCCCAGCGGCCTCTCAGGCCCAGCGGCAGGATCAGCCAGGTGGCATTGGTGCGGATGCGCCAGAGCCGGCTGAACAATGCCGCGTATTTCGCCTGCCAGCGGTCCTGCACGTCGCAGAAGCCAAGATCCACGCGGCCACCGCTGAGATGCCGCAGGTGGAAGTCGATCACCCAGGCGCTGCGCCCGGCCAGCGCCGCCTGCACGCAAAGGTCCGGCCCATACAGGTGAAAGCCGCCGATATCGGCGGAAACGCCGATGGGCGACTCCCGCCGCAGCACCAGGAAGTTCTCGTCCAGCGCCACCGCGCGGGCGGGCAGGGTGCCGCGCGTTATATCCTCGCCATGGGGGTCGGAGATGCGGATGGCGGTGTCGCCATTCGGCAGCCCGCCGGCATTGCCGGCCAGCGCCCAGTGCGGGTCCAGCGCGTCCAGCGCCGCCAGCCGCGCCAGCAGCGCCGCGGCGCCGTCCCGCAGCAGCCGCACATCCTGGTGGCAGTAGATCACGTAGCGCCCGCGCGCCTGGCCCAGCATCTGCGCCAGCCCGGCATAGGCGTCCCACGCATTGCCGGCGGCGTTGTCCAGGTACAGGTATTCCGCCATGTCCGGCGTGAAGCCGCCCGCCAGGAAGGTCGCGGTCATCTCGGCATAGTCGGCCGGGCGCGTCACCAGCGTGCAGATGGTGAAGGGCAGCGCATGCTGCGCCTGCGCGGCATCTCGCGCCGGTACCGGCAGGGAAGGGAAGGCGGGCATGGCCGGAACATGCCCGAATCCATCGCGAGCGCAACCGCATGAGCCTGCCCGCCTTTGCCGAACTGCTGGAACGCCTGGTCTTCACCCCCGGCCGCAACGCCAAGCTGGCGCTGCTGCGCGGCTGGTTCGACACCCAGCCGGACCCCGACCGCGGCGTCGGCCTGGCGGCGCTGACCGAGGAACTGAAGTTCTCCACCGCCAAGCCCGCCTTGGTGCGGGAACTGGTGGCCGGCCGGGTGGACCCGGTGCTGCTGGCGCTCAGCCACGACTATGTCGGCGACTTCGCCGAGACCGTCGCGCTGATCTGGCCGCAGCGCGAAGGCGTCAACGCCCCGCCACCGACCTTGAGCGAGGTGGTCGAGGCGCTGGAGGCCACCCCGAAGGCCGAACTGCCCGCGCTGATCAGCGGCTGGCTGGACACGCTGGACGCCACCGGCCGCTTCGCGCTGATCAAGCTGGTCACCGGCGGGCTGCGCGTCGGCGTCTCTGCCCGGCTGGCCCGGGTGGCTCTGGCGGAGTGGAGCGGCCAGCCGGTGGCGGATATCGAGGAGATCTGGCACGGCATCGCGCCGCCCTACATCCCCATCTTCCGCTGGCTGGAGGGCAAGGCGGAGCGCCCGGACCCGCTGGACACCCCGGTGTTCCGCCCGCTGATGCTGGCCCATCCGCTGGAGGACAGCGACATCGCCGCGCTGGACCCTTCGGCCTGGCGGGCGGAATGGAAGTGGGACGGCATCCGCGTGCAACTGGTCAGCGGCCCCGGCGGCAGGCGGCTGTGGAGCCGCGGCGGCGAGGACGTCTCCGGCGCCTTCCCCGAGATCGTCGCGGCGATGGACTTTCATGGTGTGCTGGATGGCGAGTTGCTGGTGGTGCGGGACGGCGTGGTGGCCCCCTTTGCCGATCTGCAGCAACGGCTGAACCGCAAGGTGGTCGGCGCCAAGATGCAGAAGGACCATCCGGCCGGCGTGCGGCTGTACGACCTGCTGTTCGACGGCACCGAGGACCTGCGCGCGCTGCCCTTTGACACCAGGCGCGAGCGGCTGGAAGCCTTCGTCGCGCGGGAACAGCCAGGGCGCATGGACCTCTCCGCCCAGATCGCCTTCGCCAGCTTCACCCAGTTGGCGGAGGTGCGCGCCGGCGCGCGGGCGGCCAGCATCGAAGGGCTGATGCTGAAGCGCGGCGACAGCCCCTATGTCGCCGGCCGCGTGAAGGGGCTGTGGTGGAAGTGGAAGCGCGACCCGCTGAGCGTGGACGCCGTGCTGATGTACGCCCAGCGCGGCCACGGCAAGCGCAGCAGCTTCTACAGCGACTACACCTTCGGCCTGTGGCGGCCGGACGGCCAGGGCGGCGAGGAGCTGGTCCCCATCGGCAAGGCCTATTCCGGCTACACCGATGAGGAACTCACCTGGCTGGACAAGTGGATCCGCAACCACACCACCGCGCGCTTCGGCCCGGTGCGGGAAGTGGAGAAGGAACTGGTGCTGGAAGTGGTGTTCGACGCCGCGCAGCTTTCCGGCCGGCACAAATCCGGCGTGGCGCTGCGCTTCCCGCGGATCGAGCGCATCCGGCGGGACAAGCCGGCCAGCGAGGCCGACCGGCTGGAGAACCTGATGACCTACATCGAGAAGCGGTCTCAGCCGGCCTGAGCTACCCCGGCGCGTAGGTATTCGCCAGCGTGCCCACCCCGTCGATGCTGACCTCCACCACCATGCCCGGCCGCATCGGCAGCGCGCCCACCGAAGTGCCGCAGGCGATGACGTCGCCCGGCCGCAGCGTGATCTCCCGCGACAGCAGGCTGACGATGCGCGCCGGCGGCAGGATCATGTCCGCCAGCGGATAGTCCTGCCGGCCGCGCCCGTTCAGCGCCACCTTGCAGCGTGCCGCCGCCCAGTCCAGCCCGGTGGCGATGCACGGCCCGATCGGCCCGAACGTGTCGCAGCCCTTGGCCCGCGCCCATTGCGGAAAGCTGGGGTCGGCATGCAGCAGGTCCAGCGCCGTCACGTCGTTGACGCAGGTATAGCCGAAGATGGCGGCCTCGGCCGCGGCGTCGTCGGCATCCTTCACCGTGGCGCCGATGACGATGCCCAGCTCGCCCTCATAGATCACCTTGCCGGTGTAGCTGCTGGGCGGGCGGATGGCGTCGCCCGGCCCGGCCAGGCTGCCCGGCGCCTTCAGGAACCACAGCGGGGTTTCCGGAATGGCATTGCCGGCCTTGGCCGCGGCCTCATGGAAGTTGTTCCACAGTCCCACGAACTGCCCGGGCACGACCGGCGGCAGCAGCGCCAGCCCCTCGGCGGCCAGCGTCTCCCCGGTCGGCGTCGCGCCGGCGAACATGTCGCCCTGGTGCACCGCCACCTGGCCGTCCGCCAGCGTGCCGAACCCCGTGCCGCCCTCGCCCCTGGCGAACCTGACCCAATGTGCCATCCGGCCCTCCCATTCCTGCCAGCCCCCTTTGCCACAAGCCGCGGCAACAGGCACCATGGCCGGCAATGAACTGAGGAAACGCGGTGCGGCTTTTCGCGCAACCGGACTTCTGCCGGCTTTGGTATGTGGGCCTGGTCATCTTCGTCGTGCGCTGGCTGGAAACGCTGGCGGTGGCGGTGTTCGTCTGGCGCTCGACCGAAAGCGCCTTCCTGGTCGCCATGATGACCATGCTGCGCCTGCTGCCCATGGGCCTGTTCGGCGCCCTGCTGGGGGCGGTGGCGGAGCGGCTGGACCGGCGCTGGGCCATGATCATCGTCGTCGGCACCTCGCTCGGCGTTTCCCTGGTGCTGGCGCTGCTGGCCTGGTGCGAGGCGCTGCGCGTGTGGCACCTGGGCGTGGCCTGCTTCATCAACGGCATCAGCTGGGCGGCCGATAACCCGGTGCGCCGGCTGATCATGGGCGAGGTCGCCGGGCCGGAGCGCATGGGCGAGGCGATGTCGATCGATGTCGGCAGCAACAATGCCAGCCGCATGCTGGGCCCCACGGTCGGCGGCCTGGTGCTGGCGGGCCTGGGCATCGAGGGCACCTTCGTGCTCGGTGCCGCGTTGTATGCCACCGCGCTGCCGGCGGCCTTCCTGGTGCGCTACCGCAGCGCCCGCGTCACCTCCGCCGTGTCCATGCTGGGCCGCATGGCGGAAGGGCTGCGCGCAGTGCGGCAGGACCCGCGGCTGATCGGCATCCTCACCATCACCGTGGTGTTCAACGTGTTCGGCTGGGCCTTCACCAGCATGATACCCGTGATGGCGCAGCAGGTGCTGGGGCTGGACACGGTGGCCACGGGCATCCTGGCCAGCCTGGATGGCGTCGGCGCCTTCTTCGGCGCCATCGCCATGGCGCTGTGGGCCAGGCCGCCCTGGTACAAGCGGCTGTACATCGGCGGCATGGCCACCTTCCTGGCCGTGGTGATCCTGTTCGCGCTGGCGCCCAACGCGCTGCTGGCCGGTGCCGCGCTGTTCGTCATCGGCTTCGCCCAGTCCGGCTTCTCCATCATGCAGCCGACGCTGATCTACCTGGCCACGCCGACCGAGCTGCGCAGCCGGGTGCTGGGCATCCTGACCGTCGCCATCGGCATGGGGCCGATCGGCTTCGTGCATGTCGGGCTGCTGGCGGATGCCATCGGCGTACAGGCCGCCACCGCGGCCACGGGCGCCGAGGGGCTGCTGGTGCTGCTGCTGACCAGGCGCTGGTGGCGGGCCATTTAGACCGCCCGGCAGGGTAGGGGGGGGCGGGCAGCGCGCCACCGCCAGTGGGCCGGGCGGGGCGCCCTGGGCCGATCGGCTTCGTGCATGTCGGTCTGCTGGCAGGCGCCTCGGGCACCCGGCCTGCCAGGCTCCGATGGCCAGGATATCAAGCGAAATGAGGCGTTTGACGCGGGCGGTTGTGCCGCCGCTGAACTATTTCCCGGGGGTATCGACATTTTAACGCGGTTGTGCGATCACTTCCGCTTGTAAAGAATCGCCGGACACAATCCCATGCTGGTTCACGCCGCTCGTTCCGACTTCCGCCTCCTGCTGCTCGCGGGCGCCTCTGGCCTTGCCATGCTGGTCGGCGGCATCCAGCAGGCCGAGGCGAACCCGGTCTGCACGCCCACGGCGCAGAACATCAGCAGCAACACGGCATCGGCCACCACCGATGGCGGCTCGGTCTCCATCGGCGCCGGCGTCACCCTCGGCTCCGGCACCGTCACCGGCCTCAGCGCCGCCGCCTGCGATGCCACCAGCGTCACCAACAGCGGCACCGTGATCGGCAGCGTGGCCATCGGGGTCGAGGGCCGCACCATCGGCCTCATCACCAATGGCGGCTCCATCCAGGGCGACGGCCGGTCCGGCATCTTGAATATCGGCACCTTCGGCGCCGCCATCGGCAGCATCGGCGCCATCGTCAACACCGGCACCATCACCGGCTCCATCGGCATCGAAAACACCGGCGACACCCTCGGCACCACCGTGGGGTCGATCGGCGCTGTCATCGGCAGCATCAACAACAGCGGCCTGATCAACGGCGGCGGCGGCGGCATCGCCAACCTGCTCGGCTCCATCGGCACGCTGGTGAACAGCGGCACCATCATGGCCAACGGCAGCGGCTTCGGCAACGCCGGTGCCATCGTCAACGCGCTCGGCACCATCGGCCAGATCGACAACTCGGGCCTCGTCACCGTCAGCAACAGCATGATGGCGCTGGGCAACTTCGCCGGCCTCATCGGCACGCTGACCAATACAGGCACCATCGCCAGCACCGGCACCGTATCGGTGGTGAACGTGGCGGCCGGCACGGCGTCCATCCTCGGTGGCGCCACCATCGGCACGCTGAACAATGGCGGCCTCATCGAAGGCGGCATGGCCGTGCTGAACATCGGGGGCGGGTCCTCCATCGGCGGCAGCATCTCGGCCGGCGCCACCATCGGCGCGTTGAACAACACCGGCACCATCAACGGCCTGTTCATCGGCGTCGGCAACATGGACATGAGCGGGTCCATCGGCGGCAGCATCGGTGGCATCGGCAGCGGTGCCACCATCACCGCGCTGACCAACAGCGGCCTGATCATCGGCAGCGCCATAGGTGTGTTCAACGGGGGTTTTGCCGGCAGCGTCACCGGCTCGGCCGTCATCGGCACCCTGACCAACACCGGCACCATCATGGGTGGCACCGCGGGCGTCGCCAACTTCGGCGGCAACGGCAACCTCACGCAGACGAACGCGGCCGCCAGCATCGGCGCCATCATCAACAGCGGCCTGATCTCGGACGGCGGCGCCGGCGGCTGGGGCATCGGCAACTTCGGCACCATCCTGCCCGGTGCCCTCGCCCCCGGCGCCAGCATCGGCACCATCATCAACAGCGGCACCATCACCGGCTCCATCGGCATCTACAACAACTCGCCGACGAATGCCGGCGGCGTGTACGGCGCCAGCATCGGCAGCATCGTCAACAGCGGCACCATCACGGGCACCGATGTCGGCATCGGCAACCAGGGCGGCTTCATCGGCGCCATCAGCAACAGCGGCACCATCACCGGCGGCAACTACGCCATCGCCAGCACCGACGGCGGCTCGATCGGACCCGTCACCAACACCGGGACCATCCTCGGCAACGTCCTCGTCGATGGCCAAAACCTTACCATCATCGGTGGCAGCGGCACCACCTTCGGCGTACTGACCGGCGGCACCATCGGTGTGACCGGCGGTGACCTGGTGCTGGCCAGCGGCAACCAGCAACTGGTCAGCTCGGTCGTGGTGAACGGCGGCACAGGCAACCTGGTCAACGGTGGCAACCTGCTGCTGGCCAGCCCCGTGGCGCTGACCGGCAACTACGTGCAGACCAGCGGCGGCAACCTGATCATCGCCCTGGCGCCCGAAACCGCGGGCCGGCTGAACCTGACCGGCACCGCCAGCATGGCCGGCGCCGCGGTGCAGGTGCTGCCGCTCGGCGGGCCGCGCCTGGCCAACAACACCCGCATCACCGTGGTGGACAGCGCCACCCCGGCCGGCACCAACTATGCCAACGTGATCGCCACCGCCACCGGCTACCGCGTGACCGCCAGCACCGAGACGGTGGCGGACCACTACAACCTGGTGCTGACGCTCAGCCAGGTGAGCTACTCCGACATCGGCGCCGCCTCCGGCGCGCGGCCGGGCAGCATGGGCCGCACGCTGGACCAGCTGGCCGGCGGCAGCTCGCCGGAAGCCCTGGCCTTCCAGCGTTCCGTGCTCTCCGCCATCGACGCGCTGCCGGCCGGCAGGTCGCAGGAGAACGCGGTGCGCTCCACCGCGCCGTTCCAGGGGTCGCCGCACGGCCTCAACTTCTCCCTGCTCACCAACATCATCGGCAGCATGGTCGAGGCGCATCAGCTCGGCTTCGCCTCCGCCGGCAGCGCGCCGGGCGTGGCCGCGGGGTCCGAGGCCAGCGGCCTGCGCGTCTGGGCCCAGGCGATGGGCGGTGTCGCCAACCGCGGCACCAGCAGCACGGTGGACGGCTACGGCACCAGCCATGCCGGCATGATGGTGGGCCTGGACTACGCGCCGCGGCCCAACCTGCTGCTCGGCGCCGGCATCAGCAGCGTGTTCTCCCGCACGGAGATGCATGGCGTCAGCAGCGGCGGCAAGGTGAACCAGGAGACCGTCCAGTTCGTCGGCTACGGCACCTACCAGTTCACCCCGCGCTTCTTCGCCTACGGCCAGGCCGGTGCGGGCATCGTGGACTACCGCCAGACCCGCGCCATTCCCTTCGCCGGGGCGGCGGCGCGCTCCACCTATGACGGGCAGGTCTATCACGCCAAGGTGGGCGTCGGGCACGACTACCAGCTGTCCGCGATGACGCTGACGCCGATGGTGGGCCTGCAATACGCCCGCAGCACCAACGCCAGCTACACCGAGACCGGCGCCGGAGTGCTGAACCTGCGCGTCCTCGGCCGGTCGGTTGACGCGCTGACGCACGACATCGGCGGCCGCGTCACCACCGAGATCCAGACCCCGCACGGCCTGGTGACGCCGGAACTGAAGCTGGCCTGGACGCACGACTACATCAACGGCGCCATCCCCACCTCCGGCCTGCTGGCCGGCGTGGGCTTCGCCACCACCACGCAGCGCATTTCCGCCAACGGTGCGCGGGTGAACCTGGCGGCGACGCTGGCGCACCTGTCCGGCGTGCAGATCCGGCTGGCGTATGAAGGCGACCTGCGCAGCAACTTCCAGGGCCATACCGGCCTGCTTCGCGCCTCGATGCCGTTCTGAGCATCGGGTCGCCGCCGGGCCGCAGGGCCCGGTGGCGACCTGCAGCCGGGCGTCGGCGCTCACCAGCGCGCCTTACGTCGCCGGTGCTGCCACCGGCGACGTCACCCGCTAGCGCAGGTGCGAACGCACCAGGTGGCGCTGCACCTTGCCGGTTTCCGTGCGCGGCAGGCTGGCCACGTAGTGCACGCGGAACCCACCGTAGTAGAAGCCGCGCAACGTGCCCGGCAGCGCTTCATGGATCACCGCGTCATGCGCGGGGTCGGCGCGTTCCACCACCACATGCAGCTCACCGGCGCCGTGCTGGTCGTCGAACACCAGCAGCACCGCATCCGTTACCCCGGGCAGGGCGCGGATGCGCTCCTCGATCGGCAGCGGCGGCACCTTCACCCCGCCGGCGTTCAACATCTCGTCGCGCCGGCCCAGCACCACCAGCTGCCGGGGCCCGACCAGCTTGCCGACATCGCTGGTGCGGAACCAGCCGCCGGGCAGGAAATGCTCGGCGGTCAGCGCCTCGTCCCACTCATAGCGGTCGATCACCCGCGGCGACCGCAGCTCGATCACCCCGGCCTCGCCCTCGGCCAGCAGCTGGCCGTCGTCGCCGCTGATGCGGACCTCCATGTCGGCCAGCACCTCGCCGATGCCGTTGCGGTCCAGGCGCGCCACCGCCAGCGCCTCGTTCGCCTGGTAGGCGTTGCGCAACTCGGTGGCGACGCGGCGCAGCAGGCCCTGCTGCATGGCCGGCGGCATGGCGCCGCCGATGACGGCGACGGAGCATGGGTTGCAATGCCCCGGCAGCGCCTCGGCCGCGGCGATGATGCGCGAGGCGTCGCCGACCAGCAGGTTGAGGTAGCTGAAGCGGAAGCGGTTCACGTCCGCCAGCGCCGTCTCCAGGCTGGAAAAGCAGACGCAGCCGCCGAAGCGCAGCGCCAGCCAGCCATACACGTAGGTGCCCAGGAAGTTGAAGTTGTGCAGGGTGATGGCGTTGAACACGTCGTTCCGCATGTTCAGGAAGGCGGGCGCATGCCGGATCGAATTGTCCATCAGGCTGCGCTTCAGCAGCATGTACTTGGGCGCCCCGGTGGTGCCGGAGGTCCGCGTCAGTCGCACCCCGGCGCCGAGCGGCGAGGGCGCCTCCAGCATCGCTTCCCACCCCGGCGGCAGCGTCGCCGACATGGCGGCGTCCAGGAAGCCCTGGTCCAGCCGCAGCCGCGCCCGGCCCGGCAGCGCCTCGGCGGCCAGGTTCTCGGTGATCAGCAGGTTGGCATGGCGTACCGCGTTGTTGTCCTCCGTCAGGTCCGACAGCCAGCAGGAGCAGACGATGGCGCCCAGCACTTCCAGCGCCAGCACGGAAACCAGGTGGACGTAGCGGTTGTTGTTCTCCACCAGCACCAGATTGCCCTCGGCAACCCCGGCGGCGCGCAGCGCCAGCGCCAGCTTCGCGGTGTGCTCGGCCAGTTCGCCGTAGCTGTACTGCGCGGAACCCTCGATGACGGCGACGGCGCGCGGTGCCCGCCGGGCCCAACCCAGCACATCCCGCGCCATGGTGCTGGGGGTGGCTTCGTTCATCCTGATCTCCCTTCGGCAACCCGCACCGAATCTGGCAGCGCGGGCGCCGGCAAGCTAGCATGTCCGACCATGTCCGAGACCGCTTCTTGAGTACCTCCCTCACCACCGTCCAGGCGCTGCAGGACGCGCTGACCCGCGCCAACCAGCACTGGAACGCCGGCCAGGTGGTGCCGGCCGAACAGCTGTGCCAGCAGGTGCTGGCCGCCTGGCCCGGCCAGCCGGACGCGCTGCATCTGCTCGGGCTGATGGCGCATGGCCTCGGCAACCTGGACCTGGCGATCCAGCATGTGCGCGCCGCCTGCCAGGCGCCGCGGGCGCCGGCGCTCTACTTCTCCAACCTGGCGGAGATGTGCCGCCAGCGCGGCCTGCTGGCGGAAGCGGAAGCGGCCGGGCGGCGCGCGGTCTCGATGAACAACACGCTGCCGGGGGCCTGGAACAACCTGGGCATCATCCTGCAGGAACGCGGCAATTTCAGCGAAAGCCGCACCTGCCTGGAACGCAGCCTGACGCTGCAGCCGGACCACGTGGAGGTGCTGAACAACCTGGGCAACACCTGCCTGCGCCTGGGCCTGGGGGCGGAGGCGGAGCGCCACTGGCTGCGCGCCCTGGCGCTGCGCCCGGGCTACGCGCAGCCGCACAGCAACCTGGCCTTCCTGCTCAATGCGCGCGGCGAGCACGACCGCGCCGCCGAGCATGCCCAGGAGGCGATCGACATCGAGCCGCGCCTGGCCGATGCCTATGTTAACCTGGCGGCGGCGGAAACCGGGCGCGGCCGGCACGCCCAGGCGCTGCACTGGCTGGACGGGCTGCTGGCCTTCGCGCCGGCGCACGGCATCGGGCTGGCGTCGCGCGCCATGGCGCTGCAGGCGCTGGGCCAGCCGGAAGCGGCGCTGGACGCCGCCCGCCGCGCGGTGGAGGCGGCGCCGCACAGCGACGAGGCGCGCAACATGCTCGGCCTGTGCCTGCGCGACGCCGGGCGCATCGAACCGGCGCTGGCCGCCTTCGCCGAGGCGCGGGCGCTGGGTGGCGCGGCGGCACCCCGCGCGGCGCTGCACCACGCCACGCTGCTGGCGGAGGCCGGCAGGCTGGCGGAGGCGCGACAGGGGCTGGCGGCCGCGCTGGCGGCGCATCCGCGCGACGCCGTGCTGTGGCACGCCAGTCTGGAGCTGCAGCCGGCGACCGAGGCGGCGGCCGAGCAGGTCGAGGTTCTGCTGGCCGAAGCCGAGGCGCCGCAGGACCGCCTGCTGTTGCACTTCGCGCTGGGCAAGGCGTTGCTGGACCTGGGCGAGGACGACCGCGGCTTCCATCACCTGGGCGCCGGCAACGCGCTGAAGCGCGCCACGCTGCGCTACGACGCCGAGGCCATGGCGGCACGGCTGCAGGCAGCGCGGGAGGTGCCTGAAGTGGCCGGCGAGGCCGACCCGCTGCCGGTGTTCATCCTGGGCCTGCCGCGCGCCGGCATGGCGCTGGTGGAGCAGGTGCTGGCGGCGCATCCCTCCCTGCACGGCGCCGGGGCGCTGCCGCATGTCGCGGCGCTGGCGGCGCGGCCGGAGGCGCTGGGCGCTGAATACCTGGCGCGGGTGCGGCCGCTGGCGGAAGGCCGCCGCCATGTGCTGGACCGCGTGCCGCTGCTGCATGCCGGCCTGCTGCACCGCGCCCTGCCGGCGGCGCGCTTCATTCATGTGGTACGGGACGCGCGGGACCTGGCGTTTTCCTGCCACGCCCGGCTGTTCGCGGAAGACCGGCCCTTCGCCTATCAGCCCGGCGAGCTCGGCGCCTACCTGGGCGAAGCCGCGGCGCTGGCGGCGCATTGGCGCGCCACGCTGCCCGCGGCGCAATGGCTGGAGGTACGCTACGAGGATGTGGTGCGCGACCTGGCAGGCGAGGCGCGGCGCATGTTGGAGTTCCTCGGCCTGCCCTGGCATGCCGGCTGCCTGGAATTCCCCCGGCGGCGCGGGCGGGTCAGCGGCACCGGGGCGTGGCGGCTGCGGACGCCGCTGGACGCCGGGCGCATCGGGCTTGGCCAGCGCTACGCCGGGCATCTCGCGGCGCTCGGCCTGTGAACCTGGCGGAGGCCGAGCAGCAGGCCCGCACTCTGGCCGCCGCCGGGCATGTGGAGCAGGCGGCGGTGGTGCTGCAGCAGGTGCTGGCTGGCGGCAACGGCCCGGCGCCGCTGTGGCGGCTGCTGGCGGTGCTGCTGAAGAACCTGCACCGCATGGAGGACGCCAAGGCGATCCAGGACATGCTGGTGCGCCACTTCCCCGGCGACCTGCCGATGCGCTTCGACCTGGCGGAAACGCTGCTGCTGACCGGGGATTTCCGTCGCGGCTGGCGGGAGTATCGCTGGCGCTACAGCCTGGACCACACCAAGGCGATGGAGCGCCGGGTGCAGCGCCCGCGCTGGGAAGGCGAGGCCGCACCCGGCCGCACCCTGCTGGTGCATGACGAGCAGGGCTATGGCGACACCTTCCAGTTCCTGCGGCTGCTGCCGGAGGCCAAGCGCCGCAGCGGCGCCCGGCTGGTGCTGGAGGTGAACCACGAGACGCTGGACATCGCCCGGCGCAGCGGGTTGGGCGTGGACGAGTTGCTGCCGCGTGGCACCCTGCCGCCGCCCTTCGACCTGCATTGCGAGATGATGAGCCTGCCCCAGGCGCTTGGCCTGCGGTTGGAGGACCTGCCGGGGCCGATGCCCTACCTGCTGCCGGACCCGGCGCGGGTGGCGAAGTGGCGCGAACGCCTGGCGCCGCTGCCGCGCCCGATCGTGGCGCTGTGCTGGGCCGGGCGGCCGACCCACCACAATGACGCCAACCGCTCCATGACGCTGGCCGACCTGGCGCCGCTGGGCATGCCCGGGGTCTCCTTCATCACCGTGCAGAAGGGCCCGGCCGCCGAGCAGGCCAAGGCGCCACCGCTGGGCATGGCGATGACGCCGACCAGCGACGAGATCGCGGATTTCGACGACACCGCCGCCATCGCCCAGGTGGCCGACCTGCTGATCTCGGTGGATTCCTCGCCGGTGCATCTGTTCGGCGCGGCGGGCGGCGCGGCCTGGGTGATGCTGCCGCATCTGCCGGACTGGCGCTGGCTGCTGGGGCGGGACGACACGCCCTGGTATCCGCGCCACCGGCTGTTCCGCCAGCCGCGCCCGGGCGACTGGCCCAGCGTGGTGCAGGCCATGGCCCAGGCGCTGGCGACGCTGCGCGATGCTGCGTAGCGCGCTGCTGCTGGCGCTGCTGCTGTTGGCGGGCTGCGCCGGGCGCGCCAGCCTGGGGCCGGACCTGGCCACCCAGGCCGGCTGGCGCTGGGAGGTATTGGCCACGCCGGGCTTCGACCTGGCCAGCGCGCGGCGTGCCGGCACCGGCGAGACCGCGGTGATCTACCTGGAAGGCGATGGCCTGGCCTATCTCGGCCCGGCCGAGGTCTCGCCCGACCCGACGCCGACCGACCCGCTGGCGCTGCGCCTGGCGCTGGCGCATCCCGCCGGGGTGGCGGTGGGCTGGCTCGGGCGGCCCTGCCAGTACGTGATGCCCGGCCGCAACTGCGCGCCGGCGGTGTGGACGGCGCAGCGCTTCTCGCCCACGGCGCTGGCGGCGATGGAAGCGGGGGTGACGCAGCTGAAGGCGCGGCTCGGCGCCCGGCGGCTGGTGCTGGTGGGCTATTCCGGCGGCGGCGCGCTGGCGGCGTTGCTGGCGGCGCGGCGGGAGGACGTGGCGGCGCTGGTGACGGTGGCGGCCAACCTGGATATGGCGGGCTGGCTGGCCGGGCACCGCCTGCCGCCCATGACCGGGGCGCTGGACCCGGCGCGGGAAGCCGCGCCGGCGCTGGGCCGGCTGCCGCAATGGCATTTTTCCGGCGCCGAGGACCGCGTGACCGGCGCCACCGCGCTGCGTGGCTTCGCGCTAAGGCTGCCGGCCGGCGCGCCGGCGCGCTTCACGGATGTGCCGGGCTTCGGCCACACCTGCTGCTGGGCGCGGGACTGGCCGCGCCTGCTGCCCGCCTTGCCCTGAGGCCGGGCCCTGACTGGTGCTGCGCGCGGACCCGGCGCAGGATGCGCGCAACCAGGAGAGGAGACGCGCCATGCCCGGCCCGATGACCATTCGCGAACTGCGCACCACGCTGGTGCAGGCCCCCTGGGCGGACGATCCCTGGATGAAGGGCCACGCGCTGGGCAAGATGCGCGACCTGGTCATCGTCGAGGTCGTCTGCGACGGCGGCATCACCGGCATGGGCTACCTGCACCTGCTGAACCTGCCGCTGCTGCGCACCATCGGCGCCTGCATCAAGGAAGTGATCGAGCCGCGCGTCATCGGCCGCGACGCCACCGAGGTGGAGGCGATCTGGCGCGACATCTGGCGCACCACGCTGACCGGCGGCCGCGGCGGCGTGACGATGATGGCGCAGAGCGCGCTGGACATCGCGCTGTGGGACGCGGTGGGCAAGAAGGCCGGGCTGCCGCTGCACCGGCTGTGGGGCAGCTACCGCACGGAAATCCCCATCTACGGCAGCGGCTGCTTCCGCGGCGCGCTGGGCGAGGGCATGGCCGCGAAGGCGAAGTACTATGTCGAACAGGGCTACAAGGCCATCAAGATGCAGGCCGCCCATATCGGCGACTGGCGGCAGGATGTGCGGAACCTGCGGATGGTGCGCGACGCGGTCGGCCCGGATGTCGAGATCATGATCGACATCAACATGGGCTGGAGCGCCGACCAGGCGATCATCGCCGGGACAGCCTTCCAGGACTACGACCCCTACTGGATCGAGGAGCCGGTGATCGCCGACGACTTCGCCGGCTACGCCCGCGTGGCCGCGGCGCTGACCACGCGCACGGTCGGCGGCGAGACCCATTTCGGCCGCGCCGACCTGAAGCCGGTGCTGGAAAACCCCTGCCTGCCCATATTGCAGCCGGACCCGATGCGCGGCGGCTTCACCGAGCTGCGCAAGCTGGCGGCGGTGGCGGATACCTGGGGCATGACCATCGCGCCCCACCTGTTCCCGGAACTCAACGTCCACCTGCTGGCCAGCATCCCCAACGGCATCTGGGCCGAGCAGATGGGCCTGCTGGACGACGTGATGCTGGGGCTGCCGAAGATCGCCGGCGGCATCATCACCGCGCCGGAAGCGCCCGGCCATGGGCTCAGCTTCCGGCCGGAGGTGCTGAAGGACTTCGTCCTGAAGTGAGGCGGGCTCGGGCGGGCGAAAGCCCGCCCCGCCATCTCAGGCGAAGCCCAGCTCCGCCGCGATGCCGTAGCCCTGGGCCATGTCGCCAAGCTTCTTCCAGGTGGCATCCTCGATCTCGATGCCCTCGGCGCGCCGCTGCTTCTCGGTGCGGTACTCGATCTCACCGGGGTACAGCACGCCGCTGCTGCCCTCGCTCGGCGGCGTCGCCTTCAGGTATTCGGCGAAGTCCTTCACCTCGCCGCGGAAGGCCATCAGCGGGCGGAACGCCTCCACCTTGATCGCCAGCATGAAGGTGCCGTCATTGTGCCGGCCGGTCGGCTCCACGCCGAAGCCCAGGCCGGTCAGCAGGCCGCACAGCACCTCGCCGATCGCGGCCAGGCCGTAGCCCTTGTAGCCCTCGCCCGGGCCGCCCAGCGGCAGCAGCGCGCCGCCGCCATTGTAGCCATTGGGGTCGTCGGTCATCTCGCCATCCTTGGTGACGACCCAGCCCTTCGGGATCTTCTGGCCGCGCGCCTGGGCCAGCTTGATCTTGCCCACGGCCACGGCGGAGGTCGCCATGTCGATGAACATCGGCCCCTCCAGGTCACTCGGCACCGCGATGGCCCAGGGGTTGGTGCCCAGCCGCGCCTGGCGGCCGCCGAACGGCGCCACCGCCTTGGGGGAACGCCCGCTGTCGGCCCAGGCCATGCCGATCATGCCGGCCTTGGCCGCCATCAGCGGGTAGCTGGCCAGGCGGCCGACATGGCCCTGGCGGAACACGGTGCAGGCGGCGATGTTCTGCGCCTCGGCCTTCTTGATGGTCAGCGCCATCGCCTGTTCGTTGATGACGTAGCCGAAGCCCCAATGGCCATCCACCACCGTGGTGGTGCTGCTCTCGCGCACGATCTCGAACGGTGCGCCCGGCACGATGTGCCCGGCCTTGATCCGGTCGATGTATTGCGGGATCTGGATGGCGCCGTGGCTGTCATGCCCGACCAGGTTGGCGTTGACGCAGTGCCGCGCCACGGTGGCGGCCTCGCTGGCCGGCACGCCGGCGCCCAGCAGCAGGCCCCGGCAGATGTTCTCCAGCTTCTCGGCTGCGATGTTCGGCATGCGCCCCTCTCCCGCGTTCGTTGTAGGCGCGGCTGATTCACGCCGCCGGCGATCCACCGGCGACGATCAGACGCTAGACTGGGGAGAAGCCATACAACCGCTGGGGGTTCTCCACCAAGACGCGACGCACCAGATCCGCGTTGCCTACCGCAATGATGAAGTCGCCGATCAGCTCGGCGTAGCTCAGCGGCCGGTTAGGCGGCGTGCTGTCCGGCCCGCGCTGTTCGCTCACGGGGGGTACGTGCGGCCAGTCGCTGCCCCACAGGCACCGGTCCGGCGCGGCCTCCAGCAGCAGCGCCGCCCAGTCGCGCGGGGTGGTGGTGTTGCGCTCGCCCAGGCCCAGCCGGTAGGGCGCCGAAAGCTTCACCCACACATGCGGCATCGCCACCATGTCGCGCAGCGCATGCGCTTCCCCGCTGTTGGCCGCCTTGCCCAGCGGCAGGCCGAAATGGTCGATCACGACCGGCACCTGCAGCGGCTCGATCAGCTGCGCGGCGCCGAGCAGGGCGCTGAACGGCACCACCAGTTGCAGGTGCCAGCCCATGCGCTGCGCCAGCGCGGCGTGCTGGGCCAGCACGCCCTGGACCTGGCGGTGGTCGCCCTTCAGCCGGCTGTTCAGGTTGATTCGCAGCCCCGCCACGCCGCGCGCCTGCAACTGCCTGGCCATGGCGTCGTCCACCCGCGCCGGGTCCACCACCGCCACGGCGCGGCCGTTGCCGGTCAGCGTGTCGCAGGCCTGCAGCGTCGCCTCGTTGTCGGTGCCGTAGAAGCTGGGCTGCACCACCACGAAGCGTCGCACCGCGCCGGCGGTGGCCTGCAGCATCGGCAGCGTCGCCTCGGCGCAGGTGTAGTGGCGCGTCGGCTCCTGCGGGAAGCGCGACAGCGGGCCGACGATATGGACGTGGCAGTCCACCGCCCCTGGCGGAATGGCAAGGCTCATCGGTCGTTCCTCCGGCGCTTGGCATGGCTGCGCCCGGCAGGCGGCCGTTTTTTGGGACCATGCCCATTTCGGATACGAAGCCGCAAGCGCTTTGTTTTCAAGGCGCTACCGGCCGGGCCTGAGCGCCTGCACGATGCGCGGCCGGCAGGTGCCGCCACGGCCGGCGGCGGTTAAGCCCTATTCCCAAGCGCCGCCGCGGCCCTGTAGGGTCCGCGGCAATATAGGGAAAACGTCCATGCAATTGTCCGACCGGACCACCGGTCTGTTCCTGGCCGGGCTTGGCCTGGCCGCGGCCTGGGGCGGCTCTCGCCTGCCTGCCGTGCCGGGGCAGGATGTCGGCCCCGCTGCCTTCCCCATGCTGATCGGCGGCGGCCTCATCATGTGCGGCGTCATGATCGCCTTCGGCATCGGCCACAGCTTCGAGGTGCCCGACGCGGAGGAGGGCGAGCGCCATTCCACCGCCTATGGACTGCGCGCGCTGGTGCCGCCGGGGCTGCTGCTGTTCTACGTGCTGGCGGTGGAGCGGCTCGGCTTCATGCTGACCGCCGCGGTCATCGTGGCAACAGCGGCCTTCGCGCTCGGTGCGAAGCCGAAGCTGGCGGTGCCGCTGGCCATCGGTGCGCCCATCTTCGTCCATGCCGTCTTCGCCAAGCTGCTGCGGGTGCCGCTGGCGGATGGCATCCTGCCGGCCTTCTGGTAGCCCCTGACATGCACGACATGCTCGAAGCCTTCCGCCTGGTGGCGGCGCCGGATGTGCTGATCGCCATCGTCGCCAGCGCCGTCTACGGCCTGGTGGTCGGCAGCCTGCCCGGGCTTTCCGCCACCATGGCGACCGCGCTGCTGGTGCCCGTCACCTTCTACCTCAGCCCCATCGCCGCCATCGCCACCATCATCACGGCCTCGGCCATGGCGATCTTCTCGGGCGACATCCCCGGCTGCCTGCTGCGCATTCCCGGCACGCCCGCAAGTGCGGCCTATACGGATGAAGCCTACGCGATGACGCGCAAGGGCCAGGCCGAGCTGGCGCTGGGCGCCGGCCTCTGGTTCTCCGCCATCGGCGGCATCGTCGGCACTATCTCCCTGGTGGTGATGGCGCCACTGCTGGCCGAGATGGCGCTGTCCTTCTCCACCTATGAATACTTCTGGCTCGCCTTCCTCGGGCTGATGTGCGCCACGCTGGTGGCGCGTTCCTCACCCATCAAGGCCATCGCCAGCATGCTGCTGGGGCTGCTGTTTGCCTGCATAGGCATGGAGAATCCGGCGGGCACGCCGCGCTTCACCTTCGGCATGACCGACCTGCTGGGCGGCATCGAGCCGATTCCCGCGCTGGTCGGCGTCTTCGCGGTCTCCGAAGTCATGCGCGCCATGGTGACGCCGGAGCCGCCCAAGCTGCCGGACCGCAAGTTCGGCAGCATCCTGAAGGGCCAGTGGGGGCTGACCAAGAAGTACCAATGGCCGATGTGGCGCGGCAACATCATCGGCATCATCATCGGCGTGCTGCCCGGTGCCGGCGCCGACATGGCCGCCTGGGTCAGCTACGCCATGAGCAAGAAGTGGTCGAAGGAGCCGGAGAAGTTCGGCACCGGCCATGTGGAAGGCCTGGTGGAGGCGGGTGCCTCCAACAATGCCTCGCTGGCTAGCGGCTGGGTGCCGGCGCTGCTGTTCGGCATCCCTGGGGACACCATCACCGCCATCGCCATCGGCGTGCTGTACATGAAGGGGCTGAACCCCGGCCCGACGCTGTTCACCGAGCGTGCCAGCAGCATGTACGCGCTCTACATCATCTTCGTGCTGGCCAACATCATCATGATCCCGCTGGGCATCCTGATGATCCGCATGGCCAGCAAGATCCTGCGGGCGCCGCGGTCCAGCGTCATGCCTGTCATCATCCTGCTCTGCGCCGTCGGCGCCTTCGCCACCGGCGCCAACCTGTTCAGCGTGCTGGCGGTGGGGTTCTTCGGCTGCGTCGGCTACGTGATGGAGCGCAACGGCTACCCGGTGGCGGCGCTGGTGCTCGGCATCGTCATGGGCAGCATGGTGGAGCAGAACTTCATCACCTCGCTGATCAAGAGCGACGGCAGCCCGCTGCCCTTCGTCGAGCGCCCGGTCTCGGCCGTGCTGGCCTCCCTGACCCTCGGCGCGCTGCTGTGGCCGGCGGGGGTGTGGGTGTTCAACCGGCTGCAGGCACGCAGGGCCGCGGCCTGAGCCAGCGGCGCCGCTTGTGCGCGGCGCCGCGTCTCCTTTAGCCTCGACACAACGACATAATCCGGAGGATCACCAATGACCGACCTTTCCCGCCGCACCCTGCTCGGCGCATCCGCCGCCGCGGTTGCCGCCCCCTTTGCCACCCCCGCCATGGCGCAGCCGCGCTGGCCGTCGCGGCCGGTGCAGATGCTCTGCCCCTGGGCCGCCGGCGGCGGCACGGATGCCGTGCTGCGCATGATCGCCATCCTGCTTGAGAAGGAACTCGGCCAGCCCTTCAACGTGGTCAACCGCACCGGTGGGTCCGGCGTGGTCGGCCATGCCGCCATCAGCCAGGCGGCGCCGGACGGCTATACGTTGGGCATGATCACGGCCGAGATCTGCATGCTGCACTGGCAGGGCCTGACCGAGATCACCTACCGCAACTACACGCCGCTGGGCCTGATGAACAACGACGCGCCGGGCGTGACGGTGAACGTCAACTCGCCCTACCGCGACGTGAAGGCACTGGCCGAGGCGATCAAGGCCAGCCGTCCCGGCCAGCTGAAGGCCAGCGGCACCGGGCAGGGCGGCATCTGGCACCTGGCGCTGGCGGGCTGGCTGAACGCCATGGGGCTGAAGGCCGACCACGTGCGCTGGGTGCCCAGCACCGGCGCCGCGCCGGCCATGCAGGACCTGGCGGCGGGCGGGCTGGACTTCACCACCTGCTCGATCCCCGAGGCACGGGCCATGCTGGACGCCAACCGCGCCCGCGCCCTGGCGGTGATGGCGCCGGCCCGGGTCAGCGCCTTCCCGGCGATCCCGACGCTGAAGGAGGCGATGGGGCTGGACTACAACAACGGCGCCTGGCGCGGCATCGCCGGCCCGCCCGGCCTGCCGGCGCCCATCACGCAGGCCATGGAGGCCGCGTTGGACAAGGTGTTCAAGAGCAAGGAATACCAGGACTTCCTGTTGGCCCGCGGCTTCGGCGCGGTCTACGAAAGCGCCGCCGGATTCGCCCGCCACCTGGCCGCGGCGGACGTCTCGCTCGGCAACTCCATGAAGGAAGCCGGGCTGGCGAAGTAACCCCTGCGTTGCCGCCGACGCGGGCTTGCCCCCGCGTCGGTTGCACGCGGCGGATCGTCCCCGCTTTCAGTTGCAAGTGGGGGCGGCAAGGTCCATATGAGCGGCGTCAACTCGTTTGGTTCGGCTTTCCCCTCCCTTCGAGCTCCTGGTGGTCCCCCGGATCGCGAGCGCAGCCCCGAACCCGGTGTCCGTCCCTGTCCGATCGGTTTGGCCCGCCCCGCATGTTGCAGGGCGGCAACTTCCTGTTCAAAGGGATATCTCCATGTCCATTGGCACCGTTAAGTGGTTCAACCCGACCAAGGGCTTCGGCTTCATCCAGCCGGAAGACGGCACGGCCGACGTGTTCGTCCACATTTCCGACGTTGAGCGTTCGGGCCTCGGCAACCTGAAGGAAGGCCAGAAGATCAGCTTCGAGCTGATGCGCGGCAAGAACGGCAAGTCCAGCGCGACCAACCTGAAGAACGCCTGAGACGAGACCGGGGACAGCTTCGGCTGTCCCCACCCGGCTTCCGCTGAAACCCTTGCAATGAAAAGCGAGCCATGGCGCGCAAGCCCAATTACGGCCTGAACAGGGCCGACGTTAACCGTTCGAAGCAGGCCAAGCAGGAAGAGAAGCAGCGCGCGAAGGAGGCCGCCGTGGCCGAACGCCGCGCCGCCCGCGAGGCCGACATGGCCGCCGGCCGCCCGCACACGCCTGAGCCGGATTCCGATACCGATTGATCGGCGTGACCCAAGGCACGGCGGCAACCCCGAGGAGTGCCTGACATGGCCAAGCGCAAGGACGACAGCAAGTTCGTGCTGTTCGACGTGATGTACGAGGACGGCACCCGCCGCTCCAACCGCAAGGTGCCGAGCGAGCTGCTCGGTGGCCTGGATGGCGACGAACCCGCCCGCACCGAAATCGAGGCCCAGGACGCCCGCATCGCCGCGGCCTCCGGCAAGCCGGCGATCGGCATCGTCACCGTGGAACGCGCCGGCCGCTGAAGGCTGGTGGCGTGGGATCAGCCGCCCGGCAGCCATGCCAGGGCGGCTTTTTCATACCCGCTACCCCAGGCCGATGCCGGCGGCACGCAGCAGCAGCCAGGCCCCGGCCAGCAGCACCGCCACGCCGATGAGCGCGACGACGGCGGTGATCAGCTTCTCAGCCAGCCCGGCTTCCGGCCCGTGACCACCTCCCCAGTGCAGCCACCAGGCAAAGCCGAGCAGCCCCAGCCCCGACAGCGCATAGAGCAGCCCGTCCACCAGCAGGCCGGAGCTTTCGGCCTTGCTGGCATCCACCAGCAGGTGGATCATGAACTGCTCCAGCGCGTTGCGCATGGCGCTACAGGTGCTTGCCGCCGTCCACCAGGATGACGGTGCCGGTGGTCAGCCGCATATGGGTGATGGCACCCATGATCGTCACCGCGACGTCGTCGGCTTCCGTCACCGTATGCAGCGCGGAGGACGCCGCCTGCTTCTCCACCACCTCTCGCCCGCGGCCGGGCACGAAGTCCGTGGCGACGGCGGACGGCGAGATGCTGATGACGCGGATGCCGTCATGCCCCAGCACGCGGGCCAGCGACATGCCCATGGTATCCATCGCCGCCTTGGAAGCGCCGTAGATGATGCTGCTGCCGCTGCCGGAAATGGCGGCGAGCGAGCTGATGTTGATGATGACCGCGTCGCCGCTGGCCTTCAGCAACGGCGCGAAGGCGCGGATGGTGGCGAAGGGCCCGCGCACATTGGTGCTCAGCACCAGGTCGATCAGGTCGTCGTCCAGCGCTTCCAGGTTGCTGTGCGGCACCGCTCGGGTCACCGCCGCGCTGTTCACCAGCACGTCGCAGCGGCCGAGCTTCGCCGTCACCTCCGCCGCCGCCGCGCGAATCGCCGCGGTGTCGGTCATCGGGATCCGCAGCGCGATGTGCCCCTTGCCCGGCAGGCTAGCGACCAGCGCCTGGGCGCGCTCCGCGCCCTCGTTGTAGCCGACCACGCAGGTGGCGCCCTTGGCGGCCAGCCGGCGAATGGTCGCGGCGCCGATGCCGTTGCTGCCCCCGGCCACCACGGCCACCCGGCCGGTCAGGTCATACTCGCCAAGGTTGCCCGGCTTCACATCGGCCATGTCGGTTCCTTCCCTCTGGTCCAGGCGCAACATTCCGCCCAAACTGCGCCAACGAAAAGGGGAGACGCCACGCATGCGCCGCAGGGCCTTCACCACCGGGTTGCTCGCCATGCCGGCCATCGCCCGCGCGCAAGCCGAGCATTGGCCGGACCGCCCGATCACGCTGCTGCAGGGCTTCGGCCCCGGCGGCAATGGCGACGTGCTGGCGCGGCTGGCGGCGGCGCCGCTTTCGGCCGCGCTGGGCCAGCCCGTGGTGGTGGAAGGCCGCCCCGGCGCCGGCGGGAACCTCGCCAGCGACGCCACCGCCAAGGCCCGGCCGGATGGCCATACCTTCGTCATGCTGACCGGCGGCCATACCGCCAGCGCCGCCATCTACAACCGGCTGCCCTTCGACCCCGTGACGGATTTCAGCTTCATCGGCAGCTGGGTCGCCTTTCCGCTGGCCATGGCCACGCGCGCCGACGCGCCGTGGAAGAACCTGGCGGAGGTGATCGCCGCGGCGAAGGAAAAGCCCGGCAGCATCACCTATGCCACCAGCGGCGTCGGCACCACGCAGCACCTGGCGGCGGAGCTGCTGGCGCAGACCACGGGCATCGTGCTGAACCACGTGCCGTACCGCGGCGGCACCGCGCCGCTGCCGGACGTGCTGTCCGGCCGCGTTGATCTGTACATGGACACCATCACCACCACCGGCCCCGGCATCCGTGACGGCAAGCTGCGCGGCATCGGCGTCACCAGCCCCGAAGTCTGGCCGCTGCTGCCGGAGGCGCCCCCGATGGCGGCGACCGTGCGCGGCTTCCAGGTGATGTCCTGGGCGGGGATGGCCGGACCGCCCGGCCTGCCGGCGCCGATCGTGCAGCGCATGAACGCGGAGCTGCACAAGGCCATGGCCTTGCCGGAGGTGAAGTCCCGCATGGCGACGCTGGGCGCCATCGCCAAGCCGGACAGCCCGGCCGAGTTCACCCGGCTGGTGGCGGACCAGGTGGCCACCTGGCGCCGTGTGGTGGCCAATGCGGGGATCGAGCGGCAGTAGCGCGTTCCCGCCGGCCTGCCGGCCGCTACTTCGGCGCCGGCAGCGCCGCCAGGATCTCGCGCCGGACCCGGCCGAGCAGCCCACCGCGATACACCGCGTCGTTGCGCGCCATGTAGTCGCGCCCCACCTCGGTCGGCAGTTGCTTCGGCGCGTGGCGCGCCAGGCGCAGCGCCGCCAGCCCGGCCGCCAGCCCCTGCCGCAGCACGCCATTGCGCGCCCCTCGCACCGTATAGGCCAGGAAGCGCGGCAGCAGCGCCAGGGCCGAGGCGCCGGACTTCAGCTCGATGTACAGCCGGTTGCGGACGAAGTAGTGCCAGCGCGTGCCGGACCAGGAAAAGCGATGCTCGCCGCTGACCTTGTGCCGCACGGCGATGTCGCCGCGATAGCGGATGCGCCAACCCTGGTTGATCGCGCGCAGCGAGAAGTCGAACTCCTCCCAGCAGAAGAACAGCGCGTCGTCATAGCCGCCGGCCTGGTCCCAGGCGGCGCGGCGAATCGCGTGGCCGGCACCGACGAAGGTGCAGGCGTCGAAGCTGCCGGCGGCCTTGGGGAACAGCGAGATCGGGTAGCCCCAGCTGGGGAAATCCTCGGCGCCGGTGGCGTAGACCAATATGCGGCAGCCCACGGCGGCCAGGTCCGGCGCCTCGTCAAGCGCCGCCACGGCGCGGGCCAGGGTGGTCGCGTCGGCAAACTCGGCGTCGTTGTCCAGCGCGAAGATTGCCCGCGCATGGCCGAGCGCCGTGGCGCGGTTGCGCCCGCCGGCCACGCCGTGGTTGCGGTCCAGCCGCACCAGCGTGGCGTCCTCGGCGCCGGCCACGGCGGCGGCCAGCTTGGCCAGGTTCTCCGGCTTGCTGCCCTGGTCGGCCACCCAGACATGCTTGGCCACGCCCTGCTGCGCGCGAGCGCTGGCGATGGCTGCGATGGTGTCCTCGGCGCGATCCATCGCCAGGATGATGACGTCGGCGTCGTAGTCATCCGGCGCGGAAGCGGCGCCGGCGACCAGCTCAGGCTGGGGGTATCGCGCCGCGCTCATGCGCCCCCGTCGAAATCGGGGGCGGGGATGGCCAGGTAGGCCACGCGCTTCGCCTCCTGCCGGCCACGCGTCACGGTATCCAGGATCAACCCGCAGGCGAAGCCGAGGAAGCCGAGCACGGCGAAGCCGACCGAGGCGACCAGCGTCGGCAGCCGCGGCACCAGGCCGGTCTCCCAGTAGGTCACCAGCACCGGCAGGAACAGCGCGGCCGAGAACAGCAGCAGCACGGTGCCGGCCAGCGAGAAGAACTGCAGCGGCCGTTCCCGCTGCACCAGCGCCAGGATCATCCGCAGGATGCGGAAGCCGTCGTGGTAGGTCCGCAGCTTGCTGGTGGAGCCAACCGGGCGCTCCTTGTACGGCGTCACCACCTCGCCCACCGGCAGCTTCAGCTCCAGCGCATGCACGGTGAACTCGGTCTCGGTCTCGAAGCCCGAGGCCAGCGCCGGGAAGCTCTTCACGAAGCGCCGCGAGAAGACACGGTAGCCGGACAGCATGTCGGAGATGCGGTCGCCGAACACGCCGCGCACCAGGCCGGTCAGCATGGCGTTGCCGAACTGGTGGCCGCGCCGATACGCCGCCGCGGCGATCTCCTCCGGCGTCTTGCGCACGCCGGTCACCATGTCCAGCCGCTGCTCCAGCGCCAGGCGGATCATCGCCGGCGCGCTGCCGGCGTCGTAGGTGTCGTCGCCATCCACCAGCAGGTACAGGTCGGCCTCGATATCCGCGAACATGCGGCGGACCACGTTGCCCTTGCCCTGCAGGGTCTCGGTCCGCACCACCGCGCCGGCGGCGCGCGCCACCGCCACGGTATTGTCGCGGCTGTTGTTGTCGTAGACGTAGACGGTGGCGCTGCGGCAGCGCGGCGCGGAAGGCGGCCACCACGCGCGGAATGGCTACTTCCTCGTTGTAGCAGGGCACCAGCACGGCGATGCGGGGCTGCTTCTCGGTGCTGGTCATCGGCGTCCTCGGCGGCGTTGCGGCCACCGGTTCTAGCGCATCAGTAAGCATTTCGCATGCGGGCCACCGCCACCAGGGTTCGCAGGATGATCAGCGCGTCCAGCCACAGCGACCAGGTCTCGATGTATTCCAGGTCGGCCTCGACGCGGCGCAGCAGCTTTTCCTCGGTCTCGGTCGGGCCGCGCCAGCCGCGCACCTGGGCCAGCCCGGTCAACCCCGGCTTCACCCGGTGCCGCGCGGCATAGCGCTCGGCCACCTCCTCGAACGGCCGGCCGGCGGCGCGGGTGCCCGGGGCGTGCGGGCGCGGGCCGACGAAGCTCATCTCGCCCCACAGCACGTTCAGCAGCTGCGGCAGCTCGTCCAGGCTGGTGCGGCGCAGGATCGCGCCCACCGGGGTCACGCGCGGGTCGCCCTCGCTGACCTGGACCCGCGCCTCCTGGTCGGTCTTGTCGGTGTACATTGTGCGGAACTTCAGCACGTAGAAGTCGCGGTTGTTGAAGCCGGTGCGGCGCTGGCGGAACAGCACCGGGCCGGGGCTGTCCAGCCGCACCGCCACGGCGATCAGCAGCATCGGCACCGCCGCCACCGCCAGCGCGCCGACCGAGAGCAGGATGTCCTCCGCCCGCTTGGCCAGGCCGCGCCAGCCATCCAACGGCCGATGCAGCAGCTTCAGCGGCGGGCTGGGCCGGCGGGCCCGGTAGCTGCACAGGTCGGGGGCCAGGCAGACCTCCACGGGGTAGTCGGACAGCCGGCGCACCAGCGCGGTCACCCGCGCCTCCGCCGCCCAGGGCAGCGCCAGGATCACCTGGTCCACCTCGCCGCGGCGGATCAGCGCCTGCAGCACCTCGAACGGGCCCAGATGTGGCAGGCCGCTCTCGGCAAAGGGCGAATCGGCCACGCGGCGGCGGTCATCCACCACACCCAGCAGCCGCACCGGGCCAACCTGGCTGCCGCGGGCCATGGCGGCCAGCCGCGCCGCCTGCGGGCCTTCCCCTACCACCACGGCGCGCAGGGCGGTGCGCGGCGCTTCCGCCCGCACCAGCCTGGCGCTGGCGACCCGCCCGGCCAGCAGCAGCGGCAGGGCAAAGCCCAGCCACAGCCCGGCCGCCGCCAGCGGCAGCGCCTCCGCCGCGCCGGCCAGCCGCACCGCCACCGCCAGGCCCACGATGCTGCCGGTCAGCGCCCCGGCGGCGGCCAGCAGCGGCCGCCGGCCGCCGAACAGCGCGCCATGCCGGTAGCCACCGGCCACCGCCAGCACCAGCACCGCCATGCCGATGCCGAACAGCAGCACCCCGGCCGTGGGCATTTCGCCCTGGCCGACCAGGTCGCGTGCCAGCAGGCCGGGCACGCCGATGGACAGCGCGTCCAGCGCGGCCTGGGCGCTGGCCAGCAGCGGCCGCGGCACCGGTTGCGCCCGGGGGCCGACCAGGCGGCCGCGCCCGGCGGCCGCGGCATCGGCGTAGCGGGGCCAACTCTCCACCAGCGCCGCCAGCAGCTTGCCCTGGCCGTGGCCAGGCTCGGGCGGGATCACGCCGTGCATGGCAGTGGCTCCGGACCCGGGGGGCAGGGCGCGGCAGGAGGCGTACAAATGCGCATCGGTACCCCGCTTGGGTCAGTGAAGGGTGGGGGAGGCGGCCTTGGCCGGCGCGGCGGCCCCGGTCGGAGGGGTAGTGGCGCCGAAGACGTAGCGGCGCGAGAGCAGGAAGTTGCCGGTCATGCCAGCCAGCGAGCCGGCAGCCACCCCCAGCACGGGGTAGCGCGCCACCAGCGGCACACTGGAGATCAAGGCGGCATAGGCGCCGTAGTTGCAGGCAAAACCGATCAAGTTGAGCATCAGGAACAGCGCCCATTGCCTTAAGGGCGTTTCGCTTTTCGGCTGATGGCGGAAGGTCCAGGCACGGTTGAGCGCGAAGGTCGTGCTGGCCGCCACCAGGTAGGAGACCACCCGCCCGCCATAGGGGCCGAGGCCCAGCCCGAGCATGGCCAGCAGCACGGCCGAATCGACCAGGAAGCCGACGCCGCCGACCACGCCGAAGCGGAACATCTCCAGCAGCAGGCGCAGCCGGGGGGCACCCAGGCGGCGCTGCAGCCAGTCACCGAACGGGATCGTTGTGAGAGGCATCGTCATAACCATTGCTTCCTGTACGCGCCGACCTTGCAGCGCACAAACCACGCGGCAGTGACAAACGGCGCCCGTTTCCGCAGCCTTCGCCGCCCATCGGCGCGGGCTGCAACCATAGGCGGAAACATTGCGGCGGGCATTCCCGGCAAGCGGGTACGGCACGCCACCGCCAGCGCCGCCGCCACCGAAAAGGCGAGGAAAACCCTGGCTTGGTGCGATAGCGGCGAAGCTGAGCCATCACCGTGCCGCCAGCGCGGACGCCTGGGTTGAACTCCTCGCGCGCTGCTCGCCAGAACCACGGCACTCCGCTTGGCAGTGCGGCACCAGGGCAACACCCCGCTGCGGCCAGGCGGCAGCGGCCGGGGTGTTCCGCTGCGAACCGATTCCGTTCCATAATGGCCGCAAGGCGGGAATACCCGCGCCAGGGCGGCGGACCACGGTTTCATCTGAGGAGTTTACCCATGCAAAGACGCGACCTGTTCAAGGCCGGCGTGGCCATGCCCGCCATGCTGAGTGCCCCCGCCGTGGCCCAGGCGCCCCGCCTGCTGAAGTTCATCCCGCAGTCGGACCTGGCGGTGATCGACCCCATCGCCACCACCGCCTACGTCACCCGGCACCATGCCTTCCTGATCTACGACACGCTCTATGGCCTGGATGCGCAGTTCAAGCCGCAGCCGCAGATGGCCGAGGGCCATGTGATCCAGGATGGCGGCAAGCGCGTCACCATCACGCTGCGCCAGGGGCTGAAGTTCCATGACGGCACCCCGGTGGCGGCGAAGGACGCGGTGGCCAGCATCAAGCGCTGGTGGGCCAAGGACGCCATGGGCCAGGCTCTGGCGCTGGCGACGGATGAGTTGAAGGCCGATGACGACCGCCGCTTCACCTTCCGGCTGAAGAAGCCCTTCGCCCTGCTGTTCGACGCGCTGGCCAAGCCGGGCAGCCCGGTCTGCTTCATCATGCCGGAGCCGATCGCCAGCCAGGACCCCAATGTCCCGTTCAAGGACATCATGGGCAGCGGCCCCTACCGCTTCAATGCCGCCGAGCGCGTGGCCGGCAGCCTGCTGGTCTATGACCGCAACCGCGACTACGTGCCGCGCAGCGGCGGCGCCATCGAATGGACCTCCGGCCCGAAGGTCGCGCATTTCGACCGCGTGGAATGGCGGGTTATCCCGGACGCCTCCACCGCCGCCAGCGCCCTGGGCAATGGCGAGGTGGATTGGTGGGAACAGCCGACCGCCGACCTGCTGCCGCTGCTGCGGCGCAACCGCAACGTCAAGACCGAGTTGTACGACCCCACCGGCCTGCTGGGCCTGTGCCGCTTCAACCACCTGCACCCGCCGTTCAACAACCCGGCGATTCGCCGCGCGCTGCTGGGCGCCTGCAGCCAGTCCGACTACATGAGCGCGGTGATCGGCACCGACCCGGCGATGTGGAAGGACAAGGTCGGCTTCTTCCCGCCGGGCACGCCCTTTGCCAGCGACGCCGGGGTGGACCCGCTGGTCGGCCCGCGCGACTACGACAAGGTGAAGCGCGACCTGGCCGCCGCCGGCTACAAGGGCGAGAAGGTGGTGCTGATGGGCGCCACCGATTTCCCCACGCTGAACGCGCTGGCCCAGGTCTGCCTGGACATGCTGCAGAAGGCGGGCATGAACGTGGACTACGTGGCGACCGACTGGGGCAGCATCGTCACCCGCCGCGCCAACCGCAACCCGCCGGACCAGGGCGGCTGGAACATCTTCCTCACCTTCTTCACCGGGCTGGACTTCTTCAGCCCCGCCGGCCACCTGGGCCTGCGCGGCAACGGCCTGGCCGCCTGGCCGGGCTGGCCGACCATGCCGAAGGTGGAGGAGCTGCGCGCCGCCTGGTTCGACGCGCCGAACCTGGCGGAGCAGCAGCGCATCGCCCGGGAAATCCAGGTGGAGGCGTTCCAGCAGGTGCCCTACATCCCCGTCGGCGCCTATTTCCAACCCTGGGCCTACCGCAGCAACATCAGCGGGGTGCTGAACGGCATGCCGCTGTTCTGGAACGTGCGGAAGGGGTAGCCGCCAGCCGATCGCCAAAGGGCGCAGGCGCCGCGCAGGCGGTGCCGAGCACCTGGCGGCGTGAATCGGCTGGCCAATGCCGGTGGTAGGCGTCGCGCTTGCGGCACCCACCCCGGTTGCGCTTCACTCCCGCGCGAAGGCGCCGACGCGCCGAACCCGGGAGACGCATATGCTTCGACGCAACCTGATGCAGGGCGCCGCCGCGCTGGGCGCCGCCGGTGCCCTGCCGCGCTTCGCCATCGCCCAGCCGGCGAATTCGCGGGTCCTGCGCTTCATCCCGCAGTCCGACATCGGCGTGCTCGACCCGATCTTCACCACCGCCTATGTCACCCGCAACCACGGCCTGCTGGTGTGGGACATGCTGTACAGCGTGGACAACCAGTTCAAGGCGCAGCCGCAGATGGTGGAGGGCCACACCACCGCCGCCGACGGCCTGCGCTGGGAGCTGAAGCTGCGCGAGGGGCTGAAGTGGCATGACGGCACCCCGGTGCTGGCGCGGGACTGCGTCGCCTCGATCCAGCGCTGGCAGAAGCGCGACCCCATCGGCCAGGAACTGGCGGCCCGCACGGATGAGCTGACCGCGCCCGATGACAGGACCATCGTCTTCCGGCTGAAGAAGCCCTTCCCGCTGCTGCCGGACGCGCTGGGCAAGGTCGGCTCGCCGGCGCCCTTCATGATGCCGGAGCGGATCGCGAAGACGGACGCCTTCCAGCAGATCGGCGAATATGTCGGCAGCGGCCCCTACCGCTTCAACAGCAACGAGACGGTGCGCGGCAGCCGCTACATCTATGAGCGCTTCGCCGACTACGTGCCGCGCCAGGGTGGCGCGCCGGCGATGATCTCCGGCCCCAAGATCGCCAATTTCGACCGGGTGGAATGGCGCGTCACGCCGGATGGCGCCACCGCCTCCGCCGCGCTGCAGGCCGGCGAGGTGGATTGGTGGGAGAACCCGCCGAACGACCTGCTGCCGCCGCTGCGGCGCGACCGCAACATCGGCATCGAGCGTGACACGCTGGGGCTGCTCGGCTTCGGCCGCTTCAACCACCTGCACGCGCCGTTCAACAACCCGCGGCTGCGCAAGGCTATCCTGGGCGCCATCGACCAGGCGGACTTCATGACCGCGGCCTGGGGCGACGAGAAGGGCGCCTGGGCCGACAAGGTCGGCTTCTTCCCGCCCAACACGCCCTTCGCCTCCGACGCCGGGCTCGGCGCGCTGACCAGCCCGCGCGACGTGGAGAAGGTGAAGCGCGAGATCATCGCCGCCGGCTACAAGGGCGAGAAGGTGGTGCTGCTGGGCGCCACCGACTTCCCCATCATCAACGCGCTCTGCCTGGTGGCGGCGGACCTGTTCAAGCGCATCGGCCTGAACGTGGACTACGTGGCCAGCGACTGGGGCACGGTGGTGCAGCGCCGCGCCAGCCGCGAGGCGCCGGACAAGGGCGGCTGGAGCATCTTCTTCACCTACTGGTCGGCCTTCGACGTCATCAACCCCGCGGTCAACCAGACGCTGCGCGGCAATGGCGGCACCGGCTGGTTCGGCTGGGCGGACAGCGCGGGGCTGGAAGCCCAGCGCAGCGCCTGGTTCGACGCGCCGGACCTGGCGGCGCAGCAGGTGGCCGCCCGGCGCCAGCAGGAAATCGGCTTCGAGGAAGCGCCGACCCTGCCGCTGGGCCAGGCCTTCGGCAGCACCGCCTACCGCAAGAACCTCAGCGGCGTGCTCAGCGTCTCGGTGCCGATGTTCTGGAACGTCAAGCGCGGCTGACGCCCAAGGCGCGGGCAGGGCAGGGCTGGCGGCACCCCGCGGCCCGGCTTTGCCTGTTGCGGTGCGGCGGAGTTTCGCGGTTCACTCCCCGGCAACACCCTGCCGGGGAGACAAGCTGATGCGTCGTCGTGACCTGTTCGCCGCTGGTGCGGCTGCTGCCTTGCCGCGCCTTGCGGCGGCCCAGCCCGCCCGCGTGCTGAAATTCGTACCCCAAGCCAACCTGACCAGCCTGGACCCCATCTGGACCACGGCCAACGTCACCCGCAACCACGCCTACATGGTGTACGACACCCTGTACGGCATGGATTCCAGCTTCAAGCCGCAGCCGCAGATGGCCGCCGGGCACAGCGTCTCGGACGACAACCTGACCTGGACCATCACGCTGCGCCCCGGCCTGCGCTTCCATGACGGCGAACCGGTGCTGGCGCGCGACGTGGTTGCCAGCCTGAACCGCTGGATGCGCCGCAATCCGCTGGGCCAGAAGCTGATGACGGTGCTGGACCGGCTGGAGGCCGCCAGCGACACGCAGGTGCGCTTCCACCTCAAGCGCGCCTTCCCGCTGCTGCTGTCGGTGCTGGCCAACCCGTCCAACCCCAGCAGCTTCATCATGCCGGAGCGGATTGCCCGCACCGACCCGTTCCAGCAGATCCGGGAGACCGTCGGCAGCGGCCCGTTCCGCTTCAAGCCGGACGAATACAACAGCGGCAGCCTGGCGGTGTATGAGCGCTTCGCCGGCTACGTGCCTACCACGCACGGCACGCCCAGCCTGACCGCGGGGCCGAAGCACGCGCATTTCGACCGCGTGGAATGGCACATCATCCCGGATGCCGCGACCGCCTCCGCCGCGCTGCAGAGCGGCGAGATCGACTGGTACGAGCAGCCGCCGCCGGAGCTGCAGGTGATGCTGAAGCGCGGCCGCACCATCATGGTGGAGCCGATCGACAGCCTGAACAATCCGGCGATCCTGCGCTTCAACCACCTGCTGCCGCCATTCAACGACAAGAAGATGCGCCAGGCCCTGCTGCCGGCGATCAACCAGGAAGACTACATGACCGCCATCGTCGGGCCCGACCCGGCGCTGTTCACCCCGCTCGGCCTGTTCACGCCCAGCACGCCCTTCGCCAACGACGCGGGCATGGCCGCGCTGACCGGGCCGCGCAGCATCGCCCGCGCCAAGCAGCTGATGCAGGAGGCTGGCTACACCAACCAGCAGATTCGCTTGATCGGCCCCACCGACATCCTGGCGCCCGCCGCCATGACCCAGGTCTGCGGCGGCATGTTCCGCGAGCTCGGCGTCAACCTCGACTTCGTGCTGACCGACTGGGGCAGCGTGGTGCAGCGCCGCGCGAGCAAGGAGCCGCTCGACAAGGGCGGCTGGAGCGTGCTGCTGACCGCCTTCGCCAGCTTCGAGTTCGCCGACCCCGCGACCAACTTCCCGCTGCGCGGCAACGGGCCTGGCGCCTGGTTCGGCTGGCCCACCATCCCGCGGCTTGAGGAATTGCGCGACGCCTGGTTCGACGCCGCCGACCCGGCCCGCCAACAGGCCCTGGCGCGGGACTTCCAGACCGTGCTGCTGGACGAGCTGCCCTACATCCCCGTCGGATCCTACAAGTCGATGACCGCCTTCCGCCGCAACCTGACGGGCCGCGTACCCGGCTTCGCGCTGTTCTGGAACATGAAGCGCGCATGAGCCTGCATCGCCGTACCCTGCTGGCCAGCGGCGCCAGCCTGCTCGCCATGCCCGCCGTGGGGCAGCGCGCCAGCGTGCTGCGCTTCGTGCCGCAGGCCGACCTGTCCAGCCTGGACCCGATCTGGACCACGTCCAACGTGACGCGGAACATGGGCTACATGGTGTTCGACCAGCTCTACGGCTCGGACGCGCAGTTCCGCGCGCAGCCGCAGATGGCCGCCGGCCATGTGGAGGAGGAGGACGGCCGCCGCGTGACCATCACGCTGCGCGACGGGCTGAAATTCCACGACGGCGAACGCGTGCTGGCGCGCGACGCCGTGGCCAGCGTGCAGCGCTGGCTGAAGCGCCACGCCATGGGGCAGAAGCTTTCCCCGGCGCTGGACGAGATCGTCGCGCTGGACGACAAGCGCCTGCAGTTCCGTCTCAGGCACGCCTTTCCGCTGCTGTACGAGGCGCTGGGCAACCCCGTCGCGCCGCCCTGCTTCATCATGCCGGAACGGCTGGCGAAGACCGATGCCTTCACCCAGCTGCGCGAGGTTGTCGGCAGCGGGCCGTACCGCTTCATCCCCGGTGACTTCATCGCCGGCAATGGCGCCGCCTTCAGCCGAAATGCGGACTACGTGCCGGTCTCGGCCGCTGCCTCCGGCCTGACCGCCGGGCCCAAGGTCGCGCATTTCGAGCGGGTGGAGTGGAAGACGATCCCGGATGCCGCCACCGCTGCCGCGGCGATGCAGGCCGGCGAGATCGACTGGTACGAGCAGCCGCCGCCGGAGATCCAGCAGCTCCTGGCCCGCAATCGTGCCCTGGCCATCGAGGACATGGATCCGCGGCCGATGATGGCACTGATGCGCTTCAACTTCCTGCAGGCGCCGTTCAACGACCCGGCCATCCGCCGCGCGCTGCTGCCGGCGATCAGCCAGGAAGACTTCATGGTCGCCTCGGTCGGCACCGACAAGCGGCTGTATGAGACCGATGTCGGCTTCTTCACCCCCGGCGGGCCGATGGCCAGCGATGTGGCGCTGGAGCCGCTGAAGGGCCCGCGCAGCATCGAGGCGGCGAAGGCCGCGCTGAAGGCGGCCGGCTACACCAACCAGCCGATCCGCCTGCTGGGGCCGACCGACATCCTGATCCCCTCCGCGCTGACGCAGGTGGCCATCGACCTGTTCCGCCGCCTGGGCGTGAACCTCGACATCGCGCTGACCGATTGGGGCACGGTGGTGCAGCGCCGGCTGAACAAGGAACCGGTGGAGAAGGGCGGCTGGAGCGTTTCCATGTACGCCTTCAGCAGCATGGACTTCCTGACGCCCGCGACCAACCCGACGCTGCGCGCCAATGGCGCTGGCGCCTGGCCGGGCTGGCCGGACATGCCGAAGATCGAGCAACTGCGCGACCAGTGGTTCGAGGCCCCGACGCTGGAAGCGCGCCAGGCCATCGCGCGGCAGATCCAGGTGGAGGCGATGCGGGACCTGCCCTTCATCCCCGCCGGCGCCTACCGCAGCCAAACCGCCATCCGGCGAGACCTGGCCGACCGCGTGCGCGGCCTGGCGATCTTCTGGGGAATTCGCCGCACATGATCGCAAGACGTTCCCTGCTGGCCACGGCCGGTGCCACGCTGGCGCTGCCGGCCGCGGCGCAGCCCGCCCGCGTCATGAAGTTCGTGCCGCAGACCGACCTGACGACGCTCGACCCGATCTGGACCATCAGCAACGTCGCCCGCAACCACGGCTACATGGTGTGGGACACGCTGTACGGCACGGACGCGCAGTACCGCATCCGCCCGCAGATGGCCGAGGGCCACACCGAGGAAGACGACGGCCGCCGCGTGACGGTCACGCTGCGCGCCGGGCTGAAGTTCCACGACGGCGAGGCGGTGCGCGCCCAGGATGCCGTCGCCAGCATCAAGCGCTGGGCGCGGCGCAGCCCGACCGGCCAGGTGCTGCTGACCTACCTGGAGGAGATCAGCGCCGCCGATGACCGCCGCATCGTCTTCCGCCTCAAGCGCCGCTTTCCGCAGCTGATCGGCGCGCTGGGCCTGCCGTCCTCGCCGGTCTGCTTCATCATGCCGGAACGCCTGGCCAATACGGACCCGTTCCAGCCGGTGCGGGAAGCCGTCGGCAGCGGTCCCTTCAAGTTCATGCACGCGGAACACCGCAGCGGCAGCTTCGCGGCCTGGGAACGCTACGCCGGCTATTCGCCGACGCCGGACAATGCCAGGGGCCTGACCGCCGGGCCGAAGGTGGTGCATTTCGACCGCGTGGAATGGCACACTATCCCGGATGCCGCGACCGCCTCGGCGGCGCTGATGTCCGGCGAGATCGACTGGTTCGAGCAGATGCCGCCGGAGGTCTCCACCCTGCTGGAACGCCAGCGCCAGTTGGTGGTGGACGTGATGGACACGCTGGTCTTCCCGTGTTCGATGCGGATGAACCACCTGCATCCGCCCTTCGACAACCCGGCCATCCGCCGCGCGTTGCTGGGGGCGATCAACCAGGAAGACTTCATGACCGCCATCGTCGGCCCGACGCCGGCGCGGTTCGAGACCGGGGTCGGCTTCTTCACCCCCGGCACCCCGCTGGCGAATGAGGAAGCGCTTGGCCCGCTGAAGGGGCCGCGCAGCATCGAGGCGTCCAAGCGCGCGCTGCGCGAGGCCGGCTACAAGGGCGAACCGATCCGCCTGCTCGGCACCACCGACATCATCTCAACCTCCGCCATGGCGCAGGTCGCCATCGACTTCTTCCGCAAGCTGGAGGTGAACCTGGATATCGCGCTGTCGGACTGGGGCGCGCTGGTGCAACGGCGCAACAACCGCGGGCCGGTGGCGCAGGGCGGCTGGAGCGTCTCCTGCTTCGCCAATTCGGGCATGGATTTCGTCAACCCCGGCACCCACAACAGCCTGCGCTCGGACGGCAACGCGGCCACGCCAGGCTGGCCCAGCATCCCCGCGCTGGAGGCGCTGCGGATGCAGTTCTTCGACGCGCCGGAAGTGTCGCAGCAGCAGGCCATCGCCCGCGATATCCAGCGCGTGGCGATGCAGGAACTGCCCTACATTCCCTTGGGCGGGTATCGCAGCCTGACCGCGCACAAGCGCAACCTGGCGGACCGGATAAAGGGCTTCGCCATCTTCTGGGGGATCCACCGCGCATGATCAGCCGTCGCGCCGTCCTGGCTTCCCCGCTGCTGGCGGCCCCGGCCTTCGCGCAACAAGCCGGCGCCCGCGCGCTGCGCGTGGTGCCGCAGTCCAACCTGACCAGCCTGGACCCGGTCTGGACCACCGCCGTGGTCACCCGCAACCATGGCTTCATGGTTTACGACCAGCTCTGCGCCCAGGACGCCGGCGGCACCATCCGGCCGCAGATGGCGGAAGGCTGGCTGGAGGAGGATGGCGGCCGCAGCCTGACCTTCACCCTGCGCGCCGGCCTCAAATTCCACGACGGCGAGCGCGTCACCGCCGCCGACTGTGTCGCCAGCATCGAGCGCTGGCGCCGGCGCGACCCCTTCACCCAGGTGCTGTGGCCGCGGGTGGAGGAGCTGACCGCGCTGGACGAGCGGCGCTTCCGCTTCCGCCTGAAGCGGCGCGTACCGCTGCTGATCCAGGCGCTGGGCCAGACGCAGTTCCCCTGCTTCATCATGCCGGCGCGCATCGCGGCGACGGATGCCTTCCAGCAGATCCGCGAAGCCGTCGGCTCCGGCCCCTTCCGCTTCCTGACCAATGAATGGAACCCCGGCCAGGCGGCGTCCTGGGCGCAGTTCGACGGCTATGTGCCGCGCGCCGAAGCCGTGGACGGCCTGGCCGGCGGCCGCATTCCGCGGCTGGACCGGGTGGAATGGACGGTCATCTCGGACCCAGCCACCGCCGCCAACGCCATGACCACGGGCGAGCAGGACTACTGGGAATACCCGCTGCACGACCTGCTGCCGCTGATGCGCCGCAACCGCCAGCTGGTGGTGGAGCAGCGCCTGCTGGATGGCACCTACGGCATCTGCCGCTTCAACACGCTGCACCCGCCCTTCGACAACCCGGCCATCCGCCGCGCCGTGGCCATGGCGGTGGACCAGCGCGACTACCTGCGCGCCGTCGCCGGCGAGGACCCCGCGGGCTGGGGCGTCTGCGAGGGCGTCTTTACGTGTGACACGCCACTGGCCAGCGAGGCCGGCAGCGAGGTGCTGAAGACCCACAACCTGGACCGCGCCAAGGCCGCACTGGCCGCCGCCGGCTACAAGGGCGAGAAGGTCGTCCTGGTCGCCCCCAGCGACTACCCGCAGATCAACGCGCTGTCGCTGGTCACCGCCGACATCATCCGCCGCCTGGGCATGAACCTGGAACTGGTCGCCACCGACTGGGGCAGCCTGATCCAGCGCCGCGCCAGCAAGGAACCGGTGGAGAAGGGCGGCTGGAGCATCATCCACACCACCTCCTCCGGCCAGTCGCTGACCCAGCCGGTGACGCACCTGTTCCTGCGCGCCAACGGCGCCAATGCCTGGTTCGGCTGGCCGGACGACCCCGAGGTGGAGCGCCTGCGCAACGCCTGGACCGACGCCGCCGACGCCACCGAGGGCAAGCGCATCGCCGATGACCTGAACCGCCAGGCGATGCAGCTGATGGCCTATGTGCCGCTGGGCTACTACTGGCAGCCCAGCGTCTGGCGCCGCAACGTCACCGGGGTGTTCAAGAGCCCCGTCACCGCCTTCTGGAACATCGGCAAGTCATGATCTCCCGTCGTCCGTTGCTGCTCGCCGCGCTGGCGGCGCCGTCGCTGGCCCGCGCGCAGACCGCGCAGCGCGTCCTGCGCTTCATCCCGCAGGGCAACCTGGCCAATATCGACCCGGTCTGGTCCACCACCGTCATCGCCCGCAACCACGGGCTGATGATCTACGACCAGCTCTTCGGCCTGGGCGCCGACTTCCAGCCGAAGCACCAGATGGCGCAGGGGCACGAGGTCTCGGCCGATGGCCTGACCTGGCGCATCAGCCTGCGCCCGGGGCTGAAATTCCACGACGGCGCGCCGGTGCGTTCTGCCGACTGCATCGCCAGCATCCTGCGCTGGTCCAAGCGGGACGTGCTGGGCCTGCGGCTGAACGCGCTGCTGGAGGAAGCCAAGGCCGAATCGGACAGCATCTTCACCCTGCGGCTGAAGCGCCCCTGGCCGGGCCTGGCCTGGGCGCTGGGCAAGCCAAGCGCCAATATCTGCGCCATCATGCCCGAACGAGTGGCACGAACCGACCCGTTCAAGCAGATCGAGGACTATACCGGCTCCGGCCCCTTCATCTTCCGCCCGGCGCAATGGGTGCCCGGCAGCCTGGCGGTGTATGAGCGTTTCGCCGACTACATCCCGCGCCAGGAACCCGCGGACTTCCTGGCCGGCGGCAAGCCGGTCAACTTCGACCGGGTGGAATGGCGGGTGATGCCGGACCCGGCGACCGCCGCTGGCGCGCTGCTGAACAACGAGGCGGATTGGTGGGAAACCCCGCTGCCGGACCTGCTGCCCCGGCTGCGCCGCAACCGGGATATCGAGATCGACGTCATCAACACCGCGGGCAACCTGGGCGTGCTGCGCTTCAACCATCTGCAGGCGCCGTTCGACAACCCGGCGGTGCGCCGCGCCCTGCTGCCGGCGGTGGACCAGCGCGCCTTCATGCAGGCCGCCTATGGCGAGGACCCCGCGCTGTGGCGCATCCCCGCCGGTGCCTTCACCCCGGGCACGCCGCTGGCGAACGATGCCGGGCTGGAGGTGCTGACCAGCCCGCGCAGCATCGAAGCCGCGCAGAAGGCGCTGCGCGAGAGCGGCTACAAGGGCGAGAAAGTCGCGATGATGACGCCGACCGACCTGGCCAACATCAACGCGCTGTCCGAGGTGGCCGCCGACCTGATGCGCCGCATCGGCTTCAACGTGGAACTGCAGGCCACCGACTGGGGCACCGCCATCCAGCGCCGCGCCAACCGCAACCCGCCGGACCAGGGCGGCTGGAGCGCCTTCTGCACGACGTGGGAGGGGCTGGACACCAGCGTGCCCGGCAGCCACCAACCCCTGCGCGGCAACGGGCTGGAAGGCTGGGCCGGCTGGTCCAGCAGCCCGGCGCGGGAGGCGCTGCGCGAGGACTGGTTCAACGCCACCACGCTCGATGCGGAACGTCGCGTCGCCGCCGACCTGCAACGCCTGGTCTGGCGGGAGGCGCCCTTCGTGCCGCTCGGCCAGGGCCGGCCGCCGCAGGCCTGGCGCCGTAGCCTCTCGGGGCTGGTGCGGGGCGGCCCGGCGTTGTTCTGGAACCTGCGCAAGGCCTAGTGCGCCACGGGTGCCCCGCTGGCACAACACATGCAAGCAAGCCCCAGGACTGGGGTGGTTGCGTCTGGACACTGGCTTCCTGCCCATGGATGCGGCAGGCTGGCGTGAAACCGGGCGACGCCGAAATTGGAGACGAGGGACCAAATGGATCGCAGGACACTCATCAAGGCTGGCGCCGGTCTCGGCCTGGCCGGGCATTTCGGCCTCTCGGCTCCGGCGTACTCGCAGGGCGCCGCCGCCCGCACGCTGAAGTTCGTGCCGCAGGCCAACCTGGCCAATTTCGACCCGATCTGGGGCACCCAGTACGTCGTCCGCAACGCCGCCGCCCTGGTGTGGGACACGCTGTTCGGCTTTGACGAGCACCTGGTGCCGAAGCCGCAGATGGCCGAGGGCGCCAGCGTCTCCGCCGATGGCCTGACCTGGACCATCAAGCTGCGCCCCAACCTGAAGTTCCACGACGGCAGCACGGTCCACGCCAAGGACGTCGCCGCCAGCCTGACGCGCTGGTCCGCCCGCGACTCGATGGGCCAGATGATCAAGGCCATCCAGCAGGAGCTGGTGGCGGTGGACGACCTGACCGTGAAGTGGGTGCTGAAGAAGCCCTACCCGAAGATGCTGATGGCGCTGGGCAAGAACTCCACGCCCATGGCCTTCATCATGCCGGAACGCATCGCCAAGACCGACCCGTTCAAGCAGATCGAGGAATACATCGGCTCCGGCCCGATGCGCTTCGTGAAGGAGGAATGGGTCCCCGGCGCCAAGGCCGTGTTCGCCAAGTTCGCCGACTACAAGCCGCGCTCGGAGCCGGGCAGCTGGCTGTCGGGCGGCAAGCACATCATGGTCGACCGCATCGAGTGGATCGTGATGCCGGACCCGGCCACGGCTTCCGCCGCGCTGCAGAACGGTGAAGTGGACTGGTGGGAAAACCCCATCACCGACCTGGTGCCGCAGCTGCGCCGCAACCGCAACGTGCGCGTGGATATCGCCGACCCGCTCGGCAATATCGGCACCTTCCGCATGAACCACCTGACCACGCCGTTCAACAGCCTGAAGGCGCGGCAGGCGGTGCTGGCCGCGTTGAGCCAGGAAGACTACATGCGCGCGCTGGTGGGCGACGACAACGCGCTGTGGAAGCCGCTGCCCGGCTTCTTCACCCCCGGCACGCCGCTGTACACGGAAGAAGGCGGCGACCTGCTGAAGGGTCCGCGCAACATGGACCTGGCCAAGCGCCTGCTGGCCGAGAGCGGCTATGCCGGCACGCCGGTCACCTGCGTGGTGGCGCAGGACCAGCCCATCACCAAGGCGCAGGGCGATGTCACCGCCGACCTGCTGAAGCGCATCGGCTTCAACGTGGACTACGTGGCCACCGACTGGGGCACCACCGGCCAGCGCCGCGCCATGAAGAACCCGGTCGGCCAGGGCGGCTGGTCCATGTTCCACAGCTGGCACGCCGGCGCGGACTGCATCAACCCGGCGGTCTACATCGCCTGCCGCGCCAATGGCGACGCCGCCTGGTTCGGCTGGCCCAACATCCCCTCGGTGGAAACCGCGGTGGACGAGTGGTTCGAGGCGCCGAACCTGGACGCCGAGAAGGCCGCGATCCGCCGCCTGAACCGCGCGGGCATGGAGAACGTGACCTACGCGCCGACCGGCTTCTTCCTGCAGTACCAGGCCTGGCGCGCCAACATCTCCGGCGTGGTCAAGGGCCCGCTGCCGTTCTTCTGGGGCGTCTCCAAGACGTGACGTCGGTTTCCCTCAGCATCGCCGGCCGGCCTCGGGGCACCAGCCCCGGGGCCGCCCACCGGCCGGCCCCGCCGAAGGCAGCATAAATGTTCGCTTACATCATCCGCCGCGTGCTCGCGACCATCCCCGTCATGGCGGTGGTCGCGCTGTTCGTGTTCAGCCTGCTCTACATCGCCCCCGGCGACCCCGCCGCGGTCATCGCCGGTGACCAGGCCACCCCCGCCGATGTCGAACGCATCCGCCAGAGCCTGGGGCTGGACCGCCCCTTCCTGGTGCGCTTCGGCGAATGGGTGTGGAACATCCTGAACGGCGACATGGGCGTCTCCATCTTCACCAACCTGCCGGTCACCACCATGATCAAGCAGCGCATCGAGCCGACGCTGTCGCTGATGGTGCTGACGCTGATCCTGGCGGTCTCCATCGCCGTGCCCATGGGCGTCATTGCCGCGTGGAAGCATGGCACCTGGATCGACCGCTGCGTCATGGGCTTCGCGGTGCTCGGCTTCTCGGTGCCGGTCTTCGTGGTCGGCTACGTGCTGGCCTACATCTTCGCGCTGGAGCTGGATTGGCTGCCGGTGCAGGGCTACACCGCCTTCAAGGAAGGCCTGTTCCCCTGGCTGGAGAACCTGGTGCTGCCCTCCATCGCGCTCGGCGGCGTCTACATCGCGCTGATCGCCCGCATCACCCGCGCGACCATGCTTGAAGTGCTGCAGCAGGACTACATCCGCACCGCCAAGGCCAAGGGCGTCGGCCAGCGCAGCATCCTGTTCCTGCACGCGCTGAAGAACGCCGCGGTGCCCATCGTCACGGTCATCGGCATCGGCATGGCGTTGCTGATCGGCGGCGCCGTGGTGACCGAAAGCGTCTTCGCCATTCCAGGTCTCGGCCGGCTGACGGTGGATGCCATCCTGCGCCGCGACTACCCGGTCATCCAGGGCGTCGTGCTGCTGTTCAGCTTCGTCTACGTGCTGGTGAACCTGTTGATCGACCTGCTCTACACCCTGTTCGACCCGAGGATCCGGTATTGAGCACCGCCACTCTCCCAACGCCGGCCATCGCCGCGCCGCTGCCGGATGTGCTGCCGCCCTTCAAGCCGCGCCGCGGCCTGATCGGCTACATCCGCAAGAACCCGATCATGGCCTTCGGCGGCTTCCTGCTGCTGACCATGCTGTGCATCGCGGTCTTCGCGCCCTACCTTTGGACGGTGGACCCCACCGCGCTGGCCCCGGCCCGGCGCACGCGGGAACCTTCGGCCATGTACTGGTTCGGCACCGACATGCTGGGCCGCGACGTCTATTCCCGCGTGCTCTACGGCGCCCGCGTCTCCATGCTGGTCGGCTTCTCGGTGGCGCTGCTGTCCAGCATCATCGGGCTTACCATCGGCCTCTGCTCCGGCTTCGTGCGCTGGGCGGATGCGCTGGTCATGCGCGTCATGGACGGCATGATGAGCATCCCGCCGATCCTGCTGGCCATCGCGCTGATGGCGCTGACCCGCGGCAGCGTGCAGAACGTCATCATCGCCATCACCATCGCGGAGATCCCCCGCGTCTCCCGCCTGGTGCGCGGCGTGGTGCTGAGCCTGCGCGAGCAGCCCTATGTCGATGCGGCGGTGGCCTGCGGCACCCGCACGCCGACCATCATCTGGCGCCACATCCTGCCCAACACGCTGGCGCCGATCACGGTGCAGGCCACCTACATCTGCGCCTCCGCCATGATCACCGAGGCGATCCTGAGCTTCATCGGCGCCGGCACGCCGCCGATCATCCCCAGCTGGGGCAACATCATGGCCGAGGGCCGCGCGCTCTGGCAGGTGAAGCCCTACATCGTGTTCTTCCCGGCCGTCTTCCTCAGCCTCACGGTGCTGGCGGTCAACCTGCTGGGCGACGGTCTGCGCGACGCGCTCGACCCCCGCATGGCCAAGAGGCTCTGACACCGATGGCCCTCCTCGAAGTCGAGAACCTGCAGACGCATTTCCGCACGCCGGACGGTGTCAACCGTGCGGTGGACGGCGTCTCCTTCAACGTCGAGGCCGGCGAGACGCTGGCCATCGTCGGCGAGAGCGGCTGCGGCAAGTCCGTCACCGCCATGTCGATCCTGCGGCTGATCCCGGAGCCGCCGGGCAAGATCGCCGGCGCCATCCGCTTCCAGGGCAAGAACCTGCTGGACTACTCCGAGCCCGAGATGCGGAAGATCCGCGGCAACGACATCAGCATGATCTTCCAGGAGCCGATGACCAGCCTGAACCCGGTGCTGACCGTGGGCAGGCAGATCGGCGAGACGCTCCGCCTGCACCAGGGCCTCAACGCCCGCCAGGCGGAAGACCGCGCGATCGAGATGCTGAACCTGGTCGGCATTCCCGAAGCCAAGCGCCGGGTGCGGGAATACCCGCACCAGCTCTCCGGCGGCATGCGCCAGCGCGTGATGATCGCCATGGCGCTGGCCTGCAACCCCAAGCTGCTGATCGCGGACGAGCCGACCACCGCGCTCGACGTGACCATCCAGGCGCAGATCCTGGACCTGATGCGCGACCTGAAGCACCGCGTCGGCGCCGCCATCGTCCTCATCACCCATGACCTGGGCGTGGTGGCGGAAGTGGCGGAGCGCGTGGTGGTGATGTACGCCGGCCGCAAGGTCGAGGAAGCGCCGGTGAAGGAGCTGTTCGGCAACCCGCGCCACCCCTACACCCAGGGGCTGCTCGGCGCGGTGCCCAAGCTCGGCTCCTCGCTGACCGGCACCGAGACACGCCTGGCCGAGATTCCCGGCCTGGTGCCCAGCCTGAAGAACAAGATCCCTGGCTGTGTCTTCGCCAGCCGCTGCCCCAAGGCGACGGATTTCTGCACCCAGGCCGCCCCGGCGCTTGAACTGAAGTCGCCGGCGCATTGGGCCGCCTGCCACTACGCCGAGAAGGAAGGGGCGCTCGCCGCATGACTGCGCTGCTCGAAGTCATCGACCTGAAGAAGCACTTCCCCATCCGGGGCGGCTTCCTCGGCGGCGTCACCGCCCATGTCTATGCGGTGGATGGCGTCTCCTTCAGCATCGAGAAGGGCGAGACCCTCTCGCTGGTGGGTGAATCCGGCTGCGGCAAGTCCACCGTGGGCAAGGCGCTGCTGCGGCTGTTCGACCTGACCTCCGGCCAGGTGGTGCTGGACGGCAAGCGGATCGACGACATGCAGCCGGCCACGCTGCGGCCGATGCGCCGGCGCATGCAGGTGGTGTTCCAGGACCCGTTCAGCAGCCTGAACCCGCGCATGCGGGTCAAGGACATCCTGGCCGAGCCGATCCGCAATTTCGGCCTGGCCAAGAACAGCCGGGACCTGGACGACCGCCTGGCCAAGCTGATGGACAAGGTCCAGCTGCCGCGGGACGCGATCAACCGCTGGCCGCATGAATTCTCGGGCGGCCAGCGCCAGCGCATCGGCATCGCCCGCGCCCTGGCGGCGGAGCCGGACCTGATCATCTGCGACGAGGCGGTCTCCGCGCTCGACGTCTCGGTCAAGGCGCAGATCGTCAACCTGCTGCAGGACCTGCAGAAGGAACTCGGCCTGGCGCTGCTGTTCATCAGCCACGACCTGGCCATCGTGGAGCACATGACGCACCGGGTAGCGGTGATGTACCTGGGCAAGATCGTGGAGGTGGCGAAGAAGCGCGACCTCTTCGCCGCGCCCAAGCACCCCTACACCCAGGCGCTGCTGTCCGCCGTGCCGGTGCCGGAACCCGGCGCCGCCCGCCAGCGGGTGATCCTGAAGGGCGACGTGCCCAGCCCGATCAACCCGCCCAAGGGCTGCCGCTTCCACACCCGCTGCCCCTACGCCTTCGACCGCTGCCGCACCGAGGAACCGCCACTGCGGGCCCTGGCCGGTGGTCACCTGGCGGCCTGCCACCTGCATGACCGGCCGGACGCCGAGAATCCATTGGCCGGGGAGGCGGGTAAGGCGGTACTCCCGGCCTGAAACCGCCGAAGGGGCCGCCATGGCCGACCCATTGATGCTGGAGGTCCGCGAAGCCCGCGGGCCCTTCGGTCGCTTCTGCAAGGTGCTGTTCTGGGCGTTCCAGGGCATCACCTTGGTGCTGATGCTGGGCACCTGCGCCTTCGTCACCCCCTTCCTCGGCGCCGAGGACCCGGAGGTGGTGATGGGCGCCGGGATGTTCGGCGCCTTCGCCACCCTCTCGCTCTGGGTCATCTGGCCGCTCGGCACCGTGGTGCTGGGCGTGATGGCGCTGGTGACCCGCGGCCGCAAGCGGCTGATCCCGGCACCGCTGGCCATGCGCCGGGCCGGCAGCGTGCCGGATACCAGCTGGGGCCCGCGCGGCTGAGCCGTGCCCGGCAACCCGCGCGGCCCGGCCGCCGGCACCGCCATGAAACATTCCCGCCGCCCCGCCGCTTGACGGAACGCAGGCGGAGGGCGACTTTCCATCCCATAGGCGGCCAGCTGGCCGTACATCCGGAACCAATCGGAGGAGAAGCGGCATGCCGCAGGTGACACTGACCGTGAACGGCAAGACCCACACCGTTGAGGTGGAGGCCCGCACGCTGCTGGTCGAGCTGCTGCGCGAGAAGCTGCGTCTCACCGGCACCCATGTCGGCTGCGACACCAGCCAGTGTGGCGCCTGCGTGGTGCAGATGAACGGCGACAGCGTGAAGTCCTGCACCACCCTGGCCCTGCAGGCCGAGGGTGCGACCGTGACCACGATCGAGGGCCTGGCCAAGGCCGATGGCACCCTGCACCCGATGCAGGAAGCCTTCCGCGAATACCACGCGCTGCAGTGCGGCTTCTGCACCCCGGGCATGGTGATGAGCGCCATCGACCTGGTCGAGAAGCACCCGCAGGGCCTCAACGAGGCGGAGATCCGCGAGGGGCTGGAAGGCAACCTCTGCCGCTGCACCGGCTACCACAACATCGTGAAGGCCATCGGCGCCGCGCAGGAAGTGATGCACGGCCGCAGCGCGACCCTCGCCCCCGCCCACGCCGCCGAATAACGCGGCCTGTCCAAGTCCGTGCAACGCACCCTTCCCGGCCGGGCGGCCGGGCGGGGCCGGCACTAAGCGGGGCGCAGACCCCGCGCGCGACCAATCTGGGAGGCTCAACGCCATGAATGCGCCCGTTGTCTTCGAGGGTATCGGTGCCAGCCCGAAGCGGAAGGAGGACCTGCGCTTCCTGTCCGGCCGCGGCAACTACACGGACGACATCAACCGCCCGAACCAGACCTACGCGGTGATGCTGCGCAGCCCGCACGCGCACGCGACCATCCGCGGCATCGACACCGCTGCGGCCGCTGCCATGCCCGGCGTGGTCGCGATCTACACCGGCGCGGACATGGTGGTGGGCAGCCTGCCCTGCGGCTGGCTGATCCACAACAAGGACGGCAGCCCGATGAACGAGCCGGGGCATCCGCCGCTGGCCCAGGGCAAGGTGCGCCATGTCGGCGACATCGTCGCCGTCGTCATCGCCGAGACCCGCCCGCAGGCGCGCGACGCCGCCGAGGCCATCGTGGTGGACTACGATGTGCTGCCCGCCGCGACCAGCATGGCCGCCGCCCTGGCCCCCGGCGCCCCGCTGCTGCACGAAGGCGCGCCGGGCAATGTCTGCTACGACTGGCACATCGGCGACCTGGCCGTGAACCAGGCGGCCTTCGCCCAGGCCAAGCATGTCGTCGAGTTCGAGCTGGTCAACAACCGGCTGATCCCGAACGCGATGGAGCCGCGCGCCGCGATCGGCGACTACGACCGCAGCACCGACCAGCACACCCTCTTCACCACCAGCCAGAACCCGCATGTCATCCGCCTGCTGATGGGCGCCTTCGTGCTGCAGATCCCCGAGCACAAGCTGCGCGTGGTGGCGCCGGATGTCGGCGGTGGCTTCGGCAGCAAGATCTTCCACTACGCCGAGGAAGCCATCGTCACCTGGGCCGCCGCCCGGGTGAACCGGCCGATCAAGTGGACCGCCGACCGCACCGAGAGCTTCATGTCGGACGCCCACGGCCGCGACCATGTGACCAAGGCCCGGCTGGCGCTGGATGACCAGGGCAAGTTCCTCGGCCTGCACGTCTCCACCACCGCTAACATGGGCGCGTATCTCTCCACCTTCGCGACCTCGGTGCCCACCTACCTGCACGCCACGCTGCTGGCCGGGGTCTACACCACGCCGACCGTCTATGCGGAGGTGAAGGCTGTCTTCACCAACACCGTGCCCGTCGATGCGTATCGTGGTGCCGGCCGGCCGGAAGCCACCTTCCTGCTGGAACGCCTGGTGGATGTGGCGGCCAAGCAGACCGGCATCGACAAGCTGGAACTGCGCCGCCGCAATTTCATCCCGGCCGACGCCTTCCCGTACCAGACGCCCGTTGCCCTGCAATACGACAGCGGCGACTACCAGAGCACGCTGGCCCAGGCGCTGAAGACCGCGGACTGGGACGGCTTCGAGGCTCGCCGCGCCGCCGCGGCCGCCAAGGGCAAGCTGCGCGGTATCGGCATCAGCACGTACATCGAGGCCTGCGGCATCGCGCCCTCCGCCGTCGCCGGCGCGCTCGGCGCCCGGGCCGGGCTGTATGAGGTCGGCGCCATCCGCGTCCACCCCACCGGCAGCGTCTCGGTCCTCACCGGCACGCACAGCCACGGCCAGGGGCATGAGACCACGCTGGCGCAGCTGGTGACCGACCGCTTCGGCATCCCGCTGTCCCAGGTGGATATCGTCCATGGCGATACCGACAAGGTGCCCTTCGGCATGGGCACCTATGGCAGCCGGTCGCTCGCGGTCGGCGGCAGCGCCATGGTCAAGGCCATGGACAAGATCGTCGCCAAGGCCCGCCGCATCGCCGCCCACCTGATGGAAGCCAGCGTCGACGACGTGGAATTCGACAAGGGCACCTTCCGCGTCGCCGGCACCGACAAGACCAAGTCCTGGGGCGAGATCGCCCTGACTGCCTATGTCCCGCACAACTACCCGATCGAGGAAATCGAGCCGGGGCTGGACGAGACCGCCTTCTACGACCCGAAGAACTTCACCTATCCCGGCGGCTGCCACATCTGCGAGGTCGAGATCGACCCCGACACCGGCATCCCCACCGTCATCAACTTCACCGCGGTGGATGATGTGGGACGGGTGATCAACCCGATGATCGTGGAAGGCCAGGTACAGGGCGGCATCGCCCAGGGCATCGGCCAGGCACTGCTGGAGGCTTGCGCCTACGACGCGAGTGGCCAACTGCTGTCGGGCAGCTTCATGGACTACTGCATGCCCCGCGCCGGGGATGTCGGCACGCTTTCGGTGGCAACGCACGAGACGCTCTGCACCCACAATCCCCTCGGGGTTAAGGGCTGCGGCGAGGTCGGTGCCATCGGCAGCCCGCCGGCCGTCATCAACGCGGTGGTGGACGCGCTGCGCGACTACGGCGTAACCCATGTGGAAATGCCGGCGACACCGGCCAAGCTTTGGCACATCATCAACAGCGGCCGCCAGTTGGCGGCGGAGTAGAAGGGGCCCGCACCATGTATGATTTCGCCTATCACAAGCCGACCACGGTTGCGGACGCGGTGAAGATCCTGGCCGCGGACAGCGATGCCCGCCCGATCTCCGGCGGCCAGACCCTGCTGCCGGCGCTGAAGCACCGCCTGAACAAGCCGACCAGCGTGGTCGACCTGTCCGGCATCGCCGAGCTGCGCGGCATCAAGCGCGACGGCAACAAGATCGTCATCGGCGCCATGACCCGCCATGCCGATGTCGCCAACTCGGCCGAGGTCAAGGCGGCGATCCCGATGCTGGCGATGCTGGCCAGCGGCATCGGCGACCCGGCGGTGCGCAACCGCGGCACCATCGGCGGCAGCGTTTCCAACAACGACCCGGCGGCGGACTACCCCTCGGCCGTTGTCGCGCTGAACGCCACCGTGGTGACCAGCAGCCGCCGCATCGCGGCCGACGACTTCTTCCAGGGCATGTTCACCACGGCGATGGAGCCGGGCGAGCTGCTGGTGGCGGTGGAGTTCCCGATCCCCGAGAAGGCCGGCTACGCCAAGATGCGCAACCCCGCCAGCCGCTACGTCATGGCCGGCGCCTTCGTCGCCAAGACCGGCGGCCAGGTGCGCGTGGCCATCAATGGCGCCGCCGCCTGCGTGTTCCGCCAGAAGGACATGGAGGCCGCGCTCTCGGCCAACTGGTCCCCGGCCGCCGTCGCCGGCGTCAAGCAGGCGGCGGATGACATGAACAGCGACATCCACGGCAGCGCCGAATACCGCGCCCACCTGGTGACCGTGATGGCCAAGCGCGCGGTCGCCGCCGCCGGCTGAGACCATTTGAGAGGCTGATTCACCGCCTCGGCGCGCTACACGTCGTCGCGGTGCAGGCTCGGCGGGCCGAGTGGGGAGCAACCCCGCCGGCCCACAACTTCAGCGCCCTGGCCACCCGGCCGGGGCGTTGGCGTGTTGGAGGGGAGAAGTCCATGCGCGTGACCCGCCGCCAGGCGCTGCCGATGCTCGGCCTGGCCCTGCCTTCCCTGGCCCGCGCCCAGGCCGATTGGCCGACGCGGCCGATCCGCATGGTCATCCCCTACCCGCCCGGTGGCGCCAGCGACATCATCGCCCGGCTGCTGGCCCCGCACCTGACGGAGCTGCTGGGCCAGACCCTGGTGGTGGAGAACCGCCCGGGCGCCAATGGCTTCATCGCCGGCGAACTGGTCGCCCGCGCGGCGCCGGATGGCTATACGCTGCTGATGGCCAATGCCGGCCCCAACGGCATGGGCCCGGCGCTGTACGGCAGCCGCACGCCCTACGATGCGGTGCGGGACTTCAGCGCGGTCATGGCGGTTTCCGTGGTGCCGCTGATCCTCGGCGTGAACCCCGCCGTGCCTGCCCGCAACATCCAGGAATTGCTGGCCCATGCCCGCGCCCAGGCCGGCCGCATGAGCTACGGCACCGCCGGCATCGGCTCGGCCGGGCACATGGCGATGGAGCTGCTGAAGTCGCTGACCGGCGCCGAGATCACCCATATCCCCTATCGCGGCAGCGCGCCCACGGCGGCGGACCTGATCGCCGGCGTCATCCCCGCCAGCGTGGATACCGCGCCCTCGCTGCTGCCGCACATCGCGGCCGGGCGGGTGAAGGGCGTGGCGATCTTCTCCTCGCCACGGCTGGCGGAGGCCCCCGACCTGGCCCCGGTGAGCGAGACGGTGCCGGGCTGCGAGGCGGTCAGCTGGGGTGGCGTGCTGGCCCCGGCCGGAACGCCACCGGCCATCATCGCCCGGCTGAACGCCGCGCTGAACACCGCCATGGCCAAGCCGGAAGTGCATGGCGCGCTGTTGCGCCAGGGCATCCAGCCGCAGCGCGGCACGCCGGAAGCCTTCGCCGGCTATGTCGGCGCCGAGGTGGCCAAGTGGAGTGGCGTGGTGCAGCGCATGGCGCTGCGCCCGGAGTAAGGGTGGCAGCGCATGGCGCTGCGCCCGGAGCAAGGGTGGCAGCGCATGGCGTTGTGCCCGGAGTAAGGGTGGCAGCGCATGGCGCTGCCGTGCCGCCGCTACCCCGCGTAAATCGCGGCCTCGAACCCCGCCAGCAGCTCCAGCACCGCCGGGTCGCCGAACGGCAGCACCTGCGTCATCAGCACCCCCGCCACGTCGCGCGCCGGGTCCACCCAGAAGTACAGATTGCCCAGCCCGGCCCAGGCCAGGCTGCCCGCGGCGCGCCCGCCCGGCAGGTCCTGCGTGTTCCGCATGAAGCCCAGGCCCCAGTTCTTCGGCACGGCGGGGAAGGGGTGGAAGTCGTTGCTCATGCTGGGGATCGCCGTCGGCATCGGCTCCATCTCCAGCGCGCCGATATGGTTCTCGCCCATCAGCGCCACCGTCTCCGGCCGCAGCACCCGGGCGCCGTCCAACTCGCCGCCCCGCAGCAGCATGCGGATGAGGCGCAGGTAGTCCGTCCCGGTGGAGAACAGTCCGCCGCCACCGCCGAAGAACTCCGGCGTCGCATTCACCGGCCAGTCGATCGCCGCAAGGGCGCCATCCGCGCCGCGCTGATGCATGCCCGCCCGCCGTGCCTGCTGCGCCGGGCCGGGGACGAACGCCGTATCCACCATGCCCAGCGGCCCGGTGACATGCCGCGCGAACACCTCCGGCAACGGCACGCCGCGCACGGCTTCCACCACCTGGCCGACCCAGTCGGTGTTGATGCCGTATTGCCAGCGCTCACCGGGGTCGAAGACCAGCGGCATGTCCAGCACTGCCCGCTTGCCGGAGCGCGCCGGCGGCATCCCCGCCACCTGCATGTAGCGGCCGACCTCGGGGTTCCACATGTTGTAGGAAAACCCGGCCGTGTGGGTCAGCAGGTGGCGCAGCGTCACCGCGCGCTTGGCCGGGCGCAGCTTCGGCGCTCCGGCCTCGTCGAACCCTTCCAGCACCTGCGGCGCCGCCAGATGCGGGCACCATTCCCCCAGCGGCGCGTCCAGGGAAAGCCTTCCGGCCTCCACCAACTGCATCGCGGCGACGCTGGTGACGGCCTTGGTCATGGAGAAGATGGCGAAGACCGTGTCCAGCGACATCGGCGTGGCATCCGCCAGCCCGCGCGCGCCGAAGGCGCCCTGGTACAGCGGCCCGGCCGCGGTGCCGGCCAGCGCCACCACCCCGGGCACGGCGCCGCTCTCCACGGCCTGGCGCAGCACGCAGTCGGCGGCGGCGGTATCGGTCATCGGCGTTCTCTCCCCTGGCGTGCGACCGCTGCGGGGCCGCATGGCCCGCAAGCGTGGGGCGCCCGCCCTACTGCCGGGGAGAGTGAATCACGCCGCAGCCAGAGGCAACCGCAGCGCGCCCTGGCCAGCCTGCAGCACCGGCCCCCAGGTCTTGATCAGCCGCTGGTAGGCCCGGCCCACGGCGCGCGGCTTGCGGTCCAGGTCGAACAGCCCGCGCGGATTCACCGTGCCGTTCACCTCGCGCAACGCGCTGTTCCAGTCCACCTGGTCGGTCAGGCTGTACCAGGTGAAGCCGATCATCGGCACGCCCAGCGTGCGCAGCCGCATCAGGCCGCTCCACTGTTTCCACAGCCAGCGCTCGGCCTCGTCGCCACCGGGGCCCTCGTCCATGTTGGTCTCGGTGTGCATCACCGGCAGGCCGTAGCGCTCATGGTATTCGCGGGTCACGGTGTCGTAGCCGAACACCTCACCGGCCCAGCGGGAATGGCCATCGGCGCCGATCAGGTGCTCGTTGGTGACGTACCAGTCGTTGCCCATGACGCAGTTCGGCCGCAGCTCCCGCCCACGCAGGAAGAAGTGGTACTCCTCGCGCGTCATGCCGTTGTCCAGCAGGTACTCGTACATGCTGCTGTCCACGCGGCGGCCGTAGTTCAGGTCCAGCGTCAGGAATCGCTCGGCGTTGCGGTGCTCGGCATGGCTGACGGAATCGGGGCATTCCGGGTGGAAATGCTCGGTGCTCTCGGACTGGATGAAGATCGCGTCCGGCCGCACCGCCAATATCGCGCGCATGGCCAGCACATTGGCGCGCACGATGTTCTTGATGGCGGTGACATAGCTGCGGTCGTCGTGCCGCTGCTCGTTCCACCAGCCATACTTGGCGCTGAAGACGGCGGTGATGAACATCTCGTTCACCGGCGTGTACAGCTGCACCCAGGGGAAGCGCCGGGCGAAGGCGCCGGCGTATTCCGCGAACAGCGCGGGGAAATCGGGATTCTGGAAGTCCCCGATCCAATCGGGCACGCCGAAATGGCAGAGGTCCACCACCGGCGTGGTGCCCTGGACGCGCAGCGCGGCGAAGGTCTCGTCGGCGAAGGCCCAGTCATACTGGCCGGGGCCGCGCAGGGTCTCGTGCAGCTGCGGGCCATAGCGCAGCACGGTGCAGCCGATCTGCTTGACCAGCGCGAAATCCTCGCGCCAGCGGCCGTAGAAGTTGCACTCCGCCAGCTGGTCGCGGCGCACGCGGCCACTGTCCAGCGTCGGCGCGCTGTTCTCGATTCCGGTGGCGAACAGGAAGCCCTGGGCGAACCTGGCCTCGGCCGGGGCGGCGGGGAAGGGGGCGATGGCGGCGTCCAGCATGGTTGCGGCTCTCACGCACTTGGGATGAGAAAGAGTATTCAATATTCCGTGTGGGCCTGCAAGCCCAATCTGCCGAAGCCGCGCTAGGCTGGCTCGAATCGCAGGAGCGCCCCATGGAACTCGACAACCCCGCCGTCATCGCCGAGGCCCGCGCGGTCTTCGACCGCTACGAGGCCGCCATTGCCGGCAACGACAACGCCACGCTGGATGCCAGCTTCTGGCCGGACCCGCGCACGGTGCGCTTCGGCATCACCGAGATCGGCTGGGGCATCGACCAGATCCGTGCCTTCCGCGCCAGCGTGCAGCGCTACGCCCCGCGGGCCACGCGCAAGGTCCACATCACCAGCTTCGGCCAGGATTTCGCCTGCACCCACCTGGAGTACGAGCGCCAGGACACCGGCCTGATCGGGCGCGAGACCAAGATCATGGTGCGCCTGCCGGCGTTGGGCTGGCGCGTCGTCTCGGCGCATGTCTCGCTGCTGGCCGGCTCCGACCCGGGGCGGCAGAACAAGGCCTGACGCCGCCGCCGTTCCCGCTCTATCCTGGCGCGATGACCCAAGTCGCAGCGCAGGCGCGCCCCCACACCGTCATCATCGGCGCCGGCATCGTCGGCGCCTGCTCGGCCCTGGCCCTGCTGCGGGAAGGCCACCAGGTCACCATCCTGGACCCCGGCGAGCCCGGCGGCGAGCAGGCCGCCAGCTACGGCAATGGCTGCTGGCTCTCCCCCATGTCGGTGATTCCGCCGGCCACGCCGGGGCTGTGGAAGAAGGTGCCGGGCTTCCTGGCCGACCCGCTGGGGCCGCTGGCCATCCGCTGGTCCTACTTCCCCAAGGTGCTGCCCTGGCTGCTGCGCTACCTGGCCGCCGGCAGCACGGAAGCCAAGGTCCAGCGCACCGCCTACGCGCTGCGCGCCATGCTGCAGGGCGCGCCCGCGCTGCATGCCGAGCTGGCCGAGGAAGCCGGCGTGGCCCACCTGATCGAGCGCCGCGGGCTGATGTACATCTACCCCAGCCGCGCCGAATTCGAGGCCGAGGCGATGGCCTGGCGGGTGCGCTACAAGGCCGGCATCCAGTGGCTGGAGCTGGACTCCGACGAACTGCGCCAGCGCGAGCCGCACCTGGACCGGCGCTATGGCTTCGGCGTGCTGGTGGAGGAGGGCGGCCATTGCCGCGACCCCGGCGCCTATGTGGCGGCCCTGGTCGTGCTGGCCCAGGCCCAGGGCGCCGTCCACCGGCGCGTTGCCGCCACCGGCTTCCGCGTTGAGGGCGGGCGGCTGAAGGCGGTGCTGACCGGCCAGGGCGAGGTCGCCGCCGACCGCGCCGTCATCTCCGCCGGCGCCCACAGCAAGGCGCTGGCAGCGGCGGCCGGCGACAAGCTGCCGCTGCAGACCGAGCGTGGCTACCACGCGATGATCGAGGGCGTGGACATAGGCCCGGTGACGCCGTTGATGCCGAGCGACGGCAAGATGAGCATCACCATGACCAACCGCGGCCTGCGCGTGGCCGGCCAGGTGGAGATCGCCGGGCTGGACGCCGCGCCCAACTGGAAGCGCGCGGAGATCCTGCGCGACCACCTGCTGCGCAGCTTCCCCGCCCTGCCGCGCGACCTGCCGGCCGAGCGCATCCGCTTCTGGATGGGCCATCGCCCGTCCATGCCGGACGGCCTGCCGGTGGTGGGCATGGCACATGCCAGCGACGATATCGTGTACGCCTTCGGCCATGGCCATGTCGGGCTGGTGGCCGGCCCGCGCACCGGCCGGCTGGTTGGCCAACTGCTCGGCGGGCACCCGCTGGAGATCGATATCCGGCCCTATGATCCCGGCCGGTTCACGTGAATTCATGCTCGCAATCGGCCGCGCGGGATGCCATGCTGAACTATGACGTTCGGGTTGGTCCCTCGGTGACCGGCCGCTGGGCGTCCGTAACTGAATGAGTGGACACACAGAAGTGCCTTCCGACATCGACACACAGGGCGGCGAAGGGCCGGTTTCGGCCCAGGTCAAGTGGTACAACGCCCGCAAGGGCTTCGGCTTCGTGCTGGGCCCTGATGGCCAGGACGTGTTCTTCCACGCCTCGGCCCTGACCGAGGCCGGCATCGAGCCGCCCGATACCGGTGACACGCTGGTCTGCGAAATCGGCACCGACCGCCAGGGTCGTCGCCTGGTGACCCGCATCTCGTCGCTGAAGCGCGGCGAGGGTGGTGGCGCCGGCGCCGGCATGGGCGGCGACCGCCCGCCGCGCCGCGATTTCGGTGGCGACCGTGGTGGCTTCGGCGACCGTCCGCCGCGCCGCGACTTCGGCGGTGGTGGCTTCGGCGACCGTCCGCCGCGCCGCGACTTTGGTGGCCCGCCGGGTGGCGGTGGTGGCTTTGGCGACCGTCCGCCGCGCCGTGATTTCGGCGGTGGTGGTGGTGGCTTCGGCGACCGTCCGCCGCGTCGCGACTTCGGTGGCCCGCCGTCCGGTGGTGGTGGTGGCTTCGGTGGTCCGCGCCCCTCCTTCGGCGACCGTCCGCCGCCGCGTCGGGACTTCGACCAGGGCGGCCCGACCTACGGCGTCAATGGCACCGTGAAGTGGTTCGACCAGGTCCGCGGCTTCGGCTTCGTGACGCCGGATGATGGTGGCCAGGACGTGTTCCTGCACTCCTCCGTGCTGCAGCGCGCCGGCCGCCAGGACGTGCAGCAGGGCGAGAAGGTTGCCCTGGACGTGCGTGACGGCCAGCGCGGCCGTCAGGCCGTGACGATGAAGTAGGCACGCCAAAGGCGTGACGACATAAGCTGCGCTACCCGCGCGCTTACCAGGGGCCTCGGCAGCAATGCCGGGGCCCTTTGCAATTCAGCCTGTCTTCACCAGCCTCAGTGCAGGCTGGCGGCGATGCGCTCCATCCCCGCCCCGCCGGCCCGTCCCGCGACCTCGCAGCGCCGCCTGCTGCCTTGGGGCTGGGCTCTCGCCCTGGCCCTGGCGACGCCCGCCGGCGCCCAGGAACCCCCGGCCTGCACCCCGGCGCGGGAGGGGCTGGACCTCTGCATCGCCGAGAAGCTCTGCCGCTGCCACTTCGAGCCGGGCGGCAGCCTGACCGGCCGCCCGCCGGGCCTGCGTTGGGACTGCGGCATCCTGCGCCCCAGTTGCGGCGTGGTGCCCGCCAGCCCGCCGCAGCAGGCGCCGGCCTGGCTGTTCAGCCGGCCGCCGGCCTGGCCGCGCCCGGGCGGCTGACAGGCCCAGGGCCGCAGGGGATCACCCCAGTCGTCGACCGCGCCCAGACCGCGCGTATACCCCAGTGGCCCAAAGCCGCGTCGTCCCGCTATCGCAGGGGTACGCCCCCTGCCGCCCCGCAGGCCCGCTCAGGCTGGCCTTACCCCAGCGGGCTCCACCTGCGCGGCCGCAGCCCCGCCTGGAACCAGCAGATCATGCTGTAGATGTCGTAGACCGGCCGGCCGATCTCGGCCGCCAGGTCGGCGGCGTAGGGCGGCATGTTGGTGCATTCCAGCACCACCGCGCCCACATCGGGGTGCGCCGCCACCAAGGCGCGCCCGGCATCCAGTATGTCCTGCCGGGCCAGGTCGACATCCATGTCGTCCTTCTCGGCCTTGATCAGCACGCGGAAGAACTCGCGGCCGCCCTCGGTGCCGGTGATCGGCGTGTCCTGCGGCACACCGGCGGCGGCCAGGTGGCGCGGCGTCAGCCCGGCCTTGTTCACCGTCACCACGCCCACGCGCCGGCCGGGCGGCAGCGTCGCCTGCACCCAGGGCACCTGCATCAGGCTGGAGGTCGCCACCGGCACCCCCACCGCCGCTGCCAGCTCGGCCTGGAACAGGCTGAGGAAGCCGCAATTGGTGGTGATCGCCTCGGCGCCCAGCCGCACCAGCTCCTGCGCCGCGGCGATGAAATCCGGCAGCAGCCCGGCGGCGCCGCCCACCACCACGCGCTCCGGGCTGGCGCCCGGCACCACCTTGAACAGCACCGGAAAGGGCCAGGTGGTGCCATTGCCCATGTCGCCGGGAATGCGCGGGAAGCGCGCCTCCAGCATCAGGATGCCCAGGGGGGCGCCGTAGATGGCCTTGCCGCCTCGCGCGATCACGCGCGGCACTCCAGATGCGCGATCACGCGCGGCACTCCTGGTGCGCGATCACGCGCGGCACTCGGGGTGCGGCATCATGCGCGGCCTCCGTGAAGATGCAATCACCTGCCCAACCCCCTTCGCTCCGCCGCCTCACGCCACCGGCTCCGCCGCGACCGTCGCCGCCGGCGCCTCGTCCGCCGCGCCGCCGCCGCCGCGCGCCACCATCAGGAAGGCCGCGCCGAAGCCGACCATGCCGAGGAAGCCCTGCAGGCTGAGCGTGAAGGCAACGCCATGCTGGGTCCAGAACCGATGCACCATCAGCGCCCCGAGGATGCTGATCAGCCCCAGCCACAGCGCCCCCAGCCGCCGCGCCTGGCCCTCGAACAGCACCATCGCCGTGGCGGCCAGCGCGTTGATCACCATCAGCCCCGCCGCCGGCCCGGCCTTGGCGACATGCAACTGCCCGCCGGCCAGCATCGCCATCGTCTCGGGGTCGCTCAGCGCGATGAAGCCGCCCTGCATCCAGCCGGCGCACAGCGCCAGCAGCAGGGCACGGTTCACCCAGTGCGAAGAATGCTCCATCACGCTCCCCCAAAGCCCGCTCCGGCGGGCCATCTGCGCGCCCCGCAGCAGCAGCGTAACAGAAGCCGCTGGCGCTGGGCATCAGCCCAGTTGCGCCACCGCCCCCGCTTCGTGTCTGCTGGCGCCAAGCCAAAATGGAGTTGCCGGATGCTGTCGCGCCTGCTGCCGGGCCTGCTTGCCCTCATCGCCACCCTGCTGTCCGCCATGCCGCAGCCCGCCGGCGCGCAGGAAGCGCCCTGGCCCAACCGCCCCATCACCATCCTGGGCGGCTTCCCCAACGGCGCGGGCACCGAGATCTACGCCCGCCGCCTCAGCCTGCCGCTGTCCCAGGCGCTGGGCGTGCCGGTGGTGGTGGACAACAAGACCGGCGCCGGCGGCAACATCGCCAGCGACTTCGTCGCCAAGGCGCGGCCGGATGGCTACCTGTTCCTGCTCGGCACCGCCGGCACCCATGCCATCAACGCCACGCTGTACCGCAACCTGCCGTTCAACCCGCTGCGGGACGTCACCCACATCGCCCTGCTGGGAGACGTGCCCAACGTGATGCTGGTGAACCAGGCGCATACGCCGAACCTGCGCAGCTGCGCCGACGTGCTGGCCGCCGCCCGCGCCCGCCCGGGCGGGCTGAACTTCGGCAGCACCGGCAATGGCGCCTCCACCCACCTGGCGGGGGCCGCCTTCGCCACCGCCTTCGGGCTCAACCTGGTGCACATTCCCTATCGCGGCCAACCCGGTGCCATGCAGGCGCTGCTGGCCGGCGACGTGCAGCTGTTCTTCAACCAGACCGGCCCGGCCATCGCGATGATCCAGCAGGGCCAGGCCCAGGGCCTGGCGGTGATGCAGAACGGCCGCGTGCCGGCGCTGCCGGACACCCCGACCGTCACCATCGCCTGCGGCAAGGAGATGGATACCAGCACCTGGTACGGCCTGTTCGCCCCGCCTGGCCTGCCCGCAGCCATCCAGGCGCGGATGAACGCCGAGGTGGCGAAGATCATCCGCACGCCGGAGTTCACCGAATGGCTGGTGATGAACCAGGGCATCGTGCCGCCGACCGACCTGACGCCGGCCGGCTTCCGCCGCGTGCATGAGGCCGATATCGCCCGCTGGGCCACGGTGGTGCGGGCCTCCGGCGCCCAGGTGGACTGAGGCCACGCGGCTGCGCGCAGGCGGACGGTAGCCGCGAGTCTGCGCGCGAGTGGACTGAATCGCCCGGCTGGGCGCATGATGCGCGCATGACCACCGCCGCGATGCCGCCCAGCCTCTGGGCCGCGACCGCCCCGCCGCCCCCGGCCACACAGCCGCTGGCAGGCCCCGCCCGCACCGATGTCGCCGTCATCGGTGCCGGCTTCACCGGCCTGTCGGCGGCGCTGTACCTGGCCGAACACGGCATTGCCTGCACCGTGCTGGAAGCCGCCGAGATCGGCTTCGGTGCCTCCGGCCGCAACAACGGCCAGGTCATCCCCAACATCTCCGGCGCTGACCCGGACGCGCTGGTGGCCGGCGTGCCGCCGGAACTCGGCGGTGCCGAGAAGGGCGAGGCGCTGGTCGCGCTGCTGCGCGACAGCGCCAGCCTGGTCTTCGACCTGATCCGCCGCCACGGGATCGAGGCCGAGGCGGTGCAGAATGGCTGGATCCAGCCGGCGCACCGGGCGTCCCGCATGAAGCTGGCGGAAAGCCGGGTGCGGCAATGGGGCAGCCGCGGCGCCCCGGTGCGCATGCTGGGGCGGGAGGAGATGGCCTCGCTCTCCGGCTCCGACCACTGGCAGGGCGGGTGGGAGAACACGACGGGCGGGCGGATCAACCCGCTGGCCTTCGCCCGCGGCCTGGCACGCGCTGCCATGGATGCCGGCGCCGTCATCCACACCCGCAGCCCCGCCCAGGGCATCAGCCGTACCGGCGGCGGGTGGGAGGTGCAGACCCCCGGCGGCACGCTGAAGGCGCAGCGCATCATCATCGCCACCGCCGCCTATACCCCGCCCGGCCTGTGGCCCCGGCTGGAACGCACCCTGGTGCCGTTACGCAGCTACCAGATGGCCACCGGCGTGCTGAGCGACAACGTCCGCAAGTCCATCCTGCCCGGCGGCCATGCGCTCAGCGACACCCGCGGCGACCTGTATTTCTGCCGCTTCGACGCCAATGGCCGGCTGGTGACGGGCGGCGGGCTGATCGTGCCCTTCGGCTGGGAAGGCCGCATCCGCGAGCGCCTGGCCGAGCGCCTGCGCCGGGTCTTCCCGCAGATCGGCGAGCAGGCGCGGTTCGACTACGTCTGGTGGGGCCACCTGGCCGGCACCGCCGACAAGCGCCCGCATGTGTACGACCTGGCGCCCGGCGTGCTGGCCTGGAATGGCTGCAACGGCCGCGGCGTGGGGCTGGCCACGGCGCTGGGCCAGGAACTGGCCAAGGCCAGCGCCGGCGTGCCGCTGCGGGAGATTGCGGCCCCGGTGGAGACCCGGCTGAACAGCATCATGGGCCACGAATTCCGCGCGCTGGGCGTAGCCTGGAACGTGGCACGGAACCGGCTGCGCGACAGCCGGGACTAGCGGCCGGTTCGCGTCGCCGGCGGGTCCACCGGCGACGACCAGGCGCTACGCCAGTTGCCGCGGCCGCCAGATGGCGTTGTGCCGCACCCGCGCCAGCACGCGGCCATCCTCGCCCAGCACCAGCAGGTCCAGCTCCGCCAGCCGATGGCCCTTGTGGTCGCCCTCGGCCAGCACCACGCCGCGCGCCGTCGCCACCTCGCCCAGCCGACCCGCGCTGAAGTTGCGGACCTGGCTGCCGACATGGATCCACGGACCCATGACCACATTCTCGGTCAGCGCGCGGTTGCACAGCCGCAGGATCTGGCCGGGGTGGGCCAGCCCCTCCGCGCGGTACAGCGCCTCGGTCTCGCGCACGCCGTCCAGGTAGTCGGCGGCCAGCACCTGCGGCGCGGCGCACAGCACGGTGCCGGGCGCCAGCAGCGCCTCGCTGGCGGCGGGCCGTTCGGCCGGCGGGTCGCGCCAGGCCCAGGCGGCGGCATCCGGCGCGGGTTCAGGCGAGGGCAGGGCGGCGCTGCCGCGGGCGCACTCCACGCCGGCGCTTTCCACCAGCAGCGCCAGGCCGTCGCCGTCCGGCGTCGCGCTCACCTGCACCAAGGCTTCGTCGTAGACCGGCTTGAAGAAGCGTGCCTCGGCGCTGCCATGCTCCAGCCAGGCCCGGCCCCACTTCGCCACGGCCGGGTGGATGGCATAGGCATAGACCTCCACCCCCGGCACCAGCGCACCGGTGAAGCCGAACTTCCGCGCCACGTCATCGGCATGGATGCGGTTCTCGGACGCCTTGGAGAGGTTGTGCGCCCGAACCTCGTACACCGCGCTCATGCCGCCAACGCCGCCGGCTCGCCGATGCGATCCAACGGCCCCAGCGCCTTCTCCAGCAGCGGCTTCACCTGCGTCGCGAACCGCTCGATGCTGCGCAGCGCCAGGGGCAGGCTGGTGCCGCTGGCCTGGAATTGCAGCAGGTAGTGGCAGGGGTTGGCGGCCTTGATCTCCGCCACCAGGCGCTCCGCGATGGTTTCAGCGTCACCGACCATGAAGCTCTCGGCCATCTGCTCCAGCGTCGGCTCGCCGGCCCAGGGCTTCTCCACGAGGATGCCGCCCTGCAGGGCCTGCTCGCGCAGCCGCAGGTTCTGGCTCATCCGCATCTGGTAGCGGACGTGGTCCAGGAAGTGCATCGCCTCGGCCCTGTCGTCGGTGACGCACATGTGCCGCAGCGTGGCGAAGCGCATCGCCCCCGGGTCGGCGCCGGCGGCGGCCCAGGTCGTGGCCAGCTTCGCCTTGGCGGCGGCCAGCAGGGCAGGGGTGAAGTGCCGCGGCGTCACCATCACCGGCCAGCCCTTGCGCGCCGCCAGCGCGTGCAGCGCCGGGTTGTCGCCGGCCACCCATACCGGCGGCACGCCGGGCCGCACCGGCCGGCTGGCGATGTGCGTCTCCGCCATGCGGTAGTGCTGGCCTTCATAGCTGAAGCTGTCGCTGGTCAGCGCCCGGTCCAGCATCTCCATGAACTCCAGCGTCTTCGCCGTGGCGTCCTTCAGATCCTCGCCGAAGCGCTCGAACTCATAGGGCTGGTAGCCATTGCCGATGCCCAGCACCAGGCGGCCATGGGTCAGCGCATCGGCCATGCCGACCTCCGACAGCAGCCGCGCCGGCTGGTACATCGGCACGATGACGACGCCGCTGGCCAGCTTGATGCGACTGGTCTCCCCGGCGCAGCGCGCCACCATCATCAGCGGGCTGGGGCAGACCGAGTAGTTGGAGAAGTGATGCTCGGCGAACCAGGCGGTGCTGAAGCCGGCCTGCTCGGCGGCCTTCACCTGCGCCACCGCCAGGTCGTAGACATCGGCGGCGCGCGTGCCGGCGTCGCGGTAGCTCATCAGGTTGAACTGGCCGAAATCCATGGCGGCGCTTCCTCTGCTTTTGGCCGAGTGTTACGCGCGCTGCGCTTGCCGCCAAGGGGCCGGAGCATGATCGCCGCAGGGGCGCAGGCCCCGGAGGCGTGAATCATGCGACCAAAAGGCTATCAATCCGGCCGGACGATCTTCCAGTAGGTGTCCTTCTTCCAGATCAGCCCGTCGCGGAACTCGAACAGGTCGCAGCCCTGGGCGTCCAGCCGGCTGCCATCCGCATGCGTCCCGGTGACCCGCCACACGCTGACGCCGCGGTCCGGCCCGGCCACCACGTCGTATTCCGGCGCCCAGTACATGTCCGGGATCACCGCGAACCGGTCGGCGAAGACCTTGTGGATGGCGGCCTTGCCGACCACCGTGCGGCCCACCGCCTCGGGCCCTGATGCCATGTAGAAGATCGCGCCCTCGGTGAAGAAGGACATGATCCGGTCCACGTCCCGGCTGCAGAAGGCCAGGCCGATCTGCTTCAGCAGTTCCAGCGTCACCGGCTTGGACATGTCGCTAACTCCCCCTGTTTGCGCCGTACGCGCCAAGTGGCAGCATGGCCCGCAAGAACCACCGGAGGAAACCCCCATGCGCGCCATCCTGGCCGCCATGCTGCTGGCCCTGGCCACCCTGCCGGCCCGCGCGCAGCCCATCTCCATCGTCGTGCCCTTCCCACCCGGCGGCTTGGCGGATGTCATGGCCCGCCTGGTGGGGGAGGCGCTGCGCGAGCGGCTCGGCCAGCCCGTGGTCATCGACAACCGCCCCGGTGCCGGCGGCATCGTCGGCGCTCGCGTGGTCGCCCAGGCAGCGCCGGATGGCACCACGCTGCTGCTGGGCAACACCAACCTGGCGGTGAACCCCAGCCTGTACAAATCCCTGCCCTACGAGACGCTGACCGCCTTCGCCCCCATCATCCAGGCCGTCGCGGTGCCCAACTTCATCCTGGTGCACGGCGCCACACCGTACCGGACGCTGCCGGAGTTCCTGGCCGATGCCCGCGCCCGCCCCGGCGCGCTGAACTTCAGCAGCGCCGGCAACGGCACCTTCCCGCATCTGGCCTTCGTGCTGTTCACGCTGCGCGCCGGCATCCAGGTGACGCATGTGCCCTACAACGGCGCCGCCCCGGCGCTGCAGGCGCTGCTGGGCCACCAGGTCGAAGCCCTCTCGAACGACCCGCCGACCGCCCTGCCGCATATGCGGAGCGGCGCGGTGCGGGCGCTGGGCATCACCAGCGCCCAGCGGCTACCGCAGGCGCCTGACGTGCCGACCCTGGCGGAACAGGGCCTGACGGGCTTCGACGCGGTGGGCTGGCAGGGCTTCCTGGCTCCCGGCGGCACCCCGCCCGCGGTGATCGCCCGGCTGCACGGCGCCATCCAGGCGGCCATGACCAGCCAGGCGATGCGCGAGAAGCTGGAGCCGCAGGGCGTGCGGATCGTCGCCGGCAGCACCGCCGACTTCGCCGCCTTCCTGCGCGCGGACATCGAACGCTGGCGCGAGGCGGTGCGGGCTTCCGGCGCTACCGTGGAGTAGCCGCGCGCCGCCGGCGCTACCGTGGGGTCGCGCGCCTCCGGCGTTACGGTATGGTCGCGCGCCTCCGGCGCGACCGAAAAGCGCTCAGAAGCTGAAGCCGAAGATCGTCTTCACCATCCAGCGGTCGCTGGCCGGGGTCAGCCCGCGGCCGACGCCGAAATTCACGTCCAGCCCGAACACGCGGAAGTCGGCGGCGGCGAAGACCTGGTGGGCCTGCTGGTTGAACTTGCCGAAATGGCCGAAGCTGCCCAGGTCGGAATAGGTCTCCACGCCCACCGCCAGGTCTTCCTGCACGGTGTAGAAGATCCGGTTGGCCGGCAGGAACGCATCCGGCTGCTTGCCGCCCAGCCCCAGGCCCACGATGGGGTTGGAGACGATCTGCCAGCGCCCGAGGTTGAAGCCCAGGATCGGCCGGAACTCCACGTTCCAGCGGCTGCGGGAAAACCGCTGCGGCGCCCAGGAAATCTCGGTGTTGAGGCCGTAGAAGAAAGTGCGGTTGGCCGCATCCGGCGACACGAACAGGTTGCGGAACTTGGCCCCGCCCGGGAAGAACCGGTCATCCCGCGCCGCGAAGGGCAGGTACAGCCCGGTCTCGTACCAATCGGTCACGCCATAGGCCAACTCCGGCGTGCCGTTCACGGTGCGGAAGGCGTTGATCATGCTGCGGTCGGTGCCCTTGCGACGGGTGAAGCCGTAATTCAGGTGCTGCAGCAGCGACCATTCGCCCGGCGCCGCGATCTCCCCGGTATAGACCTGGATCTCGTCGGTAGCGCGGGCCGGCGGGGCCAGCAGCAGCAGGGCGCCGAGCAGGGCCGGCAGCAGGGTTTTCAGGCGCATGGTATCGATTCCCGGTTGCCGACATTCTAGGGATGACGGCCGGGTAATGGAATGGCCGGGCGCCCCGCGTTACTTCGCCACCGCCCAGGTGGTGGTGACATGCGCCAGCACCTCCTCGCCGCCCTCGCTGCGGATGTTCACCTCGCCATAGGCCAGCACCCGGCCGCGCTTCAGCACCCGCGCCTCCGCCAGCACCGCCCGCGGCGGCACCCGGCGCAAAAAGCTGATGTTGAGGTTGCTGGTCAGGCTCTCGTCCCGCCCTTCGCTCAGCGACAGCATGGCGCACCAGAAGGCGGCATCCGCCAGCCCCATCAGCGCGGGGCCGGAGATGACGCCACCCGGGCGCAGCAGTATCGGCGCATGCGGCAGCCGCAGCAGGGCCACGCCATCGGCGGCGCTCAGCACCTCCACCCCCCAGGCGTCGGTCAGCGGCACGCCGGCGCGCATGGTGGCCTGGATGGCGGCGACGGAAACGGTCTCGGTCATGCCCCGCGCCTTACCACGCCAGGCCAGGTTGCACAGCCGCCCCGGCTGCGGTTCCCTGGGCGCCGAAACGGAGACCGCGCATGAACCCGCACCCCCTCGCCGGCAAGGTCGCCTACATCACCGGCGGCAGCCGCGGCATCGGCCGCGCCATCGCGTTGGCCTTCGCCGATGCCGGTGCCGACGTGGCGATCTGCGCCATGGACGACGCGGAACACGCCGCCAGCCTGGTCGCGGAGGTCACCGCCATGGGCCGCCGCGCCTTCGCCTTCGACGCCGATGTCGCCGACATCGCCGCGACCAGGCGCTTCGCCGAGGCCGCCGAGGCCGCGCTCGGCCCCTGCGGCATCCTGATGAACAACGCCGGCATCAACCTGCGCGGCCCGTTCGAGGGCGTGACCGAGGAAACCTACGACCGCATGATGGATGTGCACGTGAAGGGCATGTTCTTCATGGCGCAGCACGTCTTCGCCGGCATGGTGGCGCGCGGCGGCGGCAAGATCATCAACCAGTGCAGCCAACTGGTATTCAAGGGCGGCGCCAACATCACCCCCTACATCACCGCCAAGGGCGCCATCCTCGGCTTCACCCGCGCCCTGGCGTGGGAGGGCGCGCCCCGCGGCGTGCTGGTCAACGCCATCGCCCCCGGCCCGATCGACACCGACCTGACCCGCGTCCGCGGCCCGGAATGGAAGGACATGATCGCCGGGCAGCTGCCGGTCGGCCGCATCGGCCGGGTGGAGGACATTGCCGCCACCGCGCTGCTGCTGGCCGGGCCGGGCGGGGATTTCTATGTGGGCGCCTGCCTGTCGCCCAACGGCGGGGACGTGATGGTGTGACCACGCCCGACCTGCCGGACGCCCAGGCGCCGGCCGGCTACCGCTGCCGGCAGATGCGGCGAGAGGAGCTGGACCAGGCCATCGCCTGGGCCGCCGAGGAGGGCTGGAACCCCGGCCCCCGTGACGCCGACGCGTTCTGGGCCGCCGACCCCGGCGGCTTCTGGCTGGGCGAGCTGGATGGCGCCCCGGTCGCCAGCATCAGCGTGGTCCGCTACGGCGCCGACTACGGCTTCCTCGGCTGCTACATCGTCCGGCCGCAGCACCGTGGCAGCGGGCTGGGCCTGGCGCTCTGGCAGCGCGCCATGCAGCACCTGGAAGGCCGCTGCGTCGGGCTGGACGGCGTGGTGGCGCAGCAGGACAACTACCGCCGCGCCGGCTTCACCCTGGCCCACCGCAATATCCGCTACGGGCTGGAGGGCGCCCGCCCGGCCCCGCCACCCGCCGGCGCCGTGGTGCCCGCCGCCACGCTGCCCTTCGCCGCCATCGCGGCCTATGACCGCGCCTGCGTCCCGGCCGGGCGCGAGGCCTTCCTCCGCGCCTGGCTGACCCAGCCTGGCCACCACGCACTGGCGGTGGTGCGGGACGGCGCCATCGCCGGCCTCGGCGTCATGCGGCCCTGTCCGGCCGGCGCCAAGCTCGGCCCGGTCTTCGCCGACGACCAGGCGGCCGCCGAGACCCTCTTCGCCGCCCTCGCCGCCGCCGCCCCGCCCGGCCCGATCTTCCTGGACGTGGCCGAGCCGCACCGCGCCGCCGTGGCGATGGCGGAGCGCGCCGGCATGGCCCCGGTGTTCGAGACCGCGCGCATGTACACCCGCCCGCCGCCCGGTTTCGACGCCGCCCGGGTCTGGGGCATCACCAGCTTCGAGCTGGGCTGAACCGGCGCCCACCGGCGGCGTTGCGGTGCGTAACAACGCCGAGGAACCCGCCATGCGCGCCCCGCTCCTGACCCTTGCCCTTGCCGGCCTGACCCTGGCCGCCTGCGCCGGCAACGACCCGCCGCGGCGCTCCATCGCCAGCCAGCCCATCGGCAGCACCGCCACCAGCGGGCCCTACCTGGCCCCGTCGGGCGCGCGGGACATCAACCGCGACTACAACATCGGCGCCGACCCCAACTTCCCCGGTGGCATGTCGCCCGGCCCGCGCGGCATTCGCTGAGGCCGGCGCAATCAGCGCTGGCCAGCACGCCCTGCCACCGGCACAGTAGCAATCAAGGGAGAACCACGCCGGGACCACACCAGATCGGAGACGACAGGTGATGTTCTTGCGTGCCCCCTTCCTTCGCCGCCGCGCCCTGCTGGCGCTGCCGCTGGCCGCCGCCCTGCCGGGCCGCGCCCAGGCCCAGGCCGCAACCCGCTGGACCATGGCCACTGCCTATCCGGAGGCGAATTACCACACCCAGGCCATCCGCGGCATGATCACCGAGGTCGAGGCCGCCAGCCGCGGCAGCCTGGGCATCACCCTGCACAGCAATGCCAGCCTCATGCCGCTGGCCCAGATCAAGCGCGCGGTGCAGACCGGCCAGGCGCAGATGGGCGAGGTGCTGCTGGGCGCCTATGGCAATGAAGACCCGCTGTTCGAAATGGATTTCATCCCCTTCCTGGCGGACAACTGGGACAAGATCCTGAAGTTCAACGAGGTGACGGTCCCTGCGCTGGAGGCCCGCATGGCCCGCCAGGGGCTGACGCTGCTCTACGTCGCCAGCTGGCCGTCCCAGGCCTTCTATTCCAAGACCGAGTTGAAGACGGTGGACGACCTGCGCGGCGTCCGCTTCCGCGCCCAGTCGCCCATCATCTCCCGCATGGCGGAGCTGCTGGGCGCCACGCCGGTGACGGTGCAGGCCGCCGACGTGCCGCAGGCCTTCGCCACCGGCATCGCCAACACTATGATCACCAGCGCGCAGACCGGCGTGGACAGCGCCGCCTGGGATTATTGCCGCTATGTCTATGATGTCGGCTTCACCCTGACCCGCAACGCGGTCTTCGTGAACACCCGCGCCTTCCAGGCACTCTCACCGGAACTGCAGGCCGCCTTCCGCACCGCCGCCACCAAGGCGGCCGCCCGCGCCCGCGCCGGCGCGCAGGAAAGCGAGACGGTGATGATGCAGCGCCTGCGCAGCCAGGGCATGACCGTGGGCCGCGCGCCGGAATCCCTGCTGGTCGGGCTGCGCCGCATCGGCGACACCCAGCGCGAGGAATGGGCGCAGAAGGCCGGCCCCGAGGGCCGCGCCCTGCTGGAACGCTACCTGGCGGCCCTCAGGTAACTGTTTAACCTGGCTAAGGAACATGCCAGAACGCCCCCTCGCGACCGCGAGGGGGAAACTTGGCCTTCTTCATGTCCGCCCGGGATATCGGGCTGTTCCTGCAAAGCGCCAGGACCGATGCGCGCATCGCCAAGCTGCGCGCCACGCTCGGCCAGGCCGGGGCGCTGGAAAGCGTCTACGCCGAAAGCGCCGACCCCTGGGCCTCCGGCTCCGCCCGCTACCGCTACCAGGCCCGCAAGTATGAGGTCCTGGCCAGCCTGCTGCCGGATCGTCGCTTCGACCATGCGCTGGACCTCGGCTGTGGCCTGGGCCTGCTGAGCCGCCACCTGGCCAGCCGGGCGGACCGCGTGACCGGCGTGGACATCGCCCCCTCCGCCCTGGCCGAGGCCGCCCGCCGCAGCGCCGACCTGGCCAATGTGGACTACGCCTGCCACGACATCACCGAACTGCCGGACGAGTTGGATGGCCAGTTCGACCTGGTGACGGTGGCGGACGTGCTCTACTACCTCTCGCCGCTGCCGGATGCGCTTTTGAAGAGCATGGCGATGCGCGTCGCCCGGCTGCTGAAGCCGGGCGGGGTCTGCCTGCTGGCCAACCACTACTTCTTCCGCGCCGACCCCGAGAGCCGCCGCAGCACCCGCATCCACGACGCCTTCCGCTGGTGCCCGTCGCTCAGCACCACCGCCGAGCACCGCAAGCCGTTCTACCTGGCGACGCTGCTGCAGGCCTGACGCCTCAGCTCCACGGCCGCAGCGGGTCCGGAATGCGGAAGTCGCGCGGCACCTCGAAGCCCGCCGCCGCGCCGCGCATGTCGTTGGCCGGGCGCGGCATGCCGCTGCGCCGGGCATACTCCCGCACCCAGCGCCGCCGCGCCCGGTTCCGCCTTGGCTGCCGCGCCGCGACCAGGTCCAGCGCCGCCACCCCGACCACCGCCAGCGTTGCCGCCAGCGCCGCGCCCCGCCTGGGATTTCGCCGCCCCAGCCCGCTGGCCAGCAGCCCCAGGTCCAGCGCATCCCCGGCCACCCGCGCCCACAGGAAAGGCCGCGGGTCCCGTGCCGTCAGCAGGGCGGCGCCGGTCGCGATCTCCCGCAGCCCGAAGCTCCGCACCAGCCGATGCCGGCCGCGCAGCCCCAGCGCATCGCTCACCCGCCCGGGCGCCACCCATTCCACGGCGCCCAGCGCCAGGCTGAACCAGCCCAGGCCCCTTGCCAGGCCCCTCATGGCTTCAGCACCACCTTGATGCAGCCGTCCAGCTTGTCGCGGAAGGTCTCGTACATGCCGGGCCCCTCGGCAAGCGCCACCCGGTGGGTGATGACGAAGCTGGGGTCGATCTGCCCATCGGCGATCCGCTTCACCAGGTCGTCGGTCCAGCGGTTCACATGCGTCTGGCCCATGCGGATGGTCAGGCCCTTGTTCATGGCCATGCCGAACGGCACCTTGTCCAGCACCCCGCCATAGACCCCGGGCACCGAAAGCACGCCGGCGGGCTGGCAGACATACATCATCTCCCGCAGCACATGCGGCCGGTCGGTGCCCAGCATCACCGCCTGCTTGCCGCGGTCCAGCAGCGCGTCGATCGTGCCGCCGGCATGCGCCTCCATGCCCACGGCGTCGATGCACTTCTCCGGCCCGCGGCCATGGGTCAGCTCATTCAGCCGCTCCACCACGCTCTCGCTGGAAAAGTCGATGGTCGTGGCGCCGCCGGCCCGCGCCATGGCCAGGCGCTCCGCCACGCGGTCGATGGCGATGACCTGCTTCGCACCCAGCAGCACGGCGGAACGGACCGCCATCTGCCCGACCGGGCCGCAGCCCCATATGGCCACGGTGTCGCCCGGCTGGATGTCGCATTGCACCGCCGCCTGCCAGCCGGTCGGGAAGATGTCGCCCAGGAACAGCACCTGCTCGTCGCTCAGCTGCTCCGGCACCTTGATGTGCGTCTTGTCGGCAAAGGGCACCCGCACGTATTCGGCCTGGCCGCCGGCATAGCCGCCGGTCAGGTGGGAATAGCCGAACAGCCCCGCCGTGGCGTGGCCGAACACCTTGTCGGCCGCCGCCTTGTTGCGGTTGCTGCGCTCGCAGACACTGAAATTGCCGCGCCGGCACTGCACGCAGTCGCCGCACCAGATGGTGAAGGGCACCACGATGCGGTCGCCCTTCCGCAGCGCGCCGCCGACCTCGCTGCCGACCTCCTCGACCACGCCCATGAACTCGTGGCCCATGATGTCGCCGCTCTCCATGCCCGGCATGAAGCCGTCATACAGATGCAGGTCCGAGCCGCAGATCGCGCAGGCGGTCATGCGGATGATGGCGTCGCGCGGGTGTTCTATCTTCGGGTCCGGGACCGTGTCGCAGCGGATGTCCTTGGTGCCATGCCAGCAGAGTGCGCGCATGCTCGTCTCCCTCGTCCTCGGCGCCGAACGCCGTGGGCGGGGGAGGGTTCAGCGCGCCGCCGCCTGCGCGGTCCACTTCAACCGGGCCGTGTCGAAGCCCTGCGCCCGTGCGCTTTCCATGGCCGCGGCGAAGGCCTCGGCCGGCAATACCGCGGTGCGGGAAAGCACCCACAGGTAGTCCCGCCCGGGGTCGCCCACCACGGCCCAGCTGTAGTCCGGCGCCAGCCCCAGCACCCAGTAGTCGCCGTAGAACGGCCAGAAGAAGCTGACCCGCAGCCTGGCCCCGCCGGCGCCCTCCACCGCATAGGCGGTGCCGCGGGCATCCTTCTGCACGCCGTCCACCGCGTTGCGGCAGCGGTTGATGACGCTGACCTGGCCATCCGGCCGCAGCGCGTATTCGGCGGTCACGTCGGCGCAGTCCAGCCCCCGGCCATCCTCGAACCGGTTGGGGTAGCGCGCCACCTCGTACCAGGTGCCGGCATAGCGGTTGAGGTCCACCGCCGGCACGGTGCGGACGGTGCTCTGGCTGCCGGCGCAACCGGCGAGCGTGAGCAGCAGCAGGGCGAGGCGCTTCATGCGATGCTTCCTTCCGGCAGGCCCAGCATGTGGTCGCAGATGCCGCCGGCCGTTGTAACCCAAACCGCGTCCCGCCGTTCCAGCATGGCCCGCAGCGCCCGCCGCAACGCCCGCAGCCGATACGGCTGGCCGATGATGTAGGGGTGCAGCGCCACGCCCATCACCTGCGGAATGCCGTCGCGCGCCACCTGCTCCAGCCGCTCCTCGAAGTCGTCCTGCAGCATGGCGGCGAACTGGTCGGCGCCATCCTTGCGGCCGACGATGGCCGGGATGTCGTTGGCCTCCTGCGGGTAGGGAATGCTGAGCAGCCGGCCGCCGCGCGTCCGCATCCACACCGGCTGGTCGTCCATGCACCAGTTCAGCGTATAGGCCAGCCCGGCCTCGGCCAGCAGGTCCGGCGTGGTCCGGCTCTCGGCGATCCAGGGGGAGAGCCAGCCGCGCGGCGGCCGGCCCTCCTGCCGCGCCATCTCGGCGATGCTCTCGGCCACCAGCGCCCGCTCGGCTCCCTCGTCCAGGATGCTCTGGCGCTCGCTGTTGGTGCGGCCGTGCCCGGCCATCTCGTCGCCGCGGGCGCGATGCGCCGCCACCAGCTCCGGCGCGTAGTCGTACATGGCGGTGTTCAGCAGTACGGTGGCCGGCAGCGCCAACTCGTCCAGCAGTTCCAGCAGGCGCCAGCCGCCGACGCGGTTGCCGTAGTCCCGCCAGGCGTAGTTCAGCACGTCCGGCTGCGGCCCGCCGGCGGCCAGCTCGGCGCCCAGCCCCTCGCCGAAGGCGAAGTGCTCCAGGTTGACCCCCAGGTACAGCGCCAGCTTCGCGCCATTGGGCCAGCTGTAGCGCGGCCGTCCAGGCCAGGGGGCGTAGGGGTAGCGGCCATGGGTGGGAAGCTTCGGTGCGGTCATGCCGCACAATCTGCCGCCGCTGCCGCTTTCCGCAAGCACCCGCCGCGCGCCCCGTCGCCAGCGGCGCGCCGATGGCCTAAACAGCGCCGCATGGATTCACCTTCCGCCGCCTCGCCGGAGGCCTCGGCCGCCCAGCTGCTGAAGCGCGAGGCCCGCGCCATGCGCGGCCGCGTGGCGGCGCCTGTGCTGCTGGGCCTGGCCGGCATCGGCTGCGGCATTGCCCAGGCCTGGCTGCTGGCCCGGCTGCTGGGCACCCTGCTGGGGCGCGATGCCGCCGGCTGGCAGGAACTCGCCGCCGCCGCGGGCCTGGCGGTGGCGATGGCCGCGCTCTCCCTGGCGCAGGAACGCGCGCAGCTGGCCGCCGGCGCCGCCGCCCGCGCCAGCCTGCGCCGCCGCGTCTTCGCCCGGCTGCTGGACGCCGGGGACCAGCGCGTCGCTGCCGGCGGCGTGGATAAGCCTGCCGCCGGTGCCGCCACCTCGGTCGGCCAGCGCACCGCGCTGGCGGTGGACCAGGTGGAGGCGCTGGACGGCTATTTTGCCCGTTGGCTGCCGGCCGCCGCGCTGGCCATCCTCGGCCCGCTGACCGTTGCCGCCGCCGCCGCCGCCGTGGACTGGCACGCCGGCCTGCTGCTGCTGGGCGCTGGGCTGCTGGTGCCGGTGGCGCAGGCCATCACCGGCATCGGCGCCGCCCAGGCCAGCCGCCGCCAGTTCGACGCGCTGTCCCGCCTGTCCGGCCGCTTCCTGGACCGGATGCGCGGCCTGCCGGTGATCGTGCTGTTCAACCGGCAGGATGACGAGGCCGAGGCGCTGCGCGTCGCCGCCGACGACCTGCGCCGCCGGACCATGAAGGTGCTGCGCGTCGCCTTCCTGTCCTCGGTGGCGCTGGAGCTGCTTTCCGCCGCCGCGCTGGGGCTGATGGCCTGGCAGCGGCCGGGCGGGTCGCTGTTCCCGCTGCTGCTGGTGCCCGCCTTCTTCGCGCCGCTGCGCGCCTTCTCGGCGGCGTACCATGAGGCGATGAGCGCCCGCGGTGCCGCCGCCGCGCTGGCGCCGCTGCTGGCGCTGCCGGAACCGCAGGGCCTGCTGCTGCAGGAAGTGCCGTTGAAGGTGGTGCTGACCGCGCAGGATTTGCGCCTGACCTACGACCCGCTGCGCGGCCCGGCGCTGGATGGCGTCTCCTTCCACGTCAATGCCGGGGAGGCGCTGGTGCTGTGGGGGCCGAGCGGCAGTGGCAAGACCAGCCTGCTGCGCCTGCTGATGGGGTTCCTGCCGGCCGACAGCGGCCGCCTGGCCATCAATGGCCGCGACATCCTGGCGCTGAAGCCGGCCGAGCTGCGTCGGCTTTCGGCCTATGTCGGCCAGCGCGCCCACCTGTTCCGCGCCACCCTGCGGGAGAACATCCGCTTCGCCCGGCCGGACGCCACCGACGCCCAGGTGGAGGCCGCCGCCAAGGCGGCCCGCGTCACTGACTTCGCCGCGGAACTGCCGGACGGCCTGGACACGCTGATGGGCGAGGCCGGCTGGGGGCTTTCCGGCGGCCAGGCGCAGCGCGTGGCGCTGGCCCGCGCCTTCCTGCGCAACAGCCCGCTGGTGCTGCTGGACGAACCCACCGCCCACCTGGACCCCGCCACCGAGGCCGAGGTGATCGAGAGCCTGCAACGCCTGGCCATCGGCCGCACCGTGGTCATTGCCAGCCATTCGCCGCTGCTGCGCGCCGCCTTCCCCAGGGTGTTGGAGCTGGATGCCGGCCGCCCGGCGGCGCTGGCCCGCGCGGCGGGGGATTAGCGCCATGTGGAGCGATCTCGCCCGCGTCCTGTCGCTGTGGCACAGCCGCCGCTGGTGGCTGCTGGCCGGTGCCGGCGTCTCGGTGTTGGCCATGCTGGCCGGGCTGGCGCTGCTGGGCCTGGCCGGGCAGGGCGCCGCCGCCGCGCTGGCCGGTGGCGCCACGCTGGCCCTGCTGTGGCTGCGCCCGCTGATCCTGCTGCGCCCGGCGCTGCGCTGGGCGGAGCGCATGCTGACCCACGCCGCCACCTTCCGCGCCCTGGCGGATACCCGCGTCTGGTTCTTCCGCCGCCTGGCGGAACGCCTGCCGACCGGCCTCGGCCTCAACCGTGCCGGCGACCTGCTGGGCCGCATGGTCACGGATGTGGAGGCGCTAGACGGCCTGTACCTGCGCGCCCTGGTGCCCGCCGCCGCCGCGCTGGCCGCCGTGCTGGCGGTGGCCGTGGTGCTGGCCGGCGCGCCGTTGCTGGCGCTGATGCTAGGCCTGCCCCTGCTGCTGGCGCTGCTGCTGCCGCTGCTGCTGGCCCCCGCCGCCGCCCGTGCCGGCACCGCCCTGGCCGAGGCCCAGGGGTCGCTGCGCGCCGCCGTGGTGGACCCGCTGACGGGGCTGGAGGACACCCTGGCCGCCAATGCGGAGGGCCGCGCCCTGGCCGCGGTGGACCAGGCCGGCGCCAACTTGGTCCGCACCCAGCACGCGCTGCATTGGCGCACCGCCCTGGCGGGCGCCGGCGGCGGCCTGTTGGCGCAGGGCGCGCTGCTGGGCGCGCTGGCCTGGGGGCTTGCCGGTGGCGAGGTCGCGCTTGCCATCGCCGCGCTGTTCCTGGCGCTGGCCGCCGCCGAGCCGCTGGGCGCCATGCCGCGCGCCGGTGCCGCCCTGGCCGCCGCCGCCGCCAGCGCCCGCCGGCTGTTCCAGGCCGCCGACCAGGACCCACCGGTGCCCAACCCGCGCGGCCTGCCGATGCAGCCCGAGGGCTTCGCGCTCAGCCTCAAGGGCGTCGAGTTCCGCTGGTCGCCCGACCGCCCGCCGGTATTGCAAGGGCTGGACCTGGACCTGCCGGAAGGCAGCCGCATCGCCATCCTCGGCCAGTCCGGCGCCGGCAAGTCGTCCCTGGTGGCGCTGCTGCTGAAGCTGGCCCAGGCCCAGGCCGGCAGCATCACGCTGGGTGGCACCGACCTCGCCACCCTGCCGGGCGAGGATGTCCGCCACCGGATCACCTGCCTGACCCAGCACGCCCGGCTGTTCGACGACAGCATCGCCGCCAACCTGCGCATCGCCGCGCCGCTGGCGCCCGACGCCGCGCTGTGGCGCGCGCTGGACCGCGCCGGCATCGCCGAGTTGGTGCACGCCCTGCCGGACGGGCTGGAGACGCAATGCGGCGAGGCCGGCGCCCGGCTTTCCGGCGGCCAGGCCCGGCGCATCGCGCTGGCGCGGGTGCTGCTCTCTGCCGCGCCCATCCTGATCCTGGACGAACCCACCGCCGGCCTGGACGCGGCGACCGAGCGCGCCTTCCTCAGCACGCTGGAACACAGCACCGAGGGCCGCACCGTCATCCTCATCACCCACCGCCTGACCGGGGTGGAAAAGCCGCAGCGCGTGCTGCGCCTGGCTGGCGGCCGGCTGCTGACCGCGGCGGGGTAGCGTGTTCCGCCGCGCCACGCCGGCCGACGCCGCCGCCGTGCGCGACCTGACCCGCAGCGCCTACGCCAGATGGGTGCCGCTGATCGGCCGCGAGCCGAAGCCGATGGGCGCCGATTACGACCGCGCCGTGCGCGACCACCTGGTCGAGTTGCTGTACCGGGACGGCGCGCTGGCCGGCCTGGCGGAGATGATCCCCCGGCCCGACCACCTGCTGCTGGAGAATGTCGCGGTCGCGCCGGCCTGGCAGGGCCAGGGTCTCGGCCGCGCGCTGCTGGCGCGGGTGGAGGCGGTGGCCGCCGGGCTCGGCCATGCCGAGGTGCGGCTCTACACCAATGCCCGCTTCACCACGAACATCGCGCTGTATCGCCGCCTGGGCTACGCGCTGGACCGCGAGGAGGTGGTGCCCGCCGGCACCGTGGTCCACATGAGCAAGCGCCTGGGCTAAAGCACCGTGCGCCCTGCCGGGCGCGTTTCGTGCTCTACAACTTGTTGAAACCAGGGCAAGAAATCCGTCCTGATGATTCCATCGGAACGGATATCGCTCCAGCGACCTTCGTCGCCGCTGGCGTGGATCAGCCGCCGGTCGCCGCCGCCACCGCCGCGCGCTGCGCCGGGGTCAGCAGTTCCAGCACCTTCTCCTTCGGCCGGCACAGCGCGGTGCCCAGCGGCGTCACCACGAAGGGCCGCTGCAGCAGCACCGGGTGCTGCTCTATCGCGTCCAGCAGCACCTCGTCGGACAGGGTCGGGTCGCCCAGCCCCAGCTCGGCGTAGGGGGTGTTCTTCTCGCGCAGCGCGGCGTGCAGCGTCAGCCCGGCGGCGGTCACCAGCGCCATCACCTCGGCCCGGCTGGGCGGGGTCTTCAGGTACTCCACCACGCGCGGCTGCAGGCCGGCGGCCCGCAGCGTCGCCAGGGCGTAGCGGGACTGGCTGCACCCGGGGTTGTGGAAGATGGTGGTATCGGACATGGCGGCGGCTCCGTGGCGAGGCCCCGTGATGCCACAACGCCGCGCCACCCGGCCAGGGGGAGGGCGCCAAACGGCCCGCTCGCCGGTTGCGAGAACCGTACTGTTACGATGCCGGCCGGCTTGATAGCATCGGCGCCGGGCGCCCAGCCCGCGGCGACGGCAGCGCCGGCGCGGGCAGGTCGGTCGTCCGAACCGAGGCAGCAGCCTGGTCCGCCACCCCGGGCCATGCTCCAGGCGTTCAGGGGGCGCAGGCGCCGATGGCCGGGTTGAGCGACGATCTGCGCTACCTGATCGAATACGACATCATCAGCGCCAAGCGCGTGCTGCGCGGCCTGGTGCAGGCGCTGCCCCGCTCGGTCGAGGCCCGGCTGCTGCTGGGCGACACCCACGCCCGCGCGCAGGAATTCACCGAGGCGGAGCCGCAGTACCGCGCGGCGCAGGCGTTGCAGCCGCACGCCCGGCTGCCGCAGCTGCGCCTGGCCTTCTGCGCGCTGTACCAGGGCGACCTGCCGGCCGCGCTGGCGGGCTTCGAGCGGCTGCACCGCGCCGCGCCGGACGACCAGTCGCTGGTGCTGGCGGGGGTGCTGCTGCATCGGCTCGGCCGGCCGGCGGAGGCGCTGGACCGCTTCCGCACGCTGCGCGAGCGGGCGGCCCCCGGCGGCAGCCTGCGCGGCTTCGGCCTGCAGGCGGAAATCCGCGCGCTGCGCAGCCTGGGGCGAATCGAGGACGCCGATGCCCGCGCGCACGAGTTGCTGGCGCTGCTGCAGGCCACGCCCGTGGCGGCGGCGAATGACCTGCAACGCCAGGGCACCAGCTTCGACTGGCACGAATGGGCGCTGGTGGCGGACAAGGGCCGGCTCGGCCAGCTGCTGGCGTCCCGGGGCCAGGCCGGCGGCCACGCGCTGCGGTTTCCGCCCAGCTTCCTGCTGCCCGACGAAGCCGCGGCGCTGGCCGCCCATGCGGCGCGGCAGCCGGCGGGCGCGGTCTTCATCGTCAAGCCGCGCGACGGCCAGGGTGGCCAAGCCATCCGCCTGACGCAGGATCTGGCGCCCTTCCTGGCCCAACCGCTCGCTACCCCTGGGGCGTCCAGGGGCGCGGTGGTGCAGCCCTACATCCACCCGCCCTACCTGGTGCAGGGCCGCAAGGCGCATCTCCGCATCTACGGCCTGGTCACCTCGGCCCAGCCGCTGCGCTGCTACGTCTACGACGACGGCATCGTCCGCTTCGCCCCGCGCCCCTACCGGCAGCAGGAAGGCTGGCTGGACCAGCCGGACATCCACATCACCAACACCGCGCTGCACCGGGACAACCCGCTGCTGCGGGTCAGCCAGGACACCACGGCGGAGAACGAGGGGCATATCTGGAGCCTGCGGGCCTATCTGCGCCAGCTTGCCGCGGATGGGCACGACGCCGACCAGGTCTTCACCGCCATCGGCCGCCTGGTCGGCGGCTTCCTGCTGGCGCTGCGGGCCGAGGGGTTGTTCGCCCGCCAGGCCGCCGCCACCGCCGCCGGTGGCATCGGCGCCAAGCTGTTCGGCGTGGACGTGTTGCTGGACGCCCAGGCGCGACCCTGGCTGATCGAGGCACAGCGCAACCCGGCCTGGACCGACTCGCCGCCGCTGGTCGGCCGCATCAACGCCGGCGTGGCCCTGGCCATGGCGCGGATGATGTCCGGCCCGCTGCTGCGCCCCGGCGAGACCGCCGCCGACCTTGGCGGCGATATCGGCCGGCGCGAACGGCAGCTGGAGGGGGAGGGGCGAGGCGGCTTCGTGCGGCTGGTGCACGACGCGGCGGGCGAGCGCGACGAGGCGCGCGGCGGGCGGGAAATCCTGCTCTGACCACGGGCAACGGCGGCGGGGCCGGCGGTGGTGGCACTGGCCCGGCGCCGCCGCCAGCCCCTACACTGCACCGCAACCGGCGGCGCGGCCACGGCGAAGCCTTACCATTAGCCAAGGACAGCCCCGCTTGACCGTTGAGTTCCGCACGCTGGACCCCGCCAAGTTCCAGGACCCCTTCACCACCGCCAGGGGCGAGACCCGCGCCAGCGTGGCGCTGACCGGCCTGGCCACGCTCTGGGTCAATACCGGGACGCTGTGCAACATCACCTGCAGCCACTGCTACATCGAGAGCAGCCCGCGCAACGACGCCCTGGTCTACCTCTCGGCCGCCGAGGTGGCGGCGGTGCTGGACGAGGCGCGCGACGCCGCGCTGCCGCTGCAGGAGGTCGGCTTCACCGGTGGCGAGCCCTTCCTGAACCGCGACCTGCCGGCGATGCTGGCGGATGTGCTGGGCCGTGGCCACCGGGCGCTGGTGCTGACCAACGCCATGAAGCCCATGCGCAACCACGCCGCCGCCCTGCTGGCCCTGCCGCGCCAGGGCCTGACGCTGCGGGTCAGCCTGGACCACTACGCCGCCGCGATCCACGACGCCGAGCGCGGCGCCGGGGGCTTCGCCGCCAGCCTGGACGGGCTGCGCTGGCTGGCTGCGCAGGGCTTCAGCGTCAACGTCGCCGGGCGCCTGGCCTTCGGCGGAGAGCCGGAGGCCGACATCCGCGCCGGCTTCGCCCGGCTCTTCGCCGAGAACGCCATCCCGGTGGACGCCCAGGACCCGGTGGCGCTGATGCTGTTCCCCGAGATGGACGCCCGGGTGGACGTGCCGGAGATCACCACCGCGTGCTGGGGGATCCTGAAGAAGAGCCCGGACAGCCTGATGTGCGCCAGCGCCCGCATGCTGGTGAAGCGGAAGGGCGCCGCCGCCCCGGCCCTGGTCGCCTGCACCCTGCTGCCCTACGACCCCGCCTTCGAGCTGGGCGCCACCCTGGCCGAGGCCGCCCGCCCGGTGCAGCTGAACCACCCGCATTGCGCCAGGTTCTGCGTGCTGGGCGGCGCTTCCTGCTCGCGATAACCGCGCCATTGTTGCCAAGCGTGAAGCGCGGCCCGCGCGGCGGCCTTGCCGCTGGCGGACCGACTGTGGAAAACTCCGGTCATGCTGCACTGCATGATGACGCCATGATCCAGGCCATGAGCCGGTTTCCCCTGGCCAAGGGCTCCTCCGCTACGCTGCACGGCCTGCTGCTGCAGGTCTGGCGTGCCGCCGACGGCGCCACGCCGGTCGGCCACATCGCCGCCCGGCTGGGCTGCCCGGCGGATGCGGTCTGGACCGCGCTGGACCTGCTGGACCATGTCGGCCTGCTGGCCACCACCGGCGCGGCGCCGCTGCCGGGCTCGCTGGTGGCCGCCGCGCCAGCGCAAGGTTGACGCGGGCGCGCATTTCCCGGACCAATCCGCCGCCGCACCCTCCTGCGGGTGCCTGGGAGAGAAGAATGACGCGTCGCCTGTTGCTTACCGCCCCGCTGCTGCTGGCCCTGGGGGCCTGCGCCAACATGGATGGCATGTTCGGCACCGCGCCGGCGCGTACCTTCCCGGTGTTCTTCGCCGAGGACAGCGCCGCGATGGGCGACAACGCCCGCGGCATCGTCGCCATGGCGTCGGACGCGGCCAAGGCCAACCCGCAGGCCAAGGTCACCGTGCGCGGCTTCGCCTCGGACGACACCGGCACCGCCGCCTTCAACCGCGTGCTGTCGGAAGCCCGCGCCCGCACGGTGGCGGATGCGCTGATCGCCAGCGGCATCCCGTCCAGCCGCATCGGCGTGCAGCCGCGCGGTGCCGTCACCGGCGCCATGCCGACCGAGGCGCGCCGCGTGGAAATCCACATCGGCGGCTGAACCGGCCCAGGATAAGCGTGGCGCCGGCTTGAACCGGCGCCGCGCCGCAGTACCTCTGCCGCGGCGGGTTGGTGTAGTCTCGCCACCCCGCACCGGAGACGCCCCCGCATGCCGCGCCTTGCCTTGCTGCTGTTCGGCCTGCTGCTGGCCGCCGCGCCGGCCCCCGCCCAGCAGGCCCCGGCGCCGCCCGGCCCGCCGGCCGAGGCCGAGCAGACCCCGCCTGCCGACCCGCCGGTGCAGGTCTTCGGCCTGCGGATCGAGATCGTCGAGCGCGGGCTGTACCAGACCTCCACCGGCACCATCCGCCAGATGCCCAACGGCATCGGCGAGAACCTGGTGGACGCGGTGGAACTGGAGCGCAGCACCACCCACATCCCCGCCCGCCCCGGCGTCAGCTTCGGCCTGGAATTCGTCGTCCATGGCCGCCCCGCCGGCACCATGCTGGAGCTGACCACCACCGTGGTCTTCCCGCCCCCCGGCCTGCACCCGCCGGGCCAGCCGGCGCCGGTCGCCTCCTCCACCACGCCGATGGTGGTGGAGGTCGGCTCCGACGCCGCGATCTATCGCGGCTACACCTTCGACTACGACTGGGAGGTAGCGCCCGGCCCCTGGCGCTTCGAGATCCGCGCCGGCGACCGGCTGCTGGCGGTGCAGAGCTTCGTCATCACCAGCGAGAGCTGAGGGCCGAGGCCACGCCCGCCCCACCGGGAGACGCCGGCCGCCGCACCCTGTCGGCGCGGCCCCGGCGGGGGCATACTAGGGCTATGTGCGACTCGCCGCCCCGCCACCAACAGCTTGAGCTTCCCGTCCGCGAAGGCACCCGCTGAATGGTCGCCTCCCTCGCCCTTGCCATGGAAGGCCCGCCGGTGGACCCCGAGGAGGTGCTGCACCGCGTCTTCGGCCATGCCGGCTTCCGCGGCCGCCAGGCCGAGATCGTCCACCATGTCATGGACGGCGGCTCCGGCCTGGTGCTGATGCCGACGGGCGGCGGCAAGAGCCTCTGCTTCCAGGTGCCGGCGCTGTGCCGGGAGGGCCTCGGCGTCGTTGTCTCCCCTCTGATCGCGCTGATGGAGGACCAGGTCGCCGCGCTGCGCCAGCAGGGCGTCGCCGCCGCCGCGCTGCATTCAGACCTGGACGAGGACGTGGCGCGCGAAGTCCGCCGCGACCTGGCCCGTGGCGCGCTGAAGCTGCTCTACGTCTCGCCGGAACGGCTGCTGCTGGACAGCACGCAGCAGCGCCTGCACGAACAGCGCCTGGCGCTTTTCGCCATCGACGAAGCCCATTGCGTCAGCCAATGGGGCCACCACTTCCGGCCTGAATACCGCGCCCTGACCGCCCTGGCGGAACGCTTCCCCGGCGTGCCGCGCCTGGCGCTGACCGCCACGGCGGACCAGCGCACGGTGGAGGATATCCGCCAGCAGCTGGGCCTGGAGGACGCGCCCGTCTTCCGCGGCGGCTTCGACCGCCCCAACATTTTCATCAGCTCCGCCCCACGGGAGAGCGAACGCGGGCAGCTGCGGGAATTCGTCAAGGCAGCCAGCGATGGCTCCGGTGCCGGCATCGTCTATTGCGGCAGCCGGGCGAAGACCGAGAGCACCGCCGAATGGCTGCGCGCCGATGGTCACGACGCGCTCTGCTTCCACGCGGGCATGGAGGCCGAGGCCAAGCGCGCCGCGCACCATCGCTTCGCCCGCGGCGACAACGTCATCATGGCCGCCACCATCGCCTTCGGCATGGGCATCGACCGGCCGGATGTGCGGTGGGTGGCCCATCTGGACCTGCCCCGCAGCCCGGAGAGCTGGTACCAGGAAATCGGCCGCGCCGGGCGCGACGGCCTGCCCGCCCGCGCCCTGCTGATGTACGGCGCCGGCGACATCGCCCTGGCCCGCCACCGCATTGAGGAAAGCCCCGCCGCCGACGACCAGAAGCGGATCGAGCGCATGCGCCTGGACGCCATGGTCAGCATTGCGGAGGCCGCGACCTGCCGCCGCCGGATCCTGCTGCGCTGCTTCGGCGAGGATGGGCCGGAGAATTGCGGCGCCTGCGATGTCTGCCGCACCCCGCCCAGGCTGTGGGACGGCACCGTCGCCGCGCAGAAGCTGCTGTCCGCCGTGCTGCGCACCGGCCGGCGCTTCGGCGTGGCGCACATCGTGGACGTGCTGCGCGGGCGGATGACCGACAAGGTGGCGCAATTCGCCCATGACAAGCTGCCGACCTATGGCGTGGGCAAGGACCTGCCCGATGCCACCTGGCGCGGCGTGGCCCGGCAGCTGGTGGCCATGGGCGCGCTGGACGTGGCGGTGGAGAACCACGGCGAACTGGTGCCGACCGACAGCGCCCGACCGATCCTGAAGGGCGAGCAGAAGGTGCTGCTGCGGGAAGACCTGACCAGCGCCCGCCCCGCCGCCAAGGACCGCGGCGCCCGCACCGCGGTGCCATCCGGCGACGCGCTGTTCGAGGCGCTGCGCACCTGGCGCCGCGCCGAAAGCAGCCGCCAGGGCCTGCCGGCCTACATGATCTTCTCCGACGCCACGCTGGTCGCGATCACCGAGGCGAAGCCGGATGACGAGGGCGAACTCTCGCTGATCCCCGGCGTGGGCCGCAGCAAGCTGGAACGCTACGCCGAGGATGTACTGCGGGTCGTGGCGGAGCACGCGTGATGAGGTTGGCGGAGCCCGCGGGATAGGGTTGGCGGCGCAGGCGGCGTAAGCCCCGCGCGCCGCCGGCTACACCCCGCGCGGTGGCGTCATCCTGGCCGCCGGCGCCAGCGGTGGAGACGGCAACTCGTCCCGCCCCAACTTCCGCCTGGTGCAGTCCCGGTACTCCTCGGCGCTGCATTCCGCCCGCTGGCAGTTGAAGCACAGGTCCAACGCGGGCGGCACGTCACCCACCAGGTGGCGGCGGATGAAGCGAATCAGGCGATTGGCCATCACGGCCTCCGGGTTGCCCCGCCACCAACCACGCCCACCCCGGTGGCGCCTTGCGCCACCGCAAGCCGCGCGGGCAGGGTGCCAGGCTCAGTCCCACCACCCCATGGCCACGCCGACGAAGAAGCCGATCAGGAACAGTACCAGCACGAAGACCGCCGCCGCCGCCACCCCGCCGCGCGAGGCGCGGGCGACCCGGTCGGCCTCGACATCATCCGCGAATTCGCGGCCCTGCCCACGTCCCCACATGCGTCACCTCCGCGCCCATGGCAGCAGGGGCGGGGGCCAGCTGGCAAGCGAAACGCTAGACCGCCCCCGCCACCAGCCGCCCGTCCTGCACCCGCAGCGCGCGGTCATGGAAGCGCGCCACGCCCGGCCGATGCGCGATGCTGACCAGCGCCGTGCCCGGCAGCCGCTCGCGCAGCAACTCGTAAAACCGCGCCTCGGCCTCGGGATCCAGGCTGGCGGTGGCCTCGTCCAGAAACAGCCAGTCCGGCTTCAGCAGCAGGGCGCGGGCCAGCGCCACGCGCTGCTGCTCGCCGCCGGAAAGTCTGCGGTCCCAGGCATCCTCCTCGTCCAGCCGCGGCGCCAGGTGGGCCAGGCCGCAATCCTTCAGCACCGCCAGGATCTCGGCCTCGCCGAACTGATCCTCCCCGCGCGGGTAGCACAGCGCGTGGCGCAGGCTGCCCAGCGGCAGGTAGGCCCGCTGCGGCAGGAACAGCGCCTGCCCCGCCGCCGGCACATGCACCGTGCCGCCGCCGAAGGGCCAGATGCCCGCGATGGCGCGGAACAGCGTGGACTTGCCGGACCCGCTCGGCCCCGCCACCAGCACCTTCTCGCCCGGGGCGATCTCGGCGCCGACATCGCGCAGCAGCACGCGGCCATCCGGCAGCGCCAGGGTCACCCCCTCCAGCCGCAGGTTGGCGCCGGCCTCCGGCACGGCATGCACGCCCTCGGCCCGCTCGGCATGGGCGCTGGCCAGCGCGGTGCGGAAGCCGCTGAGCCGCGCCACCGTCGCCCGCCATTCCGCCACGCTGCGGTAGTTGTCCACGAACCAGCTCAGCGCGCCCTGCACCTCGCCGAAGCTGCTCGCCGTCTGGCTCAGCACGCCCAGCGGCACGGCGCCGGAGAAGTAGGCCGGCGACGCCACCACATAGGGGAAGATGTTGGCCACCTGGTTGAACCCGGCGGTGAAGAAGGTCAGCTGCTTGGTGGCGACCATGATCGACCACCAATTCGCCACCAGCGCGTTGAAGCGCCGGATCAGCCCGGCCTTCTCCTCGGCCTCGCCGCCATACAGCGCCACGCCTTCGGTGTTCTCCCGCAGCCGCACCAGGGCAAAGCGGAAGTCGGCCTCCACCTTCTGCTGGTTGAAGTTCAGCGGAATCAGCCGCCGGCCGATGAGATGCGCGAAGGCGGTGCCGACGATGGAATAGACCAGCGCCACCCACACCAGGTAGCCAGGCACGCTGATGCCGAACAGCGTCATCGCGCCGCTCAGCCCCCACAGCACCGCGACGAAGCTGACCAGCGTGACCACGTTGCGCAGCATGCCGAAGCCCAGCACCAGCGTGTCGTCGACGAAGCTGCGGATATCCTCGGCGATGCGCTGGTCCGGGTTGTCGGTGCCCGGGTCGGTCAGCGCCACGCGGTAGTACGCGCGGGCGTCCATCCAGTTGTCCAGGTAGTGCCGCGTCAGCCAGCGCCGCCAGCGGATCTGCAGGGCCATGCGCAGGTACAGCTGGTACACGGCGACCAGGATGAAGACCGCGGCGATCCAGACGAAGCCTGGCAGCAGCCCGGTCTCCCCGCGGTGCCAGAACAGCAGCAGGTTGATGAAGGCGTCCTGGTCCTTGTTCTGCAGGCTGTTGAAGAACTCCCGCCCCCAGAAGCTGTTCAGCACGTTCATCGCGACCAGGAACAGGTTGAGCCCGACCAGGCCGCCCAGCATCAGCAGCGCGCGGCCACGCTCCTCGCTGCGCCAGAAGGGCGCGGCCAACGCCCAGGCGTCCCGCAGCGAAACCAGCACTCGACGCATCGGGATATCCTTCTAGGACTTCAGCGCGGCATCCAGCGCGGCGAGCCAGCGTTCCACCCGCGCCTTGTTGACGCCCAGGTCGGACCAGCCGAACAGGCTGCGGCTGTACAGCAGCAGGCTAGCGCCTTCCGGCGCGGCGCGCACCTCGGCGGCGATGATGTCGGGGTAGTTCATCAGCGCCGACCGCTCCACCCACTGGGCCTGTGGGCCGGGTTGCCGTTCAGGGAATTCGGCCAGCTTGAAGGTGCGCGGGAAGCCGGCGGCCACGCGGTTCAGCGTGGCCCACAGCACCGCCGGCGCCACCGGCCAGGGCGCCTGCGTCAGGTGCTTCGGTCCGGCATAGCTGGCGGGGCCCACCAGACAGGTATTGGGGGAAGCCGGCAGCTCCAGCCCATCGAACACCACGGGCTCCACCGGCGTCAGCCCGCCGGCGCCACGGCGCAGCAGCAGCAACGGGCTGGTCATGCCGGGTCTCCGGGCACGGCCAGGCGGATCACGCCCTTCACCGCCTCGGGGTCCACCGGCTTGCCCTTGCGCAGCACCAGCAGCCGGCCTTCCCGCGCCAGCGCGAAGGCGGCGCTGCGGACCGGCGCCATCAGCGGGTGCCAGTCCTCGCCACCCAGGGCGCGGGCGACATCGCTGGGGCAGATGCTCTTGCCGGCGCCGCGCTCGGTCGCCTGGCGCAGGATTTCCGCGGTCAGCGCCTCGGCAGAGGGCAGGGCGCGGGGCGGCGGCGGGCCGTATTCATGTTCGGGGCTGGACATCGGCGGCAGGATAGCCGCGCGCCGCCGCCCGGGCCAGCCTTACCCCTTGCCCGCGCGGGCGCCGTGGGCCGCTGGGGCCGCTACCCTTCTCGCAGCGTCTTCCGCAGATGCTCCGCCGCCGCCGGGCGGCCGAACAGGTAGCCCTGCGCCTCGTCGCAGCCGATGCCGGACAGGAAGGCGCGCTGGTCCTCGGTCTCCACGCCCTCGGCCACCACTTCCAGCTTCAGCGCGCGGGCAATGCCCTGCACGGCGCGGACGATGGCGGTGTCCTCGGCGTCGTGCGGCAGGTCGCGCACGAAGGCGCGGTCCAGCTTCAGCGTGTTCAGCGGCAGCCGCTTCAGCACCGCCAGCGACGCATAGCCGGTGCCGAAGTCATCCAGCGCCAGCCCGACGCCCAGGTCGCGAATGGCCGCCAGCGTCAGCAGCGTGTCGGTGGAGCCGTCCACCAGCATGCTCTCGGTCAGCTCCAGCTCCAGCCGCTCCGGCGGCAGGCCGCTTTCCTCCAGTGCGCGGGCCACCTGGCCCAGCAGCACGCCGCCGCGCAGCTGCCGCGCGGAGACATTGACCGAGACCACCGCCGGCACCTGGCGGCCGGCCGGGTTCTGCAGCCAGCCCGCGGCTTCCTTGGTGGCCTGCTTCAGCACCCAGCCGCCGATATCGGTGATCAGGTCGCTGGCCTCGGCGATGGGAATGAACAGGCCGGGCGGGATATTGCCGCGCCTGGGGTGGTTCCAGCGCAGCAGCGCCTCGGCGCCGCAGGCGCGGCCGTCATCCAGGGTGACGCGCGGCTGGTAGTGCAGCGCCAGGCTGCCGGCCTCCAGCGCCGTGCGCAGGTCCTGCGAGATCCGCCGCCGCAGCGCGCGGGAGAGCTGGCCGGCGGCCAGGTCCAGGCTGGGCTGGACGGCCTGGCGCAGCGCGGCATCCGCCGTCCTGGCGGGCGCCACTGGCGCTTCCGTCGCGGTATTTTCCGGCCCCGGCTGGTCGAAGGGCATCCTGCCCGCTCCGTCGGGCCTTGATGGCCCAGCGCCCACCCAACACGCTTCGGGTGAAGAATTGGCTACCGGCTCAGCTTTTGCCGCTCAGGCGAAGACCCGTTCCACCAGCGGCCCGGCCGGGGCGTTCAGCGCGATCTCACGGATGATCTTGCGCCGCACCGCCGCCTCGAAGCTCTCGAAGCCCTCCGCCACCACCAGGAAGGCGCCGGGGCCGCCGATCACCTCGTCGCGGTAGTAGTCCTCCAGCGGCGGCAGCCCGGCGGCCAGCGCCGGGGGCAAGGGCGTATTGTCGATGACGGCCAGGCCGTTCAGCACGATCCCCTTGGCCAGCGCGGCCTCGCGCGCCTCCGCCACCGGCCGGCCGGAGTTGTTAACCCCGTCGCCGGAGATGTCCACCACCTGGCGCGTGCCCTCATAGGCCTGGCCGAATTGCTGGGCGGCGAAGTCCATGGCGCCGGAAATGCTGGTGTAGAGGTGGGTCTTGCGCGGCGCCTCGGCCAGCGCATCGGCGAAGGCGTGGCAATCCGCCGGGCCGGAAAGCCGGGTCCAGGGCACCAGAATCTCCTGCTGGTTCCAGCCGGACCAGGTGAAGAACTGCACGGCGATGCTGCCCACCGGCCCGCCGGCGACGCCTTCGGCCAGGCGGGGGTCGCGGAAGGCGGCCTCATAGCCCTTGAACTGCAATTCCTGCTCCTGGGTATCAACCGAGCGGCTGACATCCACGGCCAGGATCAGCTCGACATCCACCGGCTGGGCGGCGCGCAGGGCGCGGGGGCGCAGCAGCAGGGCAGGGGCGGCCAGCGTAGTGGCCAGAAATAGGCGACGATGCATCGGAACCCCGCTGAGGTGAGGCCCGTGACTCGCGTTACTCCCGAACATCAGGACAGTTTAGCTGACCCATGCTGCGCTGCAAGATAAATGTTGCAGCGCAGCATGAGGCGCCGGGAAGCTAGCCCTTGAAGCCGGTGCTGCCGATCGCCGGGATCGCGTTCAGCCGGTCCCGCAGCGCCTGCAGCTTGGGCAGGCGGCCCTCATAGGCAGGCTTGTTGAACATCTCGGCCGAATCCAGCGCGATGCCGGTGGTCACGTCGGCCTGGGTCATGCGGCCCAGCACCAGCCATTCCCCGGTCAGCTGCGCTTCCAGCGCCTCGAACCCGCCGCGGGCCTGGGCCAGAAGCTTGTCCACATTCTCCGGCCAGACCTTGTCGGCGGGGCGGCGGTCCTTTTCATAGGTCGCCTGCACCGCCTTCTCCACCGCGCCCAGCGCCAGCGCCAGGCACTTCGTCACCGCAAAGCGCTCCGGCCCGGCCAGCGGGGTCAGGGCGCGGGCGGCGCCCACCTGGTGGTCCAGCCAGTCGATGATGGCGGCGGAATCGACGATGCTCTCGCCGCTGTCGGTCACCAGCGCGGGCACCCGGCCCACGGGGTTGAAGCGGGAAATCTCCGCCCCCTGGGTCGCGGTGGCAAAGGGCAGGTTCTCATACGTATAGCCGTAGAGGTTCAGCGTCGCCGCCACACGGCGGACGAAGGGGCTCATGGTGCGGCCGATCAACTGCATCGGGCGAAATCCTCCGGTTGAATTGCAGGGACGGCAAGCTGACGCCCCGCGCCCGGTTTGTGAAGCCGCGCCGGCGCGGACCCGGCAGGCCGGCGGCCGGGCAGCAAAAAGGGCGCCTCGCGGCGCCCTTTCCGTACTGCTGAACTGTGGCGCGGGGTTACCGCAGCACGATCTCGACGCGGCGGTTCTGCGGCTCGCGCACGTTGTCGGCGGTCGGCACCAGCGGACGGCTCTCGCCGAAGGCCTGCACCGAGATGATGTTGCGGGCCACGCCGTTGCGGATCAGCTCGGCGCTCACCGCCTCGGCCCGGCGCTGGGACAGGCGCTGGTTGTAGGCGGCATCGCCGGAGCGGTCGGCATGGCCGGCCACTTCGATCCGGGTGGTGCCGGCGCGGTCGGTGTTGCCCGCCGCTTCCTTGATGATGTCGCGGGCGCGGGCGGTCAGGTCGGCGCGATCCCAGTCGAAGAACACCAGGTAGGTGCGGGCCACGCCCGGGGCGGCGGCGGGCGCCGGCGCCGGGGCAGCCACCGGGGCCGGGGCAGGGCTGGCGCCGAAGGCGTAGCGCAGGCCGACCAGCAGGCTGTTGTCGTGGCAGCAATTCGCCGTGGTCTGGCGCTGCAGCGTGGCGTTGGTGCCCAGCGGCGAGGAACCGGGCTTGTTGACGTAGGTGTTCACCGGCTGGTTGATCGCCGTGAAGTAGCGCCATTCCAGCGTGGCCGAGAGGCCGGGGGCCAGGCTGTCCAGCCCGAAGCTGGTGCCGGCCATCAGGTTGTAGGCCAGGGTGGGCTGGGACTGCCCGTCCATGCGGGTGCTGGTGCCGTTGCTGGCCAGCCGGCCATGCACCTTGTCGAACTCCACATGGGCGAAGCCGACGCCGAGGCCGAGATAGGGCGCCACGCTGATGCCGGCGAAGCTGCCGACATGCACGTCGCCATAGATGTTGCCGATGGCGCCGTAGGTACGGGTGTAGCCGCCGGAACGGCTGAGGGTCTGGCCGAATTCCTTGACCTTGTTGACCTCGTTGGCGCGGATGTTGCCTTCGAGTTCAAGCCGCAGGCCGTTCCGCAGGCCGAACAGGTCGGTGCGCCAGCCATAGCCCACCGCGGCCACGCCGGCCCCGCCGATGCGGCTGGTGATGATGGCCTTGCCGCTCGGCTGCGCCGGGGTCCCCATCAGGCCGCTCATGTACTGGGCGCCCGAGATGGTGAAGGTTTCCCGCATGTTGGGGCCAAGCGCGCCCGACACGTAGAAGCCCTGGGTCTGCGCCCCGGCCGCCATGGGCAGCAGAAGGGCGGCGCCAAGCAGCGCGGTTCGGATCGGGCGCATTAATCTCTCCTGGGCCGGTTCTGCCCGCTTTTCGCTGTGGACAGTACACAAACGACCCGGCTCCCTCAAGAATCCGAAATGTATCAGGAATTGAAGATAAATATTGTATGCAGAATATGTGCAACGAATTGCATCATCACGCAACGGCAAAAACAGCGGAAATACGGGGAAAATTCATCGCTGCGAATACGCAACGGTCGCATGCATATCCACAAACGGCCTGTGGCGAAAATGCCACAGAACCGTCTCGGTTCACGAATGCGGCACCGCAACAGCGATGCACACGCCGCTTTAACGCAGGGTGATATCCACCCGCCGCGCCTGCGGATCGGCGCTGCTGGAGCCGAGCGCCCCGGTGCCGGAGCCGGAGATGGCGTTGCGCGGCACGCCCAGCCGGGCCAGTTCCGCCGTCACGCTCTGCACCCGCTGGCTGGACAGCGCCTGGTTGCGCGGGCTGCGGCCGGTGCCATCGGCGTGGCCCATCAGCTGGATGCTGGTGGTCGGTACCTGGCGGGCGGACTGCACCGCCTCCGCCACCACGGCGCGGCCGGCGGCGTCCAGCGCCGCGCTGTTGTTGGCGAAGAACACCATGTAGGTCCGCGCCGCCGGTGCCGCGGCCGGCGGGGCCCAGCCCACCGGCAGGTTGGGCGCCGCGGCGGCCGGCGGGTTGGCGTCCAGCGCGTAGCGCACGCCCACCAGCACGGAACTGCCATGCAGCGTCGGGCGGAAGCTGTCGCTGGAGGCCAGGCGCCGTTCGGTGTTCTGGCCGTTGTTGTTGTTGACCTGGTAGACCTTGGCCTGCACCGGCGCGCCCAGCATGCCCTGGTAGCGGTACTCCGCGGTGATCGCCAGGCCGGGCGCCACGCTGTCGATGGCGAAGGCGGCACCGATGATGCCCTGGTAGGCCAGGTTGCCGGCGCCCGCGCCCAGCCGGCTTTCCAGGTAGTTGTTCTGCTGTTGGTTCTGGTTGCGGTTCGGCTCCCGCGCCACCACGTTCTGGAACTGCGCGTAGCCATAGCCCAGGCCGATACCGACATAAGGCTGGAAGAACCGCGCCCCCTCGGGGAAGAAGTTCGGGTCCACGTCGTAGTAGCCGTTCAGCATGAAGCCGTATTGCCGCAACGTGCCGGAGTTGGTGGTCAGGTTCCCCTGGCCGACCGCGCCGGTATACATGGTGATGTTGGTGATGCCATTGGCGCGGTAGAAGCCTTCGACCTCGGCGCGGAAGCCGTTGCCGAAGCCGTAGCCCATGTTGACCAGGCCGCCGAAGCCGGTGCTGAAGCTGCCGGTGAAGCCCTTGCCGAAGCTGTTGGCGGTCTGGTCCTGGCTGTACAGGCCAATCGGGTGGTTCTTGGTGGAGGCCGAGGAGGCGAAGGCGCCGCCCACCGCGCTGCCGATGTACAGGCCGTTGACCTGCGCCTGTGCCCCCGTCGTCGCCACCAGGGGCAGACCCAGCATGGTCGCCGCTACCAGAACCTGCCTGAACCGCATCTAGTCACCCTCCGGCCACGGGGCGCGGGCGCCCCGTCACGAATCCTGGCCCAAGGTCTAGCAGAGCCCGGCCGGTTGTTCACCAGGGGTTGATCGCTTACCCACAGCTATCGTGCCGATGCCTGAGAGGCTCAGGCCAGCGCCCGGTCCAGCAGCCTGACACTGTGCAGCACCTGGCGACCGGCCAGCCCCTCCACCTGGTGGCGGCAGCTGGTGCCATCGGCCAGCACCACGTCACCGGGCGCCGCCGCCCGCACCGCCGGCAGCAGGGAAAGCTCGGCCATGGCGCGGGAGGTCGCCTGGTTCGCCGCCTCATACCCGAAGGACCCGGCCATGCCGCAGCAGGAGGAGGTGATCGGCTTCACCACCAGCCCCGGCACCCGCTGCAACAGCGCCAGCGTCGGCGCGAAGGCGGCGAAGGCCTTCTGGTGGCAATGGCCATGCACATGCACGGTCGCTTCAAGGCGCCCCAGCGGCAGGGTCGCCTTCTCCTTCGCCAGGAACTCCGCCAGCAGGAAGCTGCGGGCTGCCAGCGCCTCGGTGGCCGGGCCGGGCAGCAGCGCCAGGAACTCGTCGCGCAGCGTCAGCAGGCAGGAGGGTTCGATCCCCACCACTGGCGTGTTGGGGAAGGCATCCAGCGCCGCCAGCGTCCGCGCCGCCTCGGCCCGCGCCTTGGCCACCAGCCCGGCGGCCAGCAGGGTGCGTCCCTCGTCCAGCGGCCGGGCACCACGGGCGGGCCGCGCCACCACGGGCTTGTAGCCGGCGGCGCGCAGCACGCGGGCGGCGGCGCGCAGGTTCTCGGGTTCGTAGTACCGGTTGAACAGATCCGGCAGCAGGATCACCTCATCCCGCGCGCCGGAAGGCCAGGGCAGCTCGGCGTCATGGAAGGCGTCTCGCCGGAAGCGCGGCAGGGCGCGGTCGGCGCTGATGCCGAGCAGCTTCTCCGCCACCCAACGCGCGCCCGGCACCCATTCCCGCGCGTTGGAAAGCGGCGCCAGCATGGCGGCAAACGGCGCCCAGTGCGCCATGCCGGCCAGCACCCGGTCCTTCAGCGAAAGCCCGTGCGAGGCCACGCGCGCCGCCAGGTGCTCGATCTTCAGCTTGGCCATGTCCACGCCGGTCGGGCATTCTCGCCGGCAGCCCTTGCAGGAAACGCACAGCGCCATGGCATCGGCGACCTCGTCGCCACCCAGCCCGCCCGGAATCTGCCCGGTCAGCGCCAGGCGCAGCGTATTGGCGCGGCCGCGCGTCAGGTGCTGTTCGTCCCGCGTGGCGCGGAAGCTCGGGCACATCACCGCCGCGTCGAATTTCCGGCAGGTGCCGTTGTTGTTGCACATCTCCACGGCGCTCAGCAGGCCCTGCTGCGGCCCCGGATAGGCGCTCCAGTCCAGTGCCGGCGTCACGTTGATCGGCGCGTAGTCCGGCGCGTAGCGGAACAGGCTGCGGTCATCCATCCGCGGCGGCCGCACCACGCGGTTGGGGTTCAGCATGCCCGCGGGATCAAAGGCGTCCTTCACCTGCTCGAAGGCGCGGGCGATGCGGCTGCCGAACATCGTCTCGTTGAATTCGGACCGCACGATCCCGTCGCCATGCTCGCCGGAATGGCTGCCCTTGTACTCGCGCACCAGCGCGAAGCATTCCTCCGCGATGGTCCGCATCAGCTTGACGTCGCTGCCATCCTTCATGTTCAGCACCGGCCGCACATGCAGGCAGCCCACACTGGCATGGGCGTACCAGGTGCCCTTGGTGCCGTGCTTGTGGAACACGTCGTTCAGCCGCTCAGTGTAGTCGGCCAGGTCGTCCAGCGCGACGGCGCAATCCTCGATGAAGGAGACCGGCTTCCCGTCGCCCTTCATGGACATCATGATGTTCAGCCCGGCCTCGCGCACCTCCGCGATGGCGGCCATGAAGGCGGTGTCCACCACCCGCACCACTTGCTTCGGGTGGCCCAGGTCCGCCATCATCACTTCCAGCGCATCCAGCTGGCGCAGCAGGGTGGCGTCGTCCTCGCCGTGGAACTCCACGATCAGCAGGCTGTCCGGCTCGCCGATCAAGATGCTGTCGATGGTGCTGCGGAACATGGCGATGGACCGGCCCAGGTCGATCATCGTCCGGTCCACCAGCTCCACCGCTTCCGGCATCAGCGTCACCAGGTGCTGGCTGGCTTCCATCGCCTTGCGGAAGGTGGGGAACTGGCAGATGCCCATGACCTTGCGCGGCTTCACCCGGTGCAGTTGCAGGGTCAGCGCGGCGGAATAGGCCAGCGTCCCCTCGCTGCCCACCAGCAGGCGGGCCAGGTTGCTGCGGCCATTCTGGCGCGCGGCCGGCGTCAACGCGTCGATGTTGTAGCCGCCCACGCGGCGCAGCTGCTTCGGGAAGCGCGCCTCGATCTCCGCCGCCTCCCGCGCGCCCAGCGCCCGCAGCCGCTGGATCAGGTCGGCGGTGGCCGCGGGCACCTCGGCGCCCAGATTGTCCGGCAACTCGCCGAAGCGGAACTGCGAGCCATCCGCCAGCAGCGCGTCGATGGACAGCACGTTGTCCGCCATCAACCCGTAGCGGATGGACTTGCCGCCGCAGGAATTGTTGCCGGCCATGCCGCCGATGGTGCAGCGCGCATGCGTGCTCGGGTCCACCGCGAAGAACAGCTTGTGCTTTGCGATCTCCCCGTTCAGCGCGCCCAGCGCGATGCCCGGCTCCACCGTCGCGGTCTGCGCTTCGGCATCCACCGAAATCACGCGGCGCAGATGCTTCGACGTATCGATCACCAGCGCGCGGTTCACCGTCTGCCCGCATTGGCTGGTGCCGCCGCCGCGCGGCAGCACGGGGATCCCTTCCTCCCGGCAGATCGCCATCGCCGCCTGCACGTCGCCGATGCTGCGCGGCACCAGCACGCCCACCGGCTCCATCTGGTAGATGCTGGCGTCCGTTGCGTAGCGCCCGCGGTCGGCGGCGCCGAACAGCACCTCGCCCTGGGTTTCGCGCTGCAGCCGCGCGGCCAGCTTGCTGTCGCCGATGCGGTCCTTGGGGATGGTGAAGGCGTTCATGCAACCAATCTACCCTGGGGTGCGGGGGTTGTCCGATGGAATATCCTGATGGAACCTACAAGCAGGCTTCATCGGGAGACGACACATGGCATTCCTCGGCAAGGCGGTGCGCGACTGGCGCTGGGGCCTGATGCGCGACGCCATGGACCGCAACAACTGGGACGCCATCGGCTTCACCACGGCGGATTTCTTCCAGTTCGCCAGCAACTTCCACACGGATGTGCAGACCTGGGAACGCCCGATCCTGATGGTGCTGCCGCGCAACGGCGAGCCCTTCGCCCTGCTGAACGAGCTCAGCACCAACCATTGGCGCTTCGGCGCCGAGGCGCACAAGCTGTGGGTGCAGGACACCCAATTCTACGCCGAACACCCCCGCCTGACCCAGCGCGTGCCGCTGCTGCCGCAATGGGCGGAGATGTGCGCGGAGGCCCTGAAGGCCCGCGGCCTGGGGCGCGCCCGCATCGGCCTGGACGCCATGAACGCCCCGCTCGCCCGCGCCCCTGGCATGCTGCCCGGCCTGACCCTGCAGCCCGCCACCGGCGAGATGCGCGCCCTGCGCCTGGTCAAGCACCCCGAGGAACTGGCGCTGATGCGCGAGATCGCCAGCCTGACCGACTGGGTGCAGGACCGCTACCGCGAGAACATCCGCGAAGGCGCCCAGCCCATGGTGCTGGACATGCAGATGGCCGCCCTGCTGGCGGAGGAAGGCGGCCGCCGCTTCCCCGGCGAGAACCTGGAGATCCTGCGCTGCTGGACCCTCTCCGGCCCCGCCTCCGCCGCCCCACACGGCGATGGCCGCAGCGCCGGCGCCCGCATTGAGCGCGGCCACGGCATCGTCAACATCGTCATCCCCCGGCTGAACGGCCTGGTGGTGGAGAATGAGCGCACCTGGTTCGTCGGCCCGCCCAGCGACCGCCAGCGCCTGCTGTTCGAGACCGCCCGCGCCGCCAACGAGGCCGCCTGCGAGGCCGCCATCACCGGCCGGCCGGTCTGCGGCATCGACGAAGCCGCCCAGGCGGTCATCGAGAAGGCCGGCCTGGCCCACCTGATGCTGCACCGCACCGGCCACGGCATGGGCACGCTGGGACATGAGTTCCCCGAGGACATGGCCTTCAACACCCGGGCGCTGATGGCCAACGAGGTCTATTCCGCCGAGCCTGGCCTGTACGAATGGGGCCTGGGCGGCTTCCGCCTGGACGATACCGTGGTGGTCGGCCAGCAACCGGAGGTGCTGACCCGCGCGCCCAAGGACATCCGCAGCCAAACGATCGCGTGAGCCGCGGCAACTTACCAGGAATACATTCGACAGAATGTAATCGGCGGCGCGAGCCTGCCTACACGCCCCGGTTGTGCTGCCCTTCGGCAGCCCAGGCGGCGTCGGAGGCAGGCCCATGCTGGAATACGTCATGCTGCTGCTGGCCAGCCCAGCGCTGGTTGAACAACCGCCGCCGCCGCTGCAGCACCAGTTCTTCCTGACCGAGGAAGGCTGCGAGCAGGCGGCGCTGCGGGCCGGCCTGCCGCCTGGCTACCGCGTGGTCTGCCTGCCCATCACCGTCTCCGCCGCCAACGACCCGGAGACGCTGGTGGCGCATTACTGAGCCTTGTAGCGCCGCCCCACCACGGCGCTGCCCAACACGGTCAGCGCCAGCGTCACCACCAGCAGGATGAAGGCCAGCGCGGCGCCGAACGGCCAGTTGGTGCCACGCACGAACTGGTCATACACCGCCGGCGCCATCATCTTGAACTGCGGGCCGCCCAGCAGCACCGGCGTGGCGTAGGCGTTCATGCACAATATGAAGACCAGCACGCTGCCCGCCACCACGCCCGGCACCGCCAGCGGCAGCACCACGCGCCGGAACGCCACCAGCGGGCTGGCCCCCAGGTTGGCGGCGGCTTCCTCCAGGTTGCGGGGAATGCCCTCGATGACGGCCGACAGCGTCAGGATCATGTAGGGCGCCACCACGGCGACGATGCCGACGATGACCGCGCCCTGGGTGTACAGCAGTTGCAATGGCTCGTTGATGATGCCGAGCCCACGCAGCGTGGCGTTGATGGCGCCGTCCCGCCCCAGCAGCGCCATCCACCCGGCCGAGCGCACCACATTGCCGACCAGCAGCGGAAACACGGTCAGGATGACGGCCAGCGACTTCTGCTTGCTGTCCATCCGCGCCAGCCACCAGGCGGCGGGGAAGCCGATGATCAGGCAGATGACGGTGCAGGACAGCGCCACCGTCATCGTGGTGCCCATGACGCCCTGGTAGTAGGGGTCCGCCAGGGCGCGCAGGTAGTTGCCGGGCTGCAGCGCCTCCAGCATCAGCTGGGTCGGGCTGTACTCGTTCAGGCTGATGCGGAACAGCATCGCCATCGGCGCCACCAGCAGCAGCAGCACCAGCAGCCCGGCAGGCAGGATCAGCGCCGCCATGACTAACCCTTGAACTCCTTGTTCCAGAAGTCCAGCAGCCGCCCGGCCATGCTGGCCTGGTAGGCATAGTCCGGGGTCCGCAGCTTGGCCTGTTGCGCCTCGGTCAGGCTGATCTGCCGGGCAAGCTCGGCTGGCAGCACCGCATCCGTCACCGTCGGCACATAGCCCATGCGCTGGGCGAAGGCGGCCTGGCCGCGCGTGTCCAGCATGGCGTCCAGGTAGCGCCAGCCGCCTTCCTTGTTGCGGGCGTTCTTCGGCACCGCCATCTCATAGGTGATGCTGGTGGCGCCTTCCTCCGGCACCACATGCTGCAGCGGAATGCCGGCCTGCTTCCACATGAAGCCGCGCGCCAGCCACATCACCGTCACGGCGACTTCCTCGCTCTTCAGCGCCGCGGCCAGCTGCTCGTTGGAGGAATAGACCCGCGCGCCCAGCGACTTCCATTCCCGCAACTTCTGCCAGGCCGGCTCGAAGTTGCTGGGCCCGCCGCCGCCGACGATCGCCGCCGTCTCGACATACTGCGCGTAGAGCAGGTCCGAGAGGCCGATCTTGCCGCGATACTTCGCGTCCCACAGGTCAGCGTAGCTCTTCGGCGGCACCGGCACCAGGCTGGGGTTGTACAGGATGACGCGCGCCGAATAGATGTGCGGCACCGCATAGGCCCGCCGCAGGGAGGGGATCACCCGCCCCAGCCCCGGCACCGCGCCATCAGGCACCGGCTCGAACAACCCGAGCTGCGCCAGCTCATACATGTCCACGTCGGAAAGCCCGATCACGTCCATGCTGCCGCGCCGCGCCTGGCGTTCCGCCAGCAGCTTGGTCTTGCGGGTCGGCGCGGGCGCAATCTCCTGCACCACCTCCAGCCCGCGCGGCGTGGCCACCGCCACGTCCACGCCCTGGCGCAGGATCTCGCCGTAGTCGCCGCCCCAGGTGCCCATGACCACCCGCGCATCCTGTGCGCGGGCGGCCAGCGGCAGCAGCGCGGCGGCGGCCCCGAGGGCGCGGCGGCTGATCAACCCTTGAACTCCTTGTTCCAGAAGTCGAGGTATTCAGCCGTATGCGCCGCCGTATAGGCGTAGTCCGGCGTGCGCAGCTTGGCCTGCTGCGCCGGGTTCAGCGTGATCTGCGCCGCCAGCTCCGGCGGCAGCGTGGCGTTGGTGACGGTGGGCGCATAGCCCATGCGGTCGGCGAAGCCGGCCTGCGCCCGCGGGTCCAGCGCCGCGTTCAGGTACTTCATCGCGCCTTCCTTGTTGCGCGAGTTCTTCGGCACCGACATCTCGAAGGTGATGCTCGTCGCGCCTTCCTCCGGCACCGCGTGGGTGACGGGAATGCCGGCCTTCTTCCACATGAAGCCGCGCGCCAGCCACATGATGGTCATCCAGACCTCCTCGCTCTTCAGCGCGGCGGCCAGGGCCTCATTGCTCGGGTACAGCTTCACGTCGTTGCGGCGCAGCTCCATCAGCTTGCCCTTGGCCGGGCCCCAGTTGGTCTCGCTGCCGCCGCCGACCAGCGCCGCCGCCTCGGTGTTCGCCAAATAGAGAATGTCCACCAGGCCGACGCGGCCGCGATACTTCGGGTCCCACAGGTCGGCATAGCCCTTGGGCGCCACCGGGATCTTGGCCGGGTTGTACAGGATCACCTTGGCCGAATAGATGTGCGGCGCGCTATACGGGCGCTTCAGCGTCGGGATTGCATGCGCCAGGTTCGGCACCTGCGCCTGGGTGATCGGCTCGAACACGTCCTGCTGCGCCATGCTGTACATGTCCACGTCGGACAGGCAGCAGATATCCATGGTGCCGCGACGGCTCTGCCGCTCCGCGATCAGCTTGGTCTTGCGCGGGTCCTGCGGTCCGACATCCTGCTGCACCTCCACGCCGGCGGGGCGCAGGATCGGCACATCGATGTTGCTGGCCAGCAGCTCGCCATAGTCGCCGCCCCAGGTGCCGACGATGACGGGCGCGGCCTGCGCGTTGGCACGGCCGATGAGGGGCGCGGCCAGCGCGGCGCCCAGCGCGGTACGACGGGTGATGGTCATTGCCAGCCTCTCCTTTTCAAGCCTTAAACTCGCGTTCCCAGAAAGCCAGGATTTCCGCGGCGTTGCGCGCAGTATAGCCAAAATCCGGCCGCCGCAGCTTTGCCTGCTGCTCGGCCGTCACGCCGATCTCGGCCAGCAGCGGCGCCGGCAGCGTCGCCAGCGTCGTCGTCGGCAGGTAGCCCATCCGCTCGCCGAAGCCCTGCGCCGCGCGCGGGTCCAGCATGGCGTTCAGGTAGGCGAAGGCGGCCTGCTTGTTGCGCGCATTCTTCGGCACCACGGCGGCGGAGACATAGGGCGTCGCCCCCTCGGCCGGGAAATGCGCCTGCACGGGAATGCCGGCCCGCCGCCACATGTAGGCGCGCCCGAGCCACATGATCGTCGCCGCCACCTCGCCGGATTTCAGCCCGGCGGCCAGCGTCTCGTTGGCGGAATACACCCGCGCGCCCAGCGCCTTCAGCTCCCGGAGCTTCGGGAAGCCCGGCCGGTAGTCGCTCTCGCCGCCACCGCCGACCAGGGCGGCCACCTCCATCACGCTGGCATAGAGCAGGTCGGAAATGCCGATGCGCCCGCGGAATCGCTCTGCCCACATGTCCGCGTAGCTGGTCGGCGCCGGCGAGATCACCGCCGGGTTGGTCAGCATCACCCGGACCGAATAGATGTGCGGCAGCGTGAAGGGCGACCGCAGCGCCGGCAGCACATGCGCGATGTTCGGCACCTTGTCCGGCGTCAACTCCTCCACCAGGCCCAACTCGCCCATGGCGTGGCAATCGGCGTCGCCCAGGCAGACCACATCCATGCTGCCGCGCCGGCTGCCGCGCTCCGCCAGCAGCTTGGTCTTGCGGGCGGCGGGCGTGCCCAGCTCCTGCACCGGGGTCAGCCCCAGCGGGCGCACGATCGGTGCGTCGATCTCGCTGGCCAGCAGCGCCGCGTAGTCGCCGCCCCAGGTGCCGACGATCACCTCATTGGCCTGGGCGTGCGCCAGCGCCGGCGCGGCCAGCGCCGCGCCCAGCATTGCCCTGCGTCCGATCATCGCGCCACCTCCGGCAGCAGCCGGGCATCTTCGCCCTGCCAATCCAGCGTCACCTGGTCGCCCGGCTTCAACCCGCGCAGGCGGTCGCCTTCGGGCGGCGTCTCCCGCAGCGCCAGCACCGGCTGCCCGGCCAGGGTGAAGTGATACTCGGTCTGCCCGCCCAGGTAGACCGTCCGCTCCAGCACCGCCGGCACGCCGGCCGAGGCCCAGGGCTGGAAGCGCAGCTTCTCCGGCCGCAGGCACAGCGTCGCCGGCCCCGGCGCGGCGTCGCGCGGGCAGGGCAGGGCGGTGCCATCGGCGGCCCGGAACTCGCCGGGCGCCGCAACCTCGCCCGGCAGCGCATTCACCCGGCCGATGAAGTTGGCGACGAACAGGTCCGCCGGCCGCTCGTACAGCTCCTCGGCGGTGCCGACCTGGCGGACCCGGCCGCCCTCCATCACCACCAGGCGGTCGGCCATGGTCAGCGCCTCCTCCTGGTCATGGGTCACGAACAGCGTGGTCAGCCCCAGCCGCTGCTGCAGGTTGCGGATTTCCACCCGCACCTCCGCCCGCAGCTTGGCATCCAGGTTGGACAGCGGCTCATCCAGCAAAAACACCGCGGGGTTCACCACCAGGGCGCGGGCCAGCGCCACGCGCTGCTGCTGCCCGCCGGAAAGCTGGCGCGGCAGCCGGTCTCCCAGGTGGTCCAGCCGGACCAGGCGCAGCGCCTCGGTCACCCGCGCCTCGCGCTCGGCCTTGGCCACGCCGCGCATCTCCAGCCCGAAGGCCACGTTCCCCGCCACGGTCATGTGCGGGAACAGCGCGTAGCTCTGGAACACCATGCCGGTGTCCCGGCCATGCGGCGGCGCGTGGGTCACGTCGCGCCCGGCTATCCGCACCGTGCCGGCGGAAGGCTCGACGAAGCCCGCCACCATCCGCAGCGTCGTGGTTTTGCCGCAGCCGGAAGGCCCCAGCAGCGCCACCAGCTCGCCATCCCGCACATCCAGGTCCACGCCATCCACCACCGTGTTGGCGCCGTAGCGGCGGGTCAGGCCCTCAAGCTGCAACGTGCCCATCACACCACCCGGGACAGCGAGACGAAGCGGTCGGTGATCAGCATCAAGGCTCCCACAAGCAGGATCTGCACGGTGGCCACGGCGGCAAGCGTCGGGTCCACCCGGAATTCCAGGTAGTTCAGCATGGCCACCGGCAGGGTGATCCGCCCCGGCCCCACCAGCAGCAGGGTCAGCTCCAGGTTCTCGAAGCTCTGGATGAAGCTGAACAGGCAGGCCGCCACCACGCCCGGTCGCAGCATGGGCAGCGTGACGCGCCGGAACACGGTGAAGGGCCGGGCGCCCAGGTTGGCGGCGGCTTCCTCGGCGGACCGGTCCAGCCCGGCCAGCGCGGCGCTGACCAGCCGCACCGTCCAGGGGATGGTCAGCAGCACATGCGCCGCCACCAGCCCCAGCGTGGTGCCCTTGATGTCGTCATCCACCCAGAACTCGGCGCGTACATAGAACAGGTACAGCGCGGTGCCCGCCACCACGCCGGGCACCGCCAGCGGCCCCAGCAGCAGCGTGTTCAGCGCGCCCTTGGCCGGCAGCCGGGCGCGGGCCAGCGCATAGGCCGCCGCGGTGCCGAACGGCACGCCGATGGCCGTCGCCACCAGCGCCACCTGCAGGCTGGTGATGAAGCCGCGGGCGAATTCCCGCTTGTCCCAGGCATTGGCGTACCAGCGCAGGGTGAAGCCCTCGGGCGGGAAGCTCACGATCTCCTGCCGGAAGACGCTGATGACCACCACGGCCAGCACCGGCGCCAGCACCAGCGCATAGGCGCCCGCCACCGATGCGCCGAACAGCATGCGCGCGCCGCGAACCGCCATGAAGCCTCCGAGATCCCGCCCGCACAATGCTGCGCCGGCCAAGCCGCGGTCAATGCAACATGGCCGGGTCCCGCGCTTGCGCCGGCCCGGCCTTGCCCGCTACGGCAGCAGCCATGACCCAAACCGCGCCCATCCCGCCGCCACCCGGCAGCCGCCACGCCCCGGCCACGCTGCGCAACCGCGACGCCATCCTGGCCGTGCTGCGCCAGGTGCTGCCCCAGCAGGGCCTGGTGCTGGAAGTGGCCAGCGGCAGCGGCGAGCACTGCGCCTTCCTGTCCCAGGCCCTGCCGGCGCTGCGCTTCCAGCCCAGCGACCCCGACGCCGAGGCCCGCGCCAGCACCGATGCCTGGTGCGCCGGCCTGACCAACGTGGCCCCCGCCCTGGCACTGGACTGCACCGCGCCCTGGCCCGCCCTGAAGGCCCAGGCCGTGCTCTGCATCAACATGGTCCATATCAGCCCCTGGGCCGCGACCCTCGGCCTGCTGGCCGGTGCCGCCGCCACGCTGCCGCCGGGCGCGCCGCTCTACCTCTACGGCCCGTATCGCCAGCAGGGCGTGCCCTTCGCCGAGAGCAACGCCGCCTTCGACGCCAGCCTGCGCGCCCGCGACCCCGCCTGGGGCATCCGGCAGCTGGAGGAGGTGTCCGCCGCCGCCAGCGCCGCCGGCTTCGGCCCGCCCGAGGTCACGCCGATGCCGGCCAACAACCTCTCGGTGGTGTTCCGCCGGGGGTAGCAGGGCCGGGGGGCATCCGCCCTGCCGGGGGCAGCGCCTACTCCGCCGCCACTGGCGCCAGGGAGGTCAGCAGCGGCGGCGCCACCAGCGGGCCATGCGGCACGCTGATCTCCACCACCAGCCCGGCCGGGGTCCAGCGCCGTTCCAGCGTGCCGCCCAGCTGGCCCTGGATGGTCTGCTCGATCACCCGGGTGCCGAAGCCGCGCCGGGTCGGCTCCGCCGTGGGCGGCCCGCCGCTCTCCCGCCAGGTCAGCCGCAGCCGCCGTTCCGCCAGCCACCAGTTGACCGAGACCACGCCGCCCGGCTGCGACAGCGCGCCGTACTTCACCGCATTGGTCGCCAGCTCATGCAGCGCCATGCACAGCGCCTGGGTGGAATTTGCCTCCAGCATCACCGGCGGGCCGGAAAGCTCGGCGCGGGAGCCGGTCGAGCCCGGCTCCCCGGCCGCGCCGCCGCTGGCCTCGCTGGCCAGGAAGGGCAGCAGCTCGCCCTCCAGCAACGTCCGCAGCTCGGCGCCCTGCCAGCGGCGCTGCGCCAGCACGGTATGGGCGCGGGCCAGCGCGGCGACGCGGCCCTCGACGGCACGGATGTAGTCCGGCTGGTTGTTCGCCTTGGTCAGCCGCAGCGCCGCCTGCACCACCGCCAGCGCGTTCTTGGCGCGGTGGTCCACCTCGCGCATCAGCAGGGCGCTGTGCGCCTCGGCCCGCTTGCGCTCGGTGATCTCGTAATGCACCCCCAGCAGCCGCCGCCCCTGGCCGCCCGGCCCGGGGAAGCAGCGCCCCAGCCCGGCCAGCCACACCTGCCGGGTGCCGCCATCCGGCTGCGGGTGCAGCACGCGGAACTCGCTGCGGAACTCGCCGCCGGCCAGCGCCGCGTCCAGCTCCGCCGTCACCCGGCGGCGGTCCTGCGGATGCACCCGGGCCAGGGCCTCCGGCCCGGTCGGCTGCGGCCCATCCGGCGGAAAGCCCCACAGCGCGAAGCTCTGGCTGGACCAGCGCATCTCCACCCCCGGCTCCTGCACCTCCCAGGTGCCGATCCCCGCCGCTTCCTGCGCCAGGCGCAGCCGGTTCTCGCTCTCGGCCAGCGCTTCCTCGGCCAGCTTGCGGTCGGTGATGTTGTCCAGCGCGAAGATGAAGTGCAGCGGCCGGCCGGCCTGGTCGTGCAGCACGCTGGCGGTCAGGTTGACCCACATCAGCTTGCCGTCGCGCCGCCGGAAGCGGCATTCCAGGAACACCACCTGCTCCTCACCGGCCAGCAGCCGCTGCACCTCCGCGACCGCCAGCGCCAGGTCCTCGGGGTGGGTGGTGTCCTGGAAGCGGTGGGTCAGCAGCTCCGCCCGGCTGAAGCCCAGCATGCCGCAGAGCTGGTCGTTCACCCGCAGCCAGCGGCCCTCCAGCGCCACATGCGCCATGCCGATCGCGGCCTGCTCGAAGGTGGCGCGGAAGCGTTCCTCGCTCTGCGCCAGCGCCGCCTGCAGCCGGCACTGCGGGGTGATGTCGCTCTGGTTCACCACCAGGCGCATGCCGTCCGGCGCCTCGCGCGCGATCCAGTGGGAGAGCACGACCATCGGCGTGCCGTCCTTGTGGTGCTGCTGCAGCTCGCCGCGCCATTCGCCGTGGCGTTCCACCGCCGCCAGGATCGCGGCGCGCTGGCCGGGGGCGTAGTCGGTCAGCATGCGCCGGCCGCGGCCCTCCACCTCGGCGGCGGTGTAGCCGTACAGCCGCTCGCAGCCCAGCGACCAGTGCAGGATGGTGCCGTCCGGCAGCATGATCAGCGTGGCCGAGAGGTCCAGCGCATCCGACAGCTCCCGCAGGTCGCCGGTGCGCTCCTCCACCCGCTGCTCCAGCGAGGAGTTGGTCCGCACCAGCCGCCAATGGTCGCGCCGTACCCTGAGGCTCAGCAGCAGCAGCCCCAGCGTCGCCGGCACGCCGAACACCAGGTGGATGCCCACCGCCTCCTGCCAGGTGGTGACGATGGCGGCGCGCGGCCGGTTCACCGCGGCGTAGATCTCAAACCCCTCCAGCTTGCGCAGCGCGACCAGCACCGGCTCCCCGGTCACCGCCGAGGTGGACTGGTACACCGCGTCGCGGTGCCCGCCGGAGACGGTGCGGTTGAACTGCTCGCTGGCCCGCAGGCTGGGCAGCTGGCCCTCGGTGCGGTGGGTGCGGACCAGCATCTGCCCGTCGCCGCGCAGCAGGGCGGCGGTGTCGGCCGGGCCGCCCAGCAGGTGGCGCATGCTGTCGGCCAGCAGCGCCGGCCGCACCGAGACATTGACCAGCCCCTCGAAGCCGCTGGCCGTTGGCGGGTTGCCGGTGCCCTCCCGCCGCCGGCTGACGGCGAAGAAGGGCAGGTTGTCGAAGCGGCCGATATAGGGCCGGCTGACATGCACCGCCGGCGCCCCCGGCTGCGACAGCGCCAGGAAGAAGTCGCGGTCCGCCGCGGTGCTCATGCCGCGCGGCAGCGGGAAGATGTTGCTGCTGACCAGCGCTTCCCCGGTGCTGCTGACCACGTAGCTGGCATCGGCCTGCGGCAACTCGGTCAGCAGCCGCTCCAGCGCCGCGTGCAGCCGGGCCTCATCGGCGCGGATTCGCTCGTCGCTCAGGCCGCGCAGCAGGTCGTTCATGCGCCCGGTCAGCAGCACATGGGCGTTCAGCACCCGTGCGCCGTACTCGGCGGCGGCATCGGCGCTGCGGACCAGCTCCGCCCGGCTGTCGGTCCAGACCGAACGCCAGCTCAGCCAGGCCCCCGCCACCATGATCAGCAGGGGCAGCAGCACCGCCGCCCAGGGCAGCAGGCGAACCAGGACCGGCAATCTCGGCGATGCGGGGTAAGGGGACATCCAAGGGGCGGTCAGGGGGTGGACGAGGGGTGCAACAAAGCATTTCGGCCGCGGCGCCGCATTGCCGAAGCGGCGCCGGCGCCTGCCGCTCAGCGGAACGTGATCCCCGGCGGCGCCGAGGCGAGGCGACCGTTGCCAGTGCGCCGGTTACGGCAGCGGCCGGCAGCGCAGCCCGGGCGCCCCGGCCAGGGCCGGCTCGGCCCTGGTGCCCGCCGGGCATTCCGCCTGCAGGTGCGCCGCCGGCGGCAGCCCGCGGTCCCAGCCGCGCACCGCCGCGT
>CANGNF010000003.1 GCA_947455205.1 Acetobacteraceae bacterium | reverse complement strand
CAGCGCTACTTCACCGATCTACTGACCCGCCTGGTCAACGGCTGGCCCAACAAGCGTATCGATGAGTTGATGCCCTGGCATTGGGCCGCATCCGAAAAAAACTGATCGTCAAGCAGCGCAGGAGAGGGTCTCGGAACTGCGCTTACCCTTGGCCGCGTACTCCGTCCCGTTGTCGGAGCGGATAGAGTTGGGTGTCCCGCCCCTCGCACAGGTTGGTAAGTGGCTTCGCGCAGGCCCCCTACCGGGCGGCACGCCGAGGGACTGCCGCGAACTGGGTCCAGCCCGGCACCCGTGCCGAAAGGCTGACGTCGCGCCACTTGGCGTGGCGCGGTGGCCGGCTGAAGCTCTCGAAGTTGGCGTTCAGGCTCTCGATGAAGCGCTGCAGCTTCACCCACCGGTCGCTGCTGCGCGGCCAGGCATACACAGCCAGCACCGCGCCCACCGCCACCGTCTCGACCGGCTCGGCTGCACCCACCAGCAACGGATAGTCGTCGCGCCCCAGTTGCGCCGGCAGGTAGGTCTCCACCAACTGGGCGGAAAGCGGCAGAGGCAGGAAGTGTAGACCCGCGGCGCCGTCGACGCTGCTGAACAGCCGCGCCGGCTTGCCGGCTACGTAGACCATGGCGGCGATCTCGCCGCGCTTCAGCTTCTCCAGCGCCACATCCTGCGGGTCGTGCACCGGCACCACCGCCGTCTCCAGGCCGCCGAACAGCACGGCCGCCGTCATTGCCGTGCCGCTGCCCGGCACGTCCAGGTTCACCGCCTTGCCGGCAAGGTCCTCCACGGCGCGTACGTCCGCCCGGGCCAGCAGGTGAACCTCCTCGTCGTAGAGTTTGGTGATGTATTGGATCAGGCTATCGATGCCGGGATACAGCTGTTCCCGGCGCGCATAGGCCAAGGCGTCGGACTGAACGATCCCAATGTCCACGCCGCGCAGGTACATGATGTCCGAGATGTTCTGCAGCGAACCACGGCTCAGTATCGGCAGCACACGCATCCGCTCGCCGTCGTCCAGCACGGCGGCCAGGTCGGCGGCGATGCGGGCATAGGTTCCATCGATGCCGCCGGAGACCACGCCAACTACATTGGCGTTGGCCCGGGCGACCATTGCACCGAAGCTGGGCCTGGCGCCCGGCGCCGCGGGCCCCTGCGCCTGGGCGAGAGCACTGCCCGCCAGCCCCGCCCCGGCCGCCAGGGACCCAGCCAGCAACCCACGGCGCGGAGGCCCCCGCGTGGTCATGGTGGCGTCCCCGCCGGCAGGCGGGCCAGCGGCTCGGCGCCACTGGCGCGCAACTCCTCCGCCACCAGGTACCATTGTCGCGCGCGGTCGCGGTCGGCGCTGCGCTGCAACTCGGGCGGCAGGCGATCGGGGTCGTAGCTGGCGGCCAGCGCCATGGCGGCGGTGGCGCTGCCGGCCTCCGCCGCCCGGCGATGGATGGCGCGGGCGGCCGAAAGATCACCCAGCGCCAGCAGTTCCTCTCCGCGGCGCAGCATTGCCGCCAGCAAGGGCGCATCCAGCAGGCGCGGCGCCGGCAAGGCGCGTGGCGGCAACGGGGCGGGCACGAGCGTCGGCGGCAGCAGCGCCAGGGTCGCCGGTGCTTCGGCCGGTTCGGGCAGTTGCTGCCAGGGCAGATCGTGGGGGAGCGGTTCCGATGGTAAGGGCTCGAAGATATGGATTTCGGAAGCGAACGCGGGAACCGCCTCGGTCACCACGGGAGCCATGTCGGCGTTTGCCACCTGCTGCACCGCCGGTCCGGCGACCGAGGCGAGCTGTATCGCCGGCTCGGGCGCTTTCATCATGAGGGGCGCGGCGACGGCTTCAGGGCCTGTTGCACGCGCAACGCCAGCGGGCACGGTGGCGGCAACTGGGCCCGGCGCCTGCAACGGGTCTGGCAGCCAGGTGAGCCCCGTGAGGACCGCCGCTGCCGCAACCCCTGCGACAACCAGTGGCCAGACCATGCGCCGCAACGGACTAGTAGCCTCCGCCATGGCTCCGCTGGCCTGCCTGGCCACGGCTGGATCATGATGCTCCGCTGAACGGTTCGGCGTTTCCGCCGTGGCTTCGGGCGCGCTGTTGCCCAGTGACCTGGGCGCAGACAGCAGGCGCATCGGTGACCCGAGCCAACTCTGTCCGCCAGGCAGCGCGAGGGGCGGCAGGGCCGCAAAGGCTTCGTCCAGCAGCCGGGGCAGGTCAGGCAACTCGCTGGCTGACAGATGCAGATAGACGATCGGCGGATAGGCCCCGAAAATGGCGCGGAACTGGGCGCGGTCGAGCATGGCCTGGAGCATGGCCAGGCTTTCCGGCGCCGGCCGCGATGGCGCCACATCCACCAATGCCATGCCCTGCGCCGCATGCAGCAGCACATGGTCCACCAACCCGGAAGGCTGACCGACAACGCCGACGATGCAGTCGGCCATCACGATCCACTCCGGCGGCAGATGAAGACGCCGAGAGAGGTTGGCGTTGGAATTTCCGCTGGCGTGCCAAGTCACCGGGGCCATCCATGCGTTCCTCGAAACATGAATATTGTACGCAAAACTGCGTGTCGGCGAACGCACGTTTGCGTTGACAGCCCGAACAGGTGGGCTGCCGGGCTGCGTTGTGGCGAACACGGCGTCATCGCAATGACCGGCGAAGGCGGTCGCTCAGCGCATCCCGCGTGAGATCGCCCGCAACGGCGAGCGCCGATGGCCCACCATGCGGCGGATGGCCAGATAGAACACCGGCGTGAACAGTAGGCCGAACGCGGTCACGCCCATCATGCCGAAAAACACCGCCACGCCCACCGCGCGTCGCATCTCGGCGCCCGCGCCGCTGGCGATCACCAGCGGCAGCACACCCAAAATGAACGCCAGCGAGGTCATCAATATCGCCCGCAGCCGCAGGCGGCACGCCTCCACCACCGCCTCCAGCGGCGTCGCGCCCTCATCCTCGCGCTGCTGGGCGAACTCCACGATCAGGATCGCATTCTTCGCCGCCAGCCCTACCAGCACCACGAAGCCGATCTGCGTCAGGATATTCACGTCCTGCCCCAGCAGCCGCACGCCCAGCGTGGAGGTCAGCAGGCACATCGGCACGATCAGGATCACCGCGAAGGGCAGGCTCCAGGAGCCGTACTGCGCCGCCAGCACCAGGTAGACGAAGACGACGCAGAGCGGGAATACCCACAGCCCGGCATTGCCGCTCTCGGTCTGCTGAAAGGAAAGGTCGGTCCACTCGAAGCCGATGCCATCCGGCAACAGCCGCCCGGCCTGGCGGGCAATGGCCGCCATGGCCGCGGCGGAGCCGACGCCCGGGCGGATCTCGCCGGCGATCTCGGCGGTGGGATACATGTTGTAGCGCGGCACCCGCTGCGGGCCGACAACATCGCGCAGCGTCATCACATTCGCCAGCGGCACCATGCTGCCCTCGGCGTTGCGGACATGGACGCGCGACAGGTCGTCGGCCAACCGGCGAAACTCCGGCGCCGCCTGCGCCACCACGCGCCAGTTGCGGCCATAGGCGGTGAAGTCGTTGACGTAGGAGGAGCCGAAAAGCGTCTCGATCCCCTGGCTCAACCGCGCCACGGGTACGCCAAGCAGTTCCGCCCGGGTGCGGTCGATCTCCACCGCCAGCAGCGGCGCATCCACGCGGAACGGCGAGTAGACGTCGCGCAGCCCGGGCATCCGGCGCAGTGCCGCCACCAGCTCCTCGGCGGCCGAGGCCAGCACCGCGGTGCCACGCCCGGTGCGGTCTTCCAGCCGCAGCGCGAAGCCGGCGCCGCTGCCAAGGCCCGGTACGGCGGGCGGCGGTATCACCAGCACCGTCGCATCCTGCAGCACCGCCAGGCGCCGCCGCAGCTCGCGGTAGATCGTCGCCGCGGTCTGCCCGGCACGCAACCGTTCCGGCCATTCGGCGAAAACCGGGGTCAGCATGCCCTGGTTGCTGCCGGCGGTATTGGTCGCGCCGGAAACCCCGGCCAGCGCGGAAACGCTGGCGATGCCCGGCACCTCTCGTGCAATCGCGGCAGCGCGCTCCACCACCGCCGTAGTGCGGGCCAGGGAGGCACCGCTCGGCAATTCGATGGCGACGATCGCGTAACCACGGTCCTGCGCCGGCACGAAGCCCTGCGGCGTTGTCGCCAGCAACGCCCCGGCGCCGGCGATCAGCAGCGCGTACAGCAGCAGCATCGGCAGCATGAAGCGCGACAGCCCGCGCGTCAGCGCCGCGTACCACCCCGCCAGCGCGTCGAAACCGCGGTTGAATCTGCCGAAGAACCAGGTCAGCGCCTGGCTTACCCGGCCCGGCGGCGCGCCCCGATGCGGCCGATGTCGCCGCAGGATCAACGATGCCAGCGCCGGGCTCAGCGTCAGCGAGCAGAAGCAGGACAGCGCCGTCGCTACCGCGATGGTGATGGCGAACTGCCGGAAGAACTGCCCAGTGATCCCTTCCAGGAAGGCGGTCGGCACGAAGACCGCGCAGAGCACCAGCGCGATGGAGACCAGCGCGCCGCCGACCTCCTGCATCGTGGTCATCGCCGCCTTCTTAACCGAAGGCTCGTCGCGCAGGTGGCGGTCGACGTTCTCCACCACCACGATCGCGTCATCCACCACGATGCCGACCGCCAGCACCAGGCCGAACAGCGTCAGTACGTTCAGCGTGAAGCCCAGCGCCATCATCACCCCGAAGGTGCCGATCAACGAGACCGGGATCGCCAGAATGGGGATGGTCGCGGCGCGCCAGTTCTGCAGGAAGACCAGCACCACCAGCACCACCAGCGCCACCGCCTCGGCAATGGTGACGGTCAACTCATGCACGCTCTCGGCCACGAAGCGCGTCGGGTCGTAGGCGATCTCCGCGGTGATGCCGGGCGGGAAGGTCGCGGTGATCCCGGCCAGCCTGGCGCGAATTTCCCGCGCCGTCGCCAGGGCGTTGGAACCGGGCCGCTGCGTCACCGCCAAGGCCACGGCGGGCTTGCCCTGCAAGGTGCTGGCGGTGGTGTAGGAGGCAGCGCCAATCTCAACCCGGCCGATATCGCGCAGCCGCAGCAACTGCCCGCCGGCGCTGCCGCGGATCACGATGTTCTCGAACTCCGCGGGGTCCGCCAGCCGGCCACGAAAGCTGAGGTTCGGCTGGAACGCCTGGTCCGCGACGGGCGGTTCCGCCAGCTGCCCACCAGCCACCTCGGCATTCTGCGCCTGCACCGCCGCGATCACATCCTCGGCCGTCACGCCCGTCGCCGCCATGCGCCCGGGGTCCAGCCATATCCGCATGGCGTAGTCGCGCGCGCCCTGCATGTCGATGTCGCCGATGCCGTCGATCCGCAGCAACTGGTCGCGCACCTGGCGCAGCGCGAAGTTGGAGACGTAAAGCTGGTCGTAGCTGCTGTCCGGCGAGGTGACGAAGATCACCATCAGCCGGTCCGTCGCCAGCTTGCGCGTGGTCACGCCCCAGCGCCGCACTTCCTCCGGCAGCCGCGGCAGCGCGCCGGCGACGGCGCCCTGCACCAGGATCTGCGCCCGGTCGGGGTCGGTGCCCAGGCGGAAGGTGACGGTCAGCGTCATCCGGCCATCGGCGGTGGATTGCGAGGACATGTACAGCAGGCCCTCGGTCCCGTTGACCTCCTGCTCGATCGGCGTCGCCACGGTATCCGCCACCGTCTGGGCGGAGGCGCCGGGGTAGTTCGTCGCCACCACCACGGTCGGCGGCGCCACATCGGGGTATTCCGAGATCGGCAGCGACAGCAGCGACAGCCCGCCGACGATCAGCAGCAGCAGCGACAGCACGCAGGCCAGCACCGGCTGGCGGACGGAGAGGACGCCGAGGTTGCTCAGGGCCGGTCCTCCGCCGCCATGGCGGGCGCGGGGGCGTGGGTCGGTGCCACCACTTGGCCGCTGCGGACATGGGTCAGGCCGGTGGTCACCACCGCCTCCTCACCACTCAGCCCCTGGCGAATGACGCGCAGCCCGCCATGCAGCGGGCCAAGCTGAACCTGCCGCGCCGTGACCTTGTCGCCGTCGCCCAGCACATAGACCACGCGGCGCGACTGGTCCGTGGCAATCGCCGCATCCGGTACCAGCAGCGCCTGGTAGGGTGGGCCGGCCACCAGCCTGACGCGCGCAAAGCCACCGGGCGCGAAGATGTCCCTGGGATTGTCGAACCGCGCCCGCAGCCGGATGGTGCCGGTGCCGTGATCGGCCTCGTTATCCACGAACACGACGCGGCCCTGGTGGGGAAAGCCCGGCTCGTCGGCCAGGCCCAACTGCACCGGGTTGGCGGCATCGCGTGAGGAGGGCCGCGTGCCGCTCTCGGCCAGGCGAACGTAGCGCAACGCGGAGTTCTGATCGATGTCGAAGCTGACATCGATCGGGTCCATGGTCACGATCGTGGCCAGCAGCGTTGCCGCGCTGCCCTCGCCGCCCGAGACCAGGTTGCCCGGGCTGACCAGGTGCCGGCCGATGCGGCCTTCCAGCGGCGCGCGGACCTCCGTGAACTGCAGGTCCAGCTGCGCGCGCTGCAACTGGGCCTCGGCCTCCGCCTGTTGGGCGCGGGCGGCGTCCAGCGCCTGCTGCCGCTGCTCGAAAGCGGCCTCGGACCCGGCGCGGTACTGCAGCAGGCTGCGGGCACGCTCGTATTCCCGCTGTGCCAGCGTCACCTGGGACCGGGCGCCGTGCAGCTTGGCCTCGGCCACGGCAAGCGCAGCCTCGAAGGGGCGAGGGTCGATGCGGTAGAGCAGGTCGCCGCGGCGCACGACCTGGCCATCGGTGAAGGCGACCCGGTCGACGAAGCCGCTGACCCGCGCGCGCACCTCCACCCGCTCGACGCTGGCGAAGCGGCCGGTGAACTCGTCCCAGTCCGTCACTTCCCGGCGCAGCGGGCGCATCACGGTCACCGCCGGGGGCGCATCGGCGGCGGTATCCTCTTCGCGGCTGTCGCAGGCAGCCAGGGCGGCTGCGCACGCAAGCGCCGTCAGCAGCGCTGCCCGGCCGGGCCCATGCCTTGGCGGTACCACCTGTGAACCCTTCCGCTGCCGGCGGGGGATTACCCGCCGTCATGCAGAATGCGGTGAAGCCTGATCGGTTCCAGCGGAGGACCAAGGCACTGGAGCGGCGCGCGGCGCACCCGGCTTGGACCGGCCGCCTTACTCCACCTGGGCGCCGGAGGCCCGCACGGTTGGCGCCCAGCTTTCCACTTCCCGTCGCATGAAGGCATCGTAGTCGGCGGGACCGAGTGGCCAGGGTTCGGCGCCGTAGTCGCGCACACGCTGGGCTATCAGCGGATCCTGCAAAGCCGCCACCACTTCCGCGCCAAGCCGTTCCCGGATCGCCGGCGGTACGCCTGCTGGGGCGGCGATGCCGTACCAGGAGGCGACATCGAAGTCCGGCACGCCCTGTTCCTGCAGCGTCGGCACCTGCGGCATGCTGCTGGAACGCCGCGCGCTGGAAACCCCCAGCGCCTTCAACTGCCCGCCAAGCACCTGCTGGCGGGACGCCGGGGCGGCGCCGATGGCGAACAGGGTTTCCCCGTTCATCACCGCCGCCATGGAAGGCGCGGTGCCGCGATAGGGCACGTGCTGCACCGCCACCCCCATGCGGGCACCGAACAGCACCCCGGCAAGGTGCGAGGAGGTGCCCACCCCGGCGGAGGAGAAATTCGCCCGCCCGGGGTTGGCCTTGCAGAAGTCAGCCAGGTCCGCCGGGGTGGCGATGGCGCTGTCGCCCTTGACGATCAGCACGTTGGTGACGCTGGCGATGCGCGCCACGCCGGGCAGGTCGCGCAGCGGGTCGAAGGAGAGGCGCCGGTAGAGCGACGGGCCGATGCCGTGCGAGGCGACCTGGTTGATGTAGTAGGTATAGCCATCCGGCACCGCGCGCGCCGCGACTTCCGCCCCCAGCATGCCGCCGGCGCCGGGGCGCGGGTCGATCACCAGGGGCTGGCCCAGCCGGTCCCGCAACCGGGTCTCCATCATCCGCAGGAACAGGTCCGAATCCCCGCCCGCCGTGCCGCCGAGCACGAAGCGCAGCGGCCGGTCCGGCCAGGTGGCCTGCGCCCGGGCGACGGGGGCGCACAGCAGGCCGGCGCCCGCCGCCAGCAGGCTTCTGCGTGCCGTCATGGTCATTCCGCCGTGATGTTCAGCGCGCGGACCAGCGGCACCCAGCGTTCCCGGTCCGCCTCCAGGTAGCGTTCCACCTCCGCCGCGTCGCGTGGCGGCAGCATGATGAGGCCGGTCGGTTCGAACTGCGCCTTCATCGCGCCGGCGGCCAGGATGCGGTTGGTCGCCGCGCGCAACCGTTCCACCAGGGCCGCCGGGGTGGCACGCGGCAGGGCCAGGCCATACCAGCCCAGCGCCTGGAAGCCGGGATAGCCGCTCTCCGCCACCGTCGGCACGGCGGGCAGGATCGACAGGCGCGCTTCCGAGGTGACCGCCAGCGGCACCACGCGGCCGGACTGGATGCCCGCCACGGCGCCGGAGACGACCTCCGACATCAGCATCACGTCGCCGCCCACCACCGCCAGCATGGCCTGGGCACTGCCTGGATAGGGCACATGCACCAGCTGGATGCCGGCGGCGCGGGCAAACATCTCCCCGGCCAGGTGCAGGGAGGTGCCGATGCCAGAGGAAGAGAAGTTCAGCCGGCCGGGATTGGCGCGGGCATGCGCCACCATTTCCGCCAGGCTGCGTGCCGGCAGCTGGGTATTGGCGATGAAGACGATCGGCACCTCCGCCATGATCGAGACCATGGCGAAGTCCCGCACCGGGTCGTAGCTCAGGTTGTGCGGCCGCAGCGCCGGGTTGAGCACGAAGGTGGAGCCGGTGCCGAGCAGCATGGTGTAGCCATCCGCCCGCGCCGTGGCCACGGCCTGGGCGCCGATGGCGGTGCCGGCGCCGCCGCGGTTCTCGACCACCACGGGCTGGCCGACCTCGCGCGCCAGTTGTTCGGCGAAGGCGCGGCCGAGGATGTCGTTGGTGGCGCCCGGCGGGTAGGGCACCACCAGGCGGAGCGGACGGTCCGGGTATTGCGCGGCCGCGGGCAGGCCGCAGGCCAGCGTGCCCGCCGCGACGAGGGCGCGTAGGAGATTGCCGAAGCGCATGATCCCGCTCACGCCGCCACCGCGGCTTCGCGGTCGATCCGCAGCGCACCTTCCTTCAACCGGGGGATCAGCTCGCGGCCGAACTCCGTCGTGTCCTCCAGCGGGTCGAAGCCGCGGATGAGGAAGGAGGCGGCACCGAGCCGGTAGTATCGCAGCATCGCCTCGGCCACCTGTTCCGGCGTGCCGACCAGGCAGGAGGTATTGCCCTTGGCGCCACTGGCCGCCGCGATAGGCATCCACAGCCGCTCATCATGCACGTCGCCGCGGGCGGCGATGGCCAGCATGCGCTCGGCCGACTTGTCCTGCGCGTGCTTCGGCAGGCCGGCATCCTCGATGTCGCGCAGCATGCGGCGGGCCTTGTCCCAGGCCTCGCCTTCGGTCGGCGCGATGATGGGCCGGAAGGAGACGTTGAAGCCTGGCGTGCGGCCGAAGCGGGCGGCACGCTGGCGGAAGTCGGCCATGCGCTCGGCGGTTTCCGCCAGGGGTTCGCCGTACAGGGCATAAACGTTGCAATGCTCGGCGCCCATGGCCAGCGCGCCGTCCGAGGAGCCGCCGAAGAACAGCGTGGGATGGGGCTTCTGCAACGGCTTCACCGCCGACCAGGCCCCGTTGAAGCGATAGTACTTGCCGGCGTGGTCGAACGGCTCCGCCGCCGTCCACATCCGCCGCAGCAGGCCGACATATTCGGCGCCGCGCTCGTAGCGGGCGGCCTTGTCGAGGAAGTCGCCCTCGCTCTGCTGTTCCCTGTCGGTCACGCCGACGATGATGTGGACTGAGAGCCGGCCATCGGTGAGATGGTCGAAGGTGGCCGCCGCCCGCGCCGCCAGGGAAGGCGAGACGATGCCCGGCCGATGCGCGACCAGGAAGGACAGGGTCTTGGTATGCGCCGCGGCGTGGGAGGCGACGTTGAAGCCCTCGGCCGAGGAGGAATAGTAGCCGACCAGCACCTGATCGAAGCCCGCTGCCTCGTGCCGCTGGGCGAATTCCCGCAGGTAGGGCGCGGAGACGCCGCCGGCGATCACGTGCAGCGTCGTGCCCTGCTTGGGCTCGACACCGATCATCCCGAGAACCCGTACGGGCATCCTGGTCTTCCTTCCCTGCGGCGCACGCCTGGCGTGCTGCTTCTTCTTGACGCGGGAAACCTTGTCCGGCGGAGAACGCGAAGACAAACGAATATTTCGGGGGCTTATCCCATCGGAATTTGCGATGATATCCTGCCGCGAGGAACCGGCCGGGGGCTGCCGACGCATGAACATGAAGCAGCTGGAGGCCTTCCTGGCCATCGCACGCCATGGCGGCTTCGTCGAGGCGGCGGAGCGGCTGAACGTCACCCAGTCCACCATTTCCGCCCGCATCAAGGAACTGGAGCAGGACCTGGCGGTGACGCTGTTCGACCGGTCGCGCCGCCAGGTGCAGCTGACGCCCAAGGGCCGGGAGTTGCTGGACTACGCCGCCCGCGCCGTGGCCCTGCAACGCGAGATCAAGCAGCGCATCGGCCTGCCGGAAGCGATCTCAGGCGTGTTCCGTATCGGCGTCGCCGAGCTGATCGCGGTGACCTGGCTGCCGCATTTCGCCGCCTCAGTGCGGCAGTGCTACCCGGCGGTGACGCTGCAGTTCGATGTCACGATGAACCCGGCGATGCTGGAGGGCCTGCGCTCCGGCAGCCTGGACCTGGCACTGATGATCCACACCGGCGCCGCCACAGACCTGCTGGCGCGTCCGCTCGGCAGTGTCCCCTTTGCCTGGATGGCCGGGGCGGATTTCGAGCTGCCGGACCGCACCCTTGCCATCGACGAGCTGAGGCGCTTCCCGATCATCTACCAGAGCGCCGATTCCTTCATGAACCAGTTCATGAGCGCGCTGCTCTACCCCGAGGGCAACAGCCGGCGCAGCGGGACATCGTGCAACAGCCTGGCCGCCCGCGTCTCGCTGCTCATGGCTGGCCTCGGCGTCAGCCTGATGCCGCTGATGACGCTGGAAACGACGCCCCGGAAGGGCAGCCTGCGGGTGGTGCGGACCGACCCGCCGCATGTCGATGTCAGCTACGATGCCGTCTGCGCCAGGGCGACCAGTTCGCCGGCCGTGCGGACGCTGATGGAGCTGGCGATGGAGGCCAGTTCCTTCAACCGAGGCCCGCCACCCTGACGGATGCTGCGTGAACGGCTGGATCCGGTTGAAGCGGAGGCCTGCCCAGGGGCGCGCCCGAAGCGCGGCCCAGGCAGGGCGGCTCCAGCGCCTGCTCGCTCCACCGCCCGGCGCAACTGCCGCGGCGTTGGGCAGCGCGACAGGCAACCCTGAATTAATATATGCCTAGTAGTCTAATTATGTGTGGGTGTATGCTGTAACGTCAACGTTAACCGCACATACCCCTGGCGCAATGAACTTTCGGGGTCATGCCATCGTGAGAGGCAGCCGCCCGATGTCCAAGGAACGTGATACCCGCCGCCCATGCGCCTGGGGGTTAACGGTCCTCCTCGCCGCGGCCATTGCCCATCCTGCCGCCGCCGGAGACCTCTCCGAAGCCTGGCGCCTGGCGGAAACGAGTGACCCGACCTGGCGCGCCGCGGTCCATGAGCAGCGCGCCGCGTCGGAAGCCCGGCCCCAGGCCTGGGCGCCCTTCCTGCCGCAGGTCAGTGCCAATGCCGGCTACACCTATACGCGCCAGAATATCCTGAGCAGCGACAACCGGGTGTTTGCCCGTGGCCGCAGCCAGTACCCGACGGCCGATTATGCGCTGACGCTGGAACAGTCGATCTGGAACTACACCAACTGGGCCACGCTGCGGAAGGCGAGGGCCCAGGTCGCCGCATCCGAGGCCACGCTGGAAGCGGCCCGGCAGGACATGCTGCTGCGGGTCGCCGAGCGCTACTTCGTCAGCGTGGCGGCGCTCGAGACGCTGATTTCGATCCAATCTGAAAAGCGCGCGGTGGAGCGGCTGCGCGATGTCGCCCGGGCCCGCCAGCGCGACGGCACCGCCCGGACCACGGAGGTGCTGGATGCCGAGGCGCGCTACCTGCAGGTGGAGGCGCGCGAGTTGGAAGCCGCCGCCAACCTGCGGGATGGCCTGCAGGGCCTGCGCGAGATCACCGGCCAGCAATTCACCGGGCTGCGCCCGCTGACCACGGTGCTGGCGCAGCGCGGTCCCGATACGCGGGAGCCCCGGCAATGGGTGGCTCGCGCACTGGAGAACAACCCGCGCGTCATGGCGCTGCGCCTGGGCGTGGCGGTGGCCACCGCCGAGGTAACCCGGCAGCAGTCCGAGTTCCTGCCGCGGGTCGGCGCCGTGGTCCAGCATGAGCGCCGGCGCAGCGATGGCTCGCTGTTCGGCGGCGGCAGCGATGTCGAGAACCAATGGGCCATGCTGCGGGTGACCGTGCCGCTGTACAATGGTGGCATGACCTATTCGCGCATCCGCGAGGCGCGCGAGTTGCTGGCCAAGAGCACCAATGAGCAGCTGGCCGAGGAACGCGCGGTCGAGCGTCGATCGCTGAACGCGCTGAACGGCGTGACCACGGCGATGAGCCGGGTGCGCGCGCTGCGCGCCGCCGTGGAAGCCAAGCAGCGGTCGATGGAAAGCTGGCAAGTGGCCTACCGGTCCGGCGCGGCCCCCAGCCTGGCCGTGCTGGAAGCCGAGCGCGACCTGTTCTTCAACCGCGCCGAACTGGTTCGCGCTAGGCACCAATACGTCATGGACACGCTGCGCCTGAAGCACGCGGTCGGCGGCCTGTCGCCTGACGACCTGGAGAGCTTCAACATCCTGCTCGATCCCGCCGAGGTTGCGGTGGGCCCCTTTGTCGCGGTGCGCTGAGGCCGCAACCCGTCATCTGGCGCCGCTGCGCGCCACCCCGGCCGGCAGGGCGCTGGCCGAACTGATGGCAGGCTCCGCGGCGCCGGTACTGCTGGAACGCAGCTTCCGCCTGAGCGCGGCGGGGCTGGCGGATGGCCGCTTCCTGCTCAGCGTGGCCGCCACGGCGGCGCCGCCCGAGTTGCTGCCGGCACTGGCCGCGCTCGGCCTGCCGGAGGCGCCGCGCGAGAGTATCCGCGCGGCCCTGCCGGGCGCCGCGATGCTGCACCTGGGGATCGAGGCCGGCGACGTGCTAAAGGCCTATGTCGAGCGTCCCGATGGCTTCGCCCCCGATGGCGGTGCCGGCCCGCCGCTGCATCGGGCCTGGAAGTGGCGGCCCGGCAGCGATGCGGTGGCAATGGACCGCTACATGCTGGTGCCGCCGCACCAGGCGCGGGAACGGCTGATGCAGGTGCCGGCGCCGCTGCAACCCGCGCTGTGGGCAGCCATGGCCGCGCTGGAGGCCAAGCCCGGCTGGCTGTTCCTGCTGGACGTGCTGGGCGCCGGCACGCGGCGCAGCCTGGACATCCGCTGCTACGACTTCGAGCGCAGCATCGGCGACCTGGCCGGGGCGATCGGCACGGCCGCGCTGGCGCTGGGGTGCGATACCGCGGGGCTAGGGCCGCACCTGGCCGAGCAACTTGGCCACCTGGCCTTCGGAAGCGACGCCACGGGCGGCCTGTTCCTGACCGTCTATGCCGGCGCCGAGCGCTGCGACCCCGGCATGCTGGCATGAGCGCAGTGGCAATGACCGCGACCGCCGACCCGGCCGAGGCGCAGTGCCGTGACTTCTGCCTATGGCCCTATGCGCCGCCGCTGCCGCCGCTGCCTGACGCGCTGGATGGCGCGGCGCCCTTGCTGGCTGCCGCCGATGCGGCGGGCTGCGGCGCCGAGTGGCGCGACCTGGTCGCCGCGCTGCGGGCCGCGCTCGGGCCCTACGCCACGGTGTGGGGGGTGAAGTGGGACGGCGCGCGACTGGCCGCCGAACTCTATTTCTACGACTACGCCCGGCAAGGCCGCCGCGTCTCGCTGGCGCGGGTGCTGGCGGCGCTTGGGCCGTTCCTCAGCTGCCCGGTACGGCTGGACGACGCGCTGCCCTACTTCATGGTCTCGCTGGACCTGCCGATGGCGCCCGGCGGCTTTCCCGCCAGGCTGGAGGCGGTGGACGCGTATCTCGGCAACCCCGGCAGCACGGTTTCCTCGGGTATCTGCTACCGCGTTGCCGCCGGGCAGGCCGAGCTGAAGAACTTCTACTTCTTCTTCGACCGCCGGCGTGAATGGGACGCGGCATTGGAAAAGCTGCGCACCGGCATGCGCGTTGCCGCCGACCCCGGCGCGGTGGACCGGCTGCTGCCGGCCTGGCTCAGCGATTGCCGCACCGTGGTGGTGGCCAACAAGCGTCAGGCGGATGCGCTCTATGTCTCCGGCATCGATGTCGCGCAGTTGCAGCGCTACCTCCGCGAGCATCGCCATCCACCGGCGCTTGTGGAGCATCTTGGCGCCAACGCGCCGCGCTATCGGCACTTGCTGTTCGATGTCGGCTGCGACCTGGTGCTGGAGCACGGCCGGGTCGTAGCCAACAAGTCCAGCTTCTACGGGGTGTTCTGATGCACCCGTTCTGGCGCCAGGCCGACTACATCTCGCTGACCATGGAGTTCCGCTGCAACCTGGCCTGCACGCATTGCATGATCGAAGGCACCATGGATTGGCTGCGGCCGACCAGTGCGGAAGCCTTCGACCAGGTGCTGCGGGACCGCCCGGCGCGCGGCTGGACCGGGCTGATCCTGACGGGGTCGGAGATCACGCTGTTGAAGGACCTGCCGCGCTTGGCCGAGCGGGCGCGCGCGGCGGGCTTTGGCCATGTGCGGATCCAGACCCACGGCATGCACCTGGACAACGCCGTCTATCTGCGGCGCCTGGTGGATGCGGGAGTGGACGAGTTCTTCGTCAGCGTCGCCGCCGGCAGCGCCGCGACGCATGACCGCATCACCGGCGTGCCCGGCAGCTTCGCCCGCACCATGGCCGGGCTGCAGGCGCTGGAGGCGCATGACGTCATCAGCATCACCAACACGGTGCTGACCACCGAGAGCCATGCCGAGCTACCGCTGCTGGTGGAGAAGCTGGCGCCGCTGCGCCGGCTGCGGCAGATGGAATTCTGGAACTACCTGCCGATGCGGGAGACCGACGAGAAGGGCCTGGTCGTGCCGCTGCGCGAGCTGCTGCCGACGCTGCGCGAGGCCGCGCGGTTGGCGCGAAACGCCGGCCGCCGGGTGGAGATCAAGCACGTCCCCGTCTGCGCCCTGGGCGAGGATGGCGCGCTGGTGGTGAACGACCAGCCCGAGCTGGTGATCGACCCGCGCTTCTGGGACCAGTTCGCCCGCAATGGCTTCTTCCAGTGTCCGCACCGTGCCTCCTGCGCAGCGCGGCACTGCCTCGGCCTGACCACCGCCTACATCGCAACCCACGGCAACGAAGCCGCGCTGTTGGCGCCACTCCGCGCCTCCGCGCCGATCTTCGAACAGGTACTCACATGAGCAAGCAGCTGCTGATCTACAGCAACGTCACCGCGCTGAACCGGCGCGACCACAGCGAGCTGGCGTACAAGCCCACCGACCGCTTCGACTTCACCCGCGAGATCAACGCCGCGCCGGTGATGCTGGGCGAGATCGCGGTTGCCTCCACCGAATTCGCCATCGTCTTCGCCGATGCCGGTGAGGTCCCTATGCCGGCAGCGCTGTTCGGCGTGAACGTGAATGCGAACCTGTTCGTCGGGCCCGATGGCAAGTGGCTGGCGAACTACCTACCGGCCTTCCTGCGCCGCTGGCCCTTCGTGTTCAGCACCGATGAGAGCGGCCAGACGCTGACGCTGTGCATCGACGAGACGGCGCCGGGTTTCAACCGTGAAGGCCGTGGCGAGCGCTTGTTCGACAGCGACGGCGTGCCGACCAGCTTCACCAACGGCATGCTGGGCTTCCTGCAGGAATACCAGGCGCAGCAGGTCCGCACGCAGGACTTCGCCGCGCGGCTGGTGGCGCTGGACCTGCTGCAGTCCGTGGAGGCGCGGATCGCGCTGCCGGGCGCCGAGCCACGCACCTTGACCGGGTTCAAGGTGGTGAACCGGGAAAAGCTGAAGGCGCTGCCCGCCGAAACGCTGGAGCAGCTGTTCCGCAGCGACGAGCTTGAGCTGATCTACCTGCATCTGTTTTCGCTCCGCAACATGGATCGGTTGCGGGAGAAGGCGTTGCAGGCGTTGAGCGACGTACCCGCCGGCGCCTGAAGCGCACGGCATTCCGAACAACAACACAGGCGGGGCACGGACATGGCACGGAAAAAGTGGAGCGGCAGCAGCTTCCGCAATGTTGCGCGCCAGTTCGCCCGTGCCTCTGCGGCCGGGACTACCGCACCGGCGCCGGCCGACCGCTTCCGGCTTGAGCGCCTTGAGCCGCGGCTGCTGCTGGCGGCAACGCCGGCCGCGCTGGCCACCGCGGCGGTGGCCGCGCCGTCGGCCGCCGCGCCCAAGGTTCATCTCGACATCGGCAGCGTCAAGGACGTGACCCTGCACGTCGCCACCGAGGCCGATGTCAAGAAGGTCCAGCTGCTCAAGAACAGCGACAACAGTGTCGCCTCCGAAGCCACGCTGGATGACAGCGTCAGCCTGATCGAGATCGGCGGCAGCAGCGGCGATGACAGCCTGACGCTGGACGCCAGCTTCACCGACCTGACCCGCGCCATGACCGTGACCTTCGACGGCAAGGGCGGCAACGATACGCTGGCCAGCACCAGCGAGGCGGCGATGTGGGTGCTGCAGGGCGCCGGCGCCGGCGGCATGGCGCTGGAGAACACCAGTGGCCTGATCACGGTCGCGCAGTTCAGCCATATCGAAGCGATCGCCGGCGGCAGTGGCGTGGATACCCTGCAGGGCGCGATCAGCAATGCGGTGTGGACCAGCAGCGCGGCCAACAAGGCGTCGTTGGGCGGGATCGCCGCCAGCAGCATCGAGATCCTTGCCGCCAAGTCCGGCGACACGCTGAGCTATGCGGGCGCCGCCACCGCGGTGGAGGTCAACTTCGGGCTGGGCCGGGCCACCGGCTTCACCAGCATCTCCGGCTTCAGTCACATCACCGGCAGCAGCGGCAACGACACGCTGTTCGGCGACGCCCTGGCCAACAGCATCGAGGGTGGGCTGGGCAATGACCTCATCAGCGGCGGCGCCGGCGCCGATACGCTGAGCGGCGGCGGCGGCGACAATACGCTGTACGAAACCCGCGACGCCGACATGGAGTTGAGCGACACGATCCTGAACGTTGGCGGCACCGATGAGGATGTGCTGCTCGGCTTCAGCCAGGCCAAGCTGGATGCCGGCGACGGCGGCCGCAAGCTGGATGCGAGCGCCTTCACCGGCAACGTGACCCTGGTTGGCGGCGCCGGCAACGATACGCTAATCGGCTCGGCCAATGACGACGTGCTGCGCGGCAACACCGGCAATGACAGCATGGACGGCGGCGGCGGTATCGACCGGCTGGAGGAGGCGCGCGACGCCAACCTGACGCTGACCAACAGCAGCCTGACCATCGGTGCCGAGGTCGATACGCTGGCCCATGTCGAGCGCGCCATCCTGACCGGCGGCGACGCTTCGAACCGGATTGACGCCAGCGGGTTCTCCGGTGCGGTCACGCTGGACGGTGGCGCGGCCAACGACACGTTGCTCGGCGGCGCGGGGGACGACCTGCTGCGGCCCGGCACCGGCATCGATTCACTGGACGGCGGCGCCGGCGTCAACACCGTGGAAGCGCTTGGCTTCAGCCGCCTGGTGCTGACGGATACGGCTCTCGACAAGGGCCAGGGCACAGGCAAGTCCTGGAACCTGCAGGTCAGCGGCAGCGGCAGCTACACCCTGACCGATGGCACCGAAACCAGCAGCACCCTGAGTGAAAGTTCGACCGCGGGTGACATCGTCTCGGCCTTGCAGCGGCTGCACAACCTTGGGCATGGCAATGTCACCGTGGTCGCGGTCAGCGGCGGCTTCACCATCAGCTACGTCAACGCGCTGGCTGGGGCGGGTACGGTTGACCTCCGGCTCGACACCGTCTCGGGCGCGCTGACGACCAGCTTCACCGCAACACCTGCGGCCCCCGCCCAGGACAGCGTTGCCAGGGTCCAGCGTGGCATCCTGGGTGGCACCGAATCCGACGATCTGATTTCTGCCGAGAATTTTGCCGCCGGCAGGGTTACCATCTTCGGCGGCGCCGGCAATGATACGCTGATCGGCAGCACCGGTGCCGACAGCATCTCGGGCGGTTCCAGCGACGACCGGATCGTCGGCAACGGCGGCGCCGACACGCTGTCCGGCGGCGGCGGTGCCGACCTGCTGCTGAGCACCAGCGGCGGCAGCCAGACGCTGACCGACACGACCCTGACCATCGTCTCCGGCGTCGTCACCACCGTCGCCGCGCTGTCCGGCTTCGAGACCGTCGTGCTTTCCGGTGACAGCGGCAGCAATCGGCTCGATGCCAGCGGCTTCCACGGCATCAGCGGCAACACCTCGCTCGCGGTGCTGGCCGATGTCGAGTTCGCGCCGGCCGATGGAGTCGTCGACTTCACCATCAACGCGCATGACGGCACCGCCACCAACATCCTGCTGACCGGACTGGCCACGTTGCAGGATGTGGTGGACACGGTGAACGCCAAGGGCGTCGGCAAGCTGCTGGCCAGCATCGACCTGGTTGGTGGCCGGCTGAAGGTGCAGGACCTGACCACAGGCAGCACCGGGTTCAGCATTGTCAGCCACACCGACGCGGCCGTGGCATTGGGCTTCAGCGGCACACTGGCGGCCGCCTCCACCATCAACGGTGCCGTCCTGTCGGCCGGCCAGGTGATGCTGAACGGCGGCGCCGGCGACGACACGCTGGTCGGCACGGCCGGCCGCGACACCTTCCTGGGCGGCGACGGCAGCGACCAGATCATCGGTAATGGCGGCCGCGACGTGCTGCTGTTCTCCCGCGATGCGAACATGGTGTTGACCGACAGCCGCATGACCATGACCGCCAGCGGCGGCGCGGTGCTGGAGACGGACACGCTCGTCGGCGTCTTCGCCACCGCGATCCTGGAAGGCGGGGCCGGCGCCAATACGCTGGATGCCTCCGCCTTCACCGGCACCACCAGCATGGTCAACCTGGACGGCAACGACACCGCGAAGGGCGGCGCCGGCACCAACTTCTACAGTGCCGCGGCGGGAACCTCGCGCATCAACCTGGTGGCCGGCAGCGGCAGCAACACCGCCACGGTCAATACGTCCCACCTGACGCAGGCCTCCTTCTCGGCGGTCAACTGGATCGGCACCACCAAGGGCAGCATCAAGATCGATGGTGGTGGTTCGCTCAGCCTGGATGGCGACATCGCCAGCGACGGCGTTTCGCTTGAGCTGAAGGCAGCCACGATCACCATTGGCGGCCATGTCATCGACACCGGCAGCACCACCGGCGGCGGCAACCTCACCCTGCTCGGGCAGCGGATCACCATCGGCGACAGCGCTGTCCTGACCACCCGGACCAAGGGCTCCGGCACGGACGGCAACATCACCGTCAAGGCCGCCGACGGCAAGGACATGAACTGGGCGACGCAGGGCGCCGTTGGCGGCGCGCTGTTTGTGGGCGCCATCGCCACGGCCGTGGCCGGCCCGGTCGGGCTGGCGGTCGGTGGCGTGCTGCTGGCCGGCGCGCTCATCTATGGCTTCGTCGATGTCGCGGCGCACCCGGAGGATGGCTACGCGCTGCTTGGGCTGGTCAACATCGACAGCGTGACGGCCAGCGTGGTGGTGAACCGCGCCACGCTCACCGGCGGCGACATCACCATCACGGCCACGGCCGACAACGCGATGCATCTCGGCGACCCGACCACGCCGGAGTTCTGGAACAATTTCGGCGCGAATTTCGAACAGATCGGCGCCTCGATCCTCGAAGCCCTGGCCTTCAACTTCGGCTTCTCGCGCACGGTTGCGCGCAGCTCGGTCGAGATCAGCGCCGACGCGCAGATCATCGGCCACGACATCATCATCAAGGCGACGGATTTCTCGGTCGCGGCTACGGCGCCGATCGGCCTCGTGCTGTTCAACATCGGCATGGCGATGATCGACGCACAGTCGAGCGTCAAGGTGGACGGCCACATCACCGCCACCGGCTTCGTCTTCATCGGCACTGAGCAGACCAACCAGCTCAATGTCGCGGTGGACGGCCCGGGCGACATCACCATCACGCCGGCCAGCAAGAACGGCCCGCTGGGCTATGACCCCACGCCAATCAGCATCGCCATCGGCATCGGCGTGGTGAAGTCCAACTCGGAAGTCCTGGTCGGTGAAAGCGCGATCATCACCGCCGCCGACAATGTGGACATGCAGGCGCGGACCGTCCAGCAGACGCGCAACCAGGTGCGCTCGCCGACCGGGCCGGATGGCAAGCTCGCCATCGGCATCGCGGTGCAGGTCGAGGAGAAGACGACGACCGCGCGGGTCGACGGCCAGGTCACCGCGGGCGGCCACATCACCGTCAACGCGGTGCAGCTCAGCAAGCCGATCGCCATACTGAAGCTGTTCCTGCTGCCGCTCGGCTCGGTCAGCGGTGTCTCCGCCACCGCGGGTGTCGGGTCCAGCACCACCGGCGACGTGCTGGATGACCAGAAGTCCGGCCTCATCGGCGCACTCAAGCATCGCCCGAGCATCAGTGCGTTCGTCAACAAGCTGAAGGGCAAGATCAAGACGCCCAAGGCCTATGTGCCGTCGAACGAGTACGACGTGGGCGCCGCCATAGCGGTGATGGTCGACAACAGCACCGTCACGGCGCGGGTGGGTGACGGCGTGGTCACCGGCCGCCGCGCGCTGCTTTCGGCAGGTACGACGCTGGACGTGACCGCTTCGGTCAGCGTCCAGCCCAAGCTCATCGCCTCCGGCACCGTGGTGAACGAGACATCGTCCACCACCCAGCCGAATGCGGATCTCGGCGTTGCTGTCGCCACCGCCATCGGCATCTACAATGCCACCGCGAATGCCTTCGTTTCCGACGATGCGGACGTGAATGCCAGCGGCGCGCTGACGGTGCACGCCGACACGCTGAACAGCATCGACTGGCGAACCCTCTGGGGCATCAACCTGGTCACCACGGTGCAGGATGCGCTGCAGACCAGGTTCACTACCAACAGCGGGTTGCAACTCGTCAACGCGGGTGACCGCGTCGGCATCGACAAGAACTACGACTCCAAGAAGGGCGACGCCGGTTCGATCTATCGCCTGATGCCTGCGGTTGGCAGCGAGCCGATCGACCTGAGCAACGAGGACTACACCGACGCGACCCGCTGGGAGAATCTGGGCAACCCCGACAGCGTGGCCGCCAAGGCGTTCTTCACCCAGTTCACCGGGTATCTGAACAACAATGGCGGCACGCAGAGCCTGTTCAACACCTGGGCGCAATCGCGGGCGGAAGGCGAGAAGAAGACCTTTGCCGCCTCCATCACCTTCCTTGATCTGAACCACGACGCCACGGCGCGGATCGATGGCGGCGCCAGGGTGAACCAGGATGCGGCCTATCGTGCCGCCGGGCATCAGGCTGTGGCGGTTACCGCCAACAGCACGGATGACGCCGTCCATATCGCCGGACAGTTCGTGCCGTTCGGCATTGCCGTCAGCGCGGCGAAGTTCGCCAAGCCCTCCGGTGCCAACTCCAGCATCCTGATCAGCCCCGGGCTGAATGGCGCCCCGGCCGAGGGTGGCAGCGCGGCCGGTATCGCGCTCGGCATGTATCTCGGCACCCACAACGTCACCGCCGAGATCGCCAGCGGCGCCACCGTCTTCGGCGACAGCCTGGCTGTCACCGCCGACAACTTCAATGTCGGCGTGGCACTGGGCGTCAGCGGCGGCGAGGCCGGCAACACCGGTTTCAACGGCACCGTGCTGGTGACCGTGCTGAACGACAAGACGATCGCGCACATCGGCGATGGCGCCGTGATCCGTGTCGGCGGCGCGGTCGTCGCGGACAGCGAGGCGCATGGCGCTTCGCTTTGGGTGAAGGCGACTGATGAGACCTACCTCATCACCCTCGGTGGCGCCGGCAGCGGATCCGAGGAGACCGGCATCGGCGCCACGGTGGTGGTGAACGACCTGACCCGGAAGACCTACGCGGTCATCGGCGGCCTGCCGGATGCGGCCGCACCTGGCAAGATCGATGTCAGCGTCGGTGGTGCGCTGGGCATGCTGGCGGAGAACAGCGGTTTCGTCGCCAATGCGGCCATCGCGGCCGTGGTGGTGGAGGAGAAGAAGCCGGGCGCGCCGTCCGGCGTGCCGGATGGCGCAAGCGGCGGGGCGACCAAGCCGACATCCGCCAAACCGGGCGCCAATGCCAACTACGACGCGGTCATCGCCGAGTTGCAGAAGAAGTTCCAGACCGCCAGCGCCGCCGTGGACAGCCCGGTCGAGACCGGCAAGACCGGTTTTGGCTTCGCCGGTTCGGTCTCGGTGAACCTGGCGGAGCAGGATGCGCAGGCGCTCATCCATGGCAACACCACCAGCCTGTTCACCGCGGTCTCGGCCAACGTCGTGGGCAAGGACAGTACGGTCCTGGTCGCGCTCGCGGGCTCGGTCGCCATGGTGGAGGTGCTGCCCGGCTCCAAGGCCGTCGGCATCGCCGGCGCCGCCGCCGTGGATGTGCTGACAGGCAAGGTCGAAGCGATCGCCGACGGCTTCGATACGTTGACGCTGGGTGCGCTGGCGCTGACCGCTGACCGGTCCAGCGTGCTGGTGGCGCTGTCCGCGGGCATGGCCGGAGCTACCGGGCAGAGCGGCTTCGCCATCGCCGGGTCGGTGGTGGTGCTGCAGAACAACCAGGACGCCACCGCCAGTCTGCGCAACGCGCTGACGGTGGAGATTGCCGGTGACGTGACGCTGACGGCGCACAACGACGCCACCAGCATTCTCGTGGCTGGCGCCGCCGGCTTCGGCGGCAAGGTCGGCTTCGGCGCGGCCATCGCCTTCAGCCAGGTCGATGGCGATACCGAGGCCAGCATTACGAGTGTCAGCATCCTGCATCATGGTGGCGCGGTGGCGCTCGACGCGCATAGTTCGGCGCTGATCGTCTCCGTCACCGCTGCGGCTGGCGTGGCCACCGGCGGCGGCACCAGTGTCGGCTATGGCATCGCCGGCACCCTTTCGATTAACCTCGTGAATTTCGACACCTACGCCCTGGTGGTCCGCAGCACGCTGGAGAGCACCGCGACCAACGGTTCCGCGGTGACGCTGACGGCCACGGACGACAGCACCATCGGCAGCTTCGCCGGCGCGGTTGGCGTGGGCCGGCAGGTTGGCTTCGGGCTGGCCCTGGCGCTGAACTTCATCACCAACACGGTACGCGCCGCCAGCGAAGGCAGCACCTTCCGCAAGGCCAGCCGGGTCGGCCTGCGCGCCACCAATGACTCGACGCTGATCGCAATCGCGGTGGGTGGTGCGGGTGGCGAGAAGGTCGGTCTCGCCGGTGCATTCGGGGTCAACGAGACCGGCAACAACACCACCGCCGAGGTCATCGGCGCGGCGGCTGCCGGCCTGCTGCCGGTGCGCGCCGGCATCATCGATGCCGTGGGCGCGATCGAGGTCGCGGCCGAGGACGATACCGTTGCCGTGGGCATCGGCGGCGGGCTGGCCCTGGGCAAGATAGGCATCGGCGCCGGTATCGCGGCCGAGCTCATCAAGAACACCGTTGCCGCCCATGTCGACAACAGCACGCTGACCAGTACTGCGGGCGCGGTTGATGTCACCGCCTTCTCCAAGGTGGTTCTGGTCAGCGTCGGCCTTGGCGGTGCGGGCGGCGATACCTTCTCGCTGGGCGGTTCCATCTCGGTCAACGAGGTCGAGAACACGGTCGAGGCGACCGTCACCAACCACGCCAGCATCACCGCGCATGGCGACGTTCAGCTCATCGCCGGCGACGATACCTCTGCCGTGGTCATCGCCGGCGCCTTTGCCGCGGGCGACGGCATCTCGGCCGGCGTCTCGGTGGCGACGGTACAGGTCGAAAACACCATCCATGCCTGGGTGGACAATGCCAGCATCACGTCCAACGTCGGCGACGTCACGATCAAGGCCGGCATGTTCAAGCCGGGCGCGGTCGACCTGGCCGGCCTGGTGGGTGGCGGCATCTTCGACACGCTGCCGGATACGGCCGACACCTCCGGCCAGATCGTCACCATCACCGTCGCCGGTGCCGGTTCCGGCAACGGCGCGCTGGGCGCCGCGCTGTCGTTGAACTGGCTGAAGAACAGCGTCTCTGCCTCGGTACGGAACAACAGCACGGTCACCGCCACGCTTGGCGACGTGACCATCCTGGCGCGGGACGAAGCGGTCATCACCGCGGTGTCCATCGGCGCTGCGTTCGGCGGCAAGGGCGCTATCGGCGCCGCCATCTCCTACAACTACATCGGCGGCGACCCGGGCGACCCATCGCGCGGCATCGCCGCCAACCGCGACGCAAGCACCGAAAGCGGGCTCGGCGCCTTCGTCGACAAGTCGACCGTCACCGCGGGTGGCAATGTCGAGATCGCCGCCGAGGCACGCAGCCGCCTGGTGGATGTGACCGTGGGCGGTTCCTTCGCCGGCAACCTGGCCATCGGCGGCTCCATCGCGATCAACTTCGTCCGCTACCAGCTGACCGCCAAGGTCTCCAACGGCGCCACCGTCACCGGCGGCACCGGCGTCATCATCGCCGCCTCGGACGACCCCAGCATGGTGATCGTCTCCGGCGGCTTCGCCAGCGGCAGCACGGCCGGCGGCCTCGCCTCCGCGACCAACGACATGCGCTCGGACCTGGTTGCCGCGGTGGAGGGAGTTGGCACGACCGTCACCGCCACCACGGGCGACGTGAAGATTTCCGCCCAGTTGCTGAAGAACGTCGCGCCGGGTGCGGGGCTTGGCTACATCAAGATCGGCAGCGGCACGACCACCACCGGCAGCAGCAGCGACCCTGCCAGCATCGACAGCCAGATCTGGTCCTTCGCGGTCGCCGGCGCCGACTCCAATGGCGGTGCCGCCGCGGCGTCGCTGTCGCTGAACTGGGCGCGCTCGACGCTCGACGCGCATGTCAGCGACGGCGCCAAGGTCGAGGCCAAGGCCGGCGACGTGACGCTGGCCGCGGTGGATGCCGCCACGGTGCGGTCGCTGGCCGGCGGGGTCTCCATCGCCTCGGGCTTCGGGCTTGGCGCGGCCATTGCGTACAACTGGTTCGGCGGCAACCCGGACGCGCCGGGCGATGGCTCCGTCAACACCACGCAGGCTTATGTCGACAACGCCACGGTGCTGGGGCGCATCGTCAACATCGTGGCGCAGGCCACCGGCACCATCTGGTCCGCCGGCATCTCCGGTGGCGCCGCCGGCACATTCGCCGGCAATGCCGCGCTGTCGTTGAACTGGAGCCGCCGCCAGGTGCTGGCGGAAGCGCGCAACAACGCGGTCATCACCTCCACCGGCACCATCGCGCTGCGCGCCGAGGACAGCACCAAGCTGAACAGCCTGGCCTTGACGCTGTCGGCCTCCAACACCGCCGCCGGCGGCATTGCCGTTGCCTACAGTGAAATCCAGGAGACCGTTCGCGCTGCCGCCAAGGGGGGCGCGGACCTCACCGTGACCACCGGCAGAAGCGGCAGCATCACGCTCGACGCGGTGGCCTCGGGCACCATCGGCACGGTGGCGGTCGGCGTTGCCGGCAGCGCCAGCGGCGCCGCGGCGGGGTCGGCGGCGGTCGGCAGCATCGGCAATACGGTGGAGGCGCTGATCACCGGCGCCGGCACCACCGCGACCACCGACGACCATGTCAGGGTCAACGCCAGTTCGACCACCGCCATCAACCTCTATGGCGGCACCTTCGCGGGCAGCGCGGTCGGCGTGGGCGGTTCGACCGCCGTCAGCCTGATGTCCACCCACACCACCGCGGCGGTGAAGGACGGGGCCACCGTGAAGGCCCTGGGCACCGAGGCAGGCGGCCTTGCCGCCGGCGACTGGAACCTGGATGCCGGCGCCACCGCCGTCAGCGGCGCCAAGGTGCGCGGCCTTGCCGTCATCGCCAACAGCGAGGAAAGCCTCGACATCATCTTCGGCGCGGTCGCCGCTGGCAGCGCCGCCTATGCGGCGAACATCCTGGTGGATGTCAGCACCGGCGACACGACGGCGCAGATCGACGCCGCCAGCATCAACACCGATGCCGCCCGGGGTCGGGACATCGTGGTCCGGGCCCGCCATACCCACACCGAGACCCCCGTCGCCATCACCGCGGCGCTGGCGGGAACCGAAGGTGTCGGCGTCGGCATCACCTCGTTGAAGCTGGCGCACACGACGACGGCGTCCATGACGAACAGCGCGGTCGGCACCACCGCGCATCCGGTATGGGCGAGCGGCGACGTAGAGGTCACCGCCATCGCGCGGGAGTCCGTCACCTCCAACCTGATCGGCGCTTCCACAGGCTTCTCGGCCGGCATCAGCGGCGTTGGCGCGGGCATCTACAGCACGTCTCACACCATCGCCGAAATGCAGGGCAGCGTCACCGCGGGCGACAATGTCAGCGTCGAGGCCGATTCCGCCATCACCCTGCTGAACCGGGTCGTCGGCGTCGCCATTGGCGGCAATGCGGGCGGCGTCGCGGTTTCCGTCATCAACCTGAACCGCGTCACCACCGCGACCATTTCCGCCGGCACGGTCACCGCCGGCACCGGCGACATTAGCGTCGTCGCCAAGGCCGATGAGACCGTGGGCGTTGAGGACTGGACGGCTTCGGTCGGCGCCAACGCCGTGGCCGGTTCGGTCAGCGTCATCGACACCACCTCCAGCACCACGGCCTCCATCTACGGCACCGCGGCCGCCGGGCGCGACGTCATCGTCCACGCCTTCGGCAACAGCCGGGTCAACCAGGCCGCCAGCAACACCACCGGGCAGATCTCGCTGTCCTCGCAGATCAGCGCGGGGGCGGCGGTGGAGGTCATCACCCTGCGGCAGAACCTGCTGGCCGAGATCGGCGACCACGCCATCGTCAGGGCAGGCCGAGACGTGGATGTGCACGCCACCGAGGACCGGCAGGTCTGGTCGCGCATCATCTCCGGCAGCGGCGGCCTGGTCGGCGGCATCAGCGGTGGCGTCTCCGTGCTCAGCATCGGCGCCGGCCCGGGCAGCACCGGCGCGGACCAGGCGACGCCATCGCAGGCCGCGGTGGACGACCTGTTCGACAACGACCCGAGTGCGCTCGGCCTCAACACCACGGACGGCACGCCGGCTACCAGCAGCGGCTACCATCCCGACCGCGGCGTGCCGACCGGCACCAATGCCGGCAGCCGCGCGCAGACCGCCATCGGCGGCAACCTGATCACCTATGTCGTCGGCGGCGGCGGCCGGACCGGCGGCACCGAGGCCCGGATCGGGCAGGGCGCCAGCGTGACCGCCGGCTTCCGCACCGCCGCGCCGGCTGCCACCCTCGGCAACCTGCGAGTGTTGGCCACCGAGATCAATGTGCTGACACCCGTGGCCGGCAACGGCACGGTGGGCGGCATCGCCGCCGTAGGCGGCGCGGTGGCGGTCATCAACCTGGCCGGCAAGGTCAGCGCGCATGTCGACGCCGCCAGCGTGCTCAGCGCACCGCAGGCGATCCAGGTCCGGGCGGACCTGACGACAACCCTGACCGGCAAGGCCTATGGCGGCAGCGCCGGCACCGTGGGCCTCGGCGCCCAGGTGGTCAGCATCAGCGACAGCTCGATCAGCACCGCCTACTTCGCCGATGCCACGACCGACAGCGAGGGCGTCAGCGTCCTCAAGGCCGGCAGCCTGTCCATCAAGGCCACCGCCACCCGCGGCGTCACACTGGAAGCCATCGGCGTGGCCGTGGGCGGGCTGGCGGCCGGCGTCGCCGCTGGCGACATCAGCATCACCGGCACCACCGAGGCCTATATCGGCACCCACGCCCAGGTGAACGCCAGCGGCGTCATCGGCCTGGTTGGGTCGGTCGAGGTACTGGCCACCGACAGCGCCACCGTCAGCGCCACCGTGAAGCAGGTGGCGGCCGGCATCGGTGCCGGCGCCGGCAACCGCGACAACGTCACCATCGGTGGCACGGTCAGCGCCTATCTCGGTGGCCATGTCACGCTGCGCACCGCCGGGCTGCTGGACGTGCAGGCGACCTTCACGCCCAAGGTCACCACCAACATGCTCGGCGTTTCCGTCGGCGCCTTGGCCATCGGCGTGTCGCTCAGCCAGATCACCATCTCCACCGCCGTCACCGCGGCCCTGGACTCGCTCTCCGGGCTCGACCGCGGCCATGTCTCCGTCACCGCCGGCGCGCTCCGGCTGGCGGCGAATGCGCTGCACCTCGGCAGTGACGAGAACGCGCATGCCTTTGCCCAGGGCGGCAGCGGCGGCTTGATCGGCTCCGATGGCAGCGCCGTCTTCATCGACAACACCACCAGCGTCACCACGCGCATCGCCTCCGGCAGCGGCATCAGCACCACCGGCACGGTCGGCGGCGCGCTCGGCGGGCTGGCGCGGGGCGAGGTGCAGATCGCCGCGGTCGCCGACCTGAAGCAGTACGGCGAAGCCAACAGCAACACCGGCGGCGTCATCGGCATCGGCGTCGCCAAGGCCAACGTCAACAGCAACATCACCACGCTGGCCGAGATCCAGGACGACGTCACCGTCACCGCCGGCAGCTTCAGCCTGGGCGCCGTCAGCACCACCGACAACAACGGGCTGGTCGCCTCCGGCAATGGCGGCATCGTCGCCGGCTCCTCGGCGGAGTTCCACACCACTGACACCTCCACCACGACCGCGAAGATCGCGGGCGGCACGGTGGACCACAATACCTTTACCCTGACCGATGCTGACGGCTTCTCGATGCTGGCCAGCAGCACGTTGAAGTTCGACGGCCGCCTGACCGCGAGCGGCGGCGGCGTCATCGCCGGCTCCGGCGCCACCGTGGATCATGTGGTGCTCGCCACCACCAAGGCCGAATTGGGAGCTCAGGTGACCATCACGGCGCCGGAGATCTCCATCCAGGCGCTGACCACGCTGTCCAAGCCGCTGCGCAGCGGCGACAACATCGCGGGGACCACCGGCGGTGCCATTGCCGGTACCGGTGGCAACGCCACCACCAGCGCGACCGTGAATACCTCCGTTATCCTCGGCGCCTTCGATTCGCTGGCGGCGACGACCGGCGACATCACGCTCAGCGCGCACAACAGCACCACCATCATCGACCGGCTGACGATGAAGACCGGCGGCGCCACCTCGGTCGGCAATGTCAACGCCACCGCGGGCACCGGCGACGACCCGCTGGTGCTGAACGCCACCGTCAGCATCGGCGACGGCACCACGCTGACCAGCAAGGGCGACATCGTGGTGGCCGCCCGCGGCGACGCCCATGTCGACCTTGGTCTCAGTCTCGACGTCTGGGGCCTCATCGCCACCGGGGCGTTCTCGAGGAGCGAGGCGGTGCTGCGTCCGACCAACAGCATCGTCTTCGGCGCCGGCAGCACCACCAAGGCCGAGGGCAATATCCTGGTCGGTGCCGGCACCGGCAACGATTTCAGCGCCGACAGCTACTTCGTCCACGCCACGACCGACGTCTTCGCCGGCACGCCGATCCCCATCTCGGTGGTGGATGCCAATGCCGATGTGTTCAGCCGCAACAGCATCACCGTCAACGACGCGGCGCAGCTGATCACTTCGCGCGATATCCGGCTGGACACCGACCGCTTCGGCTTCGGCGACATGCTGGCGCAGGCCAAGGCGGTCAACTGGGCGAACCTGTTGGCCGACGCCATCTTCGGTTCCGGCTTCGCCGGCTATGCCGGCACGTCGAACTCCGATGCGCTGGCCAGCGTGCTGCTGCTCGGCACGGCAAAGCTGCAGACCGGCCTGAACCGCAACCGCACCCTGGTCCTGGGCGGCGGCATCGACAACGCCGATCCCATCGTGGCGACGAGCCGGGACGGCATCAGCTTTACGGTCGGCGACCAACTCGCCAGCACGGCGTTGTTCGACCAGCTGGGCGTGGCCCAGGCCAACATGGCCAAGTTCGGCCCAACCACAGTGGCCGGGGTGACCACCTACACCAACCGGACGCTGTACGAGTACTACCTGGGCGAACAGACGCGCATCCAGACCACGCTGCTGGGCCAGGGCCTCGCTACCTCGCAGGTGGATGGCGACGGCAAGACGGTTCTGCTGCCGACTACGGCGCGCAATCCGCTCGTAACCATCGCGCCGATCCATTCGGCTGCCGGCAATGTCTATGTCCGCACCGGCTACATGGGCGGTTCCGGCACGATCGAGACGCCGAAGGACGTGCTGGTCAGCATCGTCAACAATACGCCCGCCTCGCTCAGCTTCGGCAATGTCAGCATCGGCACCACGTTGGGCGAGTTCTTCCTGAACGGCCTGGCCACCGCCGGCAACGCGGATGTCATCAGCGCCAACCAGGTCGTCGCCGGGCTGGCCGCGGCAAGCCTAACCATCACCGCGCCCGGCGCCGCGGACGGCCCGCGCATCAGCATCGTGGTGAACAAGCAACTGCGGCGCGACGGCTCCGACTTCCCGAAGGTCAACACGACGTTGGCCGGCGACCTGATCGCGCCGACTGCGGCCCTGGTCGTATCGGGCGATACCAACCTGATCACGACCGGCACCGTACGCACCAAGAGCCAGTCGATTTCGGTGAACGGCTCGGTCGTCATCGGGCCGATGATCTCGAAGGCCATCGGTGGAGACCCGTACACCGCCTTCATCGACGACCCGACCTTCAAGGCCTACGCCGCCGACTTCGACGACACCGTGGCGGCGCCTTCCAGCCTGATCACCACCAGCATCAACACCGCCCAGCCGGTGCCGGCGCTGTACGCCAAGTCCATCCGCATCACCGCGGAAAGCCTCAACGTCAACGGGCTGATCCAGAGTGGCAACGACGACCTGACCCTGACGCTGGGCGCCAAGGCGACGGCGGCGATCGCGGCGCTGCCGCCTGGCCGGATCGGGCTGATCAACCTGGGCAACGTCAACGAGGTTGCCGCGCCGCTGGCGCAGCCCAGCGGGCTGCCGGAGTTCAGCGTCTTCTACGACACGGCAACCAGGAAGATCATCGTCGGCGGCGTGGATACCAGCGGTGGCGACATCTACCTGGAAGGCCGCATCTTCAACACCAGCCAGGGCAACATCAAGCTGCTGGGCGACCAGGCCAATGTCACGGTCGTCAACAATACCGCCTACGCGTTGCAGGTGAACAAGGTGGACGCCAGCCTGCGCGGCGTCGGCACCCTGACCATCGTCGACAAGGCCAAGGGCTGGTCCGAGGTTACCGCGACCGCCGTTGTCGCCGAGGGCCTGCGGCTGAACGCCACGGGCTGGGCCAGCGGCGTCGCCGCCTCCGTGCCGGTCCGCGTCTACTCGGCGCAGGGCGCGCTGCGCGGCAACGCGCAACTGATCAGCGACGGCAGCGGCGTGCTGACGGTCAACGCGAATTTCGGCATTGCCGTCGGCGACTACGTTTCCAACCGCACCGTGGCTACCGTCTACAAGCAGGACGCAACCGGCACGCACGTCACGGTGGATGACGGCCACGGCCCGGTCGTCTCCAACTATGACGGCACCGGCGGCTATGCCCCGGATGGTGGTTGGCGCTACGGCTTCTCCACCGTCGCCGACCAGACCCTGAAGCAGTACGATACGCAGTCCAGCAGCTCCTGGCTGGGGCTCATCGACCTCGGCTCTGGCCATCACGACTGGAGCGCCGGCGAGCCGGTCGGCATTCCGCACCTCGGCGACCAGGGCGACTATTTCTACAAGACCAAGACGGAAACGGCGGCGCCGACCTTCTCCAAGGTCGAGATCAACCTGTCGGTCTCGGATCCCATCGTTATCCGCCAGACCGAGGACCACACCTGGTACGGCTCGAGCACCTACACCAAGACCTACATGCAGGAGACCAAGCAGCAGAACGTCACGACGACGACGCTGCAGGCCACGCGCAACATCGGCGTTTCCTTCATCGGCCACGCCGCCAGCCAGGTGAGCATCACCTCGGCGCAAACCGACGTCATCCTGAACGGTGGCATCGCCAACACCTCGGGCACCACCAGCATCACCTCGGGCGGCGCCATCTCGCTGGTCGGCGACAACCCGAGCATCAGCGGCGTCAGCATCAACCTCGTCGCCAAGGGCAACATCGGCACCGGCACGGCTGCCATCAAGGTGCTGCTGAACGGCAGCGGCGGCAGCCTGGCAGCCAGGTCGGACACCGGCGGCATCAACCTGGCCGCAACGGCCGGGTCACTGAACCTGGGGCGTGTGGTTGCGACCGTGGGCGATGTCACCATTGCCGCCACTGGCAACCTGACCATGGCCGCGGGTGGCCTCGTCAGCGGTGGGCGCATCTCGCTGACCGCGACCGGCGGTTCCATCGGTGCCAGTGGCACGCCGATGCTGCTGAACGCCGGGCAAACCGTGCGCGACCGGGTGGTCCTCAACGCCGGGCTGGATATCTTCGCCCGCCAGGATGTCGGCGACCTCAACCTGTACCTGGCCAGCGCACCCGCGGGCACGGTGTCGCTCAGCGTGCCGAATGGCAGCCTGCGCAACGTCAACGACGATATCCGCCGCGACGAACGGGCCGAGCAGGAACTGGTCAACGGCGTCTGGACCAGCCTGGGGCTGACCAGCGCAACTGGCGCCTCGCAGAAGATCCAGGACGCCAAGGACGCGGTGGCCGCGGCCAAGACGGCGGAATACTTCACCTATTGGCGCTACCGCGAGGCGACCGGCGGCGTGTTCGACGCCAGCGCGCTGGTGCTGACGGCGGCGGAGACCGCCGCCTGGACCGCGACCTTCACCGCGCAGGGCATGTCGCCCAGCCAGGTCACGGCGCAGCTGACCGCGCTGAATCTGAAGCGCCAGGCCGAATACACCCAGCTGAACGCGGTCTACGGCAGCACCACCTTCAGCAGCAGCTACAGCTACACCCTGACCACGGCCGAGGCGCAGGCGGTCACCGACAAGATCAAGGTCTGGACCACGGACGAACTCCGCAACCTGCTGAGCGCCGGCCTGCTGAAGCCGGTGACGACGACGCAGACGCAGGTGAAGGCCCCGGCGGTCATCGCCCAGGGCGATGTGACGCTCAGCGCAGGCAGCGCCATCGGCAGCAGCGGCACCGTTATCGTCATCGCGCTGCCCTCCACCTTCACCACCGCCGAGCGGGTCGCGCTGTCCGCGGCCGAGCGGACTGACGTGCACTACCTGAGCGCGACGCCGTTCCAGGGCAGCGTGGCCTTCAGCGGCACCAGCATCACCGCCGCCGGTGGCGTCAACTTCGCCACCGCGGGTTTCGCGGCGGGGCAATCCCTGCTGGTTGCCGGCAATACCGCGAATGCGACCGACAGCGCGCGCTACGTCACCATCGCGGCAGTCAGCGGCAACGTCATCACCGTCACCATCCCGGCGGGCGGCGCCAGCAGCTTCACCGGGGAAGTCGGGCGCGACGTCACCCTTGGCGCCGTCGTACTCGAGCCGACGGCGGCGGGGGCGCACCCGGCCGCCATCGTCGTGGTCGGCCGCAACGAGATGACGGCCACGGTCGGCGGCGCGCTGCGCCTGACGGCAGGCACCACGGCCGCCATCAGCACGCGCGGCGCCATGGCGGTGCATGATTTCACCAGCGGCGGCGCGGCCTCGCTCAAGGCGCTCGGCAACGTCACCATGGCCAGCGGCGCCAGCGCCTTCAACACCGGCAACCTGGTGGTGGAGGCCGGCCCCGGCAGCATCGGCGCCGACGCCAGCCACCCGCTGCTGCTGGCGCTCAAGCCGAATGCCACCATCACCGCCCGCGCGCAGCAGGGCGTCTGGCTGACCCGGCCGAGCGGCGACCTGATCCTGGAGAGCGTGTACAGCCAGCGCGGCGAGGTTCGGCTGACCACGGATGCCGGCTCGATCTACGACGGCCTGGCGCATACCGAGGCGAAGATCCTCGCCGGCAACATCATCCTCAGCGCCACCGGCGGCACCATCGGCACCGCCGGCAACATCCTGGAATTCGCGCTGGCCGGCAGCGATGGCCAGTTGGATGCGACGGCGACCGGCAACATCCGGCTGCGCGATACCGACGGCATCTTCCGCGTCGGCCTGGTCTCGGCCGGCGGCAATGCCGAACTGCAGGCGCTGGCCTCCATCCGCGACGCCAACCCGGGGCGTTCCCCGGTTTCCGCCAATGTCATCGCCAACAGTATCACGCTGCAAAGCGACCTCGGCGGCGTTGGCCAGTCCGGCATGGATTTCTTCATCGACAGCGCGGCGCATGGCGCCGGCACGCTGACGGTGCAGAGCTTCCTCAGCGTCTACCTGTCGGAGGTTGCCGGCGCGCTATCGCTCAACAACGTCGGCGTGGATGATGCGGCGTCGGAGGCCTTCATCTTCTCGGCCGGCGCGATCCTGAACGGCAACGCCGATCCCAACGGCTTCAACGTCACTTCCGGCCGGACCAAGCTGTTTGCCGCCAACAATATCGGCACCAGCGCCAAGTTCCTGCGCAGCCGTACCGGCGCGCTGGAGGGCACCTCTGTCGGCGCCTCCACCTATATCGAGAACGCCGGCGCGCTGACCCTCGGCCTCGGTGGTGCATATGGTCTTAGCTCGGGCGGCGACGCCGTCGTTGCCACGCACAGCCCCTTGACTATCGCGGCTTCCTCCGCCGCCGCGGGCAAACTGACCTTCAATGCCTTCGAGACGCCGGGTCATCCGGCCGGCGGCTATGACGTTATCACCATCAAGGCGGGTGTCACGGTGCAGGCCACCACCGGCAGCGTGACCTTCAACACCGCCGATGACTTCGTGGTGGAGGCGACCGGCGCGGTCATCGCCGCGACCGACATCGTCATCAACCTGGACATCGATGCCACGGATGCTGCCGGCGGCACCGCCGGCATCGCCGGCAGCCTGACCGCCACCGCCGGCGACCTGACCATCAATGGCCAGGCCGGCGCCGACAGCATCGGCAGCACGGGCACCGCGATGCTGCTCGCGCATGGCACCATCGCCATCAACAGCCAGGATGGCGACGACATCATCCTGCTGCGCGGCAGCCTCACCGCCGCCAACATCATCGTCAGCGGCGGCGCCGATGACGACAGCATCACCATCGACACCACCAGCCTGACCGGCGACGTCGGCATCCTCGGCGGCAGTGGCGACGACTCCACGCTGGTGCGCTACCTGTCGTCGCGCGTCGGTACCTTCCTTATCGACGGCCAGGGCGGCTCGGACACCACGCGCGTGCTGCTCTCCGACCGCGACCGCGACGGCATCACCGCCAGCGACTACACCATCACGGTGGACAACAGCGGCGGCCTGCTGGACGGCGCCGACAGCCTGTTCATCGAGGGGCGCGGCTATGCCCCCGGCGATGCCGCGACCGACGACATCATGCTCGTGCGCGCCAACTTCGTCGCCCGACTGCATGGCGACACCGCGGCCGGCACCTACACCCCGGGCGCCGAGCGCATCACCTACGGCGCCGCGATCAATGGCGGCCTGCGGGTCAACACCTGGGGCGGCAACGACGCCTTCATCGCCGACGACACCGGCGCCTTCATGGTGCTGGACGGCGGCGAGGGGAATGACAGCTTCCAGGTCGGCCAGGTCTATGGCGCCAACCCCAGCCTGCCCGCCGACTTCAACGCCGTCACCGGCCGCTACGCCTCGGGCGTCGCACTCGGCGACGAGATCGAGGGCACCACGGTCACCGTCGGCTTCCTGTCGCTCGGCAACAGCGCGCCGCTGGTGCTGTATGGCGGCAATGGCGAAGACCGCTTCACCGTCCTCAGCAACAAGGCAGCGCTGCGGATGGAGGGCGAGGACGGCAACGACACCTTCATCATCCGCGCCTTCGTCACCGGCGACGCGATCGACCTGAATGCCGGCACCGGCGACGACCGGATCGAGTACAACATCAATGCACCGCTCAGCATCAACGGTGGCGGCGGTTTCGATACCGTGGCCGTGCTGGGCACCGAGAAGAACGACAACTTCGTCATCACACAGGGCGGCGTCTTCGGCGCCGGGCTGAACGTCAGGCTCGACGGCGTCGAGGAAGCGGTCGAGGTTGATGGCCTGGAAGGCGACGACACCTTCTGGGTGCTGTCCAGCCGCGCCGGCACGCTGACGCGGCTGATCGGTGGCCAGGGCAGCGACACCTTCAGCATCGGCGGCGACGTCACCGGCCGCGTGGTCAGTGCGGACCTCAGCGGCCAGGCTGGCGTCATCTCCCACGGCGTCAGCAGCGCCGATGAGGGTTATGACGGCGCCTATGCCGCCGGCGTGGCGCTGACCATCGCCAGCGCCACCACCGCGCCCATCGTCATCACCGAAAGCAGTGGCGGTACCAGCCTGCTGGAGGGTGGCACCACTAGCTACAGCATATCGCTCGCCATGCCGGAAAGCGCGATGCCCACCGGCACCGTGCTCTACCTCACGGTACTCGCGCCGCAATCCTCCACCACCGATGCCGGCCTGCCCGGCCTGGGCCAGAGCGTCCTGCTCAGCACGCTCGCGGGCAGCGGCTTCGGCACCAGCATCACCCTGGTCTTCACCGCCGGCAGCAACTGGACCGCGGCACAGACCGTCTACGTGAGGGCGCCGGACGACGCGGCGCGCGAGGGCACGCGCACCGTGGCGATCAGCCAGCTGGTGCGTGCGGTCGCCAGCGCCGACATGAACAACGCCAGCGTCCAGGTGCTGCTGGCGACCAAGCTGCCGCAGGTGATGGCGACCGTCACCGACAACGACATCGGTGGCCTGGTGGTGACGCAGACCAATGCCGGCACCCAGCTGGTGCAGGGCGCGCCTGGTGCCGGTCAGCTGACCGACACGCTGGCCATTGCCTTGCCCTACCAGCCCACCGCCGATGTGACGGTGACGCTGGGGGCGGCGACCGACCTGGTCGACCTCTCGACCACCACGCTGACCTTCACGACGGCGAACTGGAACGTCGCGCAGGTGGTCACCCTTGCGGCGCATAACGGCACGGCCCTGCCGGACCCGGTGACGACGCCGCTGAGCTACACCACCAGCAGCGCGGACGCCGGCTTCAACCACCTCACCGTCGCACCGACGCAGGTGAATGTGGTGGGCGACAGCCTGGCTGGCGTGCTGGTGCAGGAATCCGGCGGCAGCACGGCGGTGGTTCGACCGACGAATGGCGTCGGCGGTACCTCCGACAGCTACACCATCAGGTTGACCAAGGCGCCGACCGCGGCCGTCAGCATTGCGCTGAACACCGACCCGGGCACCACCATCGTTTCCGGCGGCCGCGTGCAGCTGGTGACCTTGGCGACCGGCAGCGGCGTGGTGGATATCGTCAACACCGCAGCGGGCGCGGAACTGCGCCGCACCGATGGCGGCGACTGGGTGGCACAGGGCTTCGCCGCCGGTCAGCGCGTGCAGACCAACCTGGCGACGCCGGATGTCACCTATTCCATCAAGTCCGTCACCGCCGCGAAGTTGGTGCTGGCGGTGGTGCCCGGCACGCTGGCGGACGCGAATGGAGTGAGCCTGACGCTCCGCGCGGTCACGCCCACGATCACCTTCGACGCCACGCCCGGCCACGAGTGGTACACGGCCGTCACAGTCATGGTGCAGGGTAACGACTGGTTCAGCTCGGACCCCGCGACCCAGTTCGACCGCACCTTCCCGCCGGGTCCGCATACGGTTGCCGCGGTGCAGGGGCCCGTGGTCATCGAGGGTGGCCCTGGTCAGGAGGATCGGTCGCTGAAGCTGGCGGTGATGCTGCCGACCGAGACGCCGACGCCTCCGATCGCCCTGCCGGTGCAGGACGGCGAGGGCAACAAGACCGACCGCCTGGTGGTGCAGAACGACGGTGCCCTGGCGGCGACCGCCGCGCAGGTCACCACCGGCGGCATCGCTGGCTTCGGGCTGGGCACGGCAAGCCTTGTCGTACCCGGCATCGGTGGCGCCGCCGGCACCACCATTCCTGGCGGCATCAGCCTCGCCGGGCTGGAGGTGGTGGAGGTCCTCGCCGGCCGTGGCAACGACACGCTGACGGTGAACGCGACGCCGAGCAGCCTGTCCGGCAGCTTCAGCTTCCAGCACGACATCGCCACCGGCGCCAACCGCATGGTGCGTGGCAGCGGCAGCTGGTTTGCCGATGGCTTCCGCATGGGCGACAGCATCACCATCGACAACGCCGGTGCCAATGGCGGCGTCTACAAGGTCGCGTCGGTTTCGGCGGATGGGGCCTCGCTGTTCCTCGACGGGGCCGCGCTGACCGCCACCACCGGGCCGGCGACCATCACGCTGCGCGGTGCGCTGTTGGCGGTCTATGGCGGCGGCGGCGACGACCGGATCACTGTCACTGGCTCGGGGCCGGGCGCGGCCCCGCTGCTCGTCTTCGGTGACGCCGACCAGGATGGCAGCCGCTACGGCGGCGCCTTCGGCACTTCGACCACGCTTGGCATCCGCTTCATCGGCGGCGGCAACGACACCATCGACGCCTCGGCCGCCGGCTTCGGCCTGGTCGCCTATGGCGGCGCCGGCGACGACAGCATCATCGGTGGCGCCGGCGACGACATCCTGCTGGGTGGTGGCGGCAACGACATCATCCGCACCGGCGCCGGCAGCAACTGGGCCTATGGCGATGGCGGCCTGAACCTGGCCCGGCCACTGCTGCGCACCGACAACGCGCCGTGGCAGCTGAGCTTCGTTTCCGACCCCGCGTCTGCGGCGAACAGCGCCGGCGACGCGCTGCTGGCGGGCGCCGACAGCATCACCGGCGGCAGTGCCGGCGACATCCTGCTTGGCGACCAGGGCATCATCGGCCGTGACGCCATGGCGGCGGCCGGACGCTACGGCGGCTTCGGTACCGGCGACGTGGTCAGCGTCACCAGCGCCAGCTTCACTGAGGGCGGCAATGATTCCATCACGGCCGCGGGCGGCATTGTCCTTGGCGGCTCTGGCGCCGACAGCGTGGACAGCAGCGGCAGCACCGTCGTCGTCGGTGACAATGGCGCGGTGACGGTGGCCGGTGGCGTCGTGCAGCGGGTGATGACGCTGGACAGCGTCGCCAGCACCGGCGGCGACGACCGGATCTCGGTGCATGGCGCCAACAGCATGGTCCTGGGCGGCATCGGCGCCGACCACATCGCGGTCTTCGCTTCGGGCTCCCTGGTGCTGGGCGATGATGGCGAGTTGGACTTCAGCGCCGGCGGCGTGATCGAGACGGCCTTCACCACCGACCTGCTGGGCGGTGCGGACGAGATCCAGCTTGCCGGCAGCGGCAACCTGGTCCTGGCCGGGGCTGGCGGTGACAGCATCGGCAGCGGTGGCGGCGACAGCATCCTCGGCGATTTCGGCCGGCTGAGCTGGACCGCCGGCGTGCTGACCGCAGCCACCTCCACCGACATGGAGGCCGGCGGCGACGACACGCTACGGGCCGGCGACGGCGGCAACCTGGTGCTGGGCGGCTACGGCGCGGACAGTATTTCCACGGGGCTCAGCAACGACACGCTGCTGGGGGATTCGGGGCAGGTGTCCTGGAGCGTTGGCGGCGTCATCACCGTGGCGCTGTCGCTTACCACCGACGTTGGCGGCAACGACAGCATCGCGGCGGGCGATGGCAGCAACCTCGTCATCGGCGGCGCTGGCGGCGACCTGATCACCGCGGGCATCGGCAACGACAGCATCCTTGGGGACTCCGGCCGCATCACCTGGAACGCGACGGGCGTGCTGACCGAGGCGCTGTCGCTGACCACCGACATCGGCGGCAATGACAGCATCGCGGCGGGCGACGGCAGCAACCTCGTCATCGGCGGCGCCGGCGGCGACCTGATCACCACAGGCTTCGGCAACGACAGCATCCTGGGCGATTCCGGCCGCATCACCTGGAACAGCGCCGGCATCATCACCGAAACGCTGTCGCTGACCACCGACATCGGCGGCAGTGACAGCATCGCGGCGGGCGATGGCGGCAACCTTGTCATTGGCGGCGCCGGCGGCGACCTTGTCACCGCGGGCATCGGCAACGACAGCATCCTGGGTGATTCCGGCCGCATCACCTGGAACGCGACGGGCGTGCTGACCGAGGCGCTGTCGCTGACCACCGACATCGGCGGCAATGACAGCATCGCGGCGGGCGATGGCGGCAACCTCGTCATCGGCGGCGCCGGCGGCGACCTGGTCACCGCGGGTATCGGCAACGACAGCATCCTCGGCGATTCCGGCTGCATCACCTGGAACAGCGCCGGCATCATCACCGAAGCGCTGGCGCTGACCACCGACATCGGCGGCAACGACAGCATCGCGGCGGGCGACGGCAACAAGCTCATCATCGGCGGCGCTGGCGCGGACAGCATCACTGCCGGCAATGGCAACAGCGCCGTGTTCGGCGACAGCGCCGATATTACCTACAGCGCCGGCGGCAGCGTGCTGCTGGCGGTTTCGCTGGAGACCACCGGCGGCGCCGACCGGATCCTGCTGGGCAATGGAAATGCCACGGTCATCGGCGGCGTCGGCGCGGACAGCATCAATGCCGGCAGCGGCAACAGCATCGTGCTCGGGGATGACGGCAGCCTGGCCTTCGGCCCCACCGGCGTGATCCAACAGGCCACCAGCACCGACCTGGCCGGCGGCAACGACAGCATCGCCCTGGCCGGCGGCAACAACCTGGTCATCGGTGGCACCGGCGCGGACCTCATCGGCACCGGCGCCGGCAACGACACCATCCTCGGTGACTTCGGCGTGGCAACCTACGACGCCAGCGGCAAGCTGGTCGCCGCCGCCACCACCATCCTGGACCAGGGCGGCAACGACAGCATCGAGGCGAGCGACGGTGACAACGTCGTGCTCGCCGGCTTCGGCGCCGATACCGTCCATAGCGGCACCGGCGACGCCATCATCATCGGCGACAACGGTACCTACACGCTGCTCACCGATGGCGGCATCGTCATCGCCAGCACCGATGTCTCGGCGCTGACCGGCGGCGACGACATCATCCAGCTGGACGAGGGCTGCGGCTTCGTCATCGCCGGCGTCGGCAACGACCAGGCCAGCAAGGCCGGCAGCGGTGCCGATGTCTTCATCGGCGACAACGGCGTCATCACCATCGGTGGCCAGGGCTGGTTCACCGACGCCATCACCAACAGCACGCAGCTGGGCCGCAACGACACCCTGGTTGGCGGCAGCGGCAGCGACGTGCTGCTGGGCGGCACCGGGGACGACCTGCTGCGCGGCCGCGGCGGCGACGACATCATCTTCGGTGACCACGCCCAGGTCACCCGCAGCGGCAACGTCATCGTCGCCGGCTCCATCGACCTGTTCCGTGGCGGTGCCGACACGCTGGACGCCGGCAGCGGCAACAACCTGCTGGTCGGTGGCTTCGGCAGCAACACCTTCTACGGCTCCACCAGCACGGACATCCTGGTGGGCAACTATGGCCGCGTCACCGTCACGGTCACGCCGCTGGTGGATTGCGACATCCAGCTGGGCCGCGTCACCACCATCGTCACCTCTGGCCAGGGCGGGCTCGACCTGGTGCGCATCGGCAACCAGCAGCCCTACAGCATCGGCGGCGCGCTGGACGGGCAGAGCCCAGCATGGGGCCTGCCGCAGGTGAGCCTGCCGGAAGGCAGCGCCGATGGCCGCGGCTACATCGCCGACCTGCAACGCGGCTTCCGGGCGGAACTGGCGGAAAGCTACGGCGCCGTCCTCTCCACCTGGCTGCTGCAGGAGATGTTCGACGACGACGCCCAATTCCTCGGCGGTGCCGGTGGGGATGCCGTGCTGCTGGCCGCCGATATGCCGGACAACTTCAGCCGGGTCGAACTGGCCGATGCAGTGGCCTTCACGGACGCCGCCGATGCCTTCGCCGATGCCAGGGACTTGGCGCCGGCCCTGGCCATGCCGGCAGCCAGGCAGGACCATCTGGCGGAGGCAGCCATGGTGCTGGCGGGGTTGGCGGGCTGGCAGGCAGTGCGGCGCCGGGACGCCGAGGACCCCGCGGCAGCGGCGCCGGGGGTGCTTGCCGGCCTGTTCGGACGCGGCGGCGCCGGCCGCTTCCGCAAGTGGGACACCGGCCCGCATGAGTGAAGCCGTCGCCGCGGCCCCTGCCGGCCAACAACCGGCCGTCGCCGCTGAGCAGGCCTGGCTGGAGCGCCAGTGCCGCCTGCTGAACGGCCGGGCCGGGCTGCTCGTTCGGCGGGAGGGGGAGCAGTACCGCCCCGCCGCCGCCTGGCCGCACCAGCTGGCGGCCGAGGCGCTGGTCGAACTGGTCGAGCGCAGCTTCGAGGACGGCGCTGGCCTGTTCGGTGCGCTGGACCAGGCCGGGCTCTATGGCATGGCCTATCCGGTGCGGCAGGACGGCGCCGTGGTGGCGGTGGCCGCCGTGGCGGTGAACGCCACCTCCGAGGCGGCGCTGGTGCCGTTGCTGCGCCAGCTGGAATGGGGCGCGGCGGGGCTGGCCCTGCTGCTGGAACGCGCCAGCGGCACCGAGGCACGCGACCGCATCGGCCGCCTCTCCGGCAGCCTGGAGGCGTTGGCCGAAGTCCTGGCGCAGCCGGGGCATGAGGCGGCGACGCTGGCCTTCGTGACCGACCTGGCCAACCGCACCGGCGCCGAGCGCGTCAGCTACGGCCAGTGGCGGCGCGGTCGCATCCGCCTGCAGGCCATCTCCCACAACGCTCAGTTCGGCCGGAAGATGAACCTGGTGCGGCTGCTGGAAGCCGCGATGGAGGAAGCCTGCGACCAGCGGGCCACCCTGGCCGTGCCGGCGCTGCCGGCCGATGCCGCGCCGATCCACCTGGCGCAGGACCGGCTGGCGCAGCAAGAAGCCGGGCAGGCCGTCGCCAGCATCCCGTTGTTCCAGGCCGGCAAGCCGCTGGCGGCGCTCACGCTGGAGCGCCCGGCCGGCCACCCCTTCACGCCCGCGGAACTGGCCTGGCTGGAAAGCCTCGGCAGCCTGGCGGCGGCGGCGCTGGAGGAAAAGCGGCGCAACGACCAGGCCCTGCCGCTGAAGGCATGGGCGTCGCTGCGGGCGTTGCTCGGGCGCTTCATCGGCCGCGGCCATGTGGAATGGAAGCTGGCCGGGCTGCTGGTGCTGGCGCTGCTGCTGTTCGCCAGCTTTGCCACCGGCACTTATCGGCTTGCCGCCACCGCCACGCTGACCAGCCGCACCCAGCAGGCCATCACCGCCCCCTTCGATGGCTATGTCCGCGCCGCCCCGGTGCGCGCCGGCGACCAGGTGGCGGCCCAGGCGCTGCTGGTGCAGCTGGACGAGCGCGACCTATTGCTGGAACGGCTGCGCCTGGGTGGCGAACTGGCCCGGGCGGAGGCGCAGTACCAGCGTGCGGTGGCCGAGCGTGACCGCGCCCGCATCAACATCCTCACCGCCGAGCGCGAGCAGTACCAGGCGCAGGTCGCCCTGGTGCAGCAGCAGATCCTGCGTGCCCGCATCGTGGCGCCCTTCGCCGGGCTGGTCGCCAGCGGCGACCTCAGCCAGCGCCTGGGCAGCGCGGTGCAGAAGGGCGAACTGCTGTTCGCCGTGGCGCCCACGGATGAATACCGGGTGGACCTGCAGGTGCGGGAAAGCCGCATCGCCGACGTGGCCGTCGGCCAGCGCGGCACGCTGTTCCTTTCCGCCCGGCCCGACCGTGGCCTGCCCTTCACCGTGCATCGGCTGACGCCGCGCGTGGTGGCGGAGGAGGGGCGCAGCCACTTCGTCGTGGAAGCCCTGCTGGACGAACGGCCGGACGCGCAACTGCAACCGGGGCTGCAGGGCATCGGCAAGGTGGAGATCGGGCAGGCGCGGCTGATCGCGATATGGACCCGCGACCTGCGCGAGTGGTTCCGCCTGCTGGTCTGGTCCTGGTGGGCGTGAAGCCGCGATGAGCGGCGCGCTTTTCAGCCCGCAATGGTATCGGGTGGCGCCGCTGAAGCCGCGCCTGCGCAGCCATGCCGCCGTGGTGCGGCAGCGCTATCGCGGCGCGCTGTGGTACCTGCTGCAGGACCGCATCACCGGCCAGTTCCATCGCTTCACGCCGGAAGCCTATGAGGTGATCGGCCGGCTGGACGGCCGCCGCAGCATGCAGCAGGTGTGGGAAGACGCCGCGGCACGGCTGGGCGACCTGATGCCAACCCAGGGCCAGGTCATCGCCCTGCTCGGCCAATTGCAGCAGGCCGACCTGATCCAGGCCGAGCGCATGCCTGATGTGACCAGGCTGCACGAGCGTGGCCGCAAGGCGCGGCTGCGCGGCCGGCTGCAACGGGCCGGCTCGCCGCTCGGCTTCTACATCCCGCTGCTGGACCCCGAGCGCTTCCTCAACGCCACCGCCCGCTTCGTGACGCCGCTGTTCAGCGCCTGGGGCTTCGCCTGCTGGCTGGCGGTGGTGCTGGCGGCCGTGGTCATGGGCGCGGTCAACTGGCGGGCGCTGAGCGCCAACTTCGCCGACCAGGTCTTCAGCGGCCAGAACCTGATGCTGATGGCGCTGGTCTATCCCTTCGTGAAGGCGCTGCACGAACTCGGCCATGCCTACGCAGTGAAGCGCTGGGGCGGCGAGGTGCATGAGCTGGGCGTGATGATGATGGTGTTCTACCCGGTGCCCTACGTGGATGCCTCGGCCTCGGTGGCGTTCCGCGGCCGGTTGCAGCGCGCCACGGTCGGCGCCGCGGGCATGATGCTGGAGTTGCTGCTGGCCTCGGCGGCGATGCTGGTCTGGGTGCTGGCCGAACCCGGCGTGCTGCGTGCCCTGGCCGCCAACGTGGTCATGCTGGCCGGCATCTCCACCCTGTTCTTCAACGGCAACCCGCTGCTGCGGTTCGACGCCTACTACATCCTGTCGGACCTGGCCGGACTGCCCAACCTGGCGCAGCGCGGCAACGCGCAACTGGGCACCCTGCTGGGCCGGCGGCTGTTCGGCGCGCGGCAGCTGGTGCCGCAGGCCACCACCACGGCGGAGTCCTGGTGGCTCTGCGGCTATGCAGTGGCGTCCTTCTGCTACCGGCTCACCGTCATCCTGGCCATCGCCGCCGTCATCGCCAGCCGCTTCTTCCTGGTTGGCGTGCTGCTGGCGCTGTGGTCGCTGGTGGCAACCCTGGTCTGGCCGGTGCTGAAGCTGGTGCGTCGCCCGCTGGTGGACCACCGGCTGCGGCCCCACCGGGCGCGGATTTATGGCCTGGGCGGGCTGCTGCTGGCGCTGCCCGTGGCGGCGCTGCTGCTGCTGCCGATGCCGCTGGCCACCCTAGCGGAGGGCGTGGTCTGGGCTGGCGATGAAGCCGTGCTGCGCGCCCGCTCCGCCGGCTTCATCGCCACGCTGCTGGCCGAGCCCGGCGCCCAGGTCGCCACCGGCACGCCGCTGGTGCAACTGCGCGACCCGGAGCTGGAGGAGCGCGTGCCGGTGATGGAGGCCGAGCTGGCCCGCGCCGAGCGTGAATACCAGGCCGCGGTGGCCGACCCCAACCAGGCGGTCGCGCTGCTGGATACGCTGCGCTACCTGCGGGAGCAGCTGGACCGCGCCCGCCGGCAGAAGGCGGAGTTGCTGGTGCTGGCCGAGCAACCCGGCGCGCTGCTGCTGCCGAATGCGCCGGACATGATCGGCCAGTACCTGAAGCGGGGCGACCGCCTGGGCTATGTCGCCGACCCCGCCCGACTGCACGTGACCGTGCTGGTGCGGGAAGGCGATATCGACGCGGTGCGCGACCGCACCACGGCGGTGGAGTTGCGCTTCGCCGCCCAGCCGCTGCAGGCGCTGCCGGCCCAGGTCATCCGGCTGACGCCCACGGCGACGCACGACCTGCCCAGCCGCGTGCTGACGGTGGAAGGCGGCGGCAGCCTGGCGCTGGACCCCAAGGCGCATGGCGAGCCGGTGGCCTTCGAGCGGCTGTTCCGGCTGGACCTGGCCTCGCCGGACCTGGCGGGACGGCGGATCGAGGACCGCGCCCATGTGCTGTTCCAGCACCCGGCGGAACCGCTGGCGTTCCGCTGGTACCGGCACCTGCGGCGCGCCTTCCTGCGGCAATTCGGTGTTTAGCGCGCCGCCGCTGCTGGCCGCCTCGGCGCTGGAGCGCCCGCAGCGCGACCCCGCCCCGGGCAAGCCGCTGGAACGCTGGGCCACGAGCGGCCTTGGCCTGCTGCTGCGCCCGGTGGCCGCCACGCCGCTGCTGTTCCGCCCGCTGCTGCGGCCGCTGCGAAAAGAGGGCGCGCGGCTGGAAGGGCTTTCCGGCGCCGCCTTCAGTGCCGAGGTCACTGCCCTGCGCCTGCGCGCCGCGCGCGGCGAGCGGATCACGGTGCCGGCCTTCGCCGCGGTGCGGGAGGCGGCGCGCCGCAGCCTGGGGCAGCGCCACTACGACGTGCAGATGCTGGGCGGCCTGGCCATGCGCCATGGCTGCATCGCCGAGATGCGGACCGGCGAAGGCAAGACGCTGACCGCGACGCTGCCTGCCGCCGCCGCCGCGCTGGCCCGCGTGCCGGTGCATGTGCTGACGGTGAACGACTACCTGGCCTCCCGCGATGCCGAGGCGATGCGCCCGGTGCATGCGGCGCTTGGCCTGACGGTGGGCTGCGTGGTGCAGGGCATGCCGCGCGGGGAGCGGCGCCGGCAATACGCCTGCGACATCGTCTACGTCACCAACAAGGAAATCGTCTTCGACTGGCTGCGCGACAGGCTGGCGCTGCCGCCCGGCGGGCACCCGCTGCACCGGCACGTTGCCCGGCTGGGCGGTGCCGCCCCGCCCGACGTGGTGCTGCGCGGCCTGCATTGCGCGGTGGTGGACGAAGCCGACAGCGTGCTGCTGGACGAGGCCAGGACGCCGCTGGTCATCTCCGCCGATACCGCCGCCGACCCGCGGCAACTGGCCGTCTGGCGCCAGGCCCTGGAGCTGGCCGGCCAGTTGCGGGAGCGCGAGCACTACTCGCTGGACCCGCAGCGCCGCGCCGCCGAACTGACCCCCGCCGGCGAGGCGCGCCTTGCCGAATTGGCGGGCGGGCTGGGCGCCGCCTGGGCGAGCCGGCCGCACCGGGCGCAGCTGGCACGGCAGGCGCTGGCGGCGACCTGGCTGTTCCGGCGAGACGTCCATTACCTGGTGGCGGAGGGCAAGGTCAGCATCATCGACGAGGCCACCGGCCGGGTAATGCCCGACCGCAGCTGGGACCAGGGGCTGCACCAGATGATCGAGACCCGCGAGGGCTGCACGCCCACGGCGGAGCGCGAGACCTTGGCCGCGGTGAGCTACCAGCGCTTCTTCCGCCACTATCACCACCTGTGCGGCATGACCGGCACGGCGCGCGAGGTGGCTGGCGAGTTGTGGAACGTCTACGGCACGCCGGTCATGCGCATTCCGACCAACCGGCCGATGCGGATGCAGCGGCTGCCGGCGACGCTGCTGGACGACGAGCCGGCGAAGTGGAACCGGGTGACCCAGCGGGTCGCGGCGCTGCATGGCGCCGGCCGCCCGGTGCTGATCGGTGCCCGCACCGTGGCGCAGAGCGAAAGCCTGAGCGCCGCGCTGGCCCGGGCGGGCCTGCCGCACAGCCTGCTGAACGCCCGCCAGCACGCGCAGGAAGCCGAGATCGTCGCCGAAGCCGGCCAGCCCGGCCGCATCACCATCGCCACCAACATGGCCGGCCGGGGCACCGATATCGCCCTTGGTGCCGGCGTGGCCGCGGCCGGCGGGCTGCACGTGCTGGGGACCGAGTTGCACGAGAGCGCGCGGATCGACCGCCAGCTGGCCGGCCGCTGCGCCCGCCAGGGCGAGCCTGGGAGTACCGACCTGGTGCTCTCGCTGGAGGATGGCGTGCTGGTGGAGACCCTGCCGCGCAGCGCGGCGCTGCTGGCGCTGCTGCCGCAAGGCGCGATGCGGACCTGGCTTGGGTTGCGCGCCCTGCGCCGGGCGCAACGCCTGCTGGACCGCCGCCACGCCGAGGATCGCGCCAACCTGTTGCAGGCCGACGAGCAGGAAGCCGAGACGCTTGGGTTTACCGGCGCGCGGTGACCAGGGCGAAGGGCACATCCAGCGTCACCAGGCGCACCTGCACGTCGTGGAAGCCAAGCTCGACCAGCCACAGCGCGTAGTCCGCCGGCGGTCGATAGAAGCCGTGGAACAGCATGTCCTGCATCTGGCCATAGCCGAGAGCGGCTTCGGCCGGGAGCGGCGCACGCTCGAAGATCAGCACCTCGCCGCCCGGCGGCAGCGCGGCAGCGGACAGGGCCAGCAGGTGGCGCGCCTGCTGCTCCGGCCAGTCATGCAGCATGGATTTGAACAGCACCGCGTCATGGCCGGCCGGCAGCGGCTGCCGGCGCAGGTCGGCGGCGATGAAGCGGATACGCGGGGCCGCAGCGACATGCCGGCGCCCCAGCGCGCACACCGCCGGCAGATCCACCACGGTGGCGTGCAGCGCTGGATGCGCCGTGGTCAGCTGCAGCGCCATCTCGCCGCTGTTGCCGCCAGGTTCCACCAGGTGGCGGATGCGGGAGAAGTCGTGCAGCGCCAGCAGCACCGGCGCTTCGTACCTGGTCAGCGCGGTGGTCAGGCCGACCCAGGGCGCGGTGGCTGCCAGGGCCGCCGCGTCCTCCTGCAGCGCCAGGTCGTAGCGATACAGCGCGAAGATCGCCGCGCGCTCCATGAAGCCAGCGCGGTCGCGCAGCAGCGCGCCGAAATGGTTGTGAAAGTCCGGCAGCGCGAGCGCGGCCGCTTCCAGTTTTGCCTGCATCAGCCCCAGATAGGGCAGGGCGGTCCGGAACGCCGGGGTCAGCGCTTCGCCCCCGGGCGCCGCAGCGATAACGCCGGCGCCACGCAGCAGCGCCAGCAACACGTCCAGGCTGGCCGGCGGCACTTTTGCCAGCCCGGCCAACGCCGCGTGGGTGGCGCCGCCACTGGCAAGCCGCCCGATCAATCCGCAGCGCAAGGCCTCCGCCAGGGCTTGGGCGCCGGGGTAGTGCGCCAGGAACGGCGCGGTGGCGCGAAACGGCGCCAGCGCCGCTTCAACCACCGGCGGCCGCGACCGACAGAACGCGGCAGCCGATGCCGGACGGCATGGTCATGTTCGGGTTCGCAATCACGACGCGCATGCGGAAGCTGCCCGAGCCGCTATCAATGGCGCGGTCAACGACGCCAACCTCACCGGTGCGCGTTTCCCCAACCGGCTGGCCAAGCGCGATGCTGGCCTGCATCCCCACGCGCACCCGGCCGAATGCCTCCGAGCGCAGCGTCACCTCCGCATGCAGCGGGTTCAGCGCGATCATCTCGGCGAAGGGCTCGGTGGTGACGTATTCGCCCTGGTTGACCCGGCGTTCCAGTATGATGCCGGTCAGGGGCGCAAGCGTGTGCCGCCGCTCCAGTTCAACCCGCGCCCGCGTCGCTTCCAACTCGGCGAGCCTGGCCTCGGTGCGCAGGTCGTCCACCTCCTGCGCAGAGAGCAGTTGACGGCTGGTCATCTCCCGGTTTCGCCCCAGCTTGCGGCGGGCGAATTCGGCACGCTCCGCGGAGAGGTTAAGCCCGGCGCGCTCGGCCTCGCTGTTCAGCTCAAGCAGGATGGCGCCGGCCTGCACCACGTCGCCGCGTTCAAAGGCCACGCGGCGGGCGATGCCAGGGACGGCGCTGGCGACGAGCACCCTGCGGAACGGCTCGACGATGCAGCTCAGCACCTCCTGCGTCGACGGCTCATAGGGCAGGCGTTGCGCCTGCGCGGGCAGGCCCACCAGCACCAGCAGGCCCAGCACGGCGCGTGAGGAGGTGGCATGCGGCATCGTCGGGGTACCTGGATCATGGGGCGTTGGGCAGGAGTATGGTCCACTTCGGGGGATCACGCTCCAACCGTTGTCTGGAGACCTCCACAGGCTCGGCGCTTGATGGGCGCCAGCGCCGAGCCCAACCGACGCTGGATCTCGCGCTCCAGGACCCAAAGCCGGTCCTGGCCCCAGGTGACGTAGTCGCCCAGCGCGAAGGTCGGGGCGGCGTATTGGCCATGCGCCGCCAACTCGGCCCGATGGCCGGCCGCCCAGTCGCGCCAGCTTTCGTCCGCCAGGCCGGGGCGCAGCGCGGCCCAGTCCAGGCCGGCACGCTCGACCAGCAGGCGCAGGCCGTCATCGCTCGCGGTGTCGATGCCGTCGGCCCAGACGCCCTGCATGACCGAGAGGACGTAGGCCTCCAGGCGGCCGGCCCGGGCGGCGGCCTGCACCAGCGCCATGGCGCGTTCCAGGCCGGCGCCGGAGGGGTCGTGGAAGTGGCCGAAGCGCATGCCATGCCGCAGCGCCTCGCGGGCCGGGTCGAAGCGGAAATAGCGCGCCTTCAGTTCCGGGATGACGAAGCCCGCCATCTTCATCGGCACGATCAGCTTCGGCCGGATCTGCACCGGCCAGCGCCGCGCCAGGGCGAAGACACGCTCCCCAGCCAGGTAGGTGTAGGGGCTGCGGAACGAACAGTAGAAGTCCAGCGTCAGGCGCTGGCCGGGCCGTGGCGTCACCTCCGGCAGCGGCCGGCGCTGCAGCACCCCCACGCTGGCATCGGGCCGCTTCCTGCCGGCCACCAGCAGGTCGTGCTCCAGGTGGTGCAGCCGGTCCACGCCCCAGTACCAGGCCGCGCCGAAGCTGAGCATGCCGGTGTTGAAGTGGCCGGCGGCCAGCTGGCGCTGCTGGTTGGCGGCGAGTAGCCCGGCGGCTTCCTCGGCCGCCACGCCCGGGCCTGCGGCGCACAGCGCGCGAACCTCGTCGGCGCGGCCGGCGAACAGTGCATCGCCGAGGGCCGTGGCCAGCGGCAGGTACTGCGCCGCCTCCGTCACCGCCAGCAGCCGTTGGTTGGCCAGCGCCGCCATCGCTGCGTCCGGCAGCGCGCCGTTGCTGTCGAAGCCGATGTCGAGATGCTCGCGCAGGTTCAGCGCATCGCGCAGCGCGTGGCGGACCAGCAGGTCTGGCCGCGGCGCGTAGTCCGGCAGCGGGCAGGGCAGGGTGACGCATTCCAGCGCCACATCGTAGGTGGCCAGCAGCCGCGGCAGCACCTGCAGCAGCAGGTGGCTCCAGGGGTCATCCACCCGGTGCCAGAACCGCAGCATCACTCCACCGCCAGGTTGGAGCTTTGCAGCAGCCGGCGGTTCTTGGCCGATTCCGCCAGGATCATCGCGCGGAACCCCTCACCCCCCGCATGGGCCCAGCCCACCCGCAGCTGCTCCAGCGCCTGGCGATAGGCCGGGGCCTGCACCGCGGCGGCGCAGGCCTGCTCCAGCCGGGCGCGGATGGCGGCGTCGACGCCGCGCGGCGCGATCAGGCCGCCCAGGACCGACCACACCACCGGCCAGCCCTGCTCGGTCAGCGTGGGCGTTGCCGGGCTTTCCGCCAGGCGCGCCGGTGCCGCCACGCCAAGCCGGCGCAGTTCGTGGATGGTGGCGACCGAGCTGGTACCGAAATAGACATCGACCCGGCCAGCCACCAGGTCGGTCACGGCCGGGGCCTCGCCCTGGTAGGGGATGTGGGTCAGCGCCACGCCGGCCTGCGCGGCGAAGTCCAGCGCCGCCAGATGCGGCAGCGAGCCGGGGCCGACCGTGGCGTAGTTCAGCGCGCCCGGCCGTGCCTTTGCCTCGGCCACCAGCTCGGCGGCGCTGCGGAAGCGCGAGCCCGGCGCCACCAGCAGGTACACCGGCACGTCGAAGGTCTGGCACAGGTAGTCGAAGCTCTCGGCGCCATAGGGCTGCGAGCGCATGTGCGGCAGGGTGGTCAGCGCCGCGGTGGCGATGAAGCCGAGCGTGTAGCCGTCATGCGGCGCGGCGGCGATGGCGCCGGCGCCGATCGCGCCGCCAGCGCCGCCGCGGTTCTGCACCACGAGCGGCTGGCCCAGCGGCGCGGCCATGGCGGCGGCCAGCGCGCGGCCGACCAGGTCGGTCACGCCGCCGGGCGGGAAGTTGACGATCACCCCCGGCGGCCGCGTGGGATAGGGCTGCGCCAGCGCCGGCGCTGCGGCCAGCAGCGCGAGCAGGCCAAGGAGCGCCCTCATTCGCGGGCCAGTTCGGCGGCGCCGAGGCTGTCGCCATCGAGTGCCTGGTCGTCGTCCATCACCACCTCCACCTTGGCCAGCCGGCCGGTGAAGGCGAAGGCGCCCTCATGCCCGGAGACGGACGAGCCGCGGTTGCAGCCGATATCCAGCCCCGCCCAGCTGACGAAGTTGAAGAAGCCCAGGCGGGATTGCCCCACCCCGGCGGGCTGGCCGTCGATCAGCAGGGTGAACTCGCTCAGGCCGGGGCCGGTGGCGATGGTCGGCTTCGGCTCGCGGCTCAGCCGGCGTACCCGCAGCCCCACCACATGCGGCCCCGGCGGCACCGGGCGTGTCGCGCGCAGCAGCACATGCTCGCCGCCGATGTTCATGTCGTGCACCAGGGTGCCGTCTTCCAGGTGCAGGCTGTAGCCGGAGGAACTGTCGCCATGCGCGATCAGCACGCCGCTGTCGCGCTCGCCGAAGGTCGCGTGCGCGTCGATGCGGTAGCTGCGGCTGCGGATGTCGGGGGCAACCTCGGTCGGCACATGGCCGACGCCGGCGTGGAACACGTAGCGCTTGCGGGCGCCATGGAAGCGCGCGGCGTTCTCGGCGAAGCGCTGGCGGAACCGGTCGTCCAGCGGCAGCACCTGGTGCTTCTCGGCTTCCTCCCACCACAGCGCCTGCAACTCCGCCAGCTTTGCCGGGTGGGTCGCGGCCAGGTCGCGGGTCTCGTTGAAGTCCTCGGCCAGGTGGAACAGCTCCCAGCGGTCGTCCTCATACGGCGTCTCGGGCGGGTGGTAGGCCACCGCCTTCCAGCCTTGGTGGACGATGCCGCGGTGGCCGAACATCTCGAAGTACTGCGGCGTGGGCTTGGAGGGTGCCGTCGGGTCGCGCAGGCTGGCGGCAAAGCTGATGCCTTCCAGCGGCATCTGCTTCACCCCGTTCACCGCCTCGGGCGGCGCCACGCCGACCAGCTCCAGCAGCGTCGGCGCCATGTCGCAGGCGTGGACGAACTGGTGGCGCAACTCGCCCCGCGCCGGAATGCCGCGCGGCCAGGACATCACCAGGGGATCGCGGATGCCGCCGCCATGGGTGTTCTGCTTGTACCGCCGCAGCGGCGTGTTGGAGGCCATGCCCCAGCCCAGCGGATAGTTGGCGTAGCTGCCGGGGGCGCCGATATCGTCGATGCGCGCCAGCTTCTCCGCCATCGGCTCGTCCCGCAGGTTGCGCGGGCCCAGCAGGTTGACGCCGCCGAGCGGCCCGCCTTCCTGGCTGCCGCCATTGTCGGACAGCACCAGCACCAGCGTGTCCTCGCGCAGACCGGTGGTCTCCAGGAAACCGATGAGGCGCGCCAGCTGCTGGTCGGCATGGTCCATCATGCCCGCGAAGGCCGATTGCAGCCGGGTGAGGTAGCGCTGCTGCTCCGGCGGGTAGCTGTCCCAGGGCCGCACGTCGTCGTTGCGTGGCGGCAGCGCGGTGCCGGGGGGCACCACGCCCAGCGCCTGCTGCTTCGCCAGCCGGCGCTCGCGCTCCACATCCCAGCCGGCGGCGAAGACGGGGTCGTAGCTGCGGATGAGCTCCGCCGGCGCCTGGTGCGGCGCATGCACGGCGCCCAGTGCCAGCCAGCACAGCCAGGGCATCTCCGGTCGCTCGGCGACATGCCCGGCCAGGAAGCCGATGGCCTGGTCCACCAGGTCCTCGGTCAGGTGGTAGCCCTGTTCCGGCGTGCGGGGCGGCGGGATGGGCGAGTTGTCGCGCACCAGCTCCGGCGTGTACTGGTCGGTGGCGGCGTCCATGAAGCCGTAGAAACGGTCGAAGCCGCGCGCCAGCGGCCAGCCATCGAACGGCCCGGTGCTGCCGCTTTCCGTCAGCGGCGTCACGTGCCACTTGCCCAGCATGTAGGTGCGGTAGCCATGCGGGCGCAGCATTTCCGCCAGCGTCCCGGCTTCCTTGCTGATCTTGCCGCGATAGCCGGGGTAGCCGCTGTCGAAATTGGCCAGGCTGCCGACGCCGGCGGAGTGGTGGTTGCGCCCGGTCAGCAGCGCGGTGCGCGTGGTGGAGCACATCGCCGTGGTGTGGAAGCCGGTGTAGCGCAGCCCCTCGGCGGCCAGGCGGTCGATCGTCGGCGTCTTCACCGGCGAGCCGAAGCAGCCGAAGTCGGAGAAGCCAGCATCGTCGAACAGCACCAGCAGGATGTTCGGTGCGCCCTTGGGCGGGCTGGGCGGCGCTGGCCACTGCGGCCCGGATTCACCGATGGTCCTGCCGGACCGGGCCGTGCCTGGCCCCGCGCCTTGTGCCGCCATGGATGTTCCTCCCGCCTTTGAGGCGGGACAGTGGGGCCGAGGCAGGCCACTGGCAATGGCGCGCAGCGTACGCAGCCAGTGGGGGTGTCGGCTGGGCTCAGGCCTTCTGGGTTGCCAGGAAGCCCTGCGCCGCCGCTGGGTCCACCAGCGGGTAGACGGTGAACGTGGCCGGGATGATGTCGGCCCATTCGTTCAGCCGGCGATGGAGCCCTTCATTGCTGGGCACGTCAAACAGCACCACGGCGCCACGGCCGACGCGGGCGTGCACCGAGCGCACCTCTCCCGAGGCGATCAGCGGCTCGATCCAGCGCCAGTAGTCCTGGCGGTGATGCACGACGCTGCTGGGCCGCTCGGGCTTCGGTTCGCTGACGACCATGAACAGCAAGGGCGGCACTCCTTTGGGAAAGTAGGGTCAGCGCGTGGCGGGGACGCTTGAGCGGGTCCGACCGATGCACGGCGGGTGGCACGCGCGCCGTCGGGAGCGAAAGCATACCGCACGCCTGGCGAAATGGGGAGCGGGGGTAGTCCGGCGCGCGCCGGGAAGCCGGTGAGTAAAGCGAAGACCCGCTCCTGCCAGAGCGAGCGCTCCGGGCGTTGGACGGCACCGCCGGGAACGCCCGCCGCCCGAAACCCCCAGCCGCCGTCTCAGCCAAGCAGTGCCGCCGCAGCCGCCCAGGCGGCGGGGTCGGTGCCGGTAGTCCGCGAAAGGCGCTGCCGGGCCGTCAGGTGGTCCGCGTCCAGCGCAGCCGGGTCGGCACCGGCGGCCAGCAGCAGCTTCAGCATCGTCACATCAATTCGGCTGGCGGCGCGGCCAAGCGCGGTCACGCCGCTCGGCCCGCCGGCCTCATCCATGCTCCGGGCCGCGCCGGCGCCGAGCAGGAGCGCCGCCATTTCGCAGTCGCCCTGCTCCACGCACCAGCGCAGCGGCGTATCGCCCTCGGCGCCGACCACGTTCGGGTCCGCGCCGGCTTCCAGCAACAGCCGCGCCGCGTCGCCCTGGCCGCGGAACAGCGCCATCAGCAGCGGCGTCGCCTGGCGCCGGCCATCCCAGCCGTCCACGGCGGCGCCATGGCGCAGCAGCAGGGGCAGGGCCGCCAGCGGGCCGCCATGCTCCAGTTCCTCGACCGCGGCGTGCAGCGGCCGCCAGGCGACGGCGTCGGCCGCCAGCGCATTCGCATCGGCCCCCGCCGCCAGCGCTTCGGTCAGGCGGACCATGTCGTGGGCGGCGATCGCGTCGAACAATTCTGTCGCCATGTTAGAGCTTCGCCATCGGGTGGCCCGGCGCGCAGTTCACCGCTTCCAGAGCCAAGCAGGCGGCGAGCCCGCCGGCAAGTTCACCCATGACGCGCGCATGTACCGCGTCGGGCACGCCACCGAAGCAGTCCCGCTGGATCACCTCGCGGATGTTGAGGCAATCCTGGATCGCCGCGATGCGGGCGCGAATGCGCGAGCACGGCTGCCGCGCCAGGCGCTTGGGGCTCACCTTCGCAGGGCTGCAGCTCTCGCCCGGGATGTTGTTGCAGATCTGGTCCTTCTCGGCCTGGAGGATGTCCAGTTCCGCGTTGATGCAGGTTTGCGTCGCCTGCCGCCGCTGGTTGGGCGCCGTGCCGATGGCCGGCAAGGCGCCGGGCGCGGCAGGGGGCGCCGGCACCGCCGCCTTCGGGCTCAATGCTTGGGCGGCGGCCTGGGCCGCACCGCTGGCGGCCGGCGAGGGTGGCGGCACCCTTCGCGCGACGGGCGCGGGCACCCGGTTCCACCCGGGCACGCCCTGGGGCCGGGTGCGTGGTACCGCAGCCGGGTTCGGCGCCGGCTGCGGCACCACCAACGGCTCGGGCGCCAAGGCCTGCGCCGTTGCGGTCGCGCCGCCACCGGAAGCTCCGCCGCCGACCCGCACCGGCGCCACCGGGCGCACCGGTGGCGCCAGGCCGCCGCCGCCCGGCACACCGGTGGGGCTTGGCACCACTTCAAGCGTCGGGGTGGTGACGCGTGGCGCCGGCTGGGCCGCGCCGGCGTAGCCCGCGGCCACCTGCAACCACCAACCAGGGTCTTCGGCAGCCGCCTTCCAGGCGCGCAGCCCCTCTCGGGCACGCTCGGGGTCGTTGTGCAGCACGCCCATGATGTAGCGCGCGCTGCGCACCACATAGTCGGGCGGCGCGCTTTCCCCGCCCGGCGTCAGGAAGGCCAGTTCGGCGATTCCGGCGTAGTAATCCGCGCGAGACCGGAAGTAGCCCAGCCATTCCGGGCCAACCACGTATTCCGTGCGGAACCTGGCGCCGAACTTGGTCATCTGCCGCGACGCGACGTAGTAGAGCACCGCGAACTTGCCCCCGGGCAACCGCCGCAGATAGGGCTGCATCAGGTAGATGCCGATCCTGAACGGCTGCGGCGGCGGCTCGACCACGTCGTAGCCGGGCAGCCTGGGCGCCAGGTAGTAGATCTGCGGTTCCTCGCTGAAGGCATCCGGCGCTGCGGGCAGCGTCCCGGTGGCCAGGCCGCGCGGCTGGTCCAGACCATCGGCGTTGCCGGCACGCGCCGTCAGCGTGCCGCCATGGGTCAGCACGAAAAGCTGCAGCGAATTCGGCCCCACGGCCAGCGGCGTGGCGCCGCCGGTGGCGAAGTAGACCATGACCCGCGCAGTGCCCTCGGCATCGATGGCGCAGATCTGCTGCAACCTGAAGCCGCCGACGGTGAAGCGGTTGTGGTTGTTGGCACGGCCCTCGGGCACCGCGTCGTCGCTGTTCCATTCATGGATCCCGCTGACCGCCTGCGGGTGGACCGGCACCCGCAGCCCCAGGCCCGCCGGCGGCGCGCCAAGGGCGGCGGCCGAGAGCATGACCCCCGGCGCCGTGGCGGCTGCCCGGACGCCGGCGCAGGCCAGGTCATCGGCCGCCAGGCCGGGGACGCAGATGCGCTTCTCCACTTCCCGCTGCAGCGCAACGCCACCGCCGGATTGCTGCACCACATGCGCCAGTTCATGGGCCAGCAGGCGCTGCCCAGCGGTGGATTTCGGCGCATAGCGGCCGGCGCCGAACACGATGTGGTGGCCAACGGTGTACGCCAGCGCGCCGACCTGCCGGGCCGAGTGCTCGGCCGCCGCGCCGGTATGGACAACCACCTGGCTGAAGTCATGGCCGAAGCGCGGCTCGAACAGGCTGCGCACGCCGCTGTCCAGCGGCTGGCCGGGCGCGTGCAGCACGGCATGCACACTGGACGGCGCTGGCCCGAGGGGCGCCGCGGCGCTGGCCTGCCGGTGCAGCAGCGTCTCCTCGTCCTGCTCGGCGCAGGCGGCACATTGCCGGGCCAGGTGCGGCGGCGATAGGCTGGCCCGGCGGTTGTCGGCGGTGGCGCGCAGCACCTGGTCCGCCAACCGATCAGCCTCACGCTCCAACGGGTCGTCGGCGGCGGCGATGCGCAGCACGCTGAAGTCGCGCGCCAGGGCGGTGACCGGGCGGGGCTTCAACGGGGCGCCGACGTTGGCGCTGGCGGGGCGGCTGGGCGCCGGGGCAGGCTTGGGTTGCGGTGCTGCGAACATGCCGTCGCGTTCCGTGGCCGCACCGCTGGAGGCGGCGGGCCAGATACGGAACCACTTCCGGGGGGCGGAGCGACATCACGAAGCGCGGATGCGTGACCGTGCGGCCGAGAACTGAATTGCGACCCGACCACCCGAGCCGCTGGTTCGGATGGGCGCCACGACTCGGTGGGATGAGCGTAGGTCGCATCCGAGACGGATCGGTGGGCGAGCGGACGGCGCTGACGTTCCCCTCAACTTTCCCTGCCTGCCTCCACCGACGCAGCACGCGTAGCGCGAATGCGCCTCCGCCAGCGCTCAGTGCTGCGCCGGGTCCTCGAACAGCGCCAGGCCCAGCAACATGGTCACGCGCCTGCCGCCATCCGCGGCCAGCGGCAGCACCAGCCGTTCGAAGCGCAGGCGGTCGGCGTGATCGTCGAACTGGTACCGGGCATAGTCCGAAACCGGCGCCGACTGCACGGCGCAGAGGCGATACATGGCGGCCAGCCCCTGGAACAGGTCGCCGTCCCCGGCATCGTCGCCGACCAGACTGCCGGCCAGGGTGCTGCCCAGCCGTTGGGCCAGCGCACGGCCGAAGCTGTCGTACCGCAGTACGGGCGTGCCGTCGCTTGACCACGTCACCTTGACCGTGAAGGCATCCGGCAGGGCGGCCAGCGCGGTCATCTCCGCTGCATCCGGCCTGGGCAGCCGGTCAGGTCCCGCCGCCTGCCGCAGCACCCGCCAACCCAGGTAGGCGTGCCGCACGACAGGCAGGCGCAGCTGCCGCAGTATCCGGTCCGGCGGCTGCACCCGGCCGAGCGCAACCAGGACCTGGAACGCCAACTGGGCCACGGGGTAGGGCTTCACCAGCACCACCTCGCCGCTCATCTTGTGGTCGCCGGCGAAGCCGGTGACGAACAGCACGGGTACGCCGGGCAGCGCGGCGCGCAGCCGGGCCGCCAGCTCAGGCCCGTCGCCGCCGGGCATCACCACGTCGGTCAGCATCAGGTCCAGCCGGGGCGCGGCCAGCGCCTGCACCATGGCGGTGTCGGCGCTGTTGGCTTCCAGCACGGTGTAGCCCAGGTCGCGCAGCGTGGTGGCGACGACGAGCCGAACCTGCTCGTCGTCGTCCACCACCAGGATGGTGGCGTTGCCGTGCAGGGCGTCGTCCAGCTCCTCGCTGCCGCCGTCCACGTTGGGCTGCGGCATCTCCGCGCCCCGCGGCAACCATAGCTCCACCGTGGTGCCCTCGCCGGTGGTGCTTTCGATATGCAGCGCGCCGCCTGACTGGCGCGCATAGGTCTGCACCATGGCCAGGCCCAGCCCGGTGCCGTGGCCGCGCGGCTTGGTGGTGAAGAAGGCCTCGGTGGCACGCGCCAGCACATCGGGCGGCATGCCCGGGCCATTGTCGTGCATGCTCAGCACCACGTAGTCGATGTTGGGACGCAGTCCGAGCGGACGGGCCGCAAGGCTTTCCGCCGGGGCGTTGCGTGCCGCCAGCTTGACCTGGCCGCGGCCCTGCATCGCGTCGCGGGCGTTGACCGCCAGGTTCAGCAGCGCCACCTCCAACTGGTGGGCGTCCACCACCAGCGGCCAGATGCCAGCCGGTACCTTCGTCACCACCTGCACCCCGGCGCCCACGGCGTGACGCACCAGGGTTTCGGCCTCGGCCAATACCGCGGTGGGGTCCAGCGCTGCCGGGGCCAGATCCTCTCGCCGGGCAAAGGCCATCAGCCGGCGCACCAGCGTGGCCGCGCGATTGGCAGCGGCTTCGCCGTTTCGGGCCAGCTCGGCAATCGGCTCGCCTTCCGGGGCGCGCCGACGAATCAGCTTCAGGCTGCCCAGTACCGCCGCGAGCACGTTGTTGAAGTCGTGCGCGATGCCGCTGGTCAGCTGGCCCAGCGCCTCCAGCTTCTGCGCCTGAACCAGGGCGGATTGGGCCTGTTCGCGACGGCGCATCTCGGCAGTCAGCTCGCTGGCCGCCAGGGTCAGCGCATGGGTACGTTCCGCGACACGTTGCTCCAGCTGGTCATGGCTGTCGCGCAGTTCAGCCTCGATCCGCTTGCGTCGGTCGATATCCACCATCACCCCGCGCAGGCCCAGCGCAGCGCCGTCGGGGCCATAGCTGCCGCGGCCGGTGGCGCGGCGCCACCGGATCTCGCCTTCGGCCAGCAGCACGCGGTGCTCCACGTCATAGCGGTCGTGCTCGGCCAGGGCAGTGGCGATGGCGGCTTCGGTGACGGCCTGGTCGTCCGGATGCAGCGCGGCCAGCAGGCGCTCCAGGTCAAGGGTCTCGTCCGGCGCCAGCCCATACAGCTCGGCGCAGCGGGCCGAGGCCTGGGCCGTGCCGTCGCGCAGGTCGCAGTTCCAGATACCCAGCTCGGCGGCCTCGACCGCCAGGCGCAGGCCTTCCTGGGCCTGGTTGAGGGCGCCGGCGGCGGCATGCCGGTCGTCCACGTCGATCGCGGCGCCCAGCCAGCGAATGATCGCCCCCTGGTCGTCATGGTCGAGCACGCTGCGGGCCAGGTGCCAGCGCCAGGCGCCATCCTTCCGACGCAGACGATATTCGGTCTCGTAGGGCTCCCCGGTGCTCACCGAGCGTTGCCAGCGCGCCAGGGTTAGCGCCAGGTCGTCGGGGTGCACGATGCGCCGCCACGCGTCGGCGGCAAGTTCCTCGGCGGTAAGCCCCGTGTACTGCTGCATTCGGGCATTGGTGAATGTGTTGCGCCCCTCGGCGTCGGCAACGAAGATCATCGCCGGCATGGCCTCCGCCACACTGCGGAACAGCGAGGCACTGGCCGCCCCGGCCATCTCGGCCTGGCGGCGGTCGGTGTCGTCATGCGCCACGCCTGCCACGCTGACCACCTGGCCAACGGCATCGCGGATGGGGACCGCGGTGTCGCGTATGTGCCGTACCGCCCCGTCCGAGGCGCGGCGGATGCGGTACTCCATCGACATCGGCGCCGTCGCCTCGGCGAGGAAGCGGGCTTTCTGGGCGACGGCCGCAGCGCGGTCATCCTCATGCAGAAGGTCTATCCAGCGGGAACGGTCCGCCATGATGGCGTCGCGCGGTTCGCCCCAGATCGTCTCGAAGGACGGGCTCAGGTATTCGACCCGCCCCTCCACCACGCTGCTGATGTAGATGACGTCCGGCGTGGCGTCCGAGACGCTGCGGAAGCGCTCCTCGCTGGCCCGAAGCGCCGGTTCTGCCAGTTTGCGGTCGGTGACGTCCCGATTGATGCCGATGCATCGGCTCAATCGACCGTCCGATCCGGGCAGCACATGGGTACGCAACGTGAGCCACCGCTCGGCGCCGTCGGCCCGCAGGATGCGGTACTCGGCTTCGTAGGGCGGATTTCCGGCATTGGCTGCGGCCAGCGCCGCCTCCACCCGGGGCAGGTCCTCGGGGCGAACCAGCGCGCGGAAGGCTTCCATCGTGCCGCCGAAGCTGCCCGGCTGCATCGCGCAGGTCTGCTCCAGGCCCGGCGACCACTCGACCTCGCCGGTCACCAGGTTGGCGTCCCAGAAGAACATCCCGGCGCCGTCGATCGCCAGGCGCATCTGCTCCTGCACGCGGACCAAGGCCGCCTCGGTGGCCCCCCAGGGGGACAGGTCCACTACGAAGGCGGCGGCGCGACCGCTGGCCGTCCCCTCGAAGGCGAAGAACACCAGGGCGGGTACCCTGGTCCCATCCGGTCGGACATATTCCTTCTGGTAGGGCGCGCAGGCGCCGGTGCGGGCGGCCTCGGCAATGGCAGCCTCGTCGCGGCCGATCCACTCGGGCGGGGTCAACTGGTCCCACTTGACCCGGCCGGCCTCCAACTCGGCACGCGACATGCCGACGATCCGCAGGAACGCGGCATTGGCTTCGTAGACCCGCCCGCCGGCGTCGCAGCGGACCATGCCGACCGGGCTGGCATCGAACAGGCTGCGCAACTCCGCCATGGCGCGGGCACGGGCGCCGGCCTTGCGGGAAAGCGCATCCGCCAGGTCGTCCAGCTCGCGCAACCCCACCCGGGTCGGCCGTTCCGGCAGGTCGGCCGCGCCCAGGGTGCTGAATGCCGCGGCGATGCGCCGCGCCGAGGCCACACCCAGGGCCAGGCTGGCCGCCAGCAGCAGCATTCCTGCCAGCAGCGTCGGCCACAGCGTCGCCAGCAGGGGGGCGTCGAAGATCTCCTCGGGAACGACGATCTTCACCCGGTAACCGGATTCCGGCGCCTGCGCATAGGCCGCGACCACGCGCCTGCCTTCCAGCGAGACATAGGCGAAGGGGATCATGCCGGCCGGCTGCAGCATGGCGTCCAGCAGCGACTGCGCCGGCCTGGTGCCGACGAACTCAGCATCCCGCGAGGAACGCGCAACGATGAGGTTCTCTCGGTCCAGCACCGCCGCGAAGGCGGATGGCGGCAGGCGTTGCTCGGTCAGCGCCGCCAGCATGCGGGCCCGCGGGATCACTAGCCCAAGGGCGCAACGCGCCGGCGCTTCGCCAACCCCGGCGGGGCATCGCACCGGCACGGTCACACCGACCGCATGGCTGCCGTCGTAGGGCCTGACGAACAGGTTGCCGATGACGGTCCGACCGGTTTCCAGCGTCCTGAGCATGGACGCGGAGCCGATCATTGCCGGCCGTTGCCCGGGCGGGAACTCCGTGCTGAGCACCACGCGCCCTTCGGCAGCGACCAGGTTGATCGCCAGTGCGCCGGTTGCCACGGCTGCGTCGCGCATCTGGTTCGAGAAGCCAGTGATGTCGCCGCTTACCAGTCGGCTCGACCGCGCCAGGGCCAGCAGCACGCGCTCCCCGCCGGCGAACTCCCGGTCGAGCAACAGGGCGGTGCTGTGGGCCTGGGCCACCAGCGCGGCCTCGGCCTTGGCCCGGTCCGCGCTGCGCTGCTGCCAGATCGCGCCGGTGGCGAGCATCAGCATCGGCAGCGCGATCGCCAGCGCAAACAGCACCAGCTTGGCCACCAGGGTCTGCCCCCGGCGCCCGACCCCGATTGGCGGCAGCGCCCAGGCCAGGGCGGTAACGCGCGGCGTCGCCAACGCCCCAGACTGCTGCCCCTTATTGGTCATGGATCGCCAAGCCTGAAACAGCATTGTGAACTATTACACGGGGAAGTTCCGGATACATTGCGTCAATGTATGGAACAATCCCAGTCACATCTGCGTGCCCGATGGCCGGACCTGGGAGATGACGGCGTCATTTCTGACATGCGGCGGGACGGCGTACTGGGCCTGGAGTTCGGGCATTCCGGAGACTACCGGAATGCAAAGCAGGCGCGGCGTGTCCGCGTACTGTCCGACGGCTCCCGGGGTTTTCCCTCAGCGCAGCAACTGATGCCGACTAATCCTCGCGCAGATGAAATTGCCAGTAGCCGCCGCCGCTGGCGGACACGATCCTGATCCGCAACTCGCGCTGCCGGTCGGAAAAATCGCCGACATGGCCAAACTCGATATCCAACTTGCCAGCCTTGGCCGCTGCTTCAATGCGGCCGAGGAAGGCCGCATTGTTCATGCAGGGCGCGATGCTGGCGTAGAAATCGAGGCCAACCGCTTCCCTAGCATACCCGGAAAGCTGGCGTTCCGCCTTGCTGTAGAACTTGACCTTCCCATCCGCCCCGATGCGGATGGCACCGAACGGCAGGCTGTCCACGACTTCAAGTGGCAGGCTTTCGACGGCAGCGGCCAGGTCGGGCGCTTCGAAGTCCGGCAGGGGATGCGGGTAAGACATCGGAGGGTTCCTTGGCGCCTGGCACCGCTGTCTGCAAACACGACGAATCCACAAGCTGCAAAACGGTAGCGCTGTCCGTGGTGAGCGGCCGCAACAAGCGCTCGAACTGCAATGATGAACCATCACCCACTGTGAAGCGAGCATCGTTGTAGGCGGGCGCGCGTTTCCACACGGCGACGTGAGGCCGCATCATCTTCACCTTTTCAGAAACTGCCTCGCTGGTCACCAGCCCTTCGCGCTCCCGAAGGTTGCCGGTGATGACGACCCAGCCGCGACTGCGGGCGTCGCCGGCCATCGCTGGCGCGGGAAGCAGCGTCGCTCCCGGTCTCGTGATGGCGCCGCCGGGTCGAACGGCCAAACGTCCACGCAATGTCAGCCTTCCCTACATGACGCCGTGATAACGGCAGGCCATGTCCCGCAGCGTTCAACCGGATCCGAGCAGCCGCCCGCCCCGGTTGCGCTTTGCCACCCTCCTGCTCGGCCTCGTGCTGGTCGTCCTCGTCCCCGCCCTCGGCGTCGGCGGGCTCGCCGTGTGGCAGGCGGTGGGGGAGCGCCACGCCGCCGCCGAGGCGCGGCTGCGCGACACGGCCCAGGCGCTCGGGCTGGCGGTGGACCGCGAGTTCGCCGGCAACATCGCCGCGTTGAGCGCCTTCGCCACATCCCCCGCCTTCCTGCCCGATCCCGCCACTCCGGACATCGCCATGCTCGACGCCCATGCCCGGCGGTTGGATCAGCGGCTGGAGATGCCGATCATCGTCCTCACCCGGGATGGCACACGCCTGATCTCCTCACGCGTGCCGTTCGGCGCACCACTCCCGCGCAGCAACGCCGCCGAACTCCTCGACAGGATCTTCGCCACCGGGCAGCCCGCAGCGGCCGACCTGGTTGTCGGCGCCATCGCCAACGCCCCGGTCTACACCCTCGGGGTGCCGGTGAAGGATACCGAGGGCCGCGTCGTCCTGGTCGCGGCCGCGGCGCAGCGGGTGGAGCGCATGCGGGCGCTTCTCGCCGAGCAGGGGCTGTCGGCCGGGGCCTTCGCCATGGTGATGGACGGCCGCCACGCCATCGTCGCCCGCTCGGACGCGCAGCACGCCCGCGTCATCGGGCAATCGGTGCCCGCGGCGAATGCCCTTCGGTTCGCGGCAGCGGTGTCGGGCCTGTTCCGCGGACTGGACCTCGACGGGGAGGAGCGCGTGTTCGCCCACCGCGCGGTCCCTTCCGCGCCGGGATGGACGGTCGTCGTTGCTCAACCGGCGGCCGACTTCGACGCGGCATGGCGTCGGCCGCTGCTCGCGCTGACCGGCGGCGGCTTCCTCGCCCTTGCGTTGGGGGTTGCGCTGGCGGTTCTCGCCGCGCGGGGTGTGCTGGTGCCGGTCCGCCAGCTGGAAGGCCACGCGCGCAGCCTGGCCGACGGCAGCCCCCCGTTGCCGGCCAGGTCCGCGGCGGCGATCCCGCCTGCCGGGATCACGGAGCTGGAGGCGCTGCGGCAGGGATTTGCGGCGGCGGAAGGGGCGGTGGCCGCGCGTGAGGCCGCGCTGGCCGAGGGCAACGAGCGACTGCGCGAAAGCGAGGCGCGGCTGCGCCTGGCCAGCGAGGCGGGCAGGGTCGGCTTCTTCACCTGCGACCTCGCCTCCGGCGAGACCCATTGGACCGAGATCATGTATCGCCTGCATGGCCTGGACCCCGCGCAACCCGCGCCGTCGATGGCGCTCGACGGGGAGCACCTTGGCCTGGTTCACCCCGAGGACCGGGCTGAGCTTCGGGCGCGCCGGAGCGCGCTGGCGGCGGACCCGGCGGCGGTGCGGTTTGCCCTGGAGTTCCGCATCTGCCGTGGCGATACGGGGGAGGTGCGCTGGATCAGCAGCCATGGCGAGTTCACCCGCAAGGCGTCCGGCCAGGTTGCGCTCGTGCGCGGCGCGCAACAGGACGTCACCGAGCGCCGTACGGCGGAGCAGCACCTGCGGCTGATGGTCCATGAGCTGAACCACCGGGTGAAGAATACCCTCGTCACGGTGCAGTCGATTGCGTCGCAAAGCCTGCGCGGCGGCGACCCGGGCCTGCTGCGCGGGCTGCAGGCCCGGCTGCTGGCGCTGTCCTCGGCGCACGATGTCCTCACGCGCGAGGCCTGGGCGAGTGCGGACATGAACGAGGTGGTCGCCGGCGTGCTCGCGCCACATGGCGGCGCCAGGGGCATGCGGTTCCAGGTTTCCGGTCCGCCGCTTCGGCTGGTGCCGCGTGCGGCGGTGGCGATCTCGATGGCGCTGCACGAACTGGCCACCAACGCCGTCAAATACGGCGCGCTCTCAGGGCCGGCCGGTCATGTCGAGATTCGCTGGGCCGTGGTTCCGGGCGCCGAGCCGCTGTTCCGGCTGAGTTGGGAGGAGACAGGCGGACCGCCGGTCGCGCCACCGACACATCGGGGCTTCGGCAGCCGGCTGGTCGAGCGGAGCCTGGCCTACGACATTCGCGGCACCGCGCGGATCAGCTTCAACCCCGCCGGCGTGGCCTGCCACATCGAGGCCCCGCTGGCTGCCATTGCCGCGGCGGCCGAGGTGGTCCCGCTGCCGCCGCATTGGCGGCATGCGGCGGGGTCTGGTCCAGGCCAATAGGCTTACCGTGATGGGGGTTTGAAGGCTGCGAGTTGCCCAGAGAAGCGGCCAGGAACTGGCGCCGCGGTCGGCCGTGGGCCGACCTTAACCATCGCCGCCATCGGCGCCTCCGGCAGGCCCCATAGCTGCAGCCTGCGAAGGTGGGTGGATCCTGCCCGTGCGCAGGATCCTTCGGATCGGGCCATCCGCTACCCAGATGGCAGGCTCAACTTCCTTGCGGAAACTGGCCCGCCCAGCGACCTATCCGAGTAGTTCGAGAATGATCCGGCGGATCGCTTCCGGCGACAGGCCAGTAGGCTCCGGCTCGCGCGGTGCCGGTGGCCAGGCGGCCGGGGGCGGCGAGTTCAACGAAGCAGACGGCGACCGCTCGACGGCGGCAAACGAGTTCTGTGAGTGCATGTGCGTTTTCGGCAGCGCCGCCGCTTGGGCGAAGCTTCCGATATCCTTATGGCGAAAGAGTAGATGGATATCCCGGTGATCGGCCGCGGCGCCGGGCCGCTGGCGCTCAACGGAGCGCTTGCCGAACACGCCCATCAGGCGTCCCGATGGGGCGGCAACAACCGGGTGGGTGCCGAGGCGCCCACCCGATCAGCTATCGCGCTAGCGCGATATCAGGCGAGGCGCAGGTTGCAGGCAGACACCTTGCCCTGCTGGCCACGCTGAACGTCGTAGGTGAGTTTGTCACCCTCGTTCAGGGCCTGGATGCCGGCGCGCTGCACATCGCTGATGTGGACGAACACATCGCCAGTGCCGTCTTCCGGCTGAATGAAGCCGAAGCCCTTGGTCGCGTTGAACCACTTGACGGTGCCATTGGACATGGAAGTATTCCGATCGAATATAGGCGTGCCCCCACGCGACATCGCATGGTGGATCAATCTGATGCAGGGGGCGGGCAGCGGGCTCGGCGCTCGATGAAGAGCATGGAGAAAGCAGGCCGAACCAAACAAGGCTGACCTGCCAAGTATACAGAGGCGCCTCGCCATTGCAAGCATTAAGCGGTCAGCGCGCCAGTGCGGTGGACCGGCCCCTGGTAGTCTGCCGCACATCGAACAGCCTGGTGTCGTCGTCGCACAGACCACAGGCGGAAATGCGATAGGGGAAGTGCGACAGCGCCACGCGATCCAGCGTGTAGTTGCCGGGGTTGATCCGCGTCATCGCCGCGATGGAGCGGAAGCGGCCGATCTCGGTGTGGATGATCCGGCTGTCGTTCGCGACGCAGCTGCACTCGCCCATTACCGTCTCGGTGACCTTGGTGCGGGCGTCGACTACGGTATAGGCGCCGACGTGCTGTCGCGTACCTCCGCGGTCGGGTGGATGAAGCGTGCGTCGCCCAACTGCTTGCCGGCGGTCCCGGGGTGTTGGCTCGGTTTCCGCCAGTCTTGCCCGCAGGTGCGCGAGCAACTGGGCGGCGGCCTGCTCTGGCGTGCTGTCGTTGAGGATGCGCAGGTCCACCTGCGCCGTGGCGGCTGTAGCGCGGGCGAGGCGAGCGTCCAGGTCCCCATCTTCCGGCCGCGCCCGCTGCGCCAGGCGGGCCGCCAGTATCTCGGCCGGGGCAGTGATCTCCACCGCCGTCACGCCCGGCAAAGCGGCGCGCGCCGACGCCACCACGCCGCGCGAGACATTGGCGACAACCACCGCGCCAGCCCGCGTGGCGGCCGCGTAGCGCGCGGGAATGCCGTAGCGCAGCCCATGCGCCTGCCAGTGCTGGCAGAACGCGCCGTTGGCCGCTGCGGCGAGGAAGCCTGCCTCGTCCAGCGTGTCATGCGCCTCGGCAGCACTTTCCGGTCGGGTGATGACGCGGCGCGCCAGCACCAGGCGCGGTTCGCCGGCCAACTCGGCGCAGGCCAGGCGCAGCAGCGTGTCCTTGCCGGCGCCGCTCGGCCCTACCACCAGTACGAAGCCACCCATTCAGCCCGCCATGCCCGCACGCAGGCGGGACGAAAGAACATCAATGGCGGCCACCACCACCAGGATCAGCAGCACGATGCAGGAGACCGCCGGCCATTCCAAGGTGCGGATCATCTCCGCCAGATGCAGGCCGATGCCGCCGGCGCCGACGATACCGATGATGGCGGAGGAGCGCACGTTGCTCTCGAACAGGTACAGCACCTGGCCGGCCATCACGGGCAGCACCTGCGGCACCACGCCGAAGCGGATGCGCGCCAACTCGCCGCCGCCGGATGCGAGCACGCCTTCTTCCGGGCCACGCTCCGCGGCCTCCAGCGCCTCCGAGAACATCTTGCCGAAGGTGCCGATATCCGATGTGGCGATGGCCAGCACGCCGGCGAAGGGGCCAAGCCCGACCACGCCAACCCAGATCAACGCCCAGATCAGCGCGTCCACGCCACGCACCGAATCCAGCACGCGACGGCTGAGGAAGCGCATGACGCCATGGATGGTGGTGTTGCGCGCTGCCAGCAGCGCCAGGGGCAGCGCCAGCACGGCCGCGATCAACGTACCCAGACAGGCGATGGCCAGCGTCTCGCCGATGCCGCGCAGGATCAGCGGCAGATGCGGCCCCGGGTCGGGCGGCAGCATCAGCGTGAGGAAGTGCCACAGCTGGCCCAGCCCGGCGAGGAAGCGGCCCGGCATCAGTTCCAGCCGCCACACCGCCAGGGCCAGCAGCGCCAGCCCGGCGAGCAGCCCCAGCATCGCCGCCACGCGGCCCCCGGTCAGCCGGCGGAACTGCGCGGGGTAGCGCTGGCGCAGCGCCGGCAGGTCGGCGGGGGTCATCGCGCCACCATCAGGCCGCGGCGCAGCCAGCCGGTCAGCGTGTCGATCAGCACCACGGTCAGGATGATGATGACCAGCAGCGCCGCGACGTCGTTGTAGTAGAACTTGCGGATCGCCTCGACCAGGTCCTGGCCGATGCCGCCGGCGCCGACGAAGCCCAGCACCGCGGCGCCGCGCACATTGATCTCGAAGCGCAGCAGCGTGTAGCTGAGGAAGCCCGGCAGCACCTGCGGCAGCACCGCGAAGCGCACCATGGCCACCCAGCCGGCGCCGGCCGCGGTGGCGCCGTCCACCGGCTTCATGTCGATGTTCTCGACCACCTCGGTGATCTGCTTGCCCAGCGAGCCCAGCGTGTGGATGCCCAGCGCCATCACCCCCGGCAGCGGACCTAGGCCGAAGGCGATGACGAAGAGCAGCGCGAAGACCATCTCCGGCACGGTGCGGCAGAACTCGGCCACGCGCCGCACCGCCCAGCGCAACCAGGCCCGCCGCACCAGGTTGCGCGCGCCCAGCACCGCCAGGCAGAAGCCGCCCAGCGCACCGAACAGCGTGCCGGCATAGGCCATCAGCAGGGTGTCGCCGAGCAGCGCGAGCCAGTGCTTCCAGCCCCAGAACCACTCGGCGGGGTCGGTCCAGACGCCGCCGCCGCCATTCTCCAGCGTCGCCAGCCGGGTAAAGTAGTCGAGGAAGCGGGGGAAGTTGGCGGCCAGCTTCGCCGGGTCGGCCTCGACATACCAGCCGCTGAGGCTGACCGCGCCGACAAGCGCCAGCACCGCCGCCGTACCACGCCACAGCCTGGCGCGGCCGGCGCGCGCATAGCCCGCGGCCAGCGGCGCCAGCCTGTCGGCCGGCAGCAGCGGCAGTGCCAGGCTCATTTGCTCAGCCGCGCTGGCGGCGCAGGCCGTCGACGAACCGGTTCAGCTCGATGATCGGCTGGTAGGCTTCGTTCGTCACCGCTTGCCAGGGGCGCTGCTTGCCGTCCGTCATGCGGGTGAAGGCGGCGGCCTCGCGCTCCGGGAAGGCGAGGATGGCGTCGCGGATCGCGGCGCGCAGCTCGGCGGGCAGGGTGCTGAGCATGGCGATCGGCGAGTTCACGATCTGGTCGGATTTGAACACGATGCGGAAGTCGGCGTACTTCGCCATGCCCTTGCGCTCCATGCGCATCAGGTTGCTCTCGGCCTCGTCGTTCCACCAGTTGGCCGCCATGTCCACGGTGCCCTGCTGCAGCGCGATGACAGCGTTCTCGTGGCTGCCGGTATAGACCACGCGACCGAAGAACTGGTCGGGGTTGATGCCCATCTTGTTCAGGGCGAAGCGCGGCACGTTGTTGCCGCTGGTGCTGTTGGGATCCACCAGGCCAAGGTTCTTCCCACGCAGGTCCTGCACGTTCTGGTAGGGGCTGTCCTTCCGCACGTAGAAGACGGAGTAGTAGCCCTTGGTGCCGTCCTCGTTGACCTCAATGGCCACGGTTTCCACCTGCGCGCCGGTCATCAGGGCGCGCGCGTAGGCCGAGGGGCCGTAGTAGCCGATATGGATGTTGCCGGCGCGCTGGCCCTCGATGACCGCGGCGTAGTCGTTGGCCACGCGCAGCGTCACCTTGGTACCGATGGCGGCGCCGAGATAGGCGATGAAGGGGGCATAGCGGTCGTTCACGCCCGAGGCGTTCTCGGCCGGGATAACCGCGAAGGTCAGTTCCGGGTGGGTTGCGCGCCAGGGCTGGGCTGAGGCGATGGCGGGCAGCAGCGCGGGCGCAGCCAGCAGGCTACGGCGGGACAGCAGCATGGGGGGAATCTCCGTGGAGCGGTTCAGGCGGCGGCGGAGGCGAAGCCGTTCGGCAGCGCCAGCGCGTCGGGGGTGGGGGCCAGGACATCGCGCGCCTCGGTGCCGTACAGCGCGCGGGCGGCGTTGGCGGTCAGGGCGTCCGGTACGTCGTCGAACACCACGCGGCCCTGTGCCAGGCCAACCAGCCGGGTGCAGTAGCGTCGCGCGAGGTCCAGCGAATGTAGGTTGCACAGCACGGTGATGCCGTAGCGCCGGTTGATGTCGGCCAGCGCCTCCATCACCAGGTCGGCGTTGCGCGGGTCCAGCGAGGCGACGGGTTCGTCCGCCAGGATGATCTCGGGTTCCTGCACCAGCGCCCGGGCGATGGCGACGCGCTGCTGCTGGCCGCCGGAAAGCTGCCCGGCGCGCTGCGCCGCCAGCTGCCCCATGCCGAGCTGCTCCAGCGCCGAAAGCGCGACCGCGCGGTCCGCTTCCGGCCACAGGCGCAGCAGGGCGCGCCAGGTCGGCACGTGGTTGAGCCGGCCGACCAGCACGTTGGTCAGCACATCCAGCCGCGGCGACAGGTTGAACTGCTGGAACACCATGGCGCAGCTGGCGCGCCAGGCCCGCAACTCGGCACCGCGCAGGGCGGTGACGTCGCGGCCCTGCCACAGGATGCGGCCGGCGCTGGGATCCTGCAGGCGGTTGATCATCCGCAGCAGCGTGGACTTGCCGGCGCCGGAGCGGCCGATGACGCCGACGAACTCGCCGCGCTGGAATTGAAGGTCGAGGCCGTCGACCGCCGTCGCCTTGCCGAAGCGTCGCGTCAGCCCCTCGATGACCAGCATGATGTTACCCGTTCATTGACACTGCTGCGTAGCCAGCGCGCTTTGCCGGGGGATGACGTTTGTGTGACGGGTTGATGACGATGTGCTCGGTGGCTGGTGGGGCAGCCGGGCAAAGACGCTTTCTGCCGGGCATGGGCTGCGACGAAGTCGATGCTGGTGACCTGCTCCAGCTACGACCGCGCCCGATGCCGCCCGCCGAGCGGTTCCACCATCCGCGGTGGCCGATTTCAGCCAGGCCAGTTAATGTGGTTGCGCTCGTCGGCCCCCCACTCCGGGTCGCGTCCCGCAGCGGGGTCGCGGCGGAAAGCTTCCGCTCGGCCGTGCGGAAAGCGGCCAAGGAACGCCCTCGGTAGCAAGACGTCGCCTGATGGAAAACCCGCGGCTGCAGTACCCCGCCTCACCACAGCCTCGCAGGCACGGCGCCCTCAGCGGTGCCCGCCGATCAGCCGCAGCGCACGGACATGCCGCCATCGACCACCAGCTCGGTGCCGGTGACGAAGCGCGCCTCGTCGGACGCCAGGAACAGCGCGGCCGCCGCCGTATCCCGCCCATCGCCGGCGAACCCCATGGGGATGCGGGCGACGCGCTGCTTGACCAGGGCGTCCACGTCGCCCCCGGCACGCTGGCCGGCCAGGCGAACCTCCACCATCGGCGTGTGCATCTGCCCCGGCACCACGGTGTTCACCCGCACCCCCTTGGCCGCGTACTGCACCGCCACCACGCGGGAAAGCTGGATGACGCCGGCCTTGGACGCGGCATAGGCGACCTGCGCCGCGCCCGTGAAGCGGATGCCCGAGGTGCTGGCGATGTTCACCACCGCGCCCGCACCCTGCCGCTCCATCACCGGCAGCACGTGCTTGAGGGTGAGGAACACGCTCTTCAGGTTCACGTCGATCTGGAGGTCCCAGGTCTCCTCCGCCATCTCGACCGGACCGCCTGGCGCCGAGCCACCCACGTTGTTGACCAGCACGTCGATCCTGCCGTGCCGGGACACGACATCGGCCACCAGCGCGGCAATGGCGGCGCTGTCCCGCACATCCAGCACCGCCTGCTCGAAGCGCCCGCCCTCGGCGGCGATGCGCTCGGCGGTCTCGGTCATGCTTTCGGCATTGCGGTCCACGCCGATGACGATGGCGCCTTCCGCCGCCAGCCCGCAGGCGATGGCGCGGCCATTGCCCCAGCCGGGGCCGACGCAGCCCGCGCCGGTCACGATGGCAACCTTGTTGGTGAAGCGCTGCGACATGGGTCGTTCTCCTCGAAAGTCGCGTTATTGCATCAGATATCGCCGGCGTCGCGCAGGCTGGCGATCTCCGCCGACGTGAATCCAGCTTCGCGCAGCACGGCATCGGTATCGGCGCCCACCGGTCGCGGCGGCGTCTCCACGCTGGGCCACCGTGGTGCAGGCGGAAGGCCGCGACCGGCACGGTCAGCGGGCCGCCGATCGCCTCCACCGCCGCATGCCGGTGCAGTACGGCGCGATGCGGCACCTGTGGGTCGGCCACCGCCTCCCGCATGGTGTGGATGCGCCCCACCGGGACGCGATGGCGCTGGAGGTAGGTTTCCCACTCGTCGGCCGGGCGTGTGGCGAAGATGCCGGCCAGTACCGCGGCTTCCGCCGCATGGGCATCCAGCCGCTGGCTGTTGTTCTGCTTCACCATGTCCGGCCGCCCCAGCGCCAGCCACAGGCGGCGCTGCTGGCGCAGGTTGGAGGCGCTGACCATCATGGGCGCGTCTTCCGCCTGGTAGCAGCCGATGGTGGCGAACGGGAAGCTGTTGCCATGCGGTTCCGGATGCGCGCCGTTCCAGCCATGCGCGGTGATGTGCGAGCCGCTCAGCACCAGGGCGACGTCCAGCATCGCCAGGTCGATATGCTGGCCCCGGCCAGTACGTTCCCGGTGGAACAGCGCGGTGGCGATGGCGAAGGCGCCCATGGTGCCGGTGGCGTAGTCCACCACCGGGGCGCCGGTCTTCAGCGGGGCGACCTCCGCCGTGCCGGTCATCGCCATCAGCCCGGACATGGCCTGCAGGATGTTGTCGTAGCCGGTCTGCTCCGCGCGTGGGCCGTTCTGGCCAAAGGCGGACATCGAGCAGTAGATCAGCCGGGGATTGATCGCCGACAGTGCCTCGTAGCCGAGTCCGAGCGCCTCGAAGGCGCCGGGGCGGTAGTTCTCGACGAAGACGTCCGCCTGTTCGACTAGGCGCTTCATGGCCGCGACGCCGCCTGCGCTCTTCAGGTTCAGCGTCACCGCGCGCTTGTTGGACGCCTGGGTCATGAAGGCGGTGCCCATGCCCATCTCGCTCAGCCGCCGGTCGGAGCCCTGGGCGCGCGCCTGGTCCGGCTCGCTCGGCGATTCCACCTTGATGACATCGGCCCCCAGCACCGCCAGCTGATAGGCGGCGAAGGGCCCGGCCAGCACATGCGTGGCGTCGATCACCCGCAGGCCGGCGAAGGGCCGTGGGTCGTGCATCGCTTCAAGGCTGGATGTTGGCATTGCGGATCACCGGCTCCCAGAAGGCAAAGTCCTGCGCGACGATCTCCTCAAACCGCTCCGGCGTGGAAGCGCGCGCCTCCACGCCCAGGGCGGTGAAGCGGGTCTGCACGGCGGGTTCCGCCACCACCTCCCGGATCGCCTGGTTGAAGCGGGCGATCACCGCGGCCGGGGTGCCACGCGGCACGAAGATGGCGCACCAGGAATAGACGCTGAAGCCCGGCAACCCGGCTTCGTTCATGGTGGGAATCTCGGGCTGCAATGCGCTGCGATGTGGCTCCGCCAGGGCGATCATGCGCAGCTTGCCGCCCTGCGCGTGCGGCAGGATGGTCGGCAGGTTCAGGAATGCCATGGTGACCTCGCCCCTCACCAACGCGGCCACCGCCGGGCCGCCGCCCCGGTAGGGTACGTGCACCATGTCCAGCCCGGTCTTCTGCACGAACAACTCGCCGGCCAAATGGTGCGAACTGCCGACGCCGGAAGAGCCGTAGCTCTGCCCGGGCGAGCGGCGCAGCATCTCCAGCAGTCCCGGCAGGTCGCGTACCGGCGAGGCCGTCGGTACCGCCAGCACCAGGGGCACCTCGGTCAGCGTGGAGACGGCGGCGAACAGCTCCCTGTTGCTGGGGCCGGTCGAGCGCAGCACCAGCGGGTTCATCACGTGGTTGCTGGCGGCCGAGACCAGGGCGGTATAGCCATCCGCCGCGGCCCGGGCGGCGAAGTTGGTGCCGATGGAGCCGCCGCCGCCGCTGCGGTTGTCCACCACGAAGCTGGGGCCCAGCTTCTGCTGCAGGTAAGGCGCCAGGATGCGCGTCGAGACGTCGTTGGAACCACCCGCCGAGAATGGCACGACCAGGTTGACCGGCCGGTCCGGCCAGGGGGCCTCCGCCCTGGCGATGGCCGGCAGCAGCAGCCCGGCCTGAACCAGGCGACGGCGCGAGATGTGTTGCATCGCTTCCTCCCTCAACCCCGGCGCAGCACGGCCAGGCCGTCCACCGCGCGTACGCCCTCGCCGACGCGGCCGACGAAGACCGGGTTGATCTCCGCCTCCACCAGTCGCTCGCCCAACGCCTCCGCCATGCGGGCGAAGGCGAGCACGGCGGCCACCAGCGCCGGGGTATCGCAGGCCGGGGCGCCGCGCCAGCCGGCCAGCAGCCTGGCGGCGCGGAGTTCGCCCACCATCGCCTCGGCGTCGGCGGGCGCCAGTGGCAGCAGACGCAGCGTGGTGTCCTGGAACAGCTCGGCCGTCACGCCGCCAAGGCCCAGCAGCACCGCTGGGCCCAGTTGCGGGTCGCGGTGGAAGCCGAGGATCATCTCCACCTCGCCGCGCGCCAGCTCGCCGACGAGGAAGCCTTCGGGCGTTGGCGCGCCCGCGGCGGCGACGCTGGCCAGCATGGCGGCACAGGCGTCCGGCACCTGGTCGGCGGTGAGGCCGACGCGCACGCCACCCACGTCGCTCTTGTGGGCGATGTGGCGGGACAGGATCTTCAGCACCACCTTGCCACCAAGCTGGCGGGCAGCGGCCTCGGCGCCGGCCGCGTCGGCCACCGCGAATTCGCGCGTCACCGGCACGCCGAAATGGGCGAAGAGCGCCTTGGCCTCGGCCTCGTTCAGCGGACCTTCCGGCAGTTCGGGCAGCGCCAGCGGTTCGGCTGCCACCATCGCCGGCAAGGGCGCCCGCGGCTGCAACGCGGCCAGCATGGCGGGCAGGCTTTCCGGCGCGGTGAAGGCCGGTACGCCGCAGCCGTTCAGCAGCCGCACGATGTGCGGCGCCTGTGGCGAGACATAGGCCAGCAAAGGCTTGGCGCTGCCTGCCGCGCATTCCGCCAGCGCGCCGGCCACCACCTCCGGCTGCGCCAGCGCGGAGGAGCCGACCACCGTCACCACCGCGTCATAGGCATCGCTGGCCAGCAGCGCGCTGATGGCAGCGCGGAACACCTCCGGCTTCACGCCCGCCAGGGTCACGTCCACCGGGTTGCGCGCGGCGGCGGGCTTTTCGTCCTCGCCCAGCAGCGCGGTGATGCGCTCGGCGGTCGCCGCATCCGGGTCCGGCAGGGCGAAGCCCGCGACGCCAGCGGCATCGGCCAGCAGCGTGCCGGCACCGCCGGTGGAGGTCAGCACCGCCACCCGCTTGCCGGCCGCGCGCTTGCCGACCACCAGCGCGGCGGGGATGTCGATCAGGTCGTTGAAGGTCTCAGCGCGGATCACGCCCAACTGGCGGAACAACGCGTCGAACATCCGGTCCGCCCCGGCCAGCGCGCCGGTGTGGGAGGAAGCGCTGCGCTCGCCCGCTTCCGACCGCCCGACCTTGAACACCACCACGGGCTTGCCCAGCGCGGCGGCGCGGCGGGCGGCGGCCCTGAAGCGCTCCGGCTTGCGCAGGCCCTCGAGGTACATCGCCACAACGCCCGTGGCCTCGTCCTCCAGCAGGGCTTCCAGCACTTCGGCCGCGTCGATATCGGCCTCGTTCCCAGTGGCCACCAGCTTGGCGAAGCCGATGCCGCGATCCGCGGCGCGTGACAGCAGCGCGCCGAGGATGCCACCGGACTGCGAAACGACGCTGATCCGCCCGGCCGGCAGCTCACCCACTTCCAGCGCGCCGGTGGCGGAAAGCGTGATGTGGTCCGTCAGGTTCACCAGGCCAATGGTGTTCGGCCCCAGCAGCCGCATGGCGCCGGCCGCCTTTTGCAGCGCCGCCTGGCGCGCCCCGCCGTCACCGCCAGATTCGGCGAAGCCACCGGCCAGGATGATGGCCGCGGCGCAACCCTTCTCGGCCAGGGCGCGCACCGCCGGCTCCACCCGCTCCGCACCCAGCAGGATGATCGCTGCATCCGGTGCGCCGGGCAGCGCCGCGATGTCCGGGTAGCTGGTCAGGCCGGCAATCTCCGTGGCGCGCGGGTTCACCGGCCAGATGGCGCCGGCAAAGCCGTGCTTCTGCAGGTAGCCCACCGGGCGGCCGGTCATCTTCGCCATGTCTGCCGAGGCGCCGATGATGGCGACGCTGCGTGGCCGCAGCAGCTTGCCGATCGCGCTCATGCCGGCTTCTCCGCGCTCTTGGCGAGGAAGGCGGTGATGGAAGCGCGGCCTTCCTGGGTGGCAGGGCAGATCGTCTCCCTCAGCACGGCGCGCATGGCGTCGTCGATGGCGTTGCGCACCTCGGGCCGGTTCAGCGTCAGCACGGCGATGCCGTCCTCGACGCGCATCAGGATGGCTTCGGGCATCGCTCTCACTCCGGCTTGATGTTCGCGGCGCGCACCACGTCGCGCCAGCGCGCCTGCTCGGCGCGCACGTAGTCCGCCAGCGCCGCGGGGGCGCCGCCCACCACGCGCAGGCCTTCCTCGGCCACGCTGCGCTGGAAGCTCTCGCTGCGCAGCGCCTGGTTGGCGGCGGTGTTCAGCCTGACGACCACCTCGGCCGGCGTGCCAGCCGGCACGTACAGGCCGTACCAGCTCTCGGCGACGTAGCCGGGTATGGTGGCGGCGACGGGCGCCAGGCCGGGGAAGGCGGGCGAGGCTTCGGCCGAGGTGAGCGCGAGCGCCCGCAACGGACCATCCTTCACCTGCTGCGCCACGCCGGTGGCGGTGGCGAACATCATGTCGATGCGGCCCGCCAGCAGGTCCGTCACCGCCGGGGCGCTGCCGCGATAAGGGATGTGGGTGATGTCCACCCGCGCCAGATGGCCGAACAGTGCCCCCGCCAGGTGCGAGGAGGTGGCGTTGCCGAAGGAGCCGTAGGTCAACTCGCCTGGCTTGGCCTTGGCGGCGGCCAGCAGGGCGGCCACGTCGCGGTAGGGGCTGCGCGCCGGCACCACCAGCACGTTGGGCGACCGGCCCAGCAGCACGACCGGGGCGAAGGCGCGGTCCGTGTCATACGGCAGGCGCGGTTGCACGCTGGGGTTCACCGCATGGGCGAAGGTGGCGATCAGTACCGTGTAGCCATCCGGTGCCGCCTTCGCGACCGCCTCGGTGCCGATGATGGTGCCGGCGCCCGGGCGGTTGTCCACCAGTACCGCCTGGCCCAGCGCCGGGGCTATGGCCTCCGCCAGCACCCGGGCGATGATGTCGGTGCCGCCACCGGGGGCGAAGGGGGCGATGATCTTGACCGGCCGGTCCGGATACGCGGCGGCGTGCGCCAGGGTCGGCGCGGCCAGCGGCAGCGCCAGGAACAGGCGGCGGGAGACGGGCGTTGGTCGTGGCATCGCTTCCTCCTTGGTTGCCGGAGGTTTGGCGCCGCCGCGGCCGCGCGACAAACAGCTTTATGGGCAGGCCTGCCCAATCTGATGTTATGTATGCGGGCCATGGCCGACCCCGTGCTGCCGATCCGCCCGCATTTGCCGCTGAACGCGCTCCGCAGCTTCGAGGCGGCGGCGCGGCGGCTGAGCTTCACCGTGGCGGGGCAGGAACTCGGCGTCTCCCAGGTTGCCATCAGCCGCCAGGTGAAGACGCTGGAGGAATGGCTCGGCGCCGCCCTCTTCGTCAGGGGGACGCGGGAGATCTCCCTGACCGCCGAGGGCGCCCGCCTGCTGGAGGCCGTGCGCCAGGCGCTGGACGGGCTGTCGCTGGCCACCGGCCAGGTCAGGCGTCGCGGCCGGCGGGACGTGCTGGCGATCCAGGCCTATACCACCTTCGCCCAGCGCTGGCTGATCCCGCTGCTGGGCCGCTTCCATGACGAACACCCGGATATCGAGGTACGGCTGACAACCTCCGTCAGCCCGGTGGACTTCGCGCAGCAGGACCTGGATGCGGCGGTGCGCTCGGGCCATGGCCGGAGCTGGCCGGGGCTGGAGGCGGATTTCCTGGCGCCGATCGTGCTGCTGCCGGTGGCCAGCCCCATGCTGGTAGGGCAGGCGCCTGACCTGGCGCGGTTGACCCTGCTGCACTCGCTGGCCAGGCCCGATGACTGGCGCCTCTGGCTGGCGAAAGCCGAACCAGCGGGACAGGTCGATGGCAGCCGGGGACTGAGATTCGAAAGCTCCACCCTGGCCTATGAGGCGGCGCTGCAAGGCAGCGGCGTGGCCATGGGCATCGAGGCGCTGGTGCGCGGCTATCTCGCCTCCGGTGCGTTGGTCAGCCCCTTCGGCGCACCGCTGCGGCTGCCCGGCGGGTACTACCTGGTGCGGCCCATGAACCGTCCGGCCTCGACCGCGATGCAGCAGTTCCGCACCTGGCTGCTGGCGCAGTTGGAAAGCGATGCGCGATCCGGGCCAGCCAACAAGCTGGATGCCAGGCGAGGCAGGCCAGCGCCAGGCGGGACCTAGCGAGCTTCCGCCATCAGTCGCGGCTTACTGCCGCTAGTCTGACTGGCAGGTGCGCACGGCCAAAGCGAAAGCAGTGCGCGCCACTCTGCGCGCCCCCAGCGTGGCCGGTGGTGCATGGGCTCTCGGCGGGCACGTTCCAGGACCCACCGACCCAAGCAGTGCCTCGCCGGCTACCTGATCTCGACCAGCCCGACCCGGTTCACCAGGCTGTTCGCCGTCACCGGATTGCCGTCCCGCGTCACGTCCATGTTCCGGACGATGTCGCCGCCGCCCTCGCCAGGGATCGCCCAGGTCTGGAAGGCCTGCGTCGCCGGGTCGAAGCGCACGATGGTGTTCGGCACCGTGCCGGACTCGCTGTACCAGACCGCGCCCCGGGTGAAGACGATGCCATAGGGCTGCGACCGGGCACCGCCGGGCGATTGCCATTCCTGCACCTGCCCCGTCTTCGGATCGAGCCGCCCAAGGAAGCCGCGCCCGAAGTCGCTGTACCAGATCGCGTCGTCCGGCCCGATCGCCAGGCGGCGCGGCCGCGCCCCGGCGGCGGGAAGAGTGTATTCGCGGATCGCCATGGTCTGGCGGTCGATGGTGGCGATCTTTGGCGCACCGAACTCGACGAACCAGACCTCGCCTTTGGAATCCACCGCCATGCCATACGGACGCGCATTCGCCGTGGGCGGCGTGACGAGCCGGATCTCGCCGGTGGTCGGGTTGAGCCGCCCCACCCGGTTGCCGCGCTGCACGCTGAACCAGACCAACCCGTCATGGTCGATCACCAGCGTATGCGGGTCGCCGGCATCGCGGTCGGGCAGCGGGTACTCCGTCACCTCGCCGGTCCTCGGGTCCAGCTTGCCGATGAAGCCGCGGAAGTTGCCGGTGAACCAGATGTTGCCGGCGCGGTCCTCGATCAGGCCGTGCGGGCCCGTCTGCGGGGCAACGGGGTATTCACGGATGGCGCCTGTCGCCGGATCGACGCGCCCGAGGGTGTTGGCCAGCTGGCCCGACCACCAGATGGATCCGTCACGCGCCGCCGCCGGGTCGTGCGGGCGAGAGCCGGGCGTGGGCACCGCCCAATCGCGCCAGGTTATCTGCACCGGGCCAGGGATCATGACGGCTGGCGGTCGCTGCCGCTCGGGGAAGTGCCGGGTCAGGTACTGGGTGACGGTCTGCACTTCGTCCGGCGGGATGGGCGCGCCGAAATTCTGCATCATGCGCGTCACGGTCTGCCAGCCGGCAGGCGTATAGCCGGGGCGGATCCGCTCGATCTCGTGGCAGGTGCCGCACAGCGCGGCGACGGTCTCTCGGCCGGGGCCCTGCGGCAGATCCATCCCATGCTGCTGCGCCTTGGCGGGAGCGCCCAGCAACAAGGCGGCGGCGATGACCAAACCTGTCGGTGTGGTGCGTTGGGGCATGCCGTTGGTCCTCTCCTGATCCGTCAGCGGCCAGACTGCCTTGGAATGGAAGCTCCGTCGATCTTCCCGACCGACCTATCCTTCCTCAGTTCACGCGGGGCTGAGCCCAAGGGCGCGTGTCGGCCGCCAGGCGCTGCCCTCACGGGCGTGCCCTTCACGGTCGAGCAAGCTCCTACCGGGACCCGGCCCCCAACTGCTGCTCCACCAGGCGCGCGAAGCAACTGGCGCCGATCGGCAGCAGGTCGTCGTTGAAGTCGTAGTGCCCGTTGTGGACGGGCGCGGCCGAATGCCCCGGCGCGGCCTGGCCCAGCAACAGGAAGGCCCCTGGCGCCTTTTCCAGGAAATAGGCGAAGTCCTCGCCCGCGGTCAGCGACGCCAGGTCGGTCTTGATCAGCGCGTCGCCGACCACGCTGCGGGAGGCACGTTCAAAGGCCGCGGCTTCGTCGGCGGTGTTGACGGTGGGCGGGTAGGAGCGGCGGTAGTCGAGCGTAAGCTCCACGCCATGCGCCGCGGCCAGGCCCTGCACGGTCTGGTGGAACAGCTCGTCCATCTGCTGGCGGGTGCTGCGCCGAAGCGTGCGGATGGTGCCGGCGATCTCGACCGTCTCGGGGATGACGATCTGCGAGGTGCCCGCGAGGAAGCGGCCGATGGACAGCACCACCACGTCGTGCGGGTCCATGCGCCGGCTGACCAGGTTCTGCAGCGCGGTATAGACCTGCACGGCGCAGGGCAGCGGGTCCAGGCCGAGATGCGGTGCGGCCGCATGGGAACTGCGGCCGGTGAGGGTGAGGTTGAAGTAGTCCACGGCAGCCAGCACGGTGCCGGGGCGGATCGCGGCGGTGCCGAGCGGCAGGCTCCAGTGGTTGTGGATGCCATAGACCTCGTCGCAGGGGAATTTCTGGAACAGGCCGTCCTTCAGCATCTCGGCGGCGCCGGTCAGGCCTTCCTCGGCGGGCTGGAAGATCAGATGGACGGTGCCGGAGAAGTTGCGCGTCTCCGCCAGGTAGCGCGCGGCGCCGAGCAGCATGGTGGTGTGGCCGTCATGGCCGCAGGCATGCATGCGGTTGGGGATGGTGCTGCGATGGGAGAAGTCGTTCTGCTCCTCCATCGGCAGCGCGTCCATGTCGGCGCGCAGTCCGATCTTGCGATTGCCGGGGCGGCCCTGGATGACACCGACAACACCGGTCTTGCCGAAGCCCTCATGCACCTCGATGCCCCAACCGCGGAGCTTCTCGGCGACGATGCCGCTGGTGCGGACCTCCTCGAAGCCGATCTCGGGATGGGCGTGGAAGTCCCGGCGCCATTCGGTCATCTCGGGGTGGTAGGCGGCGATGCGCTCGATGACATTCATGGCCGGTCTCCGGTGGGAAGAAGCACGCGACGGCGATGGTAGGTCGCGGGTGCGGCGCCAGCAACTCGGCCAAGCGTCCGTGCAGCCGCATGCGTCGCTGGCGTTGTCGGCCGCCGCGACGCTGCCAGGTCAGCCCTCAATGACCTGCCTCGGGACATTGCAGCCAACGGCAAAGGCCCTTGCCCATGACGCGTTCCAGGTCCTCGCCGCGCAACCAGGGCAACTGCTCGGTGAACATCGTCACCGCCTGCCGGTGGTCGCATGGCGGGCGCGTCAGGTCGCTGCCCGAGAACAGCCAATCCGAGCCGGAGGACCCGCGGCATCGCGCTACGCGGACCTGCTGGCCTGCCAAAGTGCCGCCGCCAGGCCCTCGCCGTACTGGGTCAGTCCCGCTTCCGTGCGTTCAAGCAGCGCATAGGCCAGGGGGATGCGCGGCAGAAAGGGCAGCACCGCCACGCCCGGCGGCAGTTGCGCCGCGGCCATGGGGTGGGTGACGGTGCAGCACAGCCCGGCCGCGACCAGCGACGCCGCCATGCCGGCCGTGTCCACCACGAAGCGCCGGCGCAGCACCAGTCCCTCGCGGGCGAAGGCGTCCTCCACCCAGGCCTGCAGCACGGCGCCGGGCGGCAGCACCGCCAGTTGCTCCCCGGCCAGGTCGAAGGCGGTCAGCGCCGGGCGGCGCGCCAGGGCGTGCGACGCCGGCACCAGGCACACCGCATCGCTTTCGGCATAGACCCGGGCCCGCAGGTGCTGGCTGCCCACCGGCAGCACCGTCAGGCCGAAATCCGCCTCACCGGCCTCCAGGTCGCGCAGTAAATCGGGGCGGAAGCGTATGGCGGCCTGCACCTCCACCTCCGGCCACTCCGCCGCGAAGCGCACCAGCGCCGGGGGCAGCACGCCGCTGGCGATGTTGGGCACCGCCAGGATCCGCAGGCTCAGGCGCTGTCCGGACTTCAGCCCCTGCGCCAGCTCGCCCAGCCGCGTCGCATCGGTCAGCAGCACGGCGGCGCGGTCGAGGAAGCCGGTGGCATCCGGGCTGGGCAGCAGCTGGCGCTGGGTGCGGTCGAACAGGGCGAAGCCGAGCTGGCGCTCCAGCGTGGCCAGCAGGCGGGACAGAGCCGGCTGGCTGGTGCCCAGGCGCCGCGCGGCGGCGGTGACCGAGCCTTCCTGCCGCACCGTCACCGCCGCACGCAGCAGCCGCAGGTCAAAGCGCAGCGGGGAGGTCATATGGCCTGATCTGCATGGGTTGATGCAATCAAAGCAGCTTCCCGCATGGCTGGCGCCTGTGCAAGCTGGGCACCAAGAATGGGAGGAAGGCCGTGGCCGAGACCTGGGACCACATCGTGGTCGGCGCCGGCAGCGCCGGCTGCGTGGTGGCGGCGCGCCTGGCCGAGGCTGGGCGCCGCGTGCTGCTGCTGGAAGCCGGCGGCGATGACGGCCACCGCTGGGTGAAGGTGCCGATCGGCGCCGGCAAGCTGCTGACCGACGACAAGGTCATCTGGCGCTTCAACACCCAGGCCGACCCCGGTGCCGACAACCGCCGCATGCTCTGGCCGCGGGGCAAGCTGCTCGGCGGCTCCTCTTCGGTCAACGGCATGCTCTGGGTGCGCGGCGACCCCTCGCGCTGGGACGAATGGGGCGCCGAGGCGCCGGGCTGGGACTGGCGGCACATCGCCCCGGTGATGCAGGGCATCGAGCGCACCACGCTGGGCGAGGCGGCGGTGCGCGGGCGCGACGGCAAGGTGCCCATCGAGCAACTGGCGGAGGGCGATGCCATCACCACCGGCTTCATCGCCGCCTGCGAGGCCAGCGGCATTCCCGCCAACCCGGACTACAACGGCGCCCGGCACGAAGGCGTCGGCAGGTTGCAGGCCAACACCAGGCGCGGCCGGCGGCAGAGCATGGCGGAGACCTACCTGCGCCCGGCGCTGCGCCACGCCCTGCAGGTGGAAACCGGCGCGCTGGCGCAGCGCGTGCTGTTCCAAGGCAAGCGCGCCATCGGCGTGGCCTATACCCAGCACGGCGTGGCGCGCGAGGCGAGGGCGCGGCTCGGCGTGGTGCTGGCGGCCGGCGCCATCCAGTCGCCGCAGCTGCTGGAGGTCTCCGGCATCGGCCAGGCCGAGCGGCTGCGCGCCCTGGGCATCCCGGTGCTGCACGACCTGCCCGGCGTGGGCGAGAACCTGTCCGACCACTTCCACATCCGCGTCACCTGGCGCAGCCGCGGCGTGCTGACGGTGAACGACCTGATGGCCAGGCCCTGGCTGCACGGGCCGATCCAGGCGCTGCGCTGGCAGGTCTTCGGCACCGGCATGTTCGCGTCCATCAGCGCCACCGCGCATGCCCTGGCGCGCAGCCTGCCGGAGAGCACCAGGCCGGACATGAAGCTGCAACTGCACAAGGTCAGCGCCGCCGACCGCACCGGCTACACCAAGGGGACGGGGCTGGACCCGTTCAGCGGCGTCTCCATCGGCTTCTTCCACCTCTACCCGGAAAGCCGCGGCAGCGTGCACGCCGTGGCGCCGGAGATGGCGACGCCGCCGAGCATCCAGCCCAACTACCTGACCGCCGAGGCCGACCGTGCCGCCGCCATGCGCGGCCTGCGCCTGGCGCGGCGGATCGGCGCCCAGCCGGCGCTGGCGCGCTTTCTGGTGGAGGAGACGCGCCCCGGCGCGGCGGCGCAGGATGACGCTGACCTGCTGGACTATGCCCGCCGCGTCGGCCAGACCAGCTACCACCCCGTGGGCACCTGCCGCATGGGCAGCGGGCCGGAGGCGGTGGTGGACGCGCAATGCCGCGTGCATGGCGTGGACGGGCTGCGGGTGGTGGACGCGGCGGTGATGCCGTTCATCGTCTCCTCCAACACCAACGCCCCCGCGGTGGCCATCGGCGAACGCGCCGCGGCGCTCATGCTGGGCGAGCGCAACGCCGAGGGGGTGGCGGCATGAGCGCCCGGCGGCGCGCGGTACTGGCCGGGCTGGCCGGCCTGCCGGCCCTGGCCCAAGGGCAGGCGAAGGCGCAGGAGGCCGCCTTTCCGGCCCGCCCCGTGCGCATCGTGGTGCCCTATCCCGCCGGCGGCAGCGTCGATCTCGTCGCGCGCATCACCGCCGAGGCGCTGGCGGCGCAGTGGCGCCAGAACGTGGTGGTGGAGGTGCGGAGCGGCGGCAATGGCGAGATCGCCGCCGCCGCGGTACGCGACGCGCCGGCCGATGGCTACACCATCCTGCTCGGCGGCCCCTTCCTGGTGGCCAACCGCCACCTCCAGGTCGGGCGCGGCGGCGACCCCTTCACCACCTGGCGCTTCGCGGCGCGGCTGGTGGATTCGCCGAGCCTGCTGGTGGTTCCCAAGGCCAGTACGGCGCGCAGCCTGGCTGAACTGGTGCAGCAGCTGGCGGCCTCGCCGCTGCCGCAGCCCTACGGCTATGGCGGCCAGGGCACGACGCAGCACATGGTGGGCGAGATCTGGCGCAACCTGGCGGGGTTGCGGCTGGAAGCGGTGCCCTATCGCGGCGGGCCGCCGATGGTGCCGGACCTGCTGCAGGGCAGCCTGGCAGTGGCGGTGCTGCCGCTGGTGGTCGCCGCGCCCCATGTGGAAACCGGCGACCTGCGCGCCCTGGCGATAGCCGGTGAGAAGCGCTCGCCGATCTTCCCGGCGGTGCCGACGCTGACCGAGCTGGGCTACGCCCCGGCCGAGGTCACCTCCTGGCTGGGCCTTGTGGTCCGGGCGCAAACGCCGGAGCCGGTGCTGCAGGCGATCAGCGCCGCCGCGCTGGCGGCGCTGGCGCAGCCCGCGCTGGTGCCGCGCTTCGCGCCGCTGGGCGCCACCGTGGCGGCGCAGGGGCCGGAGGAGTTCACCGCCTTCGCGCAGCGGGAGGATGCCCGGCTGCGCGACGCCATCAGGCGCTACGGCATCCGCGCGGAGTAGGGAGGCAGCGATGGACCAGGACAGCAAGGCGGCAGCCGAGGCGATGGCGGTGCTGGACCGCCACATGGCCGCGCTGAACGCGCGCGATGCCGAGGCGCTGGCGGCGACGCTGCACTTCCCGCACCACCGGCTCAGCCAGGGGCGGCTGCAGACCTGGGAGACGCCGGCCAGCTACCACGCCGACTTCCTGGCCCGTGCCGGCGACGGCTGGGCGCGCAGCGCCTGGGACTGGCGCAACCTGGTCGCCGCCTCGGCCGACAAGGTGCACCTGGACGTGCAGTTCACCCGTTATCGCAAGGATGGATCGAGCATGGGCAGCTTCCGCTCGCTTTGGGTCGTCTCCAGGCTCGGCGGCCGCTGGGCCGCGCAGCTGCGTTCGAGCTTCGCGGCATGAGGGCGCTGGCCTTGCTGCTGGCGCTCTGCGCCAGCTTCCCGGCGCTGGCGCAGCAGCGCCCGCCCGGCTTCCCGGACAGGCCGGTGCGCGTGGTCTATGCCGCCCCGCCCGGTGGCCAGGGCGACCTGGTCACACGCTTCCTGGCGGAACGCATGACGCCGCGCCTGGGCCAGCCGCTGCTGGTGGACAGCCGCCCCGGCGGCAGCGGCGTGGTGGCGCTGGAATACGTGCTGCGCCAGCCGGCCGATGGCCATACCATCGTCTATGGCGCCGCCGCCTGGGTGCTGTCCAACCCGGCGCTGCAACCCAGCATGCCCTTCGACATCAGCCGCGACTTCCGCGCCGTGGTGCGCTTCGGCATCGCGCCGCAATGCCTGTTCGTGCGCTCCACCCTGCCGGTGCGGACGGCGCGGGAGTTCTTCGCCCTGGCGAAGACCCAGCCCGGCAGGCTGACCTACGCCAGCTTCGGCATCGGCAGCACCAGCCACCTGCAGATGGAGATGCTGAAGCACCTGACCGGCACCGACATCCTGCATGTGCCGTTCCGCGGTTCGGCCCAGGGCATCCAGGAAGTCGCCACCGGCCGCGTCGACGCCTTCCTGATCGACTTTGCCCCCTCCCGCCCTTTCATGGAGACCGGCCAGGTGCGCTGCCTGGCGATGACCGGCAGCCAGCGCTACCCTGAATTCCCCGAGGTCCCTACGCTTTCGGAGGAAGGCTTGCCGCTGGAACTCATCGGTTGGCACGGCTTCTTCGTGCCCGCCGCCACGCCGGACGCGGTGGTGAACTACCTGGCCGAGGAGGTCATGCGGATCACCCGCTCCGAGGAAGGCAGCGCCGGGCTGCAACGCCTGGGCCTGCTGGCGGTGGCGGAAGGCCCCGCCGAGGCGCAGCGCATCCACACCCATGACCTGGCACGCTGGCGCGATGCGGTCCGCATCTCCGGCGCCAGGCCCGAATAGGAACCCACCCCATGACCACGCCGCAGAACCTCGTCGTCATCATGTCCGACGAGCATAACCCGAAGGTGCTCGGCCATGCCGGCCACCCGGTGATCTCCACCCCGCACCTGGACCGTCTGGCCGGTGCCGGCACGCGCTTCACCGCGGCCTATACGCCCAGCCCCATCTGCGTGCCGGCGCGGGCCAGCTTCATCACCGGCCAGCCGGTGCACCGCAACCACGCCTGGGACAACGCCATCGCCTACAACGGCGTGCCGCCGGGCTGGTCGCACATGCTGCGCGACCGCGGCCACCACGTCACCAGCATCGGCAAGCTGCACTACAAGGGCCACCCGCAGGAGGATTACGGCTTCACCGAGAACATCCTGCCGATGCACATCTCGGGCGGCGTCGGCGACGTGACCATGCTGATCCGCGACCCCGACGATATCCGCCTGACCGGCAAGAAGCTGATCGAGCAGGCCGGCCCCGGCGAGAGCGACTACACCATCTACGACCGCCGCATCACCGCGGAGGCGCAGACCTGGCTGCGCGAGGTGGGGACGAAGCGCCACGACAAGCCCTGGGTGCTCTTCGTCTCCATGGTGGCGCCGCACTTCCCGCTGACCGCGCCGCCGGAGCACTTCTACCGCTATTACCGGCACGACCTGCCGCGGCCGAAGCTGTACGACGCCGACGACCGGCCGATGCACCCCTATGTCGCGATGTACCGCCGCAAGTCGCACTACGACGCGCCGATGCAGGGCGAGCAGGACGTCAACCGCGCGCTTGCCGGCTATTTCGGCCTGGTCAGCTTCCTCGACGAGCAGATCGGCAAGATCATGATGGCGCTGGGCGAGGCCGGGCTCGGCGACAGCACCCGTGTCATCTACACCTCCGACCACGGCGACAACCTGGGCAGCCGCGGCCTGTGGGGCAAGGCGACCATGTACGAGGAAAGCGCCGGCATCCCCATGCTGCTGACCGGCGCCGATGTGCCGGCCGCCGCGCAATGCCGCACGCCGGTCACGCTGTGCGACGTCTCGGCGACCATCCTGGATGCGGTCGGCGCCGGCGATGCCATCGAAGCGCATGGCCTTCCCGGCGCCTCCCTGCTGCGGCTGGCCAATGCCCCGGCCGAGGATCGCGTGGCGCTCAGCGAGTTCCATACCTATGGGCCGGACGCCTTCTACATGCTGCGCACGCTGCGGCATAAATACGTCCACTACGTCAACGCACCGCCGCAGCTCTTCGACCTGGAGGCGGACCCGGAGGAACTGGTGGACCTGGGCACCAGCAACGCCGCCGCCGAGACGCGCAACGCGCTGGAAGCCCGGCTGCGCGGCCTGGTGGACCCGGAGGCGGTGGACGCCATGGCCAAGGCCGACCAGGCGGCGATGATCGCGCAGTATGGCGGCACCGAGGTGATCCGCGCCAAAGGCCCGGCCGCCTTCACCCCACCGCCGGCCATGGGCGCCAAGCACTGATGCGGCGGCGGGCGCTGCTGGCCACCACGCTGCTGGCTACTCCAGCGCTTGCCTGGCCGGACCGCCCGCTGCGCCTGCTGGTCGGCTACCCGCCCGGCGGCGGCACCGACATCATGGCCCGCGCCGTCGCCGCCCGCCTCGGGCGGGAACTCGGCCAGCCGGTGGTGGTGGAAAGCCGCACCGGCGCCTCCGGCACCATCGCCGCCGCCGAACTGGCCCGGGCCACGCCGGATGGCCAGGTGCTGCTGTTCGTCACGGGGTCCGAGATGGCGCTGCGGCCGCTGCTGGACCGCCAACTGCCCTACGACGCCGAGCGCGATTTACAGCCCGCTACGCTGCTGGGGCGGACGCCGGTGGCCCTGGCGGTGAATGGTGCCCAGGGGCGGGGAGGGTGGCGAGCAGCCCCCGCTTCCTGACGCGCGGCATGGTCGTCTCCTCAGACGAAGCCGGGGCCTGGGATCGCCTTCAGCCGCTCCGCGACCGTCTCGTCCACTTCCACGCCCCAGCCCGGCCGGCTGTTGGCGCGCACGCAGCCCTCGGCGTCCAGCACCGGGCGGTCGCTGCACAGCTCGTCGCGGAAGGGGTTGTCGATGGCGGCTTCGAATTCGAACCAGCTGCCATTGTCCACCGAGCTCAGCAGGGCAATGGCGGCGAAGAAGTTCAGCGGGCTGGCCGAGGAATGCGGGCACACCGGCAGCTTCCAGGCCGAGGCCATGTTGGCAATGCGCAGGCATTCCGTCGGCCCGCCGGACTTGGACAGGTCCGGCTGCACGATGCCGATGGAGCCATCCTCCAGCAGGCGGTGGAATTCGAAGCGGCCGTAGTGGTTCTCGCCGGCCGCCAGCGGCGCGCTGTGGAACATGGCGCGGGCCTCGCGGTAGGGGCGATGGTCATGGGCGGGGAAGGGCTCCTCCACCCAGTAGACGCCCATCTCCTCCAGCACCGGCGCGGCGCGGCGGAAATCCTGCAGGCTGTAGCTGCAGTTCAGGTCCACCATCAGCGTCAGCTCCGGAAAGGCGCGGCGGACGGCGGTCAGGCGCTCCAGGTCCACCTTGACGCTCTCGCCGAAGCGCAGCTTGGCGGCGCAGAAGCCCTGGGCGACGAAGCCGGCAACCTCCTGCACCAGGCTTTCCGTCGGCTGGAAGCCCAGCGTGATGCCGCCGGCATAGGCCGGGATCGGCTTGTCGCTGCCGCCCATCAGCTGCCAGCACGGCATGTCGTAGTAGCGGCCGCGGGCATCCCAGATCGCCATGTCGATGCCCGAGAGCGCGATCAGCGTGCCGGCGCCCTGGCCATGGCTGGCGATGTGCCGGGCGTAGACGGCGTTCCAGGCCTCCACCGGGCTGGCGGCGCTGCGGCCGAGCACGAAGTGCGACAGCGTGGTGTTGATGAGGTCGGCGATGGCGGTGGGGCCGCGGCCGTGATGCGCCTCGCCCCAGCCGACCACGCCGCATTCCGTCTGCACGCGCACCAGCACCATGTCGCGCTTCACCGCGGCGCCGATGCCGTGGCGCACCACGCGCCCCTCCGGCACGCGGAAGGAGAGCGGGACCGCGCGGATGTCGCGGATCTTCAGGTCGCGCACGGCATCGCGGGTGGGGGCGTTCATCAGGCGGTCTCCGTCTCGGGTTGGTGGGCCCTGAGGGGCCAGGATTCGGCGCTGCGCGGCAGGGTCGGCAGCAGCTTGGCCAAGGCCTGCAACAGCCGGTGGGCGGCGCTCTTCGTCGCGCCCAGGGCTTTGGCCAGGCGCAGGCGATGGGGGCGGTGTGGACCGGTTGTTCCAGCAACTCCATGCAGCGCCCGCGGGCGCCTATGCGGGCGTTCCTCCGCCGACGTGCCGCCAGCTTATGGAACACGGTTCCGGAAAGTCATGCAGCGGTCAACTCCTCGGCGGAGCGGGTGCCCGCGCAGCTGGATCGCCCTACCCTGCCGCTCAGCCGCCGGCGCCGCGGAGAACTCTGCTCTCGCCCATCCCCTGAAAAGCCGGGCGATGCCACCCAGGTCCTTGAGCCCACGCCTTGTGGCACCGCCAGCCGCCAGACGCGCGCGGCTGCTCCGCCACGTCGAGGCGCCCGCTCCAAGGTCCATCGGTGCCTGTCGCCCGGCCGGTACTTGCGGCATCCTGGAGGCAACCAAACCAGCAGCCGGGCGGCGTCCCGGCGGGAGATCCCTGCATGACGGCTGACGCCGCCGGCCCGCGCCGCCTGTCCTTCCTCGACCGCTGGCTCACGCTGTGGATCTTCGCCGCCATGGCAGCGGGCATCGCGCTCGGCGCGCTGCTGCCTGGCCTGCCGGCGGCGCTGGAGGCACTTTCGGTGGGTGGCACCAACCTGCCCATCGCCATCGGGCTGATCCTGATGATGTACCCGCCACTGGCCCGCGTGCGGTACGAGGCATTGCCGCAGGTCTTCGCCGACCGTCGCGTGCTGCTGCTTTCCCTGGTGCAGAACTGGGTCATTGGCCCGGTGCTGATGTTCGGCCTGGCGGTGCTGTTCCTGGCAGACCAGCCGGAATACATGACCGGCCTGATCCTCATCGGCCTGGCGCGCTGCATCGCCATGGTGCTGGTGTGGAACCAGCTGGCGCGGGGCGACGCCCAGTACGTCGCCGGCCTGGTCGCCTTCAACAGCATCTTCCAGCTGCTGTTCTTCGGCGCCTACGCCTGGTTCTTCCTGACCGTGCTGCCGCCGCTGCTGGGGCTGGAGGGGCACGTGGTGCAGGTCGGCTTCAGCACCATCGCCAGCGCGGTGCTGCTCTACCTCGGCCTGCCCTTCGCCGCCGGCTTCCTCACCCGCCGCACCCTGATCGCCCGGCGGGGCGAGGAGTGGTACCGCAGCCGCTTCCTGCCCAGGATCGGGCCGATCACGCTCGGCGCGCTGCTGTTCACCATATTGGCGATGTTCGCGCTGAAGGGCGGCGAGGTGCTGCGCCTGCCGCTGGATGCGCTGCGCATTGCCCTGCCGCTGAGCATCTACTTCCTGGTGATGTTCATCGTCTCCTTCGTCATGGGTCGCTGGATCCAGGCCGACTACCCGCGCACCACGGCCATCGCTTTCACCGCCGCGTCGAACAACTTCGAGCTGGCCATCGCGGTCGCCATCGCCGCCTTCGGCCTGGCATCTCCGGTGGCCTTCGCCACCGTCATCGGGCCGCTGGTGGAGGTACCGGTGCTGGTGCTGCTGGTCGGCGTGGCGCTGAAGCTGGGGCGGGCCTGGTTTCCGGGCCAGGTGGGGGCGGGCTGAGGCACCTCAGCCCGACGCGACCCGAACTGCCGACGAAGCTGCGGTCTCCGGCATCAGCCACCAGAATAGCAACCCGCCCAGCGCCGCCAGCCCGCCCAGCGCCAGGAAGGCCGCGTCGTAGCCGGCATGCACCACGACCAGCCCGGCTGCGGCGTTGCTGGCCGCGGCGCCGATGCCCTGCGCCGTGGCCACCGCGCCCAGGCTGACGTTGAAGTGGCCGCTGCCGCGGGTCAGGTCGGCGACGATGATTGGGAACAGCGCGCCGAACAGCCCGGCGCCGACACCATCCATGGTCTGCACCACCAGCAGCCACCAGGCGTCGTCCGCGGCGGTGTACAGCACGCCGCGCAGCGCCAGCACGGCGAAGCCGGCCAGGAACAGTGGCTTGCGCCCCCAGGCGTCGGCCCGGGCGCCCACCAGCATGGCCATGGGCACCATGACCAGCTGGGCGCCGACGATGCACAGGGACAGCATCGCCGTGCCGCGGTTGAGGTCCTGCTGCGCCAGCTTCTGCCCCACCAGCGGCAGCATGGCGGCATTGGCGAAGTGGAACAGCGCGACGCAGGCGGCGAAGGCAAGCAGCGCGCGGTTGCCCGTCAGCGTCGCCCAGGCCGAGGGTTGGGCCGCCGTCGGCAGGCCGACCTTGCGCCCACGTGCCAGGTCGTTGTCGATGGCGTCGGCGGGGATACTCAGCACCGCGGCCAGGCTGCCCAGCGCCATGGCGCCCAGCAGCGCGAACACCGCGATGGGCCCGTACCACAGCGAAAGCCCGCCGGCCGCGGCGGCGGCGAAGGCGTTGCCGGCGTGGTTCCAGGCCTCGTTGCGGCCGGTGCGGCGGGTGAAGGCGGCGCGGCCGCACAGCCCCAGCGTGATGGCGGCGACGGCCGGCGCAAACACCGCCGATGCGGCGCCGCTGGCCAGTTGCGCCGCCGCCACCGGCCAGAAGCCAGGCCAGAGCGGAATGGCCAGGCAGGCCCCCGCCACCGCCATGGCCGCCAGCGCCAGCAGGCCGCGACGGGCACGCAGCCCGTCCACCAGCGCGCCGGCCGGGGTCTGTGCCAGCAGCCCGGCGATGCCGGCGATGGAGAGCACCAGGCCGGTGCCGGCCTGGTCCCAGCCATGCACCGCCAGCAGGTAGACCGCCAGGTATGGCCCCAGCCCGTCGCGCACATCGGCCAGGAAGAAGTTCAGCGCGTCCAGGGCGCGGTCACGGCGCAAGGCGGCGGCTCCTTCCGGGGCGAGCGGGCGATGGGGCCACAACGGCGGCCAGGCCACCGATGATGGGCGGGCATGGCCGCCCCCGGCGTCACGATTCCGCGCGACGGCGTCCCCTGTCCGGCTGCCCGGCCGAGCGGCTACCCGTCGAAGCCGACGAACACGGTGGCCTCCGCCACGGCCCTGCGCTCCGACACCACGTCGTTGGCCGGGAAGCCCTCATCCGGCCAGCCGAGCGCGATGCTCTTCATGATGACCTGGTCCTCGGCGATCCCGGCATGCTCCCGCACCACCGGCGACTGCATGATGCCCTGGCTGTTGATCACGGTGCCCAGGCCGCGCGACCAGGCGGCATTGACCAGCGCGTTGGTCACGGCGCCGCAGTCGAACGGCGTATCGTCGCTGCCGTCCAGCACGCGGTCATAGGTCATGATGACGCAGACCGGGGCGTCGAACTGGCGGAAGCCGCGCAGCACCCAGTCCTGGCGCATCGCCTTGTCGTCGCGGGCAATCCCCATGGCGCTGAACAACTGCTTGGCGACGCCCACCTGCCGGTCCCGGTGCTGCCCGGCAAAGCCCTGCCCGGTGCGGAACTCGCGCGACTGCGGAATGCCCGCCAGCATGCGTTCGGTATTGCCGGCGCGGATGCGGTCCAGCGGCGCCCCGGTGATGACGTAGAAATTCCACGGCTGGCTGTTCATGGATGACGGCGCGCGCATCGCCAGGCCGATGATCTCCTCGATCAGCGCGCGGGGGACCGGGTCCGGCCTGTAGCCGCGGATGCTGCGCCGGCCGAGGATGACGTCGTCGAAGTGCATGGGTCAGAAGCCTCTGTTGGCGCTGGTTCCGATCAACTCTTCGTGGTTTCCGGGTCGCAGGCAAGCCGGCTGAAAGGCCCGCCGGCGGCCCGCCGCGTGCTTCCCGCGTCGTCTCAACGCGAACGTGAGCGTCCGGCGGCCCGCAGGGGCACGTAAAAAGATTACGGAGCGTCCATATATGGCCTCGCGCGCCTTCGCGTCGCAGGAGTCTCCTTGTCAGCTTACCGATACATCCACCCCGCCCGTTGCCTGGCTGCCTGGCTGCTGTTGTCGCCGGCCCTGGCGGCACGGGCGGAACCACCGCGCAACGACGTCGCCATCCGCCTCGATGCCCGGCAGGTCCGCACCGCGGGCATCGAGGTCACCCGGGTGCAGCCCGAGGGCGGCACCACCCAGACCGTGCTGCAGGGCATCGTCAGCGTGCCACCGCAGCAGCTGCGCATCGTCGCCGCCCCCGCCGCCGGCCTGGTGGAGGCGCTGCTGGTCGCCCCGAACGAGGCAGTGAGCGCTGGCCAGCCCATCGCGCGCATCCGCAGCACGGAAGTGCTGGAAGCGCAGCGCACCTACCTGCAGGCGCTCTCGGCCGAGCAGCTTGCCCGCGACCGGCTGGGGCGCGACGAGCAGATGTACCGCGAGCGCATCATCGCCGAGCGTCGCCTGATCACCACCCGCGCCGACCACGACTACGCCGGCACCACCCTGCAGGAGCGGGGGCAGATGCTGGCGCTGCTGGGCATGTCCGACGCCGACATCACCACGCTTCGCCAGTCCCGCCGGATGGCCCCGGCGCTGGTGGTCTCGGCGCCCGATGACGGCGTGGTGCTGGAGGCGCGGGCCGTCGCCGGCGAGCGAATCGCCGCGGCGGCGCCGCTGTTCAGCATCGCCCGCCTCTCGCCGCTGTGGATCCAGCTGCAGGTGCCGCTGGCCCAGGCCGCCGCGGTGGAAACCGGCACCCGCGTCTCGGTGCCCGGCACGCCGGCGCAGGGCAACGTCATCCGCCTTGGCCGCAGCGTGGACCCGGCGACGCAATCCCTGGCCGCCGTGGTGGAGGTGACCGACGGCGCCGAGGCCATCCGCCCCGGCCAGGTGGTCAGCGCCAGCCTGGCGCTGCGGCCCAACGGCACGCCGCAATGGCGGCTGCCGGCCGGGGCGGTGGTGCGCCATGCCGGCAGTTCCTGGATCTTCGTCCGCGTGCCCGACGGCTTCCGCGCCCGCCCGGTCACCGTGATCGTGGAGACCGCCAACGCCGTCTCGCTCCGCGCCCACCTGGCGCCGGAGGACGAGGTGGCGACGCGGGGGCTGCTGACGCTGTTGGCCGAACTCACCGAGATCCACGGGGGCTGACGCGGATGCTTGGTTCGCTTGTCTCGCTGGCCCTGCGCCAGCGGCTGCTGGTCGTGCTTGCCACGCTGGCGCTGGTCGGCTGGGGCGTGGACGCCTATCGGCGCCTGCCGATCGATGCCTTCCCCGATGTCTCGCCCACCCAGGTGCTGGTGGCCATGCAGGCGCCGGGCCTGCCGCCGGAGGAACTGGAGGCCCAGGTCACCAACCCCGTGGAGTTGGCGATGAAGGGCATCCCCAACCTGGTGAACATCCGCTCCGTCACCCGCTACGCCACCGCGCTGATGACCTTCGAGTTCGGTCCGGGCACCGACATCTACTGGGCGCGCACCCAGGTGGACCAGCGGCTGGACGACCTGGAGAGCCAGTTCCCCGACGGCGTCTCCGGCGGGCTGGCGCCGGTGGTGACGCCGCTGGGCGAGATGCTGATGTTCACCCTGACCGGCGGCAACCTGACGCCGATGCAGCGCCGCACGATCATGGACTGGACCATCCGGCCGCAGCTGCGCGGGCTGCCGGGCGTGGCCGACATGAACACCCTGGGCGGCCATGTCCGCACCTATGAGGTGGCGCCCGACCCGGCGGCGATGGCGGCACGCGGCATCACCACCGCCATGCTGGCCGACGCGTTGGGGGAGAACAATCGCAACGACGGCGCCGGCCGCGTGCGCGACGGCGAGGAGGCGCTGCTGGTGCGGGTGGAGGGCCGCATCCGCACGCTGGAGGATATCCGCGCCATCGTGGTGGTGGCGCACCCGACCGGCGTGGTCCGCGTCTCCGACGTGGCCGATGTGCGCTTCGGCGCGCTGGCGCGCAACGGCGTGGTCACGCGCAACGGCGATGGCGAGGCGGTCTGGGGCATCGTGCTGGGCCTGCGCGGTGCCAATGCCCGCACCGTGGTCAACGGCGCCACCGCCAGGCTGGCCGAGATTCAGAAGACCCTGCCGGAAGGCGTGCGGATCGAGGTCTTCTACGACCGCAACGACCTGATCGAGAAGGCGGTCTGGACGGTGCAGAAGGTGCTGCTGGAAGCGATCGCGCTGGTGGTGGTGCTGCTGATCCTGTTCCTCGGCAACCTGCGCGCGGCGCTGGTGGTCTCGCTGTCGCTGCCGCTGGCGGTGCTGGCCACCTTCGGCATCATGCGGCTGACCGGCATCTCCGCCAACATCATGTCGCTCGGCGGCCTGGCCATCGCCATCGGCCTGCTGGTGGACTGCGCCGTGGTGGTGGTGGAGAACGTGGCCCACCGCCTGGGCGAGATGCAGGGCCGCACCGACTACCGCGCCCGCATGCAGGTGACGCTGGAGGCGGTGCGCGAAGTCGCGGTGCCGCTGATTTCCGGCGTCGTCATCATCGTCACGGTGTTCCTGCCGCTGCTCTCTCTGCAGGGGCTGGAGGGGCGGCTGTTCGGGCCGGTGGCGCTGACCATCATCTTCGCCCTGGCCGCCGCGCTGCTGCTCTCGCTTACCGTGGTGCCGGCGCTGGCGGCCAGCCTGCTGGCGGCCGGCGGCCACGCGCGGGAACCCTGGCTGGTGCGCCGGCTGCACGGGCTGTACGACCCCTTCCTGCGTTGGGCCATGGCCAACCCGCTGAAGGTGGGCGGCACCGCGCTGGCCGGCCTGGTGCTGGCCGGGCTGCTGTTCACCCGCATCGGCTCCACCTTCATGCCGGTGATGGACGAGGGCACGCCCGTCATCACCCTGCGCAAGCACCCGACCATCAGCGTGGAGGAAGCCGCCGCCTCCGACCTGCGGCTGCAGGAAGCGATCCTGGAGGCGGTGCCGGAAGTGCGCGGCATCATGGGCCGCGCCGGCGCCGACGAGCTGGGCATCGACCCCGTGGGCCTGAACGACAGCGACCTGTTCCTGACGGTGGCGCCGCGGGCGGAATGGCGTGACCGGCGCGACCCGGACTTCGTCATGGCGCAGCTGCGCGGCGTGCTGGATGCCTTTCCCGGCATCTCCTACGCCATCAACCAGCCGATCGACATGCGCGTGCAGGAGATGATCATCGGCGCCCGCGGCGATGTGGTGGTGAAGGTGTTCGGCTTCGGCATCCCCGAGCTGAACCGCATCGCGCGTGAGGTGGAGGCGGCGATCACTGGCATCACCGGCGCGTCCGAGGTCTTTGCCCTGCGAAACGAGGGCATGAAGTACCTGCGGGTGGAACCGGACCGCTTCGCCATCGGCCGGCTGGGGCTGCAACTGCGCGACGTGCAGCAGGCGCTGCGCGTCTGGGTGGATGGCCGCCAGGCCGGCATCGTGCTGGAGCAGGAGCGCCGGATTCCGCTGATGCTGCGCGGCGAGGGCAGCGTGCGCCGCTCCGCCTCGGACCTGGAGCGGCTGATCCTGGCGCTGCCCGGCGGCCGCACCGTGGCGCTGTACCAGGTCGCGCGCATCACCGAGGAGGAAGGCGCCATCCAGGTGATCCGCGAGGCGACGCAGCGCTATGCGACGGTGCTGTCCAACGTGCGCGGCCGCGACCTGGTCGGCTTCGTCGCCGAGGCGCAGGCGGCGGTGGCCGCCAAGGTGCAACTGCCGGAGGGCTACCGGCTGGAATGGGGCGGCCAATTCGAGAACCAGCAGCGCGCCTCCGGCCGGCTGGCGGTGGTGGTGCCGATCGCGCTGGGGCTGATCTTCCTGCTGCTGTACTTCACCTTCGGCTCGCTGCGGCAGGCGGCGCTGGTGTTCTGCAACGTGCCCTTCGCCGCCATCGGCGGGGTCATCGCGCTGTGGGCTTCCGGCGAGTTCCTCTCGGTGCCCGCCTCGGTCGGCTTCATCGCGCTGATCGGCATCGCGGTCCTGAATGGCGTCGTGCTGGTCTCCACCATCAACCGGCTGAACGCCGAGGAAGGGCTGGTGCTGCGCGACGCGGTACTGGAAGGCGCGCGGCGACGCATGACGCCGGTGGTGCTGACCGCCACCATCGCCGCCTTCGGCCTGGTGCCCTTCCTGTTCGCCGACGGGCCGGGGGCGGAAATCCAGCGGCCGCTCGCCATCGTGGTGATCGGCGGGCTGCTGACCGCGACGGTGCTGACGCTGGTGCTGCTGCCGATCCTGTACGCCCGCTTCGCGCTGCCGCCGGAGGAAGCCCAGCGGGCGCCGAAGGCGGCCGCCGCCGCCGCGCTAGCCCTGGCGCTGCTGCTGGCGCCCTGGCCGGCCTTGGCGCAATCGCCCGGGCTGGCCCGCCACCTGGAACAGGCGATGGCGCTGGACGCCGAGGCCCAGGCGCTGGCGGCGCAGCGCGGCGCGGTGGCGGCACGGCGGGCGACGGTGAACAGCCCCATCGCCGGCTCTCCCGTGCTGGGCGGTTCCTGGCGCGCCGACACCCGCGGCCCCAACCGCGCCCGCGAATGGGAGATGGATGCCGCCGCGCCGATGTGGCTGCCGGGCCAGCGCACCGCGCTGGGGGGCACGGTGGACGCCGCCGTGCTGGAGGCCGAGCGCCGCCTGGCAGCGCGCCGCCTGGTGGTAGCGGGGGTGTTGCGGGAAACCTGGTGGAACGCGGTGCTGGCGGCGCGGGAGGAGCGCCTGGCGCGCGACCGCCTGGTCACCGCGCGGGACATCGCCCGCGATGTCGCCCGCCGCGCCAGCTACGGCGACGTGCCGCAATCCGACGTGCTGCTGGGCCGCAACGAGACGCTGGCGGCCGAACTGGCGCTGGCCCAGGCCGCGGCGGAGCAGGTGGCGGCACGCAACGCCTACCGCGTATTGACCGGCGGTGCCGAGCCGGAGCTGCCGGTGGAGCCGATGGCCGAGCGGCCGCCGCGCCACCCCGCGCTGTTGGCCGCCGAAGCCAGCCTGGCCGCCGCCGAGGCCGAGGCCCGGCTGGTGGCGGCCACCCCGCGCGACAACCCGGAGCTGGGCCTGTTCGGCCGTGGCCAGGACGGCGTGGTGACGGAGCAGGGCGTCTCGGTTAGCGTGCGCCTGCGCGTGCCGCTGGCCACCGAGGCGCGCAACCGACCGCGCCAGGCGGCAGCCGAGGCCGGCATCACCCGTGCCGCCGCCGAACTGGCGCAGCGCCGCCGCCTGGTGGCCGCCGAGATCGCCCGTGCCGAGGCCAGCCTGCGGGCGGCGGAAGTGGCGGCGCAATGGGCGCGGCAGCGTCTGGCCGTGGCGGACCAGCAGCTGGATGTCGCCCGTCGCGCCTTCCGCTCCGGCGATACCGGGCTGTTCGAGCTCTACCGCGTGCGCCAGCTGTGGCTGGAGGCCACGGGCGCCGAGGCGCGGCTTGCGGTCGAGCTTGGCCGCGCCCGGTCGCGGTTGAACCAGGCGCTGGGCGTGATCTGATGGCCAGCCCGGGCGCCTTGGTCAGCCGAGGCGAAGCCCGATGCGGCGGATCAGCGCGCCCCAGCGCTCGCGCTCGCTGGCGATCATGGCGCTGAACTCGGCCGGCTGGTTGCCGCGCAGCTCGGCGCCCTGGGCCACCATCTGCTCGCCCAGTTGCGCGCCCGCCAGCGCCGCGTGGGCGGCGCCGACCAGCCTGGCCGCCACCGGCGCCGGCAGCCCGGCGGGCGCGAACAGGCCGTACCAGTAGGGCTGCGCCACGTCGGGGAAGCCTGCTTCGGCAAAGGTCGGAACGTCGGGCAGGGCGGGGATGCGCCGTTCCCCGGTGACCGCCAGGGCGCGCAGGTCGCCGTTGCGGACCAGGCCGAGATAGGCGGCGATGCCGTCGAAGGTCATCGCCACGTCGCCGCGCATCATCATCTGCTGCGCCGCCGGCGTGCCCCGATACGCCACGTCCAGCAGCTGGATGCCGGTTTCCTGCTTCAGCCTTTCGCCGGAGAGGTGGGAGACCAGGCCGGCATTGGCGGCATAGGGCATCGGGTGCGGCAGGGCGCGGGCATGGGCCACCAGCTCCGCCACCGTGCGCACCGGCAGCTTGGGGTCGGTGTACAGCGCCAGCTGGCCGCGCATCAGCAGCGTCAGCGGCAGGAACTGCTCGGCCCGGAACGGCAGGTTGGCGAACAGGTGCGGCGTGACGCAGAAGGTGGAGGAGGAGGTCAGCAGCAGCGTGTAGCCATCTGGCCGCTGCTGCGAGACATGTTCGGTCGCAACCACGGTGGAAGCGCCGACGCGGTTGTCCACCACCACCGGCTGGCCAAGCTGCGCCTGCATCACCGGCGCCAAGGCGCGGGCCAGGATATCCGGCTCGCTGCCGGCGGTGAAGGCGACGACGATCCGGATCGGCCGTGCCGGCCAGGCTTCCTGCGCGCCGGCGCGGCCGGCCAGCGCGGCCATGGCCAGTGCGCCCAGCGCGCGGCGTCCCTGCGGATGCTGCATTGTCTTCCTCCCCTTTTGCCGCCGAGGCTAGGCTGCCACGCGCGGCGCCGCCACCCCCAGGGCACGGCGGATATCGGGGATGATCCGGCTGCCCCACAGCTCGATCTGCTGCATCATCGTGCGGTGGTCGAAGTCGCCGATCTGGGTCTGGATGGCGATGTGCTTGGGCTTCAGGATGCTGATCTCGTGCAGCATCTTGTCCACCACCTGGTTGACGCTGCCCACCGGCAGGTTGGCCCGCATCTGGTCGAAGCTGAGGTCGTTCGGGCTCGGCTCCTCGCGCACCAGGAAGCCGTCATCCGACTGCGCCCGGCGGAACTTCAGTGCCTCCGAGATGCGGCGCGAATAGCGGGCGCTGTCCAGGTAGCTGTCGATCTCCGCGGCATTGTCGCTGGCGAAGGCGCAGCGCAGCAGCGCGAAGCGGCAATCGTCGATGCTGCGGCCCTCGCCGGCCGCCACGCCGGCCAGCTGGTCGCGGATTTCCTGCAGCCGCTGCTGTCCGTTCAGCAGCGCGGTGACGAACAGGTTGTGGCCCTCGCGGATCGCCCGCGCCTGGGTCTGCGCATTGGCTGAGGTGATCCAGATCGGCGGCATCGGCTGCTGCACGGTGCGCATGCTGATCGAGGTCAGCGGCATCTGGATGTGCTTGCCGTCGTAGCTGAAGGCGCGTTCCGTCAGGCCCAGCTTCAGCACGTCGAGGAACTCGTGGAAGATCGCCGGCGCCTCGGCGATATCGACGCCGAAGCGGTCGAACTCGAACTTCTGGTAGCCGGAGCCGATGCCGAGGTCGAGCCGGCCGTTGCTCAGCGTATCGGCGAAGCCGATCTCGGACAGCAGCCGCGCCGGCGAGTACATCGGCAGGATGCAGACGCCGCTGCCCAGCCGGATGCGCTTCGTCAGCCCCGCGACATGCGCGATCATCATCAACGGCGAGGCGCCGAGGCCGTAGTTGGAGAAGTGGTGCTCGGCGTACCAGGCATTGTCGAAGCCGGCCTGGTCGGCCAGCACCGTCTGCTCCACCGCGCAGTTCAGCACCTCGGCCGAGGTCTGGTGATAGCCGCGCTGCTGCATGAGGATGAAGATGCCGAATTCCATGGCGCGCATTCCCTTCCCTGATCCGCCGAGGCTGGCGCCCCTGGTTGGGACGCAGGCTACCGCCTGGGCAAGCTTTGCAACAACATGCTATGGCCAAGAGGCATCTTTGCGCTTTCCGTAAAGGCGGGGCATGGGCCGGTTGCAGGCGATGGAGCTGTTCGTGGCCGCGGTGCGGGAAGGCAGCTTCTCCGCCGCGGGGCGCCGCGCCGGGCTGTCGCCGGCCTCGGTCTCCCGCCAGGTGGCGGCGCTGGAGGCTGGGCTGGGCACGCTGCTGCTCAACCGGACCAGCCGCAGCCTGGTGCTGACCGAGGCCGGGCGCGAATACCTGGCCCGGCTGGAGCCGATCCTGCAGGACATCGCCGCCGCCGAGGCCGCCGCCGCCGCGCTGCAGGCCACACCGGTCGGCACCGTGCGGGTGCATTCCCGCACCATGTTCGGCCTGCGCGTCGTCACGCCGCTGCTGCCGGCCTTCCAGGCCCGCTACCCCGAACTGCGCGTGGAACTGCGCCTGGCGGAACGCCCCGCCCGGCTGGCGGAGGACGAGATCGACCTCGAGCTGCGCATCGGCGCGCCGCCGGCCGGCCCGCTGATGCAGCGCCTGTTGCTGCGCAGCGAACGCATCCTGGTTGCCAGCCCGGGCTACCTGGCGGCCAGCGCGCCGGTGCGGCAGCCACGCGACCTGCTGGCGCTGCACTGCCTGACCTATTGGCTCGGCCCCGACGAGGTGACCTGGCGCTTCCTGGCGGCCGGCGCGTTGCAGGAACTGCGCATCGCCGCCCGGCTGACCGCCAACAATGGCGAGGCGCTGCGCCATTTGGCGCTGCTCGGCCACGGCGTTGCGCTGCTGGACGACTACACGGTGCGCGATGAACTCGCCGCCGGGCGCCTGGTGCGGCTGCTGCCGGGCTGGCAGGTGACCAATTCCGAATTCGACCAGGGCATCTACGCGGTGTTCCGCCAGGCCGCGCTGCTGCCGGCCAAGACCCGCGCCTTCCTGGACTTCCTGGTGGAAGCCTTGCCCGGGGTGGTCAGCGGTTGATCAACGGCTCGGCAATGCCATGCGTGCCCAGCCCGGTCACCGCAAACAACCCGCCGGCACCGGGCGTGGCGTCGGCCAGCCGGTGGCTGGCGGAGATCGAGGTCACGAACAGCACGTCCAGCCCGGGGCCGCCGAAGGCAACGCTGGTGGGGTGCCGCACCGGCATGGCGATGCGCTGCACCAGTCGCCCCTCGGCGTCGAACCGCCCAAGCTCGCCGCTGCGGACCAGCGCCACCCACAGGTGGCCCCCGGCGTCCACCGTGGCGCCGTCCGGCACCGCGTCCAGCGGGCCCAGGTCGATGAACGGCGCCTGGCCGGTCGCCAGCCCGTCGCGGTAGTCGAAGCGCCAGATCATCCGGCGCGGGCTGTCGGCCAGGTAGAGCGTCGCGCCATCCGGGCTGAAGCAGGGTCCGTTCGCGGTGGTGATGCCGGTGGCCAGCGTGGTCACGCCGCCATCCGCCTCCAGCCGGTACAGCGCGCCCAGCGGCGCCGCGCCGGGCGCCAGATTCATGTGCATGCTGCCGGCCAGGAAGCGGCCCTGGCGGTCCACCTTGCCGTCGTTCAGCCGCACATCCGGGTGGGTCTGCGGCAGGCGCGCCAGCGCGGTGGTGGTGCCGGCGGCGAAGCGGTGGAAGCCATCGGCCAGCGCCAGCACGGCGCCGCCACTTTGGCACAGGCCGAAGCTGCCCACCGGCGCCGGCACCGCCATGTCCTGGCGCTGGCCGCTGGCCGGGTGCAGCCGGTGCAGCACGCCCGCCAGCGAGTCCACCCAGTACAGGCATTGCTCGCCCACGCTCCACACCGGGCTTTCGCCCAGCCGGTCCGTGCTGTCGCCAACGCGGTCGATCGCGATTGCCATGCATTGCCTCCACGCCGGAATTGCCGGACCCTGACCGCTTGGTCAACGAAGGGGTACTGGATGCCGGAAGACCGCGCGCTGCCGCCGGAGGTGGAGGGCGGCGAGGCCACCGAGCGGATGCTGCAGATCCTCTCCACCTCCGCGCGGCTGTTCGCCACCGCGGGGTACGAGGGCACCTCGATGCGCGACATTGCCCAGGCCTGCGGCATCTCCAAGTCGCTGCTGTACCACCACTTCGCCGACAAGGATGAGATCTTCGCCCGCATCACGCTGGGCTCCACGCGGGAACTGGTGCAGTTCGTCGAGGCGCGGCTGCCGGAGGGCGCCACCGCCTCGGCCCGGCTGCGCGCCTTCATGGTCGCCACCGGGGAATACTTCCAGCGCTACCGCTGGGCGTGGATCGCCTCCACCACCGCGTTCTGGAACGACCCGCAGCAGCGCCGCCATGCCGAGCGCATGCTGTGGCGCGACCGCTATGAGGGGCTGGTCCGCTCACTGATCCAACAGGCCATCGCGGCCGGCGAAATCCGCCCGCTGGACGTGCCCCTGGCCGGGCGGCTGGTGCTGTCCTCGTTGAACTGGATGCATCGCTGGCACAAGCCGGACCAGGGGATGCCGGCGCCGGAAGTGGCCGCCGAATACTTCGACATGATCTTCAGCGGCCTGCGCGCGGATGGCCAGGGCTTGCCGCCCGGCCATCCTGAGGGATAGGCTGCCCCTGACCGAACGGTCAGCCGAAGGAGGAACCGCCATGGTGAGCACGCAACGGCCCGCACCAGGCGCCGGGCTGGACGCCATCCTGCGCCCGCGATCCATCGCCATCGTCGGCGCCTCGCAGGACGCCACGAAGATCGGCGGCCGCCCGGTGCAACTGCTGCAACGCTTCGGCTTCCCCGGCGCGATCTACCCGGTGAACCCGCGCGCGACCGAGGTTCAGGGCCTGCCGGCCTATGCCTCCCTGGCCGCGCTGCCGCAGGCGCCGGACCTGGCGATCATCGCGGTCGCCGCCGAGCACGCCCACCAGGCGCTGGAGGATTGCGCCGCGCGCGGCACCCGCGCCTGCGTGGTATTCTCCTCCGGCTTCGCCGAATTGGGCGCCGAGGGCGAGGCGGCGCAGGCGGCGCTCGGCGCCATCGCCGCGCGGACGGGCATGCGCATCCTCGGCCCCAACTGCCTTGGTGCAGTCAGCGTGGCGGAACGCAGCATCGCCACCTTCTCGATCGTGCTGGAAGGCGCGCTGCCGCCGGCGGGCACGCTCGGCATCGCCTCGCAGAGCGGCAACCTGGGCAGCTACACCATGCTGCTGGCGCGGGAACGCGGCATCGGCGTCAGCCGCTTCCTGACCACCGGCAATGAATGCGACGTGGACATCGCCGACGCCATCGGCTTCCTGGCCCAGGATGACGCGACCAAGGTGGTGCTGGCGGTGCTGGAGACCTGCCGCGACGCGCCCCGCCTGGTGCGCGCGCTGGAGATGGCGCGCGAGGCCGGCAAGCCGGTGGTGGTGCTGAAGATCGGCTCCACCGCAGCCGGCCAGGCCGCCGCCGCCAGCCATACCGGCGCGCTGGCCGGCAGCGACGCGGTGTTCGACGCCGTCTTCGCCCGCACCGGCGCGGTGCGCGTGCGCAGCGTGGAGGCGCTGCTGGACCTGGGCCACGCCGCCGCCGTGTGCGGCGAGGCGCTGCCGCGCGGCCGGCGCACCATGCTGCTGACCGCCTCGGGTGGCTTCGGCGTGATGCTGGCCGATGCCGCAACCCAGGTGGGCCTGGCCTTGCCCACGCCCGAGCCGGCGACGCAGCAACGCATTCTGGCGCAGGTGCCCTTCGCCTCCGCCCGCAATCCGGTGGACGCCACCGCGACCATGGGCGCCCGGCCGGAAGTGCTGGTGGAGATACTGGCGGCGATCCTGGACGACCCGAATTGCGACACGCTGCTGCTGCAACTGGCGTCCTCGCTGTACGTGCCCCGGCTGCGCGGCGTGTTCATGCCGGCGCTGGCGGCGATGCGGGTTAAGCACCCGGACAAGCTGCTGATGCTTTCGGTCCACGGCCCGGCCGAGGCGGTGGCAGAACTGACCGCCCAGGGCATGCCGGTGGTGGATGGCGTGGACGCCAGCACCGCGACGCTGGCCGGGTTGTGTGCGCTGGCGGAAGCCCGCCGCACCCCGCTGCGCCCGCCGGTGCCACTGCCGCCCGCCGCGCCGCTGGATGCCGCCACCCTGCGCACCGAAGCCGCGGCCAAGCAGGCGCTGGCCGCCGCCGGCGTGCCGGTGCTGCCGGAACGCGTGGTGCACAGCGCCGCCGAGGCCGCCCAGGCCGCCGCTGAACTGGGCTTCCCGGTGGTGCTGAAGATCGTCTCGCCCGACCTGCCGCACAAGACCGAGGTCGGCGGCGTGGTGCTTGACCTGGCCGATGCCGCCGCCGTGGCAGCGGCGCACGATGCCATGCTGGCCCGGGTGCGTGCCGCGGCGCCTCAGGCCCGTATCGAGGGCGTGCTGGTGGCGCCGATGCGGCGCGGCGGGGTGGAGCTCATCCTCGGCAGCAAGCGCGACCCGGTGTTTGGCCCGGTGGTGCTGGTCGGCCTCGGTGGCATCTTCGCCGAGATCATGCAGGACGTCGCCATCCGCCCCGCGCCGGTGGATGAGGCCGAGGCGCTGGCGATGCTGCGCGGGCTGAAGGCCTTCCCGGTGCTCAATGGCGCGCGCGGCCGGCCGAAGGCGGACCTGGCGGCGGCGGCCCGCGCGGTGGCGGCGCTGTCGCGCTTCGCCGCGCAGCAGGCGGCGACGGTGGCGGAAGTGGACATCAACCCGCTGCTGGTGCTGCCGGAAGGGCAGGGCGCCGTGGCGCTGGACGCGCTCATCATCCCCGTGGAGGACCAGCCATGACCGAGGTGTTTTCGCTGGCCGGGCGCGTGGCGCTGGTGACGGGCGCCGGCAACGGCATCGGCCGCGCCACCGCGCTGCACCTGGCGGCCATGGGCGCCACCGTGGGCGTCAACGACCTGAAGCCGGAGTTCGTCGACAAGGTGGTGGCGGAGATCATCGCCGCCGGCGGCAAGGCGCTGGCGGTGACGCGGAACATCAGCACCCGCGACGGCATGCGCGCCGCCGTGCTGGGCGTGGCGGAACAGGCCGGGCGGCTGGACGTGCTGGTCAACAACGCCGCCTGGGTGCGCTACCAGGCGGTGCCCGACATTGCGCCGGAGACGATGGACCGCATGCTGGATGTCGGCTTCAAGGCGGTCATCTGGGGCATCCAGGCCGCCACCGAGGCGATGGACCCGGAGCGCGGTGGCTGCATCATCAACATCGCCTCCGTCGCCGCGGTGACGGGGTTGCAGAACGGCCTGGTCTATTGCGGCATCAAGGCTGGCGTCACCGGCATCACCCGTGCGGCGGCGGCGGAACTCGGGCCGCGCGGCATCCGCGTCAACGCCGTCGCCCCCTCCGCCATTCCCACCGAAGGCACCATGCGCAACCGCAATGACGAGCGCGACGCCCGCCGCGTGGCGCGCACGCCGCTGGGCCGGCTGGGCGAGGTGCGCGACATCGCCCGTGCCGTCGGCTTCCTCGCCTCCGACCAGGCCGGCTTCGTCACCGGCCAGGTGATGCTGGTGGATGGCGGCATCACCAGCAGCAGCCTCTAGGTAGGCGTCACCACCGGGAACATCGGCTGGAACACATCCAGCAGCGCGAACAGCTTGTCCGGCACCGAAGCATCGCCGGTGGCGCTGGCGGCACCCTCCGCCAGCAGCGCATCGAAGCTGGCGCTGCCCGCGACCAGCCGCTCGAAGGCCGCACGCGTCGTCGTCACGCTGACATCCGGCGCGGCCGAGGCAGCGCCGATGCGCTGCGTCAGCGTGGCGTTCTCCAGGTTCTGCGCCACCACCTCGGCGCGGTCGGTGAAGTGCCAGTCCAGCCGCCAATGCAGCCCGGCCGCGCGGTCCGGCACCAGCCGCACCGCCAGCCAGTCGAACACCACCTCGCTGCTCAACGCCGGCAACATGTCGCCGCGCAGCAGCCCGATGGGCCGGCCGGCGCGGACGCCACCGCGCAGCTCCTGCGCCGCCAGCAGGTAGGCGTTGCGCCAGGTGGCGCTCTCGGCCTGGTAGCCGAGTTGTTCGTGCGCGTCGGCGCAAAGCTCGCGCGCTTCGTCGTTGCTGGGGTCGGCGAAGACCAGCTGGTTCATCAGCTGCACCACCCAGCGGTATTCGCCACGCGCGAAATCCGCCCGCGCCTTCGCCATCACCCCGTCGCCCAGGTATTCCACCAGCTTGCGCGCCGCTTCCACCGGCGGCAGCGGGTTCAGGTTGGCGGGGTTGGCGTCGTACCAGCTGAGGTAGCGTTGATACACCGCCTTGGCGTTGTGGCTGACGGTGCCGTAGTAGCCGCGGCAGGCCCAGTCCTGCGCCAGGCTGTCCGGCAACTCCAGCCGCTCGCTGATCTCCGCCGGGCGCAGGCCATGCGCCGCCAGCCGCAGCGCCTGGTCATGGATGTGCTTGTACAGGTCGCGCTGCCGCGCCAGGTAGCCCAGCAGGCGTTCGCGGCCCCAGATCGGCCAGTGGTGCTGCGCCACCAAAATCTCCGCCTTGTCGCCGAACAGCTCCATGGCGGTGGCGATGGCATTGCTCCACACCCGCGTATCCCGCGCCTGGGCGCCGCGCAGCGGGATGAAGTTATGCAGGTGGCGCGTGGTGTTCTCCGCCATGTTCAGCACGCGGTGCTGCGGCAGATACAGGTGCATCTCGGCCGGCGCCTCGGTCTGCGGCGCCATCTGGAACACCATCTCCACGCCGTCCACCACGCGCGTCTCGCCGGTCTCGCGGATCAGGTCGGTCGGCGGCAGCAGGGTGGAGGTGCCGGCGCCGGTGCGCTTGCCCAGGCCCGCATCCACCTGGCCCCGTTCCCCCCGCGCCAGCGCGCCGCCGAACTGGAAGTGCGAGCGCCGCAGCATGGGGATGCCGGCCAGCACCATCTCGGCGCCCAGCTCCTCCATGAAGCCGTCGGGCGCGATCACCTGCACCCGCCCCTCATGCACATCCGCCAGCGAGGCAACGCCCGCCGCGCCGCCGTAGTGGTCTGAATGGCTGTGGGTATAGACCAGCGCGCTGACCGGCCGCGCACCACGATGCGCCCGGTACAGCGCCAGCGCGGCGGCGCCGGCCTCGGCATTGGTCAGCGCGTCGATGACGATGACGCCGCGCTCGCCCTCCACGATGGTCATGTTGGCCAGGTCCACGCCGCGTACCTGGTAGACGCCGGGGCAGACCTCGAACAGGCCGTTCGCCATGTTCAGTCGTGCCAGGCGCCACAGGCTCGGGTTCACCTCCGGCGGCGCTTCCTCACGCCCCAGGAAGGCGTAGTCGCCCAGGTCCCACACCAGCTTGCCGCCGGCGCCGCGCACCACGCCGTCCGGCAGCGGCGCGATGTGGCCGCGCTGCGCCTCGGCGAAGTCGGCCGTGTCGTGGAAGGGCAACGCCTCCAGCACCGCGCGGTTGGCGACGGCGGTGGCGGGTTCGGCGGGCTTCGGTGCGGTCGGCATCGCGGTTCCCCTCAGGCAGCCAGCAGGCGCGCGGCCTGGGTGTGGCGGTCGCCATACTCGAACTCGGCCATCAGCACCCGGCGCGCCAGGTGAGACGCCGGCAATTCCTCGGTCATGCCCATGCCGCCATGCACCTGGATGGCCTGCTCGGCCACGAAGCGCCCGGCCTCCCCCAGCCGCAGCTTGGCGAAGGCGATGTTCTGCCAGCTCGGTTCCGCCAGTGCCGCCTGCACCAGCCCGGTCAGGTTGCGATACGCCACGTACATCTCCGCCACGCGGTGCCGCAGCGCCTGGAAGCTGGCCAGCGCCGCGCCGAATTGCTGGCGTGCCAGCAGGTAGCCGATGGTCTGCTGGATCAGCGTGCCCATTGCGGCCACCGCCTCCACGCAGGTCAGCAACGCCCCCAGGTCGCGCGCGCGCCGGATCACCTCGCCCGCATCGGGGCGCAGCAGCGTGGCCGGCGCACCCTGCACCTCCAGGTCCAGCGTCAGCCGGCCATCGATCCGCTCATGCCGGGCGAAGCCAATGCCGGCCAGGTCCAGCAGGTACAGCGCCTCACCCGTCGCCACCAGCGCGTGGCTCGGCGCCGGCGGCGTCTCCACGCCCACGGCGCGGCCGCTCAGTCGCCCCGCCTCGGCGGTAAGCCCGTCCAGCACGATGCAGGGCTGCAGCCGCCCGGCGACCAGGTCGGCCAGCAGCGCGTCCTGCCCTGCCAGCAGCGTCGGCGCCACGGCGCAGGTGGCGGCCAGCGGCAGGGCCAGGCCAGCGCTGCCGGCGCCCTCGGCCAGTGCCGCCAGGTCCAGCAGCGTGCCATCAGCGCCGCCGCAGGCTTCCGGCACCAGCGTGCCGGCCCAGCCGAGCTCCAGCACCGCCGCCCATTGCGTCGCCAGTTCCGCGGCGCGCGCCGCCGGTTCGTGCAGGCGGGCCAGCTTCAGTGCGCTGGCCTCGGCAAAGCGGCGGGCGGCGTCGAAGGTGTCGCCGGGCAGCATCGGCTTGGGTTCAAAGGCCATGGCGCTCACATCCCGAACAGCTGCTTGGCGACGACATTCTTCTGCACCTCGTTGGAGCCGCCGAAGATGGTCTTGGCGCGCAGGTACATGAAGTTCTGCACCCACTCGATATCCTCAACCTCGGCATTCGGCCCCGAGCCGTCCACCGGGCGGAACCGCGTGGCCACCCGCTCCCCCACCGCATCCAGCGCGATGGCGCCGATGCGCTGTACCGTATCGGCGGTGGAGAGCTTCAACTCCGAGGGCATCAGCCCAAGCGGGCGCCCCGCCATCACTGCATCCACGGCCGCCTTGCCCAGTTCGCGTGCGCCGCGCAGCTCCGCTTCGGCCAGCAGCAGGCGGTATTCCAGCTGCTCGCGCTTCAGCGCATTGGCCGGGCCGGCCAGCTGCCGCGCCACCAGTTCGCGGCAGCGTTCCAGGAAGCGGAAGGCCGGAGCCACGTTGGCGCCGCCCAGGCGCTCCCGGTCCAGCAGGAACTTGCCGTAGGTCCAGCCCTTGTTCTCCTCGCCGATCCGGTTGGCGGCGGGGACGCGTACGTCTTCCAGGAACACCTCGTTCACGTGGTGCCAGCTGTCGATCGTCCGCACCTCGCGCACCCGGATGCCGGGTGTGCTGAGCGGGATGAGCAGCATGGTGATGCCCTCCTGCCGCTTCACCTCGGTGTTGGTGCGGACCAGCGTGTACATCCAGTCGGCTTCCTGGGCGTGGCTGGTCCACAGTTTCTGGCCGTTCACCACGTAGTCGTCGCCGTCGCGCACCGCGCGCGTCTTCAGGCTGGCCAGGTCGCTGCCGGCGCCAGGTTCGGAGTAGCCCTGGCACCACCAATCCTCTCCGTTCAGGATGCCCGGCAGGAAGCGCGCCTTCTGCGCCGCGGTGCCGAATTCGATCAGCACCGGGCCGATATGCCTGAGGCCGTGATGATACTGCGGCGGGCAGTCGCACTCGGCCAATACCTCGTCGAAGATGTGGCGGCGGCGCTGGTCCCAGCCGGTGCCGCCATACTCCCTGGGCCAACTCGGCGCGCCCCAGCCATGCGCGTGCAGTATCCGCTGCCACGGCGCCCAGTGCTTGCGCCCCAGCTTGCCATTCGCCGCCACCACGGCACGGATCTCCGGCGGGCAATGGGTCAGCGCAAAGTCGCGCACCTCGGCGCGGAAGGCGGCCAGCTCGGCGGTGTCGTCCATCATCGGCCTCGTCACAGGGAAAGGTTGCGCTCGCGAATGACGCGGCTCCAGAAGGCGTGCTGCTCCGCCAGGAAGGCGGCGAACTCGGTGGGCGTCTCGGCCATCGCCTCCAGCCCGTCATCGCGGATGGCGCGCTGGATCGCCTGGCCGGCGGCGACGCCGCGCAGGTCAGCGGCAATGCGCTCGCGCAGCGCTGCCGGCACTGCGGCCGGGCAGAAGAAGCCGTAGAAGGTGCGCGCCAGCACCTGCGGCAAGCCCTGCTCGGCCATGGTCGGCGCCTCCGGCGCCTGGGCGTTGCGCTCGGGCTGGCTGATCGCCATGGCCCGCAGCCGGCCATCACGCGCGAAGCGCATGGTGGTGACGCTGTCGAACAGCGCGTTGACATGCCCGGCCAGCAAATCCGTCAGCGCCGGCGCGCTGCCCCGATACGGCGTGTGCAGCATCTCCACCCCGGTCGCCCAGGCGAACAGCTCTGCCGAGATATGCGGCGAGGACCCCATGCCCGACGAGCCGAAGCGCAGCGCACCCGGGTTGGCGCGCGCCCAGGCCACCAGCTCCGGCAGCGTTCGCGCGGGCACCGAGGGATGCAGGTACAGCACCGCGCCACCGAGCGCGAAGCGGCACAGCGGCGCCAGGGCAGCGGGGTCGTAGGGCAGGTTCCGCAGCATCAGCGGGTTGGTGACAATGCCGAAGCTGGCCAGCAGCAGCGTATGCCCATCCGGCGCCGCATGCGCCACCGCCGCGGTGCCGATGGCCGTGGCGCCGCCGGGCTTGTTCGCCACCACCGCCTGCTGGCCCCACAGCTCGCTGAGGCGCGGTGCGAATTCCCGCGCGTAGCGGTCGGTCGGCCCACCCGCGGCGTAGGGCACCACCACCTCCACGCTGCGCGCGGGCCAGGCCCCCTGCCTCTCCCCTTGCGCCAGGGCCGGCGCGGCAAGCAGCGAGCCCAGCAGCACCCGGCGCCGCATGGCTCAGCGCCCCTTGTAGACCGGCGGGCGCTTCTCCAGCGTCGCGCGGCGCGCCTCGGCGGCGTCTTCCGTCTTGCTCAGCTCATAGGTGAAGTTCTGCTCGAACCGATAGGCGTCCTTGGCCGGCATCAGCTCCACCATGTTGCAGCTGGTCTTGGCGTACTTGATGCCCAGCGGCGCCTTGCCGGCGATCTCCGCGGCCAGCGCATAGGCCTCGTCGAACAGCTGCTCGCGCGGCACGCAGGCCTCCAGCAGGCCCAGGCGATACAGCTCGCTGGCCGGCAGGCGCTGGCCGGTGAACATCATCCGCCGCACCTTGGGCGGCGGGAACAGGCGGGACAGCATGGCCGCGCCGCCGGCCAGGCCGACATTGATCTCCGGCATGCCGAACACCGCGTTGTCGCTGGCCAGCATGAAGTCGCAGGCCGCCGCCAGGCCGAAGCCGGCGCCCAGCGCCGCGCCGTTCACCGCGGCGATGACGGGCTTGCTGCATTCCTTGATGCTGTTCCCGGTCTCCCGCGTCAGCCGGTTGTGCCACCAGTATTCGCCGTGCTTGTTCGGGTCCGGCCGCTGCTTCAGGTCGGCGCCGGCGCAGAACACATTGCCCTCGGCGGTCAGCAGCACCACGCGGATATCCTCGCGGTCGGTCGCCTGGTCCATGATCTCGATGATGCGGTCGCGCATCGCCCAGTTCACCGCGTTCACCGGCGGCCGGCACAGCGTGGCCACCGCCACGTAGTCCTTCACCTCCAGCCGCACCGTTTCTTCGCTCATGCCCGTTCCTCCTATTCCACCCTGATGCCCGCGCGCGCGATCACGCCGCGCCACTTCCGGCGTTCCTCGTCCAGCATGCCGGCCAAGGCCTCCGGCGTGCTGCCCACCGGCTCGGCGCCGCTGTCGGCGTAGCGCCGTGCCGCGGCGGGGCTGGCCATGGCGCGCTGCACTTCCTCGCTCAACCGCGCGATGATCGGCGCCGGCGTGCCGGCCCGCGCCATCAGGCAGTTGATCACCGTCACCTCGTAGCCCGGCAGCGTCTCGGAGATGGCCGGCACGTCCGGCAGTTCCAGCACCCGCTGCGCCGCGGTCACGCCCAGGGCGCGCAGCCGGCCGTCGCGGATCAGCGGCACCAGCACGCTCAGGCTGTCCACCGTCATCGGCACCTGGCCGCCGACCACGTCCTGCACCGCCGGCCCGGTGCCCCGGTACGGAATATGCGTCAGCTGCACCCCGGCCTCGATCCGCAGCAGTTCCGCCGCCAGGTGGCTGCCGGCGCCGATGCCGGAACTGGCATAGGCCAGCGCCGCCGGCCGCGCGCGCGCCAGCGCCAGCAGTTCCGCCAGGCTGTGCGCCGGCACCGCGGGGTTCACCACCAGCACATAGGCCGAGCGCACCAGCAGGCTGACCGGCGCGAAGTCACGCTCGGCGTCATAGGGCAGGGCGGGCATCAGCAGCGGGTTCGTCACCAGCGGGCCCGGCGTGCCGTGGAACAGCGTGTAGCCGTCGGCCGGCGCGCCCAGCACCGCCATGGCCCCCAGCGTGCCGCCGCCACCGCCCTTGTTGTCCACCGTCACCGACTGGCCCAGCGCCTCGGTCAGTGCCTGGGCGACGAAGCGCGCGGTGGCATCGGCGCCGCCACCGGGGGCGAAGGGCACCACCAGGCGCAGCGGCCGGCTGGGCCAGGGCTGTTGCGCCCCGGCCGCCCCTGCCAGCCAGGGCAGGCCCAGGGCGGCGCGCAGCAGGCGGCGCCGTGGCCGCTGGCACTGCATCGCTCGGCCTGGTTTCGTTGCCACGCGCGCTGACGGCTCCCCACCGCTGACCGTTCGGTCAGGGCGACACTACCGCGCCCCCGGGGGGGCCAGCAAGCATCACCTTGCGGGGTGCCGCCGGCCTGGCTCAGGCGGCCATTTCCGGCACCCGCAGGTGCCAGTCATGCGCCGCCTGGTAGGCCCAGCCGATCCGCAGGGCCATTGCCTCCCGCGCGGTACCGCACACCACCTGCAGGGAGCAGGGCAGGCCGCCGGTGGTGAAGCCGTTCGGCACCGCCACGGCGGTCAGGTCGTAGAAGTTCACCCAGCGGGTCAGCAGCGCCGGGGTCTTGCCCTGGTCTATGCTGGCCACCGGCACCGGCGGCGTCATCATGGTGGGCGTCAGCAGCGCGTCCACCCCGGCGAGGGCGGCGTTGAAGCTGGCCTGCATCGCCGCCCGCGCCTCCAGCGCCTGCAGGTAGTCGCGGGCGGAGATGCCGGCGCCGCCCAGCACGCGCGCCCGGATGTCCTCGTCCAGCGGCTGGCCCGGGTCATCGGCCAGGTTGCCGACCTTGGCGTAGATCTCGGCCGAGATGATGCGACCCACCACCCCGGCCAGGTCCGCCAGGCGGTGCGGCAGGGCGAGCTCCACGATCTCTGCGCCCTGGGCCGCCAGCGCGGCGACCGAGGCTTCATACGCGCCCAGCACCTCGGCATCCACGCCCGCCAGCTCCGCCGCCGGCAGCCGGGCCAGGCGCAGGCCCTTCACGCCGCGGCGCAGGTCGCGCATCGGGTCCACGTCCCGCAGGCGCAGCGTGGCCGGGTCCATCGGGTCGGCGCCCTGCAGCACCTGCAGCAGCAGCGCGGCATCCTCGATATCGCGGGTGATCGGCCCCGGCGTGTCGAGCGTCTTGCTCAGCGGCAGCACGCCATGGGTGCTGATGCGCCCGCCGCTGGTCTTCAGCCCGCTCACCCCGTTCCACGCCGCGGGTATCCGCACCGAGCCGCCGGTATCCGTGCCGATGGCCCAGGGCGCCATCCGCGCGCCCACCGCCACGCCGGAGCCGGAGGAGGAGCCGCCGGGCGTCCGGTGCACCGCGGGGTCCCACGGGTTCCACGGCGTGCCCAGCTGCTGGTTGGTGCCCCAGCCGCCGAAGGCGAATTCCACCGTATGGGTCTTGCCCAGGTTGATCATCCCCGCAGCCATCAGCTTGCGGTGCAGCGTGGCGGTCTGCGTCGCCACCCGGCCGCGCCAGGCCGCGCTGCCGCCGGTGGCAATCTCGCCCTCGATCTCCACCAGGTCCTTGATGGCGATGGGAATGCCGTGCAGCGGGCCGACCGCGTGGCCGCTGCGGATCGCCTTGTCGGCGGCCTCGGCGGCCAGGCGGGCCTTGGTGGCGTTGACCGAGACGAAGGCCTGCAGCCGCGGCTCCAGCCGCTCGATCCGGTCGAGGAAGGCGTCCACCACCTCCACCGGGGAAAGCCGCCGGGCGGCGATCTCCGCCACCAGGCGATGAACGGGAAGGAAGGCAGGACTGGTCATGGCGGCCGCTCCGATGCGTGCCGCATGGTTCTACCGAGTGGCCGCCGCCGCAAGCCCGGGCGGCGGCCTAGCCGCGCCCGGCCAGCACCCGGTCCACCATCTCCGGCGCCAGGCCCAGGTAGTTGGCGGGGTCGCAGGCGGCGCGCACCGCCGCCTCGCCACCCAGCGCGGCAACCACCTCCGGCATGTCCAGCAGCACCTCGGCCAGCGGCTTACCGGCGCCGATCGCCGCGCGGCAGGCGTCGTAGATCACGTCATGCGCGTGCTGGCGACCGAGCGCCGGGGCGGCGGCCATCATCACAGCCTCGGCCACGATCAGTCCGCCCGACATGTCCAGGTTCTGGCGCATGCGCGGCGCGTCCACCGTCAGCCCGGCCAGGGCGAATTTCGCCTGTTCCAGGCAGCCGGCAGAAAGGATGAAGCTCTCCGGCACCGCCAGCCATTCCAGGTGCCAGGGGCCGGTGGCGCGCTCGAAGTCCTGCACCATGGCGTCCAGCACCAGCGCCACCTGCTGGCGCACCGCCTTGGCGGTGGCGAGCATGAGTTCCGAGCTGATCGGGTTGCGCTTCTGCGGCATGGTGGAGGAAGCGCCACGGCCCTTGACGAAGGGCTCCATCACCTCGCCACCGAACTCGGTGGACATCATCAGCATGATGTCGGTGGCCACCTTGGCCAGCGTGCCCGTCACCAGGCCCAGGAAGCCCACCGCCTCGGCGATGCCGTCCCGCGCCACGTGCCAGGTGATGGCGGGGACGCCCAGGCCCAGCTCCTCGCACAGCGCCGCCTGCACCGCGAAGCCCTGGTCGCCCAGCGAGGCAAGGGTGCCCGCCGCGCCGGCAAATTCCCCCACCAGCACGCGCGGGCGCAGCTGCGCCAAGCGTTCGGCGTGGCGGTCCATGGCGGCCAGCCAGATCGCGACCTTGTAGCCGAAGGTGATGGGCAGCGCCTGCTGCAGATGGGTGCGCCCGGCCATCGGCGTGGCGCGATGCTTCAGCGCCAGGCCGGCCAGGATGCCGCGCAGCGCGGCGATATCTGCCTCCACCAGCGCCAGCGCCGCGCGGATCTGCAGCACGTTCGCGGTGTCCATGATGTCCTGGGTGGTGGCGCCCCAATGGACCCAGCGCCCGGCCTCGCCGGCGGCCTCCGCCAGCTGGTGCACCAGCGGCAGGATGGGGTAGCCGACATTCTCGGTCTCCCGCTTCAGCCGTGGCCAGTCGAAGGCCAGCGTGGCGGCGGCGGCGGCGATGGCCTCGGCGGCCTCGGCCGGGATCACGCCGCAGCGCGCCTCGGCCCGGGCCAGGGCGACCTCCACCTCCAGGTAGCGGCCGGTCAGGGCTTCGTCGGCGAAGACCGCGCGCATGGCGGGCGTGCCGAACATGTCGCGGAACAGGGCGGAATCGAGGGCGGTACTGGGCAAGTCGGCGTTTCCTCTTGGTCTTGTTCGGCCGGCACGCCGGCTGCGGGTACTACCCCGCGCCGGCGTGCGACCCCGGCCTGCGGGTGGGCGCGGGTTGGCCCCTGGCAGTGGCGGGTTGCCCGGTTGCGCCAGCTTCGCCAGGAAGCCCGGCGCACGCAACACCCGGCGCCGCCGCGCCCGGTGTCAGTCCGTCTCGCCGAAGCGGTATCCCACGCCCGGCTCGGTGCGGATCAGCCGTCCCGCAGGCCCCAGCTTCTGCCGCAGGTGGCCGATATACACGCGCAGGTACTGCGCCTCCTCCGCCTGGGCCGGTCCCCAGACGGCGGTCAGCAGCTGGCGCTGCGTCATCACCCGCCCCTCGCCGCCGCGCACCAGGGCGGCCAGCAGGTCCCACTCGCGCGGGGTCAGCTTCAGCGGCTCGCCATCCGCCACCCGGGCGATGCGCCGGCCGAAGTCCATGGCCAGGCCGCCCACCCGCACCACCGCCGCCGCCGGCCCGGCGCCGGCCTGCCCGGCGCGCCGCAGCGCGGCCCGGATCCGCGCCAGCAGCTCACCGAGGGCGAAGGGCTTTTCCACGTAGTCATCGGCGCCGGCATCCAGCGCGGCCACCTTCTCGGTCTCCCGGTCGCGGGCGGAGAGGATCAGGATCGGCACGGCGGTGAAGCCGCGCAGCCGGGGGATCGCCGCCTGGCCGTCCAGGTCCGGCAGGCCAAGGTCCAGCAGTACCAGCGCCGGCGACCGCTCCGCCGCCAGCCGCAGCCCCTCCGCGGCGGTCAGCGCCCGCAGCGGGGCGTAGCCCGCGGCCTCCAGCGCCGGGCCGAGGAAGCGATGGATCTGCGGCTCGTCGTCGATGACCAGCACGCGCGGCCCGGCTTCGGTCATGCAAAGAACCGCAGCTGCACGCGGGTGCCGCGGCCACCGGCCACCGGGCTTTCCGCCATTATGCGCCCCTGCATCGCCGCCACCAGGCCGCGGCAGATCGCCAGGCCCAGCCCGGTGCCGGCCACCACCCGGTCGGCACGGGAGGCCCGGTAGAACGGGCTGAAGATGCGCGGCAGGTCCGCCGCGGGAATGTCCGGCCCGTCATCCATCACCGCCAGCACCACCTCCGCTCCCTCGCGCCCCAGGGTCATGCGGACCACGCCCTGCGGCCCGCTGAACTTCAACGCATTGTCCAGCAGGTTGGCCAGCACCTGGTCCAGCAGCACCGGGTCCAGCCGGGGCCGCGGCAGCCCGGCCGGCAGGTCCCGCAGCACCGGGCGGCCGGTCAGCCGCTCGGCCCGCAGCGCCGCCACCTCCGCCGCCTCGGCCAGGTCCTGCGGCTCCCGCACCGGCATGACGGCGCCGGCCTCGATGCGCGCCATCTCCAGGATATTGGCCAGGAAGCGGTTCATCCGCACCGCTTCCTCCCCGATCGTGGCCAGCAGGTCCACGCGCGCGGCCTCGCTCAGCCGGGCGCCGTTTTCCCGCAGCGTGTCGGCGGCGCCTCGAATCGCGGTCAGCGGCGTCCGCAGGTCGTGGCCCAGCGAGGTCAGCAGGGCGCCGCGCAGCGCCTCGGTCTCTCGCCGGGCGCTGTCCTGCGCCCGTTCCTCGATCAGCTGCGCCCGCTCCAGCGCCACCGCGGCCTGGTCCAGCAGCGCCGCCAGGGTGCGTTCGCGCTCGGCGTCGGTGGGCGCGGCATCCCCCGGGCGCAGCCCCAGCAGGCCCAGGATGCCATTGGCCGTGCGCAGCGGGCGGAACTGCCAGGCGGCGGCCGGCAGCGTATCGGTGCCGCGGCCGGTGGCGCGGCCGTGCTGGAAGGCGAAACGCGCGGCGGCCAGCGCGGCCTCGTCCGGCTCGGCCTCGGCCGGCACGGCGGCGCGCGGCACCAGCTCGGGCGGCGCTTCCAGCGTGCCGCCGGGCAGCGGCAGCAGCACGCAGCTGGGGCAGCCGGCCACGCGCTCGGCCTCCTGCGCAATGCTGGTCAGCAGGTCGCCCAGCGAACCCGGCGCCGCCAGCCGGCGGGAGAACTCGTACAGCCGCCGCAGGCTGAACAGCCGGGCCCGCGCGATGCGGACCGAGCGGCCGAGCCCGCCGGTGGTGCCCGCCAGCAGCACCGAGACCAGGCCGAAGACCACCACGCCCATCACGTCCTGCGGGCTGGCGATGACCAGTTCCCAGCGCGGCGGCAGGAACAGCACGTTCCAGCAGATGAAGCCGAGCAGGGCGCTGGCGAAGGCCGCCACCGGGCCGGCGGCGACCGAGGTGGCGACCACGGCGGCCAGGTAGAGCATGCCCAGCGCGCCGTCCTGCACCACCCCGTCCAGCGGCAGCGCCGCCAGCGTGGCCAGGGCGACGCCCAGCGGCACCGGGACCCAGGCGGGCAGGGTGCGCGGCAGTCCCCTGGCGGTGGGCAGCGGCGGCAGCGCCGGCTCCGGCACCAGGTGGATGGTGTGGCCCCGGGCGCGGCGGATCAGCGTGGCCGAGAGCGTGCGGCCCGCCAGGCGCCGCCACCAGGGCGGCCGGCCACGGCCGATGACCAGGTGGGTGGCATTGCGGCTGCGGGCGGCCTCCAGGATCGCGCCCGCCAGGTCGGCCGCCGCCACGCGCTCCACCTCGGCGCCCAGCCCCTCGGCCAGGTCCAGCGCCGGGGCGGGGTCCACCGCATCGGCCTGGCCCGGCACCTCCACATGCAGGGCCACCAGCGGCGCCCGCAGCATCTCCGCCACCCGCCAGGCATGCCGCACCACGCCCTCGGCCGAGGCGTCGGCGCCCACCAGGGCCAGCACGCGGTCGCCGCTGGGCCAGGGGCCGGGAATGGCATGGGCGCGCATGTAGCCGGACACGTCGGCATCCACCCGGTCGGCGGTGCGGCGCAGCGCCAGTTCCCGCAGCGCGGCCAGGTTGCCTTCCCGGAAGAAGCCCTGCAGCGCGCGGCGCGCCTGGTCGGGGCGGTAGACCCGGCCCTGGCGCAGCCGGTCCAGCAGCTCCGCCGGGGGAATGTCCACCAGTTCCACCGCATCGGCGCCGGCCAGCACCGCGTCGGGCACGGTCTCGGTCACCCGCACGCCGGTGATGCGCGCCACCGCATCCGAAAGGCTTTCCAGGTGCTGGACATTCACCGTGGTCCAGACCTCGATCCCCGCCTCGCGCAGCGCGGCCACGTCCTGCCAGCGCTTCGGGTGCCGGCTGCCCGGGGCGTTGCTGTGAGCAAGCTCGTCCAGCAGCAGCACCTGCGGCTGGCGGGCCAGCGCGGCATCCAGGTCGAATTCCTCCAGCGCCTGGCCGCGATACGCCAGGCTGCGGCGCGGCAGCCGCTCAAGGTCGGCCAGCTGCTCCTCGGTCTCGGCGCGGCCATGGGTCTCGATCAGCCCGGCAACCACATCGGTGCCGCCAAGCCGGCGGCGGCGGGCCTGCACCAGCATTTCGAAGGTCTTGCCCACGCCCGGCGCGGCGCCCAGGAAGACCTTCAGGCGACCATGCCCCTCGCGCGCCGCCAGCTGCAGCAGCGCGTCGGGGTCGGGGCGGGGCGGGGCAGGCGCCATCGGAGCAGCCTAGCGCATCAGGGTCGGATGGCGAGGCGCGTCGCCGCGATCACCGCGGCGCCGCCCGCCGCCCGGTCGGCCAGCCACCTCAGCGCAGCGCGTCCAGCGCCAGGTTCAGCCGCAGGACATTGACCCGCGGCTCCCCCAGCAAGCCGAATTCGCGACCTTCGGTATGGGCAGCGACCAGCTCCGCCAGGCGCGCCTCCGGCAGGCCGCGCGCCTCCGCCACGCGGTGCAGCTGCCGCGCGGCATTCTCCGGCGATATGTGCGGGTCGAGGCCCGAGGCCGAGGCGGTGGCGGCATCCGCCGGTACCGGGCCGCCGCCCAGCGCGGCCACGCGCTGCTGCACCGCCTCCAGCAGCGCCGCCGAGGTTGGGCCAAGCTGCGACGCGGCCGAGGCGGCGGCGTCGTAGGGCGTGGCGATGGCGGAAGGGCGCGGCTGGAAGTACCGCGCCGAGGTGAAGGCCTGGCCGAGCAGCGCGGAGCCGACCACATGGCCGTCCCGCATCACCAGGCTGCCGCCGGCCTGCGCCGGGAACAGCATGCCGGCCAGGCCGGTGAAGCCGAGCGGCACGGCCAGGCCCAGCAGCAGCGTCAGCGCCAGCACCATGGCGAAGGCGGGTCGAAGCAGCGCGATCATGTTCAGGCAAGCCCCATCAGCTGGAGGAGAAGGTCGATGGCCTTGATGCCGAGGAAGGGCGCGACGATGCCGCCGACGCCGTACAGCAGCAGGTTGCGCCGCAGCAGCGCCGCGGCCCCCACGGGGGCATAGCCCACGCCGCGCAGCGCCAGCGGCACCAGCGCCCCGATGATCAGCGCGTTGAAGATGACGGCCGAAAGGATCGCGCTTTCCGGGCTGGTCAGCCGCATCACGTTCAGCGCCTGCAGCTCCGGATAGCTGGCGACGAAGATGGCGGGCAGGATGGCGAAGTACTTCGCCACGTCGTTGGCGATGGAGAAGGTGGTCAGCGCGCCGCGGGTGATCAGCAGCTGCTTGCCGATCTCCACCACCTCGATCAGCTTGGTCGGGTCGCTGTCCAGGTCCACCATGTTGCCGGCCTCGCGCGCCGCCTGGGTGCCGGTCTGCATGGCCAGGCCGACATCGGCCTGGGCCAGCGCCGGCGCGTCGTTGGTGCCGTCGCCGGCCATCGCCACCAGGCGGCCTTCGGCCTGGGCGCGGCGGATGTAGCCCAGCTTGTCCTCCGGCGTGGCCTCGGCGATGAAATCGTCCACTCCGGCCTCTGCGGCGATGGCGGCGGCGGTCAGGCGGTTGTCGCCGGTCACCATCACGGTGCGGATGCCCATGCGGCGCAGCGCGTCGAAGCGCGCGCGCATGCCGCCCTTGACGATGTCCTTCAGCTCGATGGCACCGAGCAGCCGGCCATCGCGCGCCACCGCCAGCGGCGTCGCGCCCTGGCGGGCGATCCGGTCGGTCAGCTCGCGCAGTGCCGCCGGCGGCTCGGTCCCCAGCGCGCGCGCCAGGCTGTCCACCGCGCCCTTGCGCAGGCTGCCCTCCGGCAGGTCCAGGCCGGAGATCCGGGTCTGCGCGGTGAAGGGCACCACGCGCGCCCCCGCCGGCAGCGCCGGTGCCGGCACGCCGAAGCGGTCACGCGCGAAGCCGAGGATCGAGCGACCCTCCGGCGTCTCGTCGCCCAGGCTGGCCAGCACCGCCGCTGCCGCCAATTCCTGCTCGGTCACGCCCGGCAGCGGGTGGAAGCCGGCGGCCTGGCGGTTGCCCAGGGTGATGGTGCCGGTCTTGTCGAGCAGCAGCACGTCCACATCGCCCGCCGCCTCCACCGCACGGCCTGACGTGGCCAGCACGTTGAAGCGCACCAGGCGGTCCATCCCGGCGATGCCGATGGCCGACAGCAGCCCGCCGATCGTCGTCGGGATCAGCGTGACCAGCAGCGCCGCCAGCACGGGCACCGAGGGCGGCTGGCCGTTCCAGGACCCCAACCCCACCAGCGTGGCGACGGCGATGAGGAAGATGATCGTCATGCCCGCCAGCAGGATGTCCAGCGCGATCTCGTTCGGCGTCTTCTGCCGCGTCGCGCCCTCGACCAGCGCGATCATGCGGTCGAGGAAGGTGCTGCCGGCGGCGGCGGTGATGCGCACCACCAGCCAGTCCGAGACCACCAGCGTGCCGCCGGTCACGGCGCTGCGGTCGCCGCCGCTTTCGCGGATGACCGGTGCGCTTTCGCCGGTGATGGCGGCCTCATTCACACTGGCGATGCCCTGCACCACCTCGCCATCGCTGGGGATGAGGTCGCCAGCCTCTACCAGCACCAGGTCGCCGGTGCGGAGTTCGGTCGCGGCGCGGGGCTGCCACAGGCTGCGGTCGTCCGGGCGCAGCAGCAGCTTGGCCTGGGTCTCGCTGCGGTTGCGGCGCAGGCTGTCCGCCTGGGCGCGGCCGCGGCCTTCCGCCACGGCCTCGGCGAAGGTGGCGAACAGGACGGTCAGCCAGAGCCAGAGCGCGATGGCCGCCTGGAAGACCCAGGGCTGGCCAAGCGTCGCTGCCTGCGCGGCGAGGATGCTCACCAGGATGGCGACGGCCTCGGTGACGAAGATCACCGGGTTGCGCACCAGGTGGCGCGGGTCGAGCTTGACGAAGGCGTCCAGCCCGGCGCGTCGCAGCAGGGGCGCGGAGACCAGGGCGGCGCGGCGCGTCCGGCCCGCCGTGAGCGTTGTCGACATGTCCATGATGGCCTCAGAAGGTCTTGCCGGCCGCGAGCACGAAGTGCTCCGCGAGCGGGCCGAGGGCGAGGGCGGGCATGAACTGCAACCCACCGAGGATGAGAATGACGCCGGCCAGCAGCCCGGCGAACAGCGCGCCATGCGTCGGCAGCGTGCCGGTGGAGGGCGCCAGCTTCGGCTTGGCCGCCAGCGCACCGGCCAGCGCCATCACCGGCACCACATAGGCGAAGCGGCCCAGCAGCATGGCGATGCCGAGCGTGGTGTTCAGCCAGGGTGTATCCGCCGTCAGCCCACCGAAGGCCGAGCCGTTGTTGCCGGTGGCCGAGGTATAGGCATAGAGCATCTCGCTGAGGCCATGCGGCCCCTGGTCCTGGATGGAGCCGATGGCGGCCGGCAGCACCATGGCGACGGCGCTGAAGCCGAGGATGGTCGCGGGCAGCACCAGCACCGCCAGCATGGCCAGCTTGACCTCCCGCGCCTGCACCTTCTTGCCCAGGTATTCCGGGGTGCGCCCCACCATCAGCCCGGCGACGAACACCGCCAGCAGCGCGAAGACCAGCATGCCGTACAGGCCGGAGCCGACGCCGCCCGGCAGCACCTCGCCCAGCTGGATCATGAACAGCGGCACCAGCCCGCCCAGCGGGGTGAAGCTGTCGAACATGGCGTTGACGGCGCCGTTGGAGGCGCCGGTGGTGGTGGCGGTGAACAGCGCGACCAGCGCCTGGCCGAAGCGGAGTTCCTTGCCCTCCATGTTGCCCTGGGCGGCGTCCAGCCCGGCGGCCAGGTGCAGCGGGTTGCCGGCGGCCTCGGCGGCGTAGACCAGCGCCGTGGCGACCACGACGTAGCCGAGCATGACGGCCAGCAGGGCGCGGCCCTGCCTGATGTCGCCCACCATGTGGCCGAAGGCCAGCGCCAGCGCGCAGGGAATGACCTGGTGCGACCAGACCTGCAATGCCGTCGCCAGCGCCGAGGGCCCTTCGAACGGATGCGCCGAGTTGGTGCCGAAGAAGCCACCGCCATTGGTGCCGAGGTGCTTGATGGCGATCTGGAAGGCGGCGGGGCCGAGTGGGATGACCTGGGTGCCGCCTTCGAGCGTATGTGCCTCGACGTAGGTGGCCAGGGACTGCGGCATGCCCATGGCGACGAAGGCGAAACCCACCAGTACGGCCAGGGGCAGCAGCAAATAGAGGTTCACCCGGACGAAGTCGGCCCAGAAGTTCCCGAGGTTCTTGACCCCGCCGCCGGCGAAGGCGCGGGCGAAGGCCAGGCCCAGCGCGATGCCGGTGGCGGCAGAGAGGAAGTTCTGCACCGCCAGGCCCGCCATCTGCGAGGTGTAGCTGAGCGCCGCCTCGCCGCTATAGGCCTGCCAGTTGGTGTTGGTGACGAAGGACACCGCGGTGTTGAACGCCAGCCAGGGCGAGAGCCCGGCAAAGCCCTGCGGGTTGAAGGGCAGCACGCCCTGCAGGCGCAACATGGCGTAGAGCAGCAGGAAGCCGGCCAGGTTCACCGCCAGCATGGCCAGCGTATAGCCGCGCCAGCCCATGCCGTGCGCCGGGTCCACGCCGGCTGCCGCGTAGAGCGCGCGTTCGAGCGGGGCCAGGAAGGTGATGCGGCCCGCCGCCAGACTGGCGATGTAGCGCCCAAGCGGGATTGCCGCCGCAACGACGCAGCCGAGGACGAGGGCGATCTGTGCCCAGCCGAGGAGGGTCATGGGATCACAGGTCCTCGGGGCGCAGCAGCGCCCACAGCAGGTAGATAATGAGACCGGCGGTCACGACGCCGCCCATGATCAGCCCGCTCATGGCGGTCAGACCCGCTCACAGGCAGTGGCGTAGCCGGCCATAAGGCCGAACAGGCCGGCACCGAGTGCCAGCAGCAGGATGTCGATCACGCCAAGACCTCCGACGGACAGAATGGCTCCGCACGAGAGGTAGCGAGCAGCGGCGCAAAGGATCGATGTGAGATCGGCGACGGCGGCGTAAAGCCGGCATAAACGAGGCAGCGAGGGCAGCCGTCAGGGGAAGCACCGGCTGGCTTCGCCAATGCCTCGGCGATGTCTGCTTCCCGCCCGCTACTGAGGTAGCCCCAGGCTGGCCGGCTTCGTCGTAGGTCGACCCGATGCAGACACTCGATTTTTCCGAGTTGCGCATCGGCAGGCGGTCGAGAGACTGCATGCCGGCCGGTGCACAGAACGCAGCCCATTGCGCGGTTCAGAGTGCTGTCAACAGGGTCGCAGTGAGGCTTGGCGGGCTGAGCAGGGGGCAACGCCGCTGTCTTGTCCGCAGCTAGCGCCGCGATCGGCGCGGGCGCCACCAACTGCGTCAGTGTTAGGCCGGTGAATTGTGACGAGCTGATACCGCAGAAGCCCGCAAACGAAATCGCGGCAGGTCAGCTGCCCGAAAGGGCGGCTAGGCCGTCGCTCCGTAGCTCCCCGCCCGGGCTGACTCAAGCCCAGATGGCAGCGCTGCGGTCATTGCGCGGACGCGGTCACCGGGCATCTCCACACTAGCGTCCGACAGCCCTGCTATGCCTCGCGGGGAAAACTTTGCCAACAGGCTGTCACCGAGGGCGAGCAAAAACACTTCAAATCACTGCCCACAATCCGTCGGGTCGGTGGCCCCCTTAGAGACAAGGTCGCTTCCGGAAAAGTGTGGCACCCGTTGACGGGCCGTTGACTCAGTTTTGGTAAGATCCATTTCGGAGGACCTACACGGTCCACAGTCATTCTATCACATCATCCGCCGACTAGCCGTCATACGCCGTCACACTCTGCCAATATCTCAGCTTCAGTAAATGTCTGGAACTTGATCCTCATTGGCCAACTTTCCTGAAGAGGCGGCCGATATGCCGACTGAAATTCGCCACATCCTTTTCACAGCGAACGAGGTTGTCGAAGCGGCAGCCCACTACAAGCGTTTATGCGGAGCGCCCCTGCCGACTGGTACAGTGACCGAAGCTTGCGCAATTGATACGATTCCAGGTGCGCCCATCGCGTTTCGGATCGTAGTTGAACTGGACAAGCCCGTTTTGTCGGGTGAATTCGCAATGAAAACCAAGGTCTTCGATTTGGTTGGAGCCGATCTTGCCGCCCCTCTCATCGCCTATTGCTGTAAGCGCGGGATCCCGATGCCGGTGAAAGGCGCAAAGTCGCTGCAGCGGTTCGGCACCAAGATCGGATTGATCATCAGCCTGAACGGCACTGGCGAGGACGTCCTTGCTGAATTGAAAGTCTAACAGCCGCAGTCTCAGAGATCGCTTAACCGTCTGGGGCACCGAGCTTGGCTCGGTGTCAAAGCGGCAGCGCGGTTTCCCGAGCCAACTCTGATACGGCAATCGGCGGAGCAGGCTTTGCTCAGAAATGCCCTTTGAAACCCCGGTCACCAACAGCCTCCTTCATCCGCCCGGCAGCAACTTGAAGGGCGGATGGGTCCGCGGCCCATCCGGTGATACCTGTGGGAGACAGGCATGGCGTTCGACTGTCGTCCCCGCCGCGGATCGCCACAACCTTAATATGCGATACACGATATCGTGTGCACGTTCGAATGCGCCACTTGCCGTGCCGCAGTTCACGCAAGGTGAAATTCAAAATGCCATCGGCGGATATTCCAGCGAACGAGGCATTGCGGCTCGCTGCGCTGCGGTCATACGACATCCTGGACACCACTAGCGAAGCAGTCTTCGACGATTTGGTGGCCCTCGCCTCAAGCCTGACCGGCAGCCCGATGGGCGCAGTTTCGCTGATTGATGGCGACCGTCAGTGGTTCAAGGCGAAGGTCGGTCTTGACGTCAACGAGACCCACCGTGACGTCGCCTTCTGCGCCCATGCCATCCTCGAACCCGACCGGCCCCTTGTTATCCGCAACGCCACCTTGGACCCCCGCTTCAGGGAAAACGCCCTGGTCCTCGGCGGGCCGGAAATCCGAGCCTACCTCGGCGTGCCTTTGATGGACGCTGACGGGTTCGTGCTGGGGACCCTCTGCGTCATTGATCGGGTGCCTAGGGCCTACGACGCCACTGCCGTTGCATCCGTGCAGACCCTCGCCAGGGCGGTGACCGCAAACCTCCAGTTGCGGCGCGCACTAGCGCGGAGCACGGCAGCGGCGCTGACGGACGCGTTGACCGGTCTGCCGAACCGACGCGCGGTCAATGAGGCGGTGTCGGCTCTAGTCGCCGAGGGCATTGCGGCAACGGCGCTCATGATCGACCTCGACCACTTCAAGCAAGTGAATGATGCTGGCGGCCATGCTGCGGGCGACTTCCTGCTCAAGACTGTGGGCGAGCGGCTGAGGCAGACGGTTCGCCCCGGCGACATTGTCGGCAGGATTGGTGGCGACGAATTTGTGGTCATCCTGAAAGGGCTGCATGATCGCTCTTCGGTGCAGACAGTGGCGCAGCGGATCAGCGAAGCGCTCCACGGCATCATCCTTTACGCCAACCAAAGGCTTCGCCTGGGCGCCACGATTGGTATCGCGCTGATCGACAGCACCACGGCCAGCCTCGAACTGCTCCTGCGCAGCGCTGACGAAGCGATGCTTCGGGCCAAGCATCTGAAGCGTGGCAGCATCGGCTGGGCCGAGCCCGCCGATGTCGCACGCCTCGCGCGATCCGCGGCGATCATTCGGGCCTTCGACGACGCCCCGGACGATGGCGCCCCGGCTGGCGTCTCGGCTCACCTGCAGCCGATCATCTCACTGTTCGACGGCTCGCGTGCTGGCGGTAAGGTCGTGGCGGCGGAGGCGCTGGCCCGTTGGGAGCATCCGTCACTCGGCTCGGTCCCGCCAGGGGAGTTCCTGCCCGTCATCGGCCCGGAGCGGATCGCCTGTGTGGGGCGGGCCGTCCGCGAGCACGCCTTCCGTGCCTTTGCCCAGTTCGCGGGTCAGGGCCTGCACGGCGCGCGGGTCGCGGTGAACCTGTCAGCTGGTGAGGTCGCGCTGCCGGATATTGCCCAGCAAATCGCCCAGGAAGCTGATCGCGCCGGGCTGTCCCTGAACATGGTCGAGATCGAGATCACTGAGGAGGTGCTTCTCGAACGGGTCAGCGACGCGACACTCGACCAGTTGGCGGCATTGCGTGGACGCGGCGCGCGCCTCGTTCTCGATGACTTCGGCACTGGCAACTCGGGCCTGTCGCAACTGCTCCGCCTTCCACTGGACGCCATCAAGATCGACAAGCGGTTTATCCAGCAGTTGGACATGGACTCGTGCGCTGAAGAGATAGTTCGGGCGGCCGTGACCCTGGCACACAGCCTCGGTCTCGAGGTTGTCGCCGAGGGCATCGAAACCGAGCGTCAGGCAGCCATGGCGCTCAGCCTGGGTTGCGACAGCGGCCAGGGCTACCTGTTCGCCCGCCCGATGCCTGTGCCCGCGTTCGGTGACTGGCTTGCCAGCCGAACCGCGCGCCTGATGGCAGATGTCATTCCCCTTCGCCCGAAGCGCCGCGCCGGCTGACGTGATTGGATTCCAAAATGACCGGTTTCGCCAAGATATCCAATCGTGTGGGCCTGGCGCCGCGCCTGCTGCTGCCCACCTGCGTCGGCGTGGTGCTTGCCATGCTGCTGGTCCAGGCCTGGATCTGGGCGCGGATGGGGACGCTTGAGCAGACGCGCAACCTACAGCAGCTGCAGATCAGCCTGAACCTGCTAAAGGCTGAACTGGCGCCACTGGGCAGCGAATGGGCGCTGGCGGATGGCCAACTCACCCTGGGCGGACACCCGCTTGCTGGCCGCAGCGACCTGGTCGACGCGGTCAAGGACGTCAGCGGCGCGGTAGCTACCGTGTTCCGCGGCGACACCCGCGTCGTCACCAACGTGCAGCGGCCGGACGGCAGCCGCGCGGTCGGCACCCAGCTGGCAGCCGGCCCGGCCTACCAAGCGGTGCTGCGCGAGGGTCACTCCTTCACCGGCGCCGCAAACGTCCTCGGCCGCCCTCACCTCGTCATCTACGAGCCGGTGCGGGACGCCGCTGGGCACCAGGTGGGCGTCCTGTTTGTCGGCGTCCCTACGACGGCGTCCGCAGTGGAGCTTAATCGGCTGGGCTGGGAGGCACTGGCCGGGGCGGGCATTGCCACACTGCTGCTGAGCCTTGGGCTGTGGGCGTGGGTGGGCATCAACATGCGTTCGGTGACCGCGCTGGCCCGGGCCATGCGCCAGATCGCCGGAGGCGCGCTGGAAACCGTGGTGCCTGGCACCGACCGTACCGACCAGCTTGGTGACATGGCCCGCGCATTGGGCGAACTGGCCAACATTTCTGCTGGCGCCCGTTCCGCTGAGGCCGAGGCCGCCGCGCTGCGCCTGCGCACCGAACAGCAGCGGGCGGCGATAGCGCAGCAGACCGCCGCTGCCTTCGAGGACAGCCTGGGCGACGTGCTGGGCCGGCTGGCCGCGACCGCCGAGGACCTGCGCGAGGCCAATGACAGCCTGGGCGTGACCGCCGGCGACGCCACGCAACAGGTCGCCGGTACCGCCGCCGGCGCCGGCGAGGCCAGCCGGAACGTTCAGGCAGTGGCCGCGGCCACCGAGCAAATGAGCGCCTCTATCGCCGAAATCACGCGGCAGGTGACCCAGGCCGCCGGGGCTGCCCGCCGTGCCCTGGACCAGGTGCGCCAGACCGACAGCAGCGTGCGGGGGCTGGCCGACAGCGCCAGCCGGATCGGCGACGTGGTGCAGTTGATCAGCCGCATCGCAGGACAGACCAACCTGCTGGCGCTGAACGCGACGATAGAGGCAGCCCGCGCGGGCCCGGCCGGCAAGGGTTTTGCTGTGGTAGCGAGCGAGGTGAAGGCGCTGGCGGCGCAGACCGCCGGCGCCACCGAGGACATCGGCAGGCAGATTGCCGCCATCCAAGCCAGTACGCAGGGCGCAGTGGAGGCGATCACCGGCATCGGGGGCGTCGTCGCGGAGGTGGACCAGATCGCTGTCGCCATCGCCACCGCGGTGGAACAGCAGGGTCAGACCACTCGGGAAATCGCCCGCCGCATTGCCGATGCTGCCGCGGGCACCGAGGAAGTATCTGCGAGCGCCACGCGGCTGAACAACGCGATGGATCAGACCGGCAGCGCCCTGCACCGGCTGACCTCTGCAACCCAGGATGTTTCACGCGAGGGCGACATTCTGCGCTCGGCTGCACAGGGCTTCCTGGCGCGGCTCCGCGCTGCCTGAGGGCCCCAGTCCTGGAGGGCTGCGGTTGCGCTTCAGCCTGGCGCGCCTTGACGCGCGCCCGGCGACCGACCCTGCATTTGCGCAAAGCCGCGAACGGCTGTCGAGGGCATGCGCCTCGCCGAAACCCGAACAATAAATCTCGGGAAGCCTCTCTAAGCACAGGCGGTTTCAGAACGGGGATGGTCCGCTCCCCGCCCAACTCGGCGGTAGCCCGGTCGACCGTAGGCCACCGCTGCACAGGCCCGGCTCCGGCAGTGGTCCTCTTGATTTCGCGCGACGCCAGTTCTCCCGGTCCTTGCGCAGGTCAGTATTTTTCGCTCGTCGGTAGATGGTTGCCGCATGGGTGCTGTCGCAAAGGGGCCGAAACCATGCAAGCTGGGCTGAAGCCCAACCGGGCCTGGCGTCGGCTGTGCCGTGAGGGAGAACAATGCCTGGTTTGCGAAGCCGATGACGGACGAGCCGGGCAACGCGCCGCGGCGAGTCCGCGCGCGGATGAAGTCCCAGCCGACGCCTGCCGGCGATCGGCTCCGGGCGACGTTTGCAAAGAATTTCAAGGCCGCCCGGCTGGCCGCCGGCCACAGCCAGCGCCGCGTTGGGGAACTGACTGGCACTTCACAAGCGATCATCTCCGCCATTGAGCAGGGGAGTTGGAACTGGACCAGCGAGACACTCGCCAAACTCTCTGAAGCGGTGGGGGTGCCACCACAGATCCTGCTATCGCCGATGTGAACCGCATATTTGCGGACACAGCTTTCGCTTGCTAACTTTGACACCTTATAAGTAGTCAATCGGTCGCTGCCATTCGACAGGAAGCCAATCGGCCGCGCTCAATGATACCTTATAAGGTGTTTCTACGCATGGATGTCGTCCAAGGCCGAGACCGGAAAGCACCCAACACCCCCACCTATGAAAAGCCGGAAATTGCCGTGCTCGTCGGGTACGGCTTCCACCTCCAAGCCATCAGCCTCCATCTGTCGCTGTCCGAAGCCGAGGTGCACGCCCATCTGGCGGCCTTTGGGCTACTATCACTCAAATCCCAGCCCCTACGTGCAGGCACCGGCCCGACTGCCTGGACCCACGCCGACATCCGCGGCTTGATCGCGGGCCTTTCCGACGGACGCAGCTTCAGGGAAATCGGCGAGCGCATCGACCGCTCCACCAAGTCGGTCAGCGCCAAAGCCCGCAGCCTGGGCTTTCGCGTCCGCACGCGCGTTCCGCTACCCGGCTCCCGCGCCGCTGAGCACGCCCAGGTCTCGTGGAGTGCGGCATTGGACACGGAACTCGGTGATCGCTGGTTTGCCGATCAGCACCACGTTGCCATCGCTGGTGACATGGGAATCAGCGTCGGCGCCATTCGCTCCCGCGCTACCCGCATCGGCCTTCCACGCCGCAACCGCGCCGCTCTCGTGACCCAGTTCGATATCGCGCGCTCGGCGACGAGCGCGCTGCGGGCCATGCTGGTGCGGCGCAAATGCCCGTTCAGCGGCGTGCAATTCTGGGGCACGCGCCACGGCCCACGGCTATCGCCGCTCGCACGCAAGTCCCGCGCCTTCCAGCGCGTAAGCGGCGGGCTCAACGAGGCCTGCTGCTCGGCGCCACTGTAGCGCCGCCGCCGTGACCACTTCTCGCCCGCATCACTGTGCGCGGCCCTGGCAGAAGCGCTCGCGTGCTCCGCCGCAGTCTACTCCCAGGCCAGCCGTCGAACAGCCCACCGAGGTCCAGGAGGACGCAGTGCGAGATCTTCTCTTCATCGCCTACATGGCAATCTTGCTGCTGGCCTGCCGCCTCGTGGCGCGAATGCCGCCGATTCAACTCGGCGCGGCGCCCGGTCTGCAGGCCTTCCTCACTCTTTCGATCCTCCTTTTTGGCGGCGGCAGCGGTGCTGCGGCACCAGGGATCATCGCCGACATCGCAGCGTGGATGAATGGCAGGCCGCTCTGGGGAATGCCCCAGGATATCGGCCCTCTCGGCCGCCTCGCGCAAGTCGTCGGCGCCGTCTGTGGCGCCTGGATCGCGGTACGCGGTCTTTGGCTCTGGACGGTCCTGAGCTTCGCCGCCGGAGCCCTCTATGCCGGCTTCGCGCTCATCAACTGGCTGCTCATCGGCGTGTGGAGGTGACGCCATCCAACTGCCGTGCCCACCGCCGCCACACCCAAACCGAGAAGATCGCTCAGGAGAGCAACCGCATGTCCGCCAACGGCCATACCACTTCCTTCCCTCCGACCATGCAACCGAAGCCGGACGATCGCTCCGGCAACCCCACACCCGCGCGCCGACCGCTGCTGATCACCACCGCGGGCCGAGGCAACATCGGCTCCACCTCGTTCCTCAACACCAATGCGCAATTCTACCGGGAGCGGGGGGCCTCGTTCAGGCTCTGGGACGCCAGCCAATACTCCTCATCCGTCGGGCTTCCGGCCTATCACCCGGACGTCGAGCGCCCTGGGAGTTCAGACCAGGACGTGATCACACCATGGCTCGAGCACCAGGTCCGCGACCAGCAGCAGAAGGGCTACGACGCGATCCTGGACCTCGCTGCGCGCCCTTACCAGATGGCACAACACGCGCAGCTTTCGTCCCTGCTGCCGGCGTCAAACGACGAGGGCGTTCGCCTGGTGACCATCCACGTGCTGGGTCCGCTGAAGAGCGACCTGCTGATGCTGGATACCGCTCAGCGCGAAGGCTGGTGGGACCCGCGATCCTCGGTCATCGTCCTCAACGCCGGACTGGTCCAGGCGGGCTGCACCTTCCGCAAGGCGTTTGAGGAGGTCGTGGCCAGCGCCAATGTACAGCGGGCAATCCAGGAAGGTGTTCCGATCCTCTATATGCCAGCCCTGCGTTGCTGGAGCGACCTCAACTGGAAGCATCTGCACTACAGCGCGGTGGCATGGGGCGAGACCCCGGAAACGGGCGGCGCCGTCTCCTTCATCGACAAGGCGGAAGTGGTACTCTGGTGGGGCATCGAAGTGCCCCAGTTCATGGGTCAAATGCCGCCGCACCTGATGCCGATGATCCCACCGCGGAGCGCCCCAGTGCCGGGCAAGTAGTAGGCGTCCTTGATGCCCATGGCGGCGCTGAAGCTACCATCCTCGAACATCACCCACTCGCTGGCGGCGCGCCACAGCACGCGCCGCCGGGAATCGAATCGGGAGGCAGGTGCCGCATGCCTGTAATGCAAACGCGGCACGCTGCTTACGCGCCCGGCTACAACCCTGCGGCCAGCACGAAGCCGTCCTCAGTCATCCGGCGAACCACCTCGCCGTCCTCGCCAAACTCGGTGATGCCGTAGCTCAGCAAGCTGATCGCCTCCAGCCGCGGCCGTGCCCAGTACCCCTTGTTGTAGCGCTGGCCGCTGCCCTCGGAGGGTCCTTCGTGGCCGAGCAGCAGGTCTACCATCCGTTCGTCCACCAACGAGTCCAGCATCGTGCGCACGGTGTGGCGTAGCGAGTGGAACATTAGCTTGCCGCGTGTCAGCTTCAGCCGGCGACGGAAATCGGTGAACCAGCGGCTGACATCGCGGCTGTAGCCGCCGCGGCCTGTGGCCTTCAGTTCAGGGAACAACCGATCATCTGGTCGTCCGCCGAGCGCCTGGAGGTACTGGATCAGCCCCATCCGCTCCAATACCGGATGCAAAGGCACGATGCGATCGGCCGCAACGGATTTTACCTTTTTCCCCGCTTCCGCCCCCTCGGGCTCTTCCTTGTCCGGAGTGGTGGGGTACACCTCGATGCACCAGATCGTCCCATGTTGCTTTACATCACCGCGTCGAAGCTGGCAGATCTCGCCAAGCCGCATCCCAGCGTAGGCGCCAAGCAGAGGCGCGAAATAGCATGCGGCTTCACCGCCTGGGCGCAGCGCCTTGCCGTCCTCGGTCAGTGGCCGCAACCCACACCATTCCTGGCTGGCAAAGATCCGGCGGACTTCCGCAATGGTGAAGGCGTCGCGCGCCGCGCTGTCAGCGCTGCGGCGCTGCTTGCCCTTGGGCTTCTTCTGCATGCCAGCGAAAGGCCGCTCCAGGTCGCGGCAACGCTGGTCGAGCACGACGAAGTTCCAGAAGTCGTTCAGGAACGAGACCTGCTTGTTCACCGACTTCGGCGAAAGCCGCGTGACCCCTGGCGGTCGATCTTCGGAGATGCGCACCACCTCTATCGCCGAGACCCGCCGTGCCGGATCGGCGGGGTTGCGGTACAACCGGTTCTGGCCCCAGTCGCTGCAGATCTTGGCCAGTTCACGGCGAAAGTGCAGGGCGTCATCGCGGGTGTAGTCGCCTACCGGCCGGTCGCCGCAAAGGTCGATGAACAGCCGCCGAGCGATGCCTGCGTCGTGCTCTGTCTCGGGGCTCCACGCCTTGGCCACAGCTTTCTCGGCGGCGAATTGCGCGTAGGCGACGCTGAACAGCCGCCGCGGCCCGACGCCCTCCGGGAGAGCCGGCGAGGCTATCGGCGCGTCCGTCGGTGCCAAGGGTCGCGGCTCAGCCACTGGCGGCATTAGCGGGGCGGGCTTGGGCACAATCGATTGGACAGGTCCAGGGGGCGGCACGACGCGCGGAGGTTCTGCTGAGGCGCCGATTGGCGCAGCAGGTTGCGCGTCAATGGGCGTCACCGGCAAAACCGCGGTCTCGGCCAACACGGGCCGTCCCAACAGACGGTCGCACTCCTGCGCGTAGGCGGCGATCATGCCTTCCAGCACCGCGCCGCTGGCAGGGAAGCGGGCTGTCCCTCCTGCACGCAGCCCCGTCTCATTCAGCGCCCGATCCAGCATGGAGTGCGCGGCGCTGTGGTCGTTGGCCAGCATCTCTCCGCGCAGGAAGCGGATGCGGCCTTGCAGGGCCATGGCACGGTCGGTAGCCGCAGCGGTCCGGCTGGGCAATCCGGCGACAGGCTGGGTTACCAGCGGCAGGGCACACCGCAGCACGGCAGCCAGCGCCGGCGGCACTTCCGTTCCCGGCTCCGGCTCGCCGGTCAGGAACCTGGCCAACGCAGCCTCGCCGGCCTCGTCCAACTTCCCCGAGGCGCCACGCGGCGTGCGCGGCCGCATCGGGTCCGGCCCGGCCTGGGCGCGCTCCGCGGCCATGTCATCCAGCAGCATGTCGCGCGCCGTCCGCATCAGGGCGGCCAGCGCGCCGGGCGGCAGGGTGGTGTCGTCGCGGCTGGCCATCAGGATCTCGAAGGCGACATCGAGCGCGGCGCCCAGCCGACGGGCCAGGGCAGGCTCTCGGGTGGCGAGGGAGAGCGTCAGGCACGTCCGGCGCGCGGCGGCGCCGCAGCCTGCCGGCATCGCCCGGCGCCAGTATTGTATACCGATTCGGGTGAACAGGTGGAGCGGCTTTCGCATCCCACGTGGCCTCGCCGTGCCCGTCTGGGCACATGCGCGCCTGGCTGGGGGTACCGCTGTGCGACAGGGGTGTGCGACACCCATGTGCGACAGTGGCCCAAACAGCGCTCAGGCGCTGGTTTGCCAGCGCCTGCCACCCGACTGAGTCAAGGATTTACCGCGATTTCAACCAAGGGTTGGCTGGGGGACCTGGATTCGAACCAAGACTGTCCGAGTCAGAGTCGGAAGTTCTACCGTTAAACTATCCCCCAGCAGGGACCCTTCGTGTCCGGCGGGTAAACCCGCCTTCGCCGTCGAGGCGGCGGGAACTAACATGACCCGCGACGCTCCGCAACCGCCCCAAATGCGGAAACTGCTTGCCGCGGCGGCCCGGGGTGCCGAGTATGCTCCGCTCCGGCGCCTGCACCCCACCCCCGGAACCGGAGCCGTTTCTCGCCATCGCCATGCCAGACGACGCCACGCCCCACAGCCTGCTGCCAGGCCGCCAAGATGCGGGGCGCATGGTCGTACCTGGCGGCCTCGCCTTCGCGGCGCTGGACCTTGGCACCAACAACTGCCGCCTGCTGGTCGGCACGCCCTCCGGCCCCGGCTTCCGCGTGGTGGACAGCTTCAGCCGCATCGTCCGCCTGGGCGAAGGCCTGGCCGCCACCGGCATGCTGTCGGAAGCGGCGATGGATCGCGCCATCGGCGCCCTGGGCGCCTGTGCGGACAAGCTGGCCAAGCGGCCGGTACGGCAGTTCCAGGCGGTAGCGACGGAAGCCTGCCGCCGCGCCGGCAACGGCGCCGCCTTCCTGGCCCGCGTCGCCGCGGAAACCGGCCTGAAGCCGCGCATCATCTCGGCCCGGGAAGAAGCCGAGCTGGCGATGGAATCCTGCGCCCCGCTGATGGAACCGGGCGACCGCCGCGCCCTGCTGTTCGATATCGGCGGCGGCAGCACCGAAATCGCCTGGATCCGGGTCTGCGGCCGGGAATCCATCCCGGAACTCATCGGCTACATCTCGCTGCCCCTGGGCGTCGTCACGCTGGCCGAACGCGCCGGCGCAGATTGCTTCACCCAGCAGGGCTTCGCCGCGGTGGCGGAGGAAGTGGCCGGCCACCTCCGCGGGTTCGACGCGGTGCATTGCATCGGGCAGGAAATCCGCGCCGGCGGCGTGCGGCTTATCGGCACCAGCGGCACCGTCACCACCCTGGCCGGCGTGGCGCTGGCCCTGCCCCGCTACCGCCGCCCGCTGGTGGATGGCCGCACGCTGGACACCAATGTCGCCGACCAGGCGCTGGGCGACCTGTTCGCGCTCGGCCGGGCCGGGCTGGCGGCACACCCCTGCGTCGGGCCGGACCGGGTGGAGTTCGTGCTGCCCGGCTGCGCCATCTACGCCGCCATCCGCCAGGTCTGGCCCCTGCCCTGCCTCACGGTCGCCGACCGCGGCCTGCGGGAGGGCATGCTGCTGCGCATGATGCGCGGCGACCGAGGCAATCAGGCGCATCGTCGCCGCGCCAGTTAGGAAGTTTCCACCATGAAGCCACCCTCCGCCACCGGCGGCGGCCGCGGGCTGACCACGCGTGTCAAGACCGCCAAGGGCCGCAGCGTCGGCAGCCAGATCTGGCTGCAGCGCCAGCTGAACGACCCCTATGTCCGCGCCGCCGTGGCCGCGGGCCTGCGCAGCCGCGCCGCCTTCAAGCTGAAGGAGTTGGACGAGAAGTACCACCTGCTGAAGCCGGGCGGCCGGGTGGTCGATCTCGGCGCCGCGCCGGGCGGCTGGACCCAGGTGGCCATCGGCGTGGTCGGGGACCGCGGCAAGGTGGTGGCGCTGGACATCCTGCCAATGGACCCGCTGCCGGGCTCGATCGTGCTGCAGGGCGACTTCCAGGACGACACGGCCGAACAGGCGGTGCTGGCGGCGCTGGACGGCCCCGCCGACCTGGTGCTGAGCGACATGGCGCCCAACACCACCGGCCATGGCGCCACCGACCACCTGCGGATCATGGGCCTGGCGGAGCTGGCGCTGGACTTCGCGCTGAAGGTGATGGCGCCGGGCGGCGGCTTCGTCGCCAAGGTGTTCCAGGGCGGCGGCGAGAAGGCCTTCCTCGACCGCCTGAAGCAGAATTTCGCCACCGTGCGGCACGCCAAGCCGCCGGCCAGCCGCAAGGACTCGTCGGAACTCTACGTGGTCGCCTCCGGCTTCAAGGCGCGGGGTGAGGCACCAGAACCTCGGGATTGATCACGTTGATCGGGCTGCCCGCGGCATAGGCGACGATCTGCTCGAAGATCTCGGTGAACTGGATCTGGTATTCGTCGGAAGTGACGTAGCCCAGGTGCGGCGTGGCCACCACATTGGGCATGTTGAGCAGCGGGTGCGTCGTGTCCCGCATCGGCTCGTTCTCGAACACGTCCACCGCGGCCATGCCGGGGCGCCCCGCCTGCAAGGCCGCCACCAGCGCGCCGGGCTGGATCAGTGGCGCGCGGCTGGTGTTGACCAGCAGGGCCGTCGGCTTCATCGCCGCCAGGTCGGCGGCGGTCACCACGCCACGCGTTGCCTCCACCAGGCGCATGTGCAGGCTCACCACATCGCAGGTCGCGTAGAACTCGGCCTGGGAAGCCGCGGTTTCCCAGCCCTCGGCGCGGGCGCGTTCGCGCGTGGCTTCGCGCGCCCAGACCAGCACCTGCATGCCGAAGGCGCGGCCATAACCCGCCACCTCCTTGCCGATGCGACCATAGCCATGGATGCCCAGCACCTTGCCGCGCAGCGTGCGGCCCACGCCGCATTGCCATTCTCCGCGCTGCAGCGAGGCCATCTGCTGTGGAATGGCCCGCATGGCCGCCAGCACCAGGCCCCAGGTGAACTCCGCCGTGGCGTAGCTGGGCGTGCCCGGGTGCTGGCTGCTGCTGAGGATCACGCCCTGCCTGGTGCAGGCGGGTACGTCGACATGCGGGTAGACGCTGCGCTGGCTGATCAGCTTCAGCGAGGGCAGCTTCTCCAGCAGCGCTGCCGGCACCTTGGTGCGTTCGCGGATCAGCACCAGCACCTCCACCCCGGCCAGGCGGGCAGCCAGCTTGTCCACGTCCGGCTCATGGTCGTTGAAGATCACCACCTCATGCCCCGCCAGCATGGCAAAGCAGGGCAGTGTGCGGATGGTGTCGAAGTAGTCGTCCAGGATGGCGATCTTCATCGGGCGTTTCCTCAGGCGGTGGCCGGTGTGGGCGGCTTCCGCACCAGCATAAAGGCCGCCGCCGCCAGCAGGCAAAGCACCCCGGCGAACAGGAAGGCCGGCACATAGCTTTCCAGCGCATCGCGGGAAACGCCGGCACCGAAGGCCATCAGCCCCGCGCCCAGCTGATGCCCGGCGAAGATCCAGGCGAACACCGCCGGCCCCATATCTCGCCCGAAGGCCGTCACCGCCAGCCGCACCGAGGGCGGCACGGTGGCGATGTAGTCCAGCCCGTAGATCACCGCGAAGATGGTCAGCCCCACCATGGAGACATCGGCATAGACCAGCCAGACCAGGGATACCCCGCGCAGCCCGTAGTACCAGCCCAGCAGCCAGCGATTGTCATAGCGGTCCGACAGCCAGCCGGAGCCGATGGTACCGATGAGGTCGCAGATGCCGATCACCGCGATCAGGCTGGCGGCGGTGACGATGGGGATGCCCATGTCGCCGCAGAACGGCACGAAATGCGCCTGGGTCAGGCCAAAGCTGGTGGCACCGCAGATGAAGAAGGTGAAGGCCAGCACCCAGAACACCCGCCGCTGCACGCCCAGCGCCAGCGCGCGGAAGCTGAGCATGACGAAGTTCTCCTGGCTCGGGCGCGGCATCGGCGCCACGGTCGTCTCGCCATAGGGCGGCAGGTTCAGCTCCTGCGGATGGTCCTTGGCAAGCAGCAGGAACAGCACCAGGCTCACCGCCTCGCCGATGAAGGGCGGCAGCAGGGCCGCGCGCCACCCCCAGTTCTCGCTGAGCCAGGCGCCCAGCGGCATGAACACCAGCGTGCCCGTCGCCACCGCGCCGCTCAGCAGCCCCACCACAAGGCCGCGCCGGGCGGCGAACCAGCGGGACGAGATCACCGCCGCCAGTTGCATCGCCGTCAGCCCCGGGGCGATGCCGAGCACGACGCCCAGGCCCAGCCACATCTGCCAGCGTTCCGTCATCACCAGCGTCAGCGCCAGCCCGGCCAGCAGCAGCAGGCCAGACCAGCCCAGCATCCGCCGCGGCCCGTAGCGCAGCATCAGCCCGCCGGCGAAGGGGGCGGCCAGGCCGAACAGCGCCAGTCGCAGCCCCTGCGGCGCCGACATCTCGCCGATGCTCCAGCCCAGGTCCTGCGACATCGGCAGCATCAGCACCGCCGGCACGCCCAGCGCGGAGGAGGAAAAGACCGCGTTGAGGAAGGCGATGAAGACCATCACCCAGCCGTAATGGATACCCCGGGCGGCGAGCGCCTGGGCCAGGCGATTGGCAAGCATCGGCATGGATTCCCGTTCAGACCGGGCAACCCTACCCGCCGGGGAAGCCGCCCACCGCTGCGAATTCCTCACGCCTCGCGGGTGCCGCCCCCAGATTTTCACATGGCGCCCGCTGCCGCCCCGCTTGCGGCGCGGACCCTTTCGGGGGTAAGCGGGGCCGCCAAGGTCGCGGATCGCGCCACGCGAAAGGTCCCCCCATGGCATCCGATGCAATTGTCTCCCGCCCCGCCCGTCACCTCATCGAGGAAGCCTATGCTTTCGACGATGTGCTGCTGGTGCCCGCCTATTCCACCGTGCTGCCGCACCAGGTGGACACGCGCACCCGGCTGACGCGGGAAATCAACCTCAACATCCCACTCTTCGCCGCGGCGATGGACACCGTCACCGAGAGCAACATGGCCATCGCCATGGCGCAGGCCGGCGGCATCGGCGCCGTGCACAAGAACATGACCGCCGAGGAACAGGCCGCCCAGGTCCGCCGGGTGAAGAAGTTCGAGAGCGGCATGGTGGTCAACCCGGTCACCATCCACCCCGACCAGACCCTGGCCGACATCCGCGCCATCCAGGACCAGCACCGCATCAGCGGCCTGCCAGTGGTTGAACGCGAGACGGGCCGGCTGGTCGGCATCGTCACCCACCGCGACGTGCGCTTCGCCACCGACCTGAACACCCGGGTCTATGAGCTGATGCAGCGCGACAACCTGGTGACGGTGCCGGTGGACGTCTCGCCGGAGCGTGCGCGGGAGTTGCTGCACAAGCACCGCATCGAGAAGCTGCTGGTGGTGGACGACCAGTTGCGCTGCGTCGGCCTGATCACCGTCAAGGACATGGACAAGGCCCAGGCCCACCCGGACGCGGCCAAGGACAGCCTGGGGCGCCTGCGCGTCGCCGCCGCCACCGGCGTGGGCGAGGACGGCTTCCGCCGCGCCGAAGCCCTGGTGAATGCCGAGGTGGACGTGGTGGTGGTGGACACCGCCCACGGCCACAGCGGCGGCGTGCTGGCCGCGATCGAACGCATTAAGCGCCTGAGCAACAGCGTGCAGGTGGTGGCCGGCAACGTCGCCACGCCGGAAGGCGTGCTGGCGCTGATCGAGGCCGGCGCCGATGCCGTGAAGATCGGCATCGGGCCCGGCTCCATCTGCACCACGCGCATCGTGGCAGGCGTGGGCGTGCCGCAGCTGACCGCGGTGATGGAGAGCAGCGCCGCGGCCCGCGAAAAGGGCGTGCCGGCCATCGCCGATGGCGGCATCCGCACCTCCGGCGACCTGGCCAAGGCCATCGCCGCCGGCGCCGACTGCGTGATGATGGGCAGCCTGTTTGCCGGCACCGATGAGGCGCCCGGCGAGGTCTTCCTCTACCAGGGCCGCAGCTACAAGTCGTACCGCGGCATGGGCAGCATCGGCGCCATGGCCCGTGGCAGCGCGGACCGCTACTTCCAGCAGGATGTGCAGAACAGCCTGAAGCTGGTGCCCGAGGGCATCGAGGGCCGGGTCGGCTACAAGGGCCCTGTCGGCAACGTCATCCACCAGCTGGTCGGCGGGCTGAAGGCGGCCATGGGCTACACCGGCTGCGCCACCCTGCCGGAGATGCAGCAGAACGCCCGCTTCCGCCGCATCACCGGCGCCGGCCTGCGCGAAAGCCACGTGCATGACGTGGCGATCACGCGGGAAGCGCCGAACTACCGCCAGGGCGACTGACCGCCGCATGACCCCCGCCGCGCGGCTTGCCGCCGCCATCGACCTGCTGGACGCGCTGGAAGCCGCTGGCCGCCGGCCCGCCGATGCGGTGGCGCACGAGTTCTTCCGCACCCGCCGCTACATCGGCGGCGGCGACCGGCGGGACATTTCCGACCGTGCCTGGGCGGTCATCCGCCAGCGGCTGCGGCTGGACTGGTGGCTGGAAAAGATCAAGGCGCGCCCCTCCGCCCGCTTCCTGGTGGCCGCGCACCTGCTGCTGGTCGAAGGGCTGGATGTCGCCGCCATCGCCCGCGCCTTCCCCGGCGGGCAATACGCTGCGCCGCCGCTGACCGTGCCGGAGCAGAAGCTGCTGGCGGTGCTGGACAATGCCCGCTTCGGCGCCGAGGGCCCAGTGCACCCGAAGATGCCCGACCCGGTCCGGCTGAACCTGCCGGAATGGGCGCTGCCCAGCCTGACGCGCCGCTTCGGCGAGACCCTGGCGGCCGAGGCCGCGGCGCTGGACCTGCCGGCGCCGCTGGACCTGCGCGCCAATGCGCTGAAGATCGACCGCACCCAGGCCGCAGCCGCCCTGGCCGGGGAAGGGCTGGAGACGACGCCGACGCCGTTCTCCCCCTGGGGCCTGCGCCTGCCCGGCCGCCGGCCGGTGACCGCCACCCGCGCCTATCAGGATGGCCTGATCGAGGTGCAGGACGAGGGCAGCCAGTTGATCGCCGCGCTGGTGGATGCCCGGCCAGGCATGAAGGTGGTGGACCTCTGCGCCGGTGCCGGCGGCAAGACGCTGGCCCTGGCGGCGGCCATGCGGAACAAGGGCCGCATCACCGCCTGCGACGTCTCCGCCCCCCGCCTGGAAGGCGCAGTGAAGCGCCTGGCCCGCGCCGGCGTGGACAATGCCGAGCGCCACCTGCTGGAAGCCGGCGACCGCTGGGCCAAGCGCCGCGCCGGCACCTTCGACCGCGTGCTGGTGGACGCGCCCTGCACCGGCACCGGCACCTGGCGCCGCAACCCGGATGGCCGCTTCCGCACCGGCCCGCGCGACCTGGCGGAACTGCTGCCGAAGCAGGCGGATATCCTGGCCATCGGCGCCGGGCTGGTGCGGCCGGGCGGGCTGCTGGTCTACGCCACCTGCTCCCTGCTGGCCGAGGAGAACGAGGACCAGGTCGCCGCCTTCCTGGCCGGCAATCCGGAGTACTCCGCGCTGCCCCTGGCCGAGGCCTGGCCCGCCGCCGGCCTGCCCGGTGCACCGCCCTGCCCCGGCCCCTGGCTGGCGCTCTCGCCGGCGGCGCATGGCACGGATGGATTCTTCGCCGCGGTGCTGAAGCGCGGCGCCGCCCCCGCCGCGACGGCGTGAACCTTACCTAAAGGTAAATACCCGCGGGACGTGTCGGTTTGCTCTAGCCGGAACCGCCGGATTGGTGTCGCATTCCTCCCCAGGGGTCGCCAGGGAGGCGCCGCATGATCAGCATCCGACGTGCCCGACCGGGCGACGCTGCCGGCATCGGCGCGGTCCATGTGGCCGCCTGGCGCAGCGCCTATGCCGGCATGCTGCCCGATGCGTACCTGACCAACCTCTCGGTGGTGCGGCACGCCGCGCAATACGCGCGCGGCATCGCTGACCGCTCGGACGGTCACGCCATCTTCGTCGCCGTGGCCAGCGGGGCGGATGCGCCGCCCGGCCGCGAATCCGGCATGGTGGTCGGCTTCGCCTCAGGCGGCCGCTCCCGCCGACCCGCCACGGCGGAAGGCGAGGTGGAGACGCTGTACCTGCTGGACGACTTTCGCGACCGCGGCGTGGGCCGGCGGTTGATGCGCGCCATGGCGGCGCATCTGGCGGCGGTGGGCTGTCGCTCGGTCATGCTGTGGGTGCTGGCGGCTAACCCGACGCGCTGGTTCTACCAGCACCTGGGCGGCCGGCTGACGGCGCAGGAGATCATCCGCTTTGCCGGCATGGACCTGCAGCAGATGGCCTTCCTGTGGGACCCGATCGACTCGCTGCTGGCCGCGACGGCGCCGGTGCGGGAGGGATAGGATCGGGACGCGCCGGCGCGGCCGGGCGCGGCGGCCCTTCCCGTTGGCTCGCGAGTACTTGTATGGTGCGGCGCCGCAACAGGGGGCGCCCGATGCCGCTGCTGATATGCCTGATGCTGCTATGGGGTTCCGCGCTGGCCCAGCCCGCGCCGCCGCAACCGGCGCAGGCCGTGCCCGGCCCCACCGCGCCGCCAGCGCCTCAGGCCACGCCGCCCGCTGCTGAAGCCGCGCGTCCGGCCCCGGCCGCCGAAGCCCCCGCTGCCGAAGCCCCTGCCGGCCCCAGCGAGGCCGAGCTGCGCCTGGCCGGTTGGCAGACCTGCACCGGGGAGTTGCCCAACGTGCCGTCCCAGCGGGCCATCGCCGCCTGCACCTGGCTGCTGGAGCAGAACCGCGAGCCGCCCAGCAACGTCGCGGTGGCGCTGTACAACCGCGGCAATGAACGGCGCCGCATCGGCCAGCACGAGGCGGCGGCGGGCGACTTCACCGCCGCCCTGGCCATCGTGCCGAGCGACCCGGCGACGCTGCTCAACCGCGCCATCGTGCGCCGCGCCATGGGCGACCGCGCCAATGCCCTGGTGGACCTGAACGCCGCGCTGCGGGCGGCGCCGGGCAACCCCAACATCCTGGCCAACCGCTGCATCACCCGCCGCCGCCTGGGCGAGGGCGACGCCGCGCTGGCCGATTGCGACGCCGCCATTGCCCGGGCCGAGCCGGGCAACGCCTTTCCGCATGTCGCCCGGGCCGGGCTTTCCCTGCGCCGGGGCATGGACGGCCCCGCCGCTTCCGACCTGACCGAGGCGCTGCGCCGCGACCCCAGGGCCGACAAGGCGCTGCGGCTGCGCGCGGTGCTGCGGACCAAGCGCGGCCGGGTGGCGGACGCGCAGGCCGATATCGCCGCCGCCCAGGCGCTGAGCCCGCGGGTGGACGCCGAGATCGCGGAAATCTTTGGTCCCGGACTGGTCCCTTGAACGCGGCCCGAGGCGGGCCTAGCCTTTCGCAACCAATCCGAGGAGGAGCCTTCCGCATGGCCACCACCGTCGCCGACTTCGTCGCCGAGGCCCGCCGCATCATCTACGCCGAGCCCGACCACAACGGCCGCAAGAAGCTGGTCCTTGCCGTACGCAAGGCGCTGCAGGACCCGGGCTTCATCGCCGAGGCGCTGCCCGAGGGCACGCCGGAGCGCAAGATCCTGTACGAGGACCCGACCTACGGCTTCACCATCCTGGCCCACGCCTATGAGGGCGCCAAGGGCGGCGCGCCGCACGACCACGCCGCCGGCTGGGCGATCTACGGCCAGGCCCAGGGCGAGACCATCATGACCGACTACGAATGCGTGGCCCGGCCGGACGGCACCAACCCCGGCAAGGCCAAGCCGACCCGCGACTACACGCTGAAGCCGGGCGACGCCTACCTGTACGAGCCGGGCGTGCTGCACAGCCCGCATCGCAACGGCGCCACCCGGCTGCTGCGGATCGAGGGGCTGAACATGGAGAAGTTCAAGCGCCTGCCCTACGAACGGGTCTAGCGCCATGACGATGGGCGCCGGGCCAGGCCGGCGGAACCTGCTGCTGGCCGGGCTTACCGGCGCCCTCGTAACCCCCGCCCTCGTAACCGCCTCCCTGGCGCAACCCGCCGCCGGGCGGCCGCTGCGGCTGCTGGTGGCGGCCTCGCCAGGCAGCGGCGGCGACATCGTCGCCCGCCTGGTGGCCGAGCCGATGCAGGCGACGCTCGGCCGCCCCATCGTCATCGACAACCGGCCCGGCGCCTCCGGCAACCTGGGCGCCGAGGTGGTGGCCCGCGCCGCGCCTGACGGCGAGACGGTGCTGCTGACCGCCGGCGCCCTCGCCATCGCCCCTTCGGTCAACAAGCACCTGAGCTACAGCCCGCTGGAAGACCTGACCGGCGTGGCGCTGCTGGCCATGGTGCCGCTGCTGATCGTGGTCCGGCCGGAAAGCCCGCTGCGCACCATCGGGGACCTGCTGGCGCTGGTGCGACAGAAGGGCGACGGCGTTTCCTATGGCAGCTTCGGCATCGCCTCCCCGCCGCACCTGGTCGGCGCCCGCATCGGCCAGGATGCCGGGCGCCAGATGACGCATGTGCCCTACCGGCTCAGTTCCACCGCCCTGCCGGATATCCTCTCCGGCGCACTCGATATTGCCATCCTGGACGCGGTGGCGATGAGCCCGCAGGTCCGCGAGGGCCGGCTGCGCGCGCTGGCCATCACCGGGGCGCGGCGCAGCCCCGCCTTCCCGGACCTGCCCACGCTCAGCGAGGGTGGCGTCGCCTTCGACACCGTGGGCTGGCACGGCGCCTTCGCCCCGGCGCGCACCCCGGCGGAACTGGTGGCGCGCTGGAACGACGCCTTCATCAAGGCCGTGGCCCTGCCGCGGGTGCGCGAGGCGATCATCGCCGGCGGCAGCCTGCCGCTGGATCAACCGCTGGACGCGGCCGGCTGGAACGCCCGCTTCCGCGCCGATGTGGCAGCCTGGGGCGCCGTTGCGCGCGCCGCGAAGATTGAGGTGGATTGACCATGGCAATAAGCACCCTCCGCGATGTTCCGTATGCCGAAGCCCTGGTGGCCGGCGGCAAGGCGCGGATGACCCTGACGTATGACGCCTATCTGCCGGAGGGGCCGGGCCCCTTCCCCGCTGTGGTGCTGGCCTTCGGCGGCGCCTTCCTCCGCGGCAGCAAGGAGGATGACACCTACCCCACCGCGGGGAAGTACGGCCCCAACACCGCCCAGGCCGAGTATTGCCGGCGCTTCGCCGCCGAGGGCTTCGCCTGCTTCTCCATCCGCTACCGCCTGGCGGGGGATGAGCCGGTGCCGGGCGACACCCAGGTCATGGGCAACCACGCCGAGACGCCGTTGGACCGCATCGCCGTGGTGCGAGAAATCCTGGGCCTGCCGCCGACCACGCCGGAAGCGGTGGCCCAGGTGATGGAGGCGGCCATCGACGACTTTGCCGCCGCCGCCCGCGCCATTGCCGCCCGCGCCGAAGAGTACCGGCTGGACCCCACCCGGATGGTGCTGGGTGGTTGGTCGGCTGGTGCCCGCTGCGCGCTCTATGCGGCCTATGGCGAGAAGGTGCCCTGCGCCGGCATCATCGCCATGTCCAGCCTGGTGCAGCCCGGGGATATCCCGCGCCACCTCGGCGGGCCGGGGCCCTACGCGCCGGTGCAGATCATTTGTGCTGAGGAGGACATCGTCTATCTGCGGCCGCAGCCGATGGCGGCGCAGGTGGCGGCGCTGCGGGCCGCCGGGGTGGACGCGCAGCACGCCGTGGTGCTGGGCCGGGACCATTGGTACGCGGCCGAGGCGATGACCTCCGACGGGGTGACGGTGCAGGGCGTGATGCGCGCGGCGCTGCGCCGTTTTACCGGGGCCTGAGCCCTGGCGGCCGGCGGTGTGGGCGCAACCCCTTGCCCCCCACTGCCCTGGCGTGCTGCAAGGCGACATGAACAGCCCCGTCACCCCCGCCTCCGCCGCCCCAGCCCCAGCAGCCGCCGCGGCGCATGACCGCATCCTGGTGCTGGATTTCGGCAGCCAGGTCACCCAGCTGATCGCGCGCCGCCTGCGCGAAGCGGGGGTTTACTGCGAAATCTGGCCCTATACCGCCAGCGAACAGCGCATCCGGGACTTCGCGCCCAAGGGCATTATCCTTTCTGGCGGCCCGGCTTCGGTGACCGAGGGCGAGTCGCCACGGGCGCCGCAGTCGGTGTTCGAGATGGGGCTGCCCATCCTCGGCATCTGCTACGGCCAGCAGACCCTGGCGCAGCAGCTGGGCGGCACGGTCGAGGCCGGCCATGCGCGGGAGTTCGGCCGCGCCTTCATCGACGTGACCGGCGAATGCGCCATCAGCCAGGGCGTCTGGGCCCAGGGCGCCCGCGAGCAGGTCTGGATGAGCCATGGCGACCGGATCACCAAGCTGCCGCCGGGCTTCCGCGTGGTGGCCGCCAGCGAGGGCGCGCCCTTCGCGCTGATCGCCGATGACGCGCGCCACTTCTACGGCACCATGTTCCACCCGGAAGTGGTCCACACCCCGCATGGCGCGGCGCTGCTGGCGAACTTCGCCAGGCTGTGCGGCTGCCGCGGCGACTGGACCATGAAGGCCTTCCGCGCCGAGGCCATCGCCCGCATCCGCGCCCAGGTCGGCAGCGGCAAGGTCATCTGCGGGCTGTCCGGCGGCGTTGATTCCAGCGTGGCGGCGGTGCTGATCCATGAGGCCATCGGCGACCAGCTGACCTGCATCTACGTGGACCACGGGCTGATGCGGCACGGCGAGACCGAGCAGGTGGTCGCCACCTTCCGCGACCGCTTCAACATCAAGCTGATCCACCGCGACGCCAGCGAGTTGTTCCTGGGCCAGCTCAGCGGCGTAACGGACCCGGAGATCAAGCGGAAGACCATCGGCCGCCTGTTCATCGAGGTGTTCGAGGAGGAGCAGGCCAAGCTCGGCGGCGCCGACTTCCTCGCCCAGGGCACGTTGTACCCGGACGTGATCGAGAGCGTCTCCGCCACAGGCGGGCCTTCGGTGACCATCAAGAGCCACCACAATGTCGGCGGCCTGCCGGCCCACATGCGGATGCAGCTGGTGGAGCCGCTGCGCGAGCTGTTCAAGGACGAGGTCCGCGCGCTGGGCCGCGAACTCGGCATGCCCGAGGAGATCGTCGGCCGCCACCCCTTCCCCGGTCCTGGCCTGGCCATCCGCATCCCCGGCGAGGTGACGCGCGAGAAGTGCGACGTGCTGCGCCATGTGGACCGGATCTACCTGGAGGAAATCCGCACCGCCGGGCTGTACGACGCCATCTGGCAGGCCTTCGCGGTGCTGCTGCCGGTGCGCAGCGTGGGCGTGATGGGCGACGGCCGCACCTATGAGAGCGCCTGCGCGCTGCGGGCCGTGACCAGCACGGACGGCATGACGGCCGATGTGTACCCCTACGACATGGCCTTCCTGACCCGCGTGGCCAGCCGGATCGTCAACGAGGTGCGCGGCGTGAACCGGGTGACCTACGACATCACCAGCAAGCCGCCGGGGACGATCGAGTGGGAGTGATCGCGGCCACGGCGCCGCGGTGACCGGCAGGCATGGAGTTGCGTCTCCATGCCGCTTGTGACCCTACCCCCGACCTGTTAACCGGCGGGGCATGAGCCTCTCTCGGATCGGCGGCCTGATGGCCGCGCTGCTGGGCGCTGCCGTGGTTGTCGGCATCCTCGGGCTCCGGCCGCTGAACCCGGCCAATGTCGGCTGGATGCTGCATGGGCCCACCGGCCCGGACACGGTGCAGATCTGGCTCGGCCGCGGCTATTTCGAGCAGACCCCCTGGCTCTGGCCGCCGGGCGCCAACCCGCTCTGGGGCATCGAGCTGTCGAGCGGCATCTTCTACACCGACTCCATGCCGCTGCTGCTGTTCCTGTTCAAGGCGCTGCGCAGTGTGGTGCATTTCGCGCAATATGCCGGCCCCTGGGTCCTGGTGTGCGGCCTGCTGCAGGGCTGGCTGGGCTGGCGCCTGGTCGGGCTGGTAACGCCGGACCCGCTGGCGCGGCTGGCCGGGGCCGGGCTGCTGGCGTTGCAGCCGGTCTGGTTCAACCGGCTGGGCTACCACATCCACATGGCGGCGCAGTGGACCCTGCTGGCCTCGCTGGTCCTGGCGGTAAGCCCCGGCGGCGGCAGGCGCCGGGGCCTGGCCTGGGTGGCGCTGGTGACGGTGACCTCGCTGCTCAACCCCTACCTGCTGGCCATGGTGGGCGTGCTGTGGGGTGGCGACTGGCTGCGCCGGGCCGGCTGGGAAACCGGCTTCCGCCGCCCGCTGCCCGCCCTGCCGGCGGTGCTGGAGGCCGCCGCGGGCTTCGCCGGCGTGCTCGCCTCGCTGTGGCTCTCCGGCTTCTTCATGCTGCGCGGCGGCTTCGCCTCCGGCGCCGGCAGCGAATTCGGCACCTACGGCACCTGGGGCCTGGACCTGCTCGGCTTCCTCGATGGCGGGGAGTGGTCGCGCTTCCTGCCGGACATGCCGGGCACCGGCCATTGGGAAAGCGGCAGCAGCTACCTGGGCCTGGGCGGCGTGCTGCTGGTGGGTGCCGGCATCCTCGGCCTGGTGCGCCGGCCGGTGGCGCTGCCGCGGCGGCTATGGCCGCTGGCGGCGGCTGTGCTGGTGCTGTTCGGCTTCGCGGTCACCCACAAGGTCACCATCGCCGGGCATGTGCTCACGCTGGTCACGCTGTCCGACCACATGCTCGGCCTGCTCGGCACGCTGCGGAATTCGGAGCGGATGGCCATGCCGGTGATCTATGCCCTGCTGTTCGCCGGCATCTGCGGCTGCGTCCATGCCTGGGGCGGGCGCGCCACCGGTTGGCTGCTGGCGGCGCTGCTGGTGGTGCAGGCGGCGGACCTGCAACCGGCCATGGACCGGCGCCGCGCCCTGGTGGCGGATGCGCCCTCCGGCGTGCCGCCGCGGCTGTTCGACCCGTTCTGGCCGCAGGCGGCGCAGGCCTATACCCGCGTCCGCGCCGTCCCGGCGGCGAATATCGGCCAGGGCTGGCAGTCCATCGCGCACTTCGCCATGCAAGCGGGCATGGCCACCGATTCGGTCTATCTGGCCCGGGTGGACGGCGCCGCGGTGGCGGCGCTGCGGGCCCGCATGGCGGAAGTGCTGGCCAGCGGCACCTATGAGCCGGGCACGCTCTACATCCTGCGCGATGCCGACAGCCTGGCCCGCGCCCGCGCCTCGCACGACCCGGCGCGGGATGCGATCCTGCATGTCGATGACTACTGGGTGCTGGCGCCAGGCTGGCTCGCCCGGCCCCGGTAGCGCCCGAAGGATGACCCGCGCATGACCACCACCCTGCATGGCATCAAGGCCTGCGACACCATGAAGAAGGCCCGCGCCTGGCTGGACCAGGCCGGCGTCGCCTATGCCTTCCACGACTACAAGACCCAGGGGATCGCCGAGGCGACGCTGCGGGGCTGGGTGGCGCAGCTGGGGTGGGAGCCGTTGCTGAACCGCGCCGGCACCACCTTCCGCAAGCTGCCGGACACCGAGCGCGAGAACCTGGACGAAGCGAAGGCGATCCGCTTGATGCTGGCGCAGCCCAGCATGATCAAGCGGCCGGTGCTGGCGGTGGATGGCGCCCTGCTGGTCGGCTTCAAGCCGGAAGCCTATGCGGCGCGTTTCGGCCGCTGAAGCCGCCGCAACCGCGATGGATTTGCGTTGACCTGACGCCACGCCGCGACCGAGGCTGCCGGCAGAGCCGGACCACCGGCCCGCGACGGGAGGCTTCATGCGTCACTTGCTGCTCATCGCCGCCAGCCTGTTGATGGCCGGCGCAGCCCAGGCGCAACGTGTGCTCACCATCGGCGCGCAGACGCCGCCCAGCGCGCTGGACCCGCACTACCATAACACCCAGCAGAACTCGCAGATCGGCCGCCTGGTGTTCGAGCCGCTGTTCGAGCTGGATACCCAGCTGCGCTTCCAGCCCCGCCTGGCCCGCAGCATGCGCCTGGTGGACGACACCACCTGGGAAGTGAAGCTCAACACCCAGGCCCGCTTCCACGACGGCACGCCCTTCGTGCCGGAGGACGTGGCCTATACCTTCGCCTGCGTGCCCACGGTGCCGAACAGCCCGGCGCTGTACACCCCGGCGGTGCGGACCATCAGCGCGATCGAGGTGGTGGACCGCGAGACCATCCTGATCCGCACGCGGGAGCCCAACCCGCTGATGCGCTTCGACATGGCATCGCCGGTGATCCTCTCGAAGCGCATCCATGGCGAAAGCCCGGCCACCTCCGACTTCAACAGTGGCCGGCTGATGGTCGGCACCGGCCCCTACCGCTTCACCGGCTGGCAGATGGGCGAGCGGATCGAGCTGGCGCGCAACGAGGCCTGGTACGGCCCGGCCGAGCCCTGGGACCGCGTGGTCTATCGCTACATCCCCAACCCCGGCGCCCGCACCGCCGCGCTGCTGGCGGGGGAGGTGGACCTGATCGACTACGTGCCGGTGCAGGACGTGGCGCGGCTGGGGCAGGACCGCCGCTTCGCGCTGTTCCAGGTGGACAGCATCACCTGGGTCTACCTGGCGCCGGACGCGATGCGGGCGACGACGCCCTTCGTCACCGACAAGCAGGGCCGCCCGCTGGAGCGCAACCCGCTGGCCGACCCGCGGGTGCGCTGGGCGCTGGCGCTGGCCATCCCGCGTGCGGCGATCTCGGAGCGGCTGTACAGCGGCATGGCCTCGCCGGCGGACCAGTTCGCCTCGCCGGTGGCGGAACACCGGCTGGAAGGGGTGGAATTGCCGCACGACCCCGCCCGCGCGCGGGAGCTGCTGGCCCAGGCCGGCTATCCCAACGGCTTCCGCCTGACCATCCACGGGCCGAACGGGCATTTCGTCTCGGACGACAACCTGCTGCAGGCGCTGGCGCAGGCCTTCACCCGCATCGGCGTGGAAACCCGGGTGGAGGCGCTGCCGCCGGCCAACCTGTTCACCCGCGCGACCAACCGCGAGTTCAGCCTGTTCATGACCTACTTCACCTCAGCGCTGACCGCGAGCGGCATGCGCCAGGTGGTGATGACGCGCGACCCCGTGGCCGGGCATGGGCCGTTCAACCGCCAGCGCTATTCCAACCAGGCGGTGGACGGGCCGCTGAACCTGGCGCTGACCACCATGGACGAGGGCCGCCGCAAGGCGCTGACCCAGCAGGCGGCGCGGGCGCTGTACGACGACATGGGCGTGATCCCCGTCATCAACCTGCGCAACAGCTGGGCGGGGCGGCGGGACCGGGTGGTCTATGACCCCAGCCCTTCCAACTACACCCAGCCGACGCTGGCGAAGCCGGCGCCTTGACGCCGGGCGGCATGGGTTGGAGGCTCCCGGCAATCCCCGGGAGCCAATCAATGCCTGATGCCGCTTTGCTGGCGCGCCTGCGCGCAGCCGTGTCCGCCAACTTCGCCGCGCAGACGGAATTCCTGCAGCAGCTGGTGCGCTTCCCCAGCACCCGCGGCAACGAGGCGCCGCTGCAGGATTGGATGGCCCGGCAACTCGCCCAGCGCGGCTACAGCGTGGACCGCTTCACCCTGGCCGATGTGCCGCTGCCGGCCCACCCCAAGGCCAGCCCGATGGTGGAGGCCGACCCGGCGCGCAGCGTGCAGGTCGTGGCCACGCACCGGGCCGAGAACGCCACCGGCCGCAGCCTGATTTTGCAGGGCCATATCGACGTGGTGCCGGAAGGCCCGCTGGAGATGTGGACCTACCCGCCCTACAGCGCCCACATCCATGACGGCTGGATGTATGGCCGCGGCGCGCACGACATGAAGTCCGGCGTTTCCGCCATGGTCTTCGCCATGGATGCGCTGCGCACGGCGGGCCTGGCCCCGGCCGCCGATGTGCATGTGCAGACGGTGACCGAGGAAGAGAGCACCGGCAACGGCGCCCTGGCCACGCTGCTGCGCGGCTACCGGGCGGAAGCCGCGCTGATCCCGGAACCCACCGGCGGCACCATCACCCGCGCGCATACCGGCACGCTGTGGTTCCGCGTGAAGGTGCGGGGCGTGCCGGTGCATGTGGCGGTGGCGCAGTCCGGGTCGAATGCCATCATGTCGGCCTATCACCTGGTGCTGGCCCTGCAGCAGCATACCGAGAAGCTGAATGAGGCCGCGCGCTCCCACCCCTGGTACAACGGCATCGACCGCCCGCTGAAGTTCAACCCGGGCATCATCCGCGGCGGCGACTGGGCCAGCAGCACCCCGGCCTGGTGCGAGGTGGATTGCCGCATCGGCCTGCTGCCGGGCACGGACGTGGCGGAGGCGCAGCGCGGCGTGGAGCAGGCTGTCGCGGCGGCGGCGCGGACCGACAACTTCCTCTCCAACAACCCGCCGGAAGTGGAGTGGCACGGCTTCATGGCCGATGGCTATGTGCTGGAGCCGGGCACCGAGGCCGAGCGCGTGCTGGCCGCCGCGCATACCCAGGCCTTCGGCAAGGAAATGGAGGCGCGCATCACCACGGCGGTGAACGACACCCGCTTCTACGGCCTCTACTACGACATTCCTGGCCTCTGCTACGGCCCCAAGGGCGAGGGCGCGCACGCCTTCGACGAGCGCACCAACCTGGCCCAGCTGGAAACGACGACGCTGAGCATCGCCGCCTTCATCGCCGACTGGTGCGGGGTGCGGGAGGTATGATGCGCCGTCGCACGCTGTTGGCAGCACCGCTCGCGGCGCCGGCCCTGGCGCGGGCCGAGGGTGGCGGCGTGCTGCGGATGATCGTGCCCTATGCGCCCGGCGGCTCCTCCGACACGCTGGCGCGGCTGCTGGCGCCGGGCCTGGGCGCGGCGCTGGGACAAAATGTGGTGGTGGAGAACCGCGCCGGCGCCGGCAGCATGCTGGGCACCGAGGCCGCCGCCCATGCCGCGCCGGACGGCAATACGGTGATCCTCTCGGACATGCCGCACACCATTGTGCCGGCGATGCAGCCGAACATTCCCTACGACCCCGTGGCCGACTTCGCCCCGGTCTCCCTGCTGGGCGTGGCGCCCTTTGCCATGTTCGCCAACGCCAAATTCGCGGCGCGCGATGCCGCCGACTTCGCCGCCCAGGCGCGGGCGCGGCCGGAGGCGCTGGCGGTGTCCTCCGGCGGCAGCGGCAGCGCCAGCCACCTGGTGGCGGAGCTGTGGCAGAAGGCGGCGGGGTGCAAGCTGACCCACGTGCCGTATCGGGGCGCCGGCCCGGCGATGCAGGACCTGGCCGCCGGCCAGGTGCAGTGCAGCTTCTCCACGCTGGCCACCGCCAGCGCCCAGGTGCAGTCCGGGCTGATCCGGACGATCGGCGTCTTCGCCGATGCCGAGGTGCCGGAACTGCCGGGCGTGCCCACCATGCGCGCCCAGGGCATCGACCTGGTGGTGGAGCATTGGTGGGCGGTGCTGGCGCCGGCCCGCGCCCCGCAGCCGGCGCTGGCCCGGCTGGCGGCGGCACTGGCCAGGGTGGTGGCCTCGCCGGAGGTGGCGCCGCGCCTGGCCACGCTGGGGGTGACGCCGAAGCAGGAAAGCCCGGCGGCCACGCGCCAGCGCATCATCACCGACGTGGCGCGCTGGAAGGCGGTGGTCACGGCCGCGGGGATCACGCCATGAGCCTGGAACAATTCCTCGGCGCGCTGGCGGCGGATGCCGGGCTGTGGGCCGACTTCGCTGGCCTGTGCGACTGCGGCGGCCGACTGGCCGGCAGCACCAGCGAGGCGGCGGGTTTCTCGTTTGTCGCCGACCGCCTGGCGCAGCTTGGCCAGGTGCGGGACGAGCCAGCGCCCTATGCCGGCTGGCGGCCGCTGGAGACCCGGCTGGAGGACATCGCCACCGGCCGGCTGCTGGGCTGCGCGCCGCTGCTGGGCACCGCCAGCACCCCGCCGGAAGGCCTGGTGCTGGAGACGCTGGACCTGGGCCGCGGCGCGCCGGAACAGGTGGCGGCGGCCGATGTGCGCGGCCGGGCGGTGCTGGCGGCGCATGAATACCCCTTCGCCGCCTGGACCGTGCATCGGCGGGTGAAGCTGCATGCCGCGGCGGCGGCCGGTGCCGCGGCCTTCCTGATCGTGCAGCCGGAGCCGGGGGTGGGGCCGGTCTCGGGTTCCTCCGGCCGGGCCGGCGGCCAGGGCATCCCGGCCATGGGCATCTCGGCGGAGGCCGGGGCGCTGCTGCGCGAGGGCCGCCGCGTGCGCCTCACCCTGCTGGGGGAGGACCGGCCGCAGGCGACCACGCCGACGCTGGTGCTGGACCTGCCCGGGCGCGGGCCGGACCGGGTGGTGCTGTCCGCCCACCTGGATGGCCACCCCTTGGGCGAATCGGCCATCGACAACGCCACCGGGCTGGCCGGCGCCATGGCCCTGGCGCGGGCCGCCGCGCCCCTGGTGGCGGGCTGCGAGCGCGGGCTGACCCTTTGCGTCTTCGGCGCCGAGGAATGGGCGCTGGCCGGCAGCCGCGCCTGGCTGGCGGCGCAGACGGCCGAGGCGAAGGCGCGCATGGCGTTGAACCTGAACCTGGATTCCATCACCGGCGGCCCCGGGCTGACGGCGTTGACCAGCGGCTTCGGGGGTCTGGGTAGCTTCGTGCGGGCGGCGGCGGGGCGGATCGGCGTGCCGGTCGGCGTGCACCTGCCGCTGATGACCAACTCGGACCACGCCAACTTCGCCACGGCCGGGGTGCCGGCGCTGCGTCTGGTGGCCGGGTTCGACCAGCCCGGCAGCGCGCTGCGCTACCTGCTGACCGGGGCCGACACCCGCGCCCTGGTTGCCCCGCAGGAGCTGAAGGCGGCGACGCTGACCGCCGGCGCCGTGCTGTGGGCGGCGCTGACCGCCCCGGCGGAAGCGCTGGCGGCGCTGCGGCACGGGTAGCACCACCCTCACCACATGCTGATGCGGCGCCGGGTCCTGGCGCCGCCGTGTTCGCGGGTGCGGCATGCCCGCTGAGTCGCCATGTGAAGTCGGCTGGCCAAGCGCCTGCGCCCGACCGAAAGCGCGATTCGTACCCCTGCCTGTGGATAACGGGGATATCGGGGATGGTCCCTGCCGCCCCCCAGGAGCCGCTTGACGCGGGGTCCGCAAAAGCCAAGTGTGACCCAGAACATATGACGAACAACGGCGGTTATCCACGGCTTCGCCACCGTGTGTTTTCGGCAACCCTTTACCCGATCTGGTGTTAACCTGTGCCTCGTGGGCCAATATCTTGTGTCTGCCATCTTGTCCGAGAGGGCTTAGCCATGCATGCTCCGGTTCGCGGGCTTGAAGGGGAAGCGGTCGTGTTCGATGCCATTCAGATCGAGGGACATTCGCAGGTCCGGATCGACCGTTCGCGTGATGCGCTGCTGACCGATTTCGGCAAGGCAACGCTGACCGACCGGTACCTGATGCCCGGTGAGAGCTACCAGGACCTGTTTGCCCGCGTGGCCAGCGCCTTTGGCGACGACGCGGCGCATGCGCAGCGCATCTATGACTACATCAGCAAGCTCTGGTTCATGCCGGCGACGCCGGTGCTGTCCAACGGCGGCACGCAGCGCGGCCTGCCGATCAGCTGCTTCCTGAACGAGGCCAGCGACAGCCTGGATGGCATCGTCGGCCTGTGGAACGAGAATGTCTGGCTGGCCTCCAAGGGCGGCGGCATCGGCAGCTATTGGGGCAACCTGCGCTCCATCGGTGAAAAGGTCGGCCAGAACGGCAAGACCTCCGGCGTGGTGCCGTTCATTCGCGTGATGGACAGCCTGACGCTCGCCATCTCCCAGGGCTCGCTGCGGCGCGGCTCGGCGGCCTGCTACCTGCCCGCCAGCCATCCGGAGATCGAGGAGTTCATCGAGATCCGCCGCCCCACCGGCGGCGACCCGAACCGCAAGGCGCTGAACCTGCACCACGGCATCCTGATCCCGGATGCCTTCATGCGCGCGGTGGAGAACGACGAGGAATGGGCGCTGACCAGCCCGAAGGACGGCGCCGTGGTGCGCAAGATCTCGGCGCGGTCCTTGTGGATCCGCATCCTGACGGCGCGGATCGAGACCGGCGAGCCCTACCTGATCTACTCCGACCACGTGAATCGGCAGATGCCGGCGCACCACAAGCTGGCGGGGCTTGAGGTCAAGACCTCCAACCTCTGCTCCGAGATCACCCTGCCGACCGGCATGGACCAGCATGGCCGCGAGCGTACCGCGGTGTGCTGCCTGTCCTCGCTGAACTGCGAGACCTGGTTCGAATGGAAGGACGACAAGCAGTTCATCCCAGATGTCATGCGCTTCCTGGACAACGTGCTGCAGGATTTCATCGACCGCGCGCCCGACAGCATGGCCAAGGCGAAGTACAGCGCCATGCGGGAACGCAGCGTCGGCCTGGGCGTCATGGGCTTCCACAGCTTCCTGCAGATGCTGAACGTGCCGTTCGAGAGCGTGGTGGCAAAGGTGTGGAACATGAAGATGTTCCGCCACATCCGCGAGCAGGCCGACACCGCCAGCCGCGTGCTGGCCGAGGAGCGCGGCGCCTGCCCGGATGCCGCGGAATACGGCTTCATGGAGCGGTTCTCCAACAAGATGGCGATCGCGCCGACGGCGTCGATCAGCATCATCTGCGGCGGCGCCTCCCCGGGCATCGAGCCGATCGCGGCCAATGTGTACAACCACAAGACGCTCAGCGGTTCCTACATCGTCCGCAACCCGTACCTGAAGAAGCTGCTGGCCAAGCACGGCCGCGACGATGACGACACCTGGACCAGCATCACCGTCACCAAGGGCAGCGTGCAGCACCTGGATTTCCTGTCCGACCAGGAGAAGATGGTGTTCCGCACGGCGTTCGAGCTGGACCAGCGCTGGGTGATCGAGCACGCCGCCGACCGCGCGCCCTTCATCTGCCAGAGCCAGTCGGTGAACCTGTTCCTTCCGGCCAACGTGCATAAGCGCGACCTGCACCAGATCCACCTGCAGGCCTGGAAGAAGGGCGTGAAGTCGCTCTACTACTGCCGCAGCCTGAGCATCCAGCGCGCCGACACGGTCAGCGCCAAGGTGGTGGGCGGCGACATGGGCATCGCCACCGCGCCGTCGGTGGCGAATGACGCGCAGTTGCCGCTGCCGATGGTGGCGATGGCCGTGGAGAGCACGAACTACGAGGAATGCCTGAGCTGCCAGTAGGCGGCCCAGGCGGCGCCTGATCGTCGCCGGTGCAAGCACCGGCGACGTTGCCCAGCCGCGCAGGGCTTCAGCTTGGCGTCAGGCTGGCCACCAACTGCGGCTTCAGCGCCTTGCCGGCACCATTGCGCGGTATCTCCGCCACGAAGCGGATCAGCTTCGGCACCTTGTAGGGTGCCAGCCGGGCCCGGCAGGCCGCCTGCACCGCGTCCGCCGTGGTATCGCCGACGATGAAGGCGGCGACTTCCTCGCCCATCTCGGCCGCGGGCATGCCGGCCACGCAGGCATCGCGCACGCCCGGCAGGTCCAGCAGCACGCGTTCGATATCCTGCGGGTAGATGTTGATGCCGCCGCGGATGATCATGTCCTTGGCCCTGCCGGCCAGGAACAGGAAGCCGTCAGCGCCCATGCGCGCCAAGTCGCCGGGGTAGAACCAGCCGTCGCGGAAGGCATCGCCGCCCTCGGCGCGGTAGTATCCGGTGGCGGAGGCAGGGCTGCGGTAGCGCAGCCGGCCGACCTCGCCGGGCGGCAGCGGCGTGTGGGTCTCGTCCACGATCTCCACCTGCACGCGGAAAGCCGGGCGGCCCACGCTGTCGCCATGCAGGGCGCCATCGGCCGGGGAGAGCACGGAGATGCCGCCGCCCTCGGTGGAGGAATACATCTCGAACAGGTTCGGCGTCAGCCGCGCGCGGATCGCCAGGCGCTCATCCGGGTGCAGGGCGGAGCCGGAGGAGATCAGCACGCGCAGCGAGGGGAAGGCCGGGGCCGGCAACGCTTCCTGCAGGGCGCGGCGTATCTGCGTCGGCACCAGGAACAGCGCCGTCCCGCGCACGGCGGCGACGTGGTCGGCCAGCTCGCGCATGCCGGCGCGGGGCGAGACCAACGAGACGGTGCCGCCACAATGCAGCATGGCCAGCGAGAAGCCGCGGCCGCCGCCGAAATACAGCGGCGTCGCGTTCACATAGGTGTCGTGCGCGTTCAGCCCCAGGTTCAGCCAATAGACCATGAAGCGGTTCTCGAACCGCTGATGGCTGGCCAACGGCCCCTTCGGCAGGCCGGTGGTGCCGGAGGAGAGCGAGAGCACGAAGGGGCTTTCCGCCGTCACCGCGGGGTCCTCGTACGGCGTGTCGCTCTCGGCGGCCCAGCCCGGCGGCGGCGCGTGCCAACCAGGCGCGCCGGCATCGGGGTCGTCGGCTTCCAGCAGCACGTGGCTGGCGCCGAACTGGGTGGCCAGGTTCGCCTTCTCGGCCTGCTGCCAGCGGCAATCCATCGGCAGCACCACGCCGCCCAGCCGCGCCAGCGCCAGCAGCGCCACCAGGTGCTCGGCGCTGTCGGCCAGGGCCACGCCGACGATCTCGCCACGCTGCACGCCAAGCGCCGCCAGGTGGTGGGCGGCGCCGTCGATCATGCGGTCCAGCGTGGCGAAGTCGAAGCGCCTGATACCGTCGATCAGCGCCAGCTTGTCCGGCCTGGTGCGGGCGTGCAGGCGGAAGACCGCGTCCAGCGTCACAGCCGGTAGATCCGCGCGGCGTTGTCGCGCAGCATGGCGCGCAGGCTTTCGTCGCGGAAGCCCAGTGCCAGCAGCTCGCGCATCGTGCGTTCGAAGTCCAGCACCGGGAAATCCGTGCCGAAGATCACCTTGGAGCGGCCGAAGGTGTTGGCGTACTGGATGAAGCTGGCCGGCCAGTAGCGCGGCGAATGCGCGTCGGTGCCGATGTAGATGTTGGGGTGCTTCCAGGCCATGGCGATCATCTCGTCATGCCAGGGGATGCCGATGTGGATGCCGACCAGCACCAGCTCGGGGAAGTCGCAGGCCACGCTGTCCAGCGCGATGGGGCGGCCAGTGCTGCGGACCGGATAGTCCGGCGCATAGATCATGGACTGGCCGACCTGCATCTGGATCGGCACATCCAGCTCGCAGCACTTGGCGTAGAACGGGTAGATGCGCGCGTGGTCGGGCGCCATCTCGAACCAGTGCGGATAGAAGTGGGCACCGACGAAGCCGTACTCGCGTACCGCATGCTCGAAGGCGCGGACGCCCTTCATGCCCTCGGTCGGGTCTATCCCGGCCAGCGCACGGAAGCGGTGCGGGTATTTCTGCACCGCGTCGGCCACCATCTCGTACGGCAGGTGATAGCAGCTGGGGTGGCCGAGGCGCCCGGCCTTGGTCGCCACCAGCAGGCCCTTCTCGATGCCGGCCGCGTCCATCCGCGCCAGCATGGCTTCCAGGCTGACGCCCTGCACCGTCTCCTGCTTCACCTTCATCTTGTCGCCGAAGAAGGCGTCCCGCCATTGCGGCCGCGCGGCCAGCGCCTCATCGGTCCAGAGGTTGACCACCGCGTCTATGGCGGGAACCGGTGACAGGGCCATGCAACCTCGCGCGACTGTTCTCCGTCGGCAGCTCACGTGGGCGTCCGACAGAGAACAGGCTCTTATTCGGGCGACTGATTCACGCCGCCGGTGGTGCCACCGGCGACGATCAGGCGCTGGGCGCGGATGCCACCACAGCCTGCCGGGGCCGGCAAGCTACCCCAGCACGCTACCCTGGCGGCAGGGCCAGCGCGGTCAGCCGGGCCTCCAGCGCCCGGCCATTACCGCCCACCAGCCGCGCGGCACCGGCGCGGTCGCCGGTGGCGGCGCGGGCCAGGGCCAGGTTGCCGGCCACCTTGGGCGGCAGCGGGCCGCGCTGGGCCAGGGCTTCCAGCAGCGGCAGCGCCTCCGCCGGCTTGCCGGCCAGCAGCAGGGAAAGCGCCAGGTTGCTGCCCATCGCCACGCTGTCCGGCGCCAGCGCCAGGGCGGCCCGATGCGCCTCCGCGGCCTCGGCGTGGCGTTCCAGCAGGTCCAGCGCAATGCCACGGCCGGACAGCGCCGCGCCGTCTCGCGGGGTGGTGGCCAGCACGCGGTCGAAGCTGGCCAGCGCGGCGGTGGGCTCGGCGGCCAGCAGCTTCAGCCGGCCCTGTTGCAGCAGCAGCGCCGGCGCGGCGGGGTGGCGGGCCAGGGCGCGGGCCAGCACCTGCCCGGCCTCGGCCATCTGGCCGGCCCGCGCCAGTGCCCCGGCGAAGCGCGCCTGGGCGTTGGCGGAACCAGGTTCGGCCGCCGCGGCGGCGCCGTACATGGAAAGCGCCACCTGCATCTGGCCGGACTGCTCGGCGGCCAGGGCCACGCGCAGCCGGGCGTCACCGCCCTCGGGCGCCGCCCCCGGCAGCCCCAATTCGGCGCAGCCCGCCAGCAGGCAGGCCAGCAGCATCAGCAGGCGGGTCATGGCGAACCTCCGAAGGACTTGCCGATTTCCAGGATGGAAGGGCCGATCAGCGCGATGAACAGCGCCGGCAGGATGAACAGGATCAGCGGGCCGATCAGCAGCGCCGGCAGGCGGATGGCCTTCTCCTCCAGCCGCAGCATGCGGTCCTGCCGCATGTCCGCGGCCAGCACGCGCAGCGCCTGAGCCAGCGGCGTGCCGTAGCGCAGCGTCTGCGCCAGCGTGGTGCCCAGGCGCTTCAGCCCTTCCAGCTCGGTGCGCTGGGCCAGGCGTTCCAGCGCGGCGCGGCGGTCCGGCAGCAGGCGCAGCTCCTGCACCAGGGTGTTCAGCTCCATGGCAATGGCGCGATTGGAGGCGAGCATCTCCTGCGCCACGCGGTCCAGCGCGGATTCCAGCCCCAGCCCGGCCTCGGCCGCCACCACCAGCAGGTCCAGCGCGTCCGGCAGGCCCTGGCGCAGCTGGTTCTGGTAGGGCCGGCGCAGCCAGCCCAGCAGCCAGTTCGGCCCCAGTACCGCCAGCACCAGCGCGCCCAGCAGCAGCTTGGCGGCGTCCACCCGCTCCAGCTCCAACGCCAGCACCAGGGCCAGGGCGGCCGCCGGCAGCAGCAGCACCAGCAGAGCCTTGGCGCCCAGGAAGACCGCGACAGCCTGGCGCGGGTCCAGCCCCGCCGCCGCCATGGCGCGCTGGAAGCCGGCCACTTCCTTGACCGAGACGATGGCGCTGTCGCGCAGCGCCTCCCCCAGCCGCTGCACCGGGCGCAGCAGGCCGCGGGCACGCACGGTGCGCTCGGCGCCGGGCAACGGGGGGCGCAGCAGCAGGCGCAGCCGGCTGGCCAGGTCGCGCTCCTCGGCGCCCTGGGCCAGCAGCGCGGCAGCCAGCGCGGCCAGCCCCACGGCGCCGCCGGCGGCGCCCAGCGCCAGCAGCAGGGTGGCCAAGGGCGGCATCAGTCGCGCCCGGCCTGGCGGATCAGCCAGCGGATGGTCAGCAGCCCCAGCAGCATCAACCCCAGCCCAACCATGGCCATGCGCTGCCCGGCAGGGTCCTGGGTGAAGGCCTGGATGTAGAAGGGCTGGATCAGCGACATGCCGATGGCGGCGACGAAGGGCAGCACCACCAGCAGCCCGGCCTGGGCCTTGGCCTCCCCGGCCAGGGCGCGGGCCCGCTTGGCCATGGCAACGCGCTTGCGGACCATCTCCGCCAGGTTGTCCAGGGTCTCCGCCAGGCTGCCGCCGGTCTGCGCCTGCAGGCCCAGCGTGACCGCCAGGAAGGCGTATTCGGTCAGCCCGGTACGGTCGTGCAGCCGGGCCAGCGCGGCTTCCACCGGGCGGCCGATCGCCATGTCCCCGGCCACCCGGGCGAACTCGTCGCGCGTCGGCGCCGGCATTTCCGTGCTGAGGTTGCGGATCGCCTCGGCCAAGGGCAGCCCGGCGCGGATGGCGCGGACCATCAGGCCCAGCGCTTCCGGGATCTGCAGGAAGATCGCCTCGGCCCAGCAGCGGTGCTGCCAGCCGAAGATGCCGCGCGCCACCAGCAGCCCGGCCAGCGGTGCGGCGGCAAGCGCCAGGGCGGGGCCGACCAGGCCGTGCAGCCAAACGCCGGCCAGCGCCGCCGCCGCCAGCGCCGCCAGCGCCACCACGGGCCAGGCGATGACCTGTTGCTGCGGAATGTCGGGGTGGTAGCGCAGCGCCCGGCACAGCCGCGCGCCCATGCGGCCCCTGGTCGGGCGGCCCAGGCGGATGCCGGGCGCGGCCGGCGCCGGCCCCACCGGGCGGGACAGCGCCTGCACCCGGGCGCGCAGCTGCGGGCCATGGCCAAGCCGCGCCAGGGCCAGCCCGCCCAGCAGCAGGCTCAGCAGCAGCAGCCCACCCAGCAGCACCAGCCCGGCATGCGGCATGCTCAGGCGTCCCGAAGCGCCGTCATCCAGGCCTCCGCCAGGCCGAAATAGGCCAGCCGGTCATGGAAGCCAGGGCGAATGGCGGGTGACTTCCAGCGGCCCTGGATGCGCCCGCTGGCGTCATCGCCCAGGTACTCGAAGGCGAAGACGTCGTTCATGGTGATGACCTCGCCCTCCAGGCCGCAGACCTCCGCCACCTGCAGGATGCGGCGGCCACCGTCGCGCATCCGCGCCACCTGCACGATGATGTCCACCGCGCTGGCGATCTGGGTGCGGATGGCGCGGCTGGGCAGCGTGGACTGGCCCATCAGCACCATGTTCTCGATGCGGACCAGCGCGTCCCGCGCGGTATTGGCGTGCACGGTGCAGTAGCTGCCGTCATGGCCGGTATTCATCGCCTGCAGCATGTCGAAGGCCTCGGCGCCGCGGACCTCGCCGACGATGATGCGGTCCGGCCGCATCCGCAGCGCGTTGCGGATCAGGTCGCGCTGGGTGACCTCGCCGCGGCCTTCCAGGTTCACCGGGCGCGTCTCCAGCCGCACCACATGCGGCTGCTGCAGTTGCAGCTCGGCGGCGTCCTCGATGGTGACGATGCGCTCGCCATGGTCGATCAGCCGGCTCATGGCATTCATCATGGTGGTCTTGCCGGAGCCGGTGCCGCCGGAGATCACCACGTTCAGCCGGCAGCGCGCGGCAATCTCCAGCACCCGCACCATGGCGGGCGACATCGAGCCACCGGCGGCCATGCTGTCGAGGTCCACCTTGCGCTTGGCGAATTTGCGGATGGAGATGCAGGCGCCGTCGATCGCCAGCGGCGGGAACACCACGTTGACGCGGCTGCCATCCGCCAGGCGGCAATCCACCAGCGGGCTGCTCTCATCCACCCGGCGGCCGACGGTGGCCGCCATCTTCTGCGCGATGGCGCCCAGCTGCGCCGCGCTGCGGAAGCGCACCGCGGTCTGCTCCACCTTGCCGCGGCGTTCGATGAAGACGCGATCCGGGCCGTTGACCATGATGTCGCTGATGCTGTCGTCCTGCAGCAGCGGCTCCAGCGGGCCGTAGCCCAGCATGTCGTCGGCCAGTTCCTCGGCGATGCGCGCCTGCTCGGCGGCGGAGATCTCCACCCGCTCCTGGTCCGCCACCTCATGCACCAGGGCTCCCAGCTCGGAGCGCAGCGCCGGCGCGTCCAGCTCGGCGGCGCGCGCGGGGTCCACGCGCTCCATCACCTGGGCGCGCAGCCGCTCCACCGGGGCCGAGGCGGTGGCGCGCGGGCCAGGAGGGGGGGTGCCTATAACGGGCGTGGACAGGGCGACGGCCTGCTCCGCCCTTGGCAGCGGCGCCTGCAGGCGGCCGAAGGCGCGGGTCATGACCCGCCCCGCCGCAACAGCCGATGCAGCAGCGAGGGCGCCGCCGCCTGCGGCACCGCGGCAATCTCCCGCAGCAGCGGCGCCAGGGCGCGGCGCAACGCGGTGCTGTCCTTCAAGGCAGGGCGGCCCAGGTTGGCGGCGCGCGGCAGCTCGCGCGGCAGGTCGGGGATCATCACATCCGGGGGCGCGCCCAGGCCTTCCTGCACCAGCGCCGGCTTCAGCCCACCGGGCAGGCCATTGCGGTTCAGCACCACGGTCGGGCGGGCCTGGCCGCAGCCGGCCAGCAGCTTGCGCATGGCCAGCGTATCCCGAATGCCCGCCAGGTCCGGCCCCAGCACCAGCACCGCGTGCCAGGCGGCGGCCAGCGCCAGGCGTTCCAGCGGGCCGGGCGGCATCGGCAGGTCGATGACGACGTAGTTGGCGCGGCTGCGCAGCATTTCCAGCACGCGGGTCAGCCCGGCCTCCACCGGGCGCGGCTGGCTGTCCAGCGGGTCCTCGGCCGCGATCAGGCGCAGGCGGTCGGCAATGGGGATGCCGGCGCGGTCGAGGAACAGCGCGTCCACCCGGTCCGGCTCCTCCAGCGCCACGCGCAGCCCGGTGCCGGGGCGCACGCCCAGCATCAGCCCGGTGGTGCCGCCGCGCAGGTGCAGGTCCAGCAGCGCCACATGGCCATGGCTGCGTTCCGCCAGTTGCAGCGCCAGGTTCACCGCCACCGTGGTGGCGCCGCAGCCGCCGCGCATGCCGGCGACGGCGATGACCTTGCCGCCGCGGCTGGCCTCGGCCGGCTCGCCGCCCAGTTGCGGGCCGAACAGCCGCGCCACCACGTCCCGCGTCAGCGGCTTGTGGGCGTATTCGGCCACGCAGAGGTCGCGGGTCAGCTGGCGGTAGAAGCCGATATCGGTCTGCTCGCCCACCACCAGCACCCGCACATCCGGGGCGCAGACGGCGGCCAGGGCTTCCAGCGCGGCGAAGGGCTCGGCAATGCCGGTGATGTCCACCAGCAGGCAATGCGGCGTCGCCTCGCGTTCCAGCGCCTGGGCGGCGGTGCGGGCATCGCCGTGGCGCAGCTGCCCAGGGGCCAAGCTGGGCAGGCCGCCGCGCAGCGCTGCCGCGGTGGCGTCGTCGGTCACGAAGGCCAGGCAGGCCGGGCGGTCCGAGGCTTGGCGCAGGCTGCCACGGCCGGTGTCGGCGGCCTCGCGCGGCGGGGCGCGATCAGGGCGCATGGCCTGGCTCCGGCGGCGCGGCGGGGGCCAGGGCGGCGGCCGGGGAAATGCCGACGCGCGACGCATTGGCATTGGGCAGGGCGCGGCGGCTGTCGCGCTCCAGCCGGCGGATCGCCAGCGTGGCCGGCGCGGCGCGCTCCGTGCTGGCGGCCTGGCCGCGGGTGGCGTCGGCGGGGTTGGCCAGCATGGCCCTCAGGTTGGCGTCGTTGACGCCGCTGGGGGCCCAGGTACCGGGGCGGGTGAAGTCGTTGCCCCAGGGGCCACCCGGCGCGCAGCCGGCCAGCAGCAGCAGGGTCAGCAGAAGGCGGCAGGACATGGTGCTCATTCCAGGATGAAGCCGGCATCCAGCCCCGGCGGCAGCGGCGCCGGCGGGCGGCCCCGCGCGGCCTGGCGGCGGTACAGGATGCGGTCCAGGTCGGTGGCGGGCTGGAAGCCATCGGTCGGCGATGCCAGCGCGCCCGGGTTGCTGACGGGCCGCACCAGGTAGGGGGTGATGATGATGACCAGCTCGGTCTCGTTGCGCTGGAACCGGTCGGAGCGGAACAGCGCGCCCAGCACCGGCACGTCGGCCAGGCCGTTCAGACCGCTGTTCTGCAGCGTGTTGCCGCTCTGCAGCAGCCCGGCGATGGCGAAGCTCTGGCCGCTGCCGACCTCCACCGTGGTTTCCGCCCGGCGCACGCTGAGCGCGGGGATGGTGACCACGCCATTGGCCATCGGCAGGCTGATGGCGCCGTTCTGCGACAACTGGCTGACCTCCGGCCGCACCCGCAGGTTCAGCCGCTCCGGCCCCAGCACGGTGGGCACGAAGGAGAGGCTGACGCCGAACTGCTTGTATTCCACGGTGATGGAGCCGTTGAGCGAGGACGCCGCCACCGGCACCGGGAACTCGCCCCCGGCCAGGAAGCTGGCGACCTCGCCCGACTGCGCCGTCAGGTTCGGCTCCGCCAGGATGGTGATGAGCTGGTCGGACGCCAGCGCATCCACCACCGCGTTGATGTCGAGCCGCGAATTGGAGAAGCCGGCGCCGATGCGGCCGGTGGTGCCGGTGCCGCTGCCGGAGAGCGCGCTCATCACCGTGCCGATGCCGCCGGTGTTCAGCCCGATCAGCAGGCCGGCGCCGTTGTTGGCCAGGGATTGCCAGTTGAAGCCGAGGTCGCGGCTGACCTGGCGGGAGATTTCCGCGACCCGGACCCGCAGGTTGACCTGGATGGCCGAGAGCAGGGCCAGGTTGTTGATGACCTCCCGCGCTTCGCCGCCCTGGGTGCGGGCGATGGCCTCGGCGCGCTGGGCATCCGCCGCCGTGGGCACCTGGCCGCCGAGCACCAGGGCACGGCCGCTGACGGTGACGGTGAGGCCCTCGGCGCCGGGCACCAGGCGGCGGATCATGCTCTGCACCGCCGCGGCATTGGCGGGCGGCGGGGCCTCCGGCTGGGCCAGGGGCGCGCCGCCGGCGGGGGCGGCGGCCGGCGGGCCGCCACGGCCGGGGTTCACGGTGATGGCGTATTCCGCCACCGGCGCGCCGTCCTCGGCGGTGGCGATGACGGTGGTGCGGCCGGCGCCGACCGCCATCAGGAACAGGCTGGTCGGGGAAACCGGCTGCACCCGGGCAATGCGCGGGTCGGCGGCCATGACGGTGACGGCCGGGCGCGGCAGGCGCAGCAGCCGGCCGGCGCCGGCTTCCAGCAGCAGCGCGATAGGCTGCGCCTGCGCGGGTGCGGCAGCCGGGGCTGATACGGGCGCGGCAACCGGCGCGGCGGCAGGGGCGCGCCGGCCCAGCGGCGGTTCCGGCAGGGTGGTGGTCACCCGCGCCAGGCGCTCGGCCGGGTCGCGCCTGGCCTGCGCGCCCGGCACCGCCAGCAGCAGCGCGACCAAGCCGGCAGCGACGGCACGAACCCTCATGGGAAGCTCACATTCTGCATGTCGTCGCCCTGGATCACCCGCATGCGGGCGCCCTGCGACAGGCCGGCGCGGGACAGCGCGGCCGAGACATCGGCACCGAAGATGGTGCCCCCCGCTGGCGGCGCGGCGCCGGGTTCGCGTTCCATGGCGCGCACCGCCAGCGAGATGCGGCCGAGGCGGGTCGCCACCGCCACGCGCTCGGCCTGCTCGGCGGTGAGTTCCAGCGTCACGGTGCGGGCGATGCGGCCGGAGGCGGCGTCTTCCACGGTGGCGCCGCGGGTGATCTGCTGGTCCACCGCCACCACGCGCACATCGTTCAGCACCGTCTCGCCGACCACGCGGCGGGCCAGCGGCGCCTCGTTGGCGGCCAGTTCCTGGGTCAGGATCAGGTCCACCTGGTCGCCGGGCCAGATCAGCCCGGCGGCGCCGGTGACCACGTCCACGCCCAGGGCGAAGGCGCGGGTGCCGGGGCGCAGCACGGCGGCCAGGAAGCCATTCTCGCGCGGCCGCAGCACATCGCCCTGCAGCATCACGCCGCCGGCTTCCAGGTACCGGCGCAGCAGGGCGCCGCGCAGGTCGTCGCCCGGGGGCAGGAAGCCGTCCGGCGCCTCGGCCGGCATGGCGTCGCGGGTGGTGAAGTCGCTTTCCTTCAGCAGCGTGCCGGCCAGCAGCGGGCGGGCGGCAACCAGCAGGCGCTGCCGGGCCGGGGGCGGCGGCGGGGCGGCGGGCGCGGCCAGCCCGGCCGGGGGCGGCGGCGCGAGCAGTTGCCAGCCCAGCGTGCCAAGGCCAATCGCGCTCATCGCCAGGGAAAGGATGATCAGCAGGCGCAGGTACATGGCTCAGCCCTGGGAGATCAGGGTGAGGATGCCGCCGCAGGCGATGGCGACGCCGTAGGGCACCGGGCCGCCCCGGCGCAGGCGCCGGGCTTCTATTCGAATGAGGCGCAGCCGCCGGGCCTCTATTCCAAGGAAGCGCAGGAGGCGCGGGCGCCATCCGCGGGCCTGGGGCGCGGCGCGCAGCAGGCGGGGGCCGAGCAGGTAGCACAGCCCCAGCACGCCGCCGGCCAGCACGGTGTTGTGCAGGAAGTCCAGCGTGCCCAGCGGCGGCAGGCCCAGCGCCAGGGCGGCCGCCAGCTTCACATCGCCGCCGCCGAGCCAGCCGGCCATGGCCAGCCCCAGCAACACGGCGAAGACCAGCAGCGCCACCAGCGCGGCCTGCAGCAGCGGCACCATGCCGGCGCCGACCTGCACGCCCAGGCCCAGCGCCGCCAGCAGCAGCGCGAAGCGGTCGGGGATGCTGCGGGTAAGGATGTCTCGCCAGGCGGCGGCGAGCAGCAGGGCGCCGGACAGGATCGTGGTCGCCGCATGCATGGTGGGGTGTTCCTGCCTTTTTGGCATGCCGTCCCGGCCGGCCCGCGCGCTGGCGGGCCCGCCGGGCATGGCCTCGGTCAGAGCGTCAGGCCGGCGAAGACGGCGGAGATGCGGCTGCCGAAGCTGGTGGCGGCCAGGCCGACCGCGACGACGATGCCGGTGGCCAGCACGGCGTATTCGGCGGCGGTGACACCACGGCGGTCGGCGATGGCGCGGGAAGCGGCGGCAATGATGGTCTTGATCATGGCGTGGTTTCCTTGTTCCGATTGAACGAAAGCGACGACCCGGTGCCGTGGGCGGCAGGCCGGGGTGGCGCGCCATACGCATAGGTTGCATGCGCCTGACGAATACAACCCTAACGTGTATTCCTTGGGATATGCAACGCCAGACGCGCCTCGTCTCGCCCCCTGAGACTATTTGATACAACCTGAGGTTGCTCTCGGCGCTAGGATGGGCAGGTTCCCGCCGGAGACCGCGCTTGCCCCTTGCCCTGCCCCTTCGCCCGCGGTCCTGGCTGCGCGACCGGCGCGGCACCACCAGCCTGGAATTCGCGCTGGTCGGCGGCCTGCTGCTGTCGCTGCTGCTCGGGGGGGTGGATCTGGCGCGCTACATGTTCACGCTGGAATGTCTGCGCGCGGCGGCGGCCGATGCGGTGCGGCTGGCGACCCTGCAGGGCAGCCGCAACCTGAATGCCGGCGCCGGCGCCTGCGCCAACCTGGCGGGCAGCCTGGCGGGCGCCTCGGCCCGCGTGCCCTTCCTGCAGGCCAACCTGCTGACGGCCACGCTGAGCGGCTGCGCCACCCAGGCCGGGGTGACCACCGTGACGGTGACGGTGCGGTACCCGTTCAGCTTCGCGGTCGGCTATTTCGGCGCGCGCAGCCGGCCCATCACAGAGACCGCGCAGGCGCTGTTCAACTGAACAGCGTGGCTTCAGTGGAAGCGCAGCTCCACATTGCCGCGTAGCGTCGCCAGGCTGGGGAACAGCACCGCCGTCAGCGGCGAGACGAAGCCCAGCGGCTGAGTCACGGTAACGGAGAGGTAGGCGATCGGCGACACCGTCGCGCCGTTCAGCGTGCAGGTGCCGGTGGCGCAGTTGGCCGCCGCGCCATTGTCGCATTGGCAGGCCAGGCCGGGGGTGGAGATGGTCAGCCCGGTCCAGCCCGGCAGGCTGGCCTGCACCCGGCTGGCGATGCCGGCGCTGTCGGTCGGGTTGGCGAAGGCGTATTGCGCGCCGACTCGGGCCGCCGTCTCCAGCTGCTGGCTGCGCCACATGGCGCGGCCAACGTCGTAGGCGCTCAGGAAGACCAGGATCGCTACCGGCGCCAGCAGGGCGAATTCGGCGGCGGCGATACCCCTCCGCTCGGCGAGGCGGCGACGAAGGGCCATGCGGCTCACTCCACCAAGCGGGCCAGCTGCGTCCCGGGCACCGGGGTGCCGTAGGTGGCGCAGGTGGAAACGTCGAAGCGATAGCTGCTGAGGCTGCCGATCTCGATGGTGCCACCGACCAGGGCCAGGCAGCCGGCGCTGGCGGTGGAGCTGACATTGCCGATCTTCACATAGGCCTGCGGGAAGTAGACCCCGCCGGCCAGGTTGAAGGCCGAGACGGATTGCAGGTTCAGCGTCGGCGCGCCGCTGCTGCCACTGGCGCTGCGGCCGGCGCGGTAGAACAGCACGCCGTCATAGTCGGCGTCGCTGCTGTTCACCGCCGGGGCCGAGAGGGTGACGGTGGAGGTGTTGCTGATGCTCAGGTTGCCCGGCGTGTTGCCGATGAAGATGAAGCTGCACCCGGCGCAGGCGAAGCTGGCGATGCTGCCCACGGTCAGCGACGCGTTCTGGAACACGTAGGTGCCCGGCTGGAACGTCACCGCGGAGGTGTTGGCGACGCTGACCGAGGCGCAATAGGCACGGTTGGTGCCGCTGGGCTGGATCGGGCCATTGGTGTTGAGCGGCGTGGTGTTCAGGCAGCTGGCACCGCTGATGCTGGGCTGCGCCTTGCTGTCGAGGAAGCTGTAGGGGTTGCCGAGCGGCGGCGCGTGTTCCTGGTAGCCCTGGCTGAAGCTCCAGCGGACGTTGTTGCAGCCCGAGCAGGTGCCCATGGTGGAGACGCCCAGCGCCTGCACCGCGCCGTTGGACTGCGGGATGTTGACCGAGGCGCCCGGCGCGTTGCTGCCGACATAGCAGCTGGTGGCGTTGAAGCTGCCGCTGTTCTGGATGGTGACGCTGCCGGTCAGCGACAGGATGCAGGCCTTGGCGCTGGTCTGCAGCAGCGCCACGCCGCGCCGCGTGGCCTGCACGCTGCCGGCGCCCAGGAAGGCGCGGCTGAGCGTGACCGGCACCGTCCGGTTGACCAGAACCTCGAAGGCGTTGCGGTTGCCGGTGGCGCTGCCGCTGGTGGGCGGGTTGTTCACCGTGACCATGGCGGCGGTGAAGCCGTTGCGGCCGGCAACCTCCGTGGCCGCGGCCAGGGCGGCGGTGCGGCCGCGATACTGGTAGGCCGAGGCGGCGGCCATGGCGGCGGCATCGGCACTGGTCTGGGCGTTCAGCCGGGCCAGGTGGATGGCGCCGCCTTCCATGGCCAGCCCGGCCATGCCCAGCAGCACGCTTGCGACGACGGCGAAGACCGCGGCGGTGGCGCCGCGCCGGTCACGCGCGGCGGCCAGCCAGCGCCGGGGCGGCTGGCGGGGGAGGATGGGGGGAGCTGCCGGCCTCGGCATGCGCTGCGGGTCTTTCCCAGGCTCGGGTGGCCTTCACCGGGCCAGTTGAGCCGGGGCAGCGTTAAGAATGCGTTCGCACCCGGCTCATGCGCTGGCCAGGGCGGCGCGCACCAGTTCGGGCGGCTCGGCGCCGGCACGGCGGATGATGGAAAGCTGGCCGCGCGGCTCCAGGATCGCGTAGCGCACCTCGGCCAGCTCGGCGACGCCCTGGCGGCGCAGCAGCCCATGCAGGTCGCCCAGGGTCAGGCCGCAGCGGCGCAGCTCGGCGGGCAAGGCCTGGCCATCCGCCACCAGCAGCCGGGGGGACTGGTCCAGCAGGCGCCCCACCGCAGGGAAATGGCGCAGCCGGGTCAGCACCGCATGGGCGGACAGCACCGCGACCAGCGTGGCGAAGCCGGCGAGGTAGCTGGCGTCGTGCGCATTGGGCACCCGCCCGACAATGGAGCCGACCGCGACCGCGGCGACGAAGTCGAAGGCCGACATGTCCGCCAGGCTGCGCCGCTGGCCCAGCCGGAAACCGATCACCACCGTGAGGTAGAGCAGCAGCGCCTTCAGCGCGACCCAGCCGAGTTCATCCGCGCCGCCCACCAGATGGTCCATGCCAAGCCCTGCCCCATTAGATGCGCCATTCTGCGGCGCCGACGCGGAGGCGGTCGAGGGGCCGCGCCCGCAGGCCAGCTTGGCGGCATGGCGCGGGCATGCGATCTGCCGCGGCGAATGAACGGATCGGCCACCCTCCCCGGCGCTGGCACCGGCCTGCTGCTGGCCT
>CANGNF010000002.1 GCA_947455205.1 Acetobacteraceae bacterium | reverse complement strand
GGGGGCGGCGGAGGTGGCGGCGGCGGGGCCTCCACCGGGCGGGGTGGCGGCGGCGTCGGCGTGGGCGGTTCGGGACGCGGCGGCTGCGGCACCGGGTCCGGCGGCGCGGCCACCGGCGCCGGACGGTTGCCCTGGGCCTGCTGCGGCGGCAGCGCAGCCACCAGCTCCACCGCCAGCGCCTGCTCCTGCGGTTCCTCGAATTTGCGGCTGGCCAGGTCGAACAGCAGGCCGAGCAGCAACGCGCCATGCAGCGCGGCCGAGATCCAGCCCCAGAAGCGCAAGCCTTGCAGGCGCATGCCTAGCCTGATCCTTTGGGCGTTCAGCCCGTACTAGCGCTGGGGGGCGCGCGGGGTGTTGCGAGCGGGCGCGGCGGGGCGCGGTGCGGGGGCACCGGCAGGCGCGGGCTGTTCGGCCAGCAGCGCCACGCGGCTGAAGCCGCCGGCATTGATGGTGCCCATGACTTCCATGACCCGGCCGTAGCTGATGGCCTTGTCGCCGCGCACGAAGATGCGGCGCTCCGGCGCGCCGGCCGGCTGGTTGCGGGCAATCGCGCGCAACTGCTCCACCAGGCCCGACAGCTCCACCTCGGTCTCCTGCAGGAAGACCTTGCCCTCGGGGTTCACGCTGATGGTGATGGGCTCGTTGTCCTGGTTGATCGGCGCGGCGGCGGTCTTGGGCAGGTCCACCGGCACGCCCACCGTCATCAGCGGCGCCGCGACCATGAAGATGATCAGCAGCACCAGCATCACGTCCACCATGGGCGTGACGTTGATCTCGGCCATGGGCTTGTAGCGGCTGCGGCCATTGCCGCGGCCCGGCATGGACATGGCCATCGGGGGCTACTCCGCCACCGGGGCTGCGGTGCGGCCCTCGCCGGCAACCTCGGTCTGGCGCGACAGGATGGCGCTGAACTCGCTGGAGAAGGCCTCCATCCGGCCGGCGAAGCGGGCCATGTCCGTGTTGATCTTGTTGTAGGCCAGCACGGCCGGAATGGCGGCGACCAGGCCCATGGCGGTGGCGAACAGCGCCTCCGCGATGCCCGGCGCCACCACGGCCAGGTTGGTGTTCTGCATGCCGGCGATGGCGGCGAAGCTGTTCATGATGCCCCAGACCGTGCCGAACAGGCCGACGAAGGGCGCGACGGACCCGACCGAGGCCAGGAACACCATCCAGCGCTCCATCCGCTCCATCTCGCGCAAAATCGTCACGCCCATGGCGCGGTCGACGCGTTCCTTCAGCCCGGCCACGGCCATGGCGGAACCGGCCAGGCGGCTGGCGCTGCGGCGCCATTCCGTCATGGCGGCCACGAAGACGGCGGCGATCGGGTGGGTCGGGCTGTCGCCCTCCTGGCGGAACAGGTCGTCCAGGCTGCCGCCGGACCAGAAGCTGTCCTCGAAGGCGTCGGCCGCCTTGTTGGCGCGCTTCAGGCTGGTCACCTTCTCGAACACGATGGCCCAGACCCAGATGCTGGCCAGCAGCAGCAGGATCATCACGCCCTTCACCACCCAGTCCGCCTGCAGGAACAGGCCCCAGATGGTCAGGTCGCCGGCCACCCGCGGCAGGTCGGTCGCAGTCACAGGGTTCACGCCAAGTCCTCCTCTACGAACCCGGGGGCGGCGCCAGGGCCACGCGCCAGGGTTCGGGAATGCGAGTCGGCCGCATGGAGGTCTTGTCCAGGCAGGCCAGGTCCACGTGCAGCGATGCCAGCAGGTCTTCCCCCAGCATCACCCGCTGTTCGAGCGAAATCATGGCGGCCCGCATGCTGAGCGTGCGGGTCTGCACCGTGACCAGATCGTCGAGCCGGGCGGGCCGCCAATACTCTACTTCGATGCGGCGCACCACGAGTAACGAATCGTGACGTTCCATCATCAAGCTGTGCGGCAAGTGTATGTCCCGCAACGCTTCCGTCCGGGCGCGCTCGGCCCAGCGCAGGTAGGTGGCGTGGTAGACGATGCCGCCGGCGTCGGTGTCCTCGAAGTAGACACGGATGGGGTGGGAATGGATGTTCATTCGTCCAGCAGGTCCGGCTGCCCCGGGCTGCCCGCCGGGGGCGCCATGCCGAGGTGCCGCCAGCCGGCATCGCCCAGCACGCGGCCGCGCGGGGTGCGCAGCACCAGGCCCTCCTGGATCAAGTAGGGCTCGATCACGTCTTCCAGCGTATCGCGCGACTCGGCCAGCGCGGCGGCCAGCGTCTCCACCCCCACCGGGCCGCCATGGTGCTGCACGGCAATCCGCCGGAGGTAACGGCGGTCCATGGCATCCAGGCCCAGGCGGTCCACCTCCAGCCGGTTCAGCGTGGCGTCCACCATGGCGCGGTCGGCGGTGCGGCCCTCCACCAGCGCGAAGTCGCGGACACGACGCAGCAGGCGCCCGGCGATGCGCGGCGTCCCGCGCGACCGCGTAGCCACTTCCCGCGCGCCTTCCTCGGCCAGCGGGAAGTTCAGCTTCTGCGCGCCACGCACGACAATCCGCAGCAGCTCCTCCGGCGTGTAGAATTGCAGCCGCAGCGGAATGCCGAAGCGGTCCCGCAGCGGCTGCGCCAGCAGGCCGGACCGCGTGGTGGCACCCACCAGCGTGAAGGGCGGCAGGTCTATCCGCACCGTCCGCGCCGCCGGGCCTTCCCCGATGATGAGGTCGAGTTGGAAGTCCTCCATCGCGGGATAGAGGGTTTCCTCGATGGCCGGTTGCAGGCGATGGATCTCGTCCACGAACAGCACGTCGCGCGGCTGCAGGTTGGTCAGGATGGCCGCCAGGTCGCCGGCGCGCTGCAGCACCGGGCCGGAGGTGGCGCGGAAGCCGACGCCGAGTTCCCGCGCCACGATCTGCGCCAGCGTGGTCTTCCCCAGGCCGGGCGGGCCGTGCAGCAGCACATGGTCCAGCGCCTCGCCGCGGGTGCGGGCGGCTGAAATGAAGACCTTCAGGTTCTCCCGCAGCACCTGCTGGCCGGTGAAGTCGTCCAGCGTCTGCGGCCGCAGCGTGGCCTCGGCGGCGTCTTCCTCGGTGCGGTGGGGGGTGGTGATGCGGTCGTCGGTCACGCGCGGGTGCCCAGTTCCTTCAGGCTCTCGCGGATCAGCGTGGCCAGGTCGGCGCCCTCACCCACGCGGGCACGCACGCGATTGACCGCGGCCTGCGCCTCCGGCCGCTTCCAGCCCAGGTTGGTCAGCGCGCTGACCGCATCCGACTCGGCTCCCGGGGCCACCGCGGCCGGGGCGCCGCCGAGGCCGGAGGGTGCCTCGATGCCGCCGGCCCAGGCGCGCAGTTCCGTGACCAGGCGCTCCGCCAGCTTGGCGCCGACGCCATTGGCCTGGCGCAGCGCGGCCTTGTCGGCGGCCCGCACGGCGGCGGCCAGGTCCTCGGGCCCGAAGGCGGAGAGGATATCCAGCGCCAGCTTGGTGCCGACACCCTGGATGGCCGTGAGCTTGCGGAAGGTGTCGCGCTCCGCCGTGGTGGAGAAGCCGACCAGCACGATGGCGTCCTGCCGCACCTGGGTTTCCACCAGCGCCTTGATGCTGCCCTGCACGTCGCGCCAGCGGTCCAGCGTCTTCTGCGAGCAGGAGAGCAGGTAGCCGACGCCGTTCACGTCCAGCACGCAGCCGCCTTCGGATACCTCGTCCAGCTTGCCTGTCAGCTTGCCGATCATGCCCGCCCCCGATGATCGGAGGGCCGAATGGCCCGTAGGTCTGAATCGGAGGGGTTCATGCCGGCTGGTATCCCCTGGCCAGCGCGATCCGCGTGCTGCGATGGCTGGCATGGCAGATCGCCACCGCCAGCGCGTCCGAGGCATCGGCCCGGCGGATGGTGGCGCCCGGCAGCAGGCGACGCACCATCGCCTCCACCTGCACCTTGTCGGCGTGGCCGGTGCCGACCACAGCGCGCTTCACCTCCATGGCCTGGTATTCCGCCACGGGAATGCCCAGCAGCGCCGGCGCCAGCAGTGCCACGCCGCGCGCCTGACCCAGCTTCAGCGCCGCGCCGGGGTTCTTGTTGACGTAGGTATGCTCCACCGCGGCCTCGTCCGGCTGCCAGTTGGCCAGCAACTCCGCCAGGCCGCGATAGATCGCGCTCAGCCGCTCGGCCAGCGGCATGGCGGCGTCGGTGGAGATGACGCCGTCGCCCAAATGGCGCAGCCGGCTGCCGGCCGATTCCACCATGCCCCAGCCGGTGTGCTGCAGGCCGGGGTCGATGCCCAGCAGGCGGACGGCGCCTTGCAAGCTAGGCCGAAAGCCGCGCGGAAACGGCCTCCGAGACCTCGAAGTTCGCATACACGTTCTGCACGTCGTCGCTCTCGTCCAGCCGCTCCAGCAGCTTGATGATCTCGCGCGCCTTGTCCTCGTCCAGGTCGATGCGCAGGTTCGGCACCCATTCGACCTTGGCGCTCTCGGCGTTGCCGAAGGCGGCTTCCAGGGCTTCCTTCACCGCGAAGAAATCCTCCGGCGAGCAGGTCACCTCGTGGCCCTCGTCGTCGCTCTCCACGTCCAGCGCGCCGGCCTCGATCGCCGCTTCCAGCATGGCGTCGGCCTTGTCGGCCTGGCCGGAGAAGGCGATGACGCCCTTGCGCTCGAACTGGAAGGATACCGAGTTGGTCTCCCCCAGCGCGCCGCCGGCCTTGGCGAAGGCGCTGCGGACCTCGCCGGCGGTGCGGTTGCGGTTGTCGGTCAGCGCCTCGACGATGACGGCCACGCCATAGGGGCCGTAGCCCTCGTAGCGGACTTCCACGTAGTCTTCACCCTGCCCGGCCATGGCGGCGCGCTTGATCGCGCGGTCGATGGTGTCGCGCGTCATGTTGGCCACCAGCGCGGCCTTCACGGCGGCGCGCAGGCGCGGGTTCATGGCGGGGTCGGGCAGGCCCTGCTTGGCGGAGACGGTGATCTCGCGGATCAGCTTGCCGAAGGCCTGGGCCTTCTTGGCGCCCTGGGCCGCCTTGCGGTGCATGATGTTCTTGGCGTGCGAATGGCCGGCCATGGCCGCGTATCCTCAAGACTTCAGATTCTGGATGAGGCGGTATAGCCGCGCCCACCGCCGGGCGCCACAGCATGGTTGCGGCCGGCGCCCCCGCCGTTGCAGGCTGCGGCATGGACAGCATCGCCCCCGCCGACCCCTTCGCCGTCTCCAGCCTGGAGGCCCTGGCCACGCTGTATGAAGCACCGCAGCCCCGCGTGCTGGCCAAGGTTCACCCCCGCCTGGAGGCAACCGCGAAGGCCTTCATCGCCGCCTCGCCCTACTGCCTGCTGGCGACGCACGGACCGCAGGGGGTGCATTGCACCCCGCGCGGCGACGCCGCCGGCTTCGTGACCGCGCTGGACGACCACACGCTGGCGCTGCCCGACCGGCGCGGCAACAACCGGCTGGACGCGCTGCGCGACATCGTCGCCCGGCCGGAGGTGGCGCTGCTGTTCCTGGTGCCCGGCGTCGGCGAGACGCTGCGGGTGAATGGCCGGGCGCGGATCACTGCCGACCCGGCGCTGCTGGCGCGCTTCCCGGCCGGCGGCAAGCTGCCGACCACCGTGGTGCTGGTGCAGGTGCAGGAGGTGTTCATGCATTGCGCCAAGGCGATGATGCGCAGCGTGCTCTGGGCCGGGCGCGCCCGTCCGCCGGGGGTGCCGACCGCTGGCGAATTGCTGGCCGCCCATACCAACGGCATGATCGAGCCGACGAGCTACGACGCCGAGGCGCCGCAGCGGCTGCTGGACACGATGTACTGACAGGACCGGCGCTGAACACCCGCGGCGGGGCCTGATGCCCCCGTCCGGCGAGGCTCAGCCCGCGCGCTTCGCCTGCGACGCGGGCGGCTTGGCCACGGGGCTGGCGGTTTTGCGGGCAGGTTCCGGCGCGGGCTTCAGGCTGGCGTCTTCCCGCGCCCAGGCGTCGTTGCGGGCGCCCTCATAGCTGAAGCCACCGGCGGCCCCGCCGAGGATCGTGCCTCCCGGTGTCCGGGCTGGCGCTGTCCTGTCACCCATGTCCGTTCCCCTTCCTCACGCGAGCATGAACCCAGCAAGACCGATGCCGGGATGACAACGACGTGAGGTGGCGCGGTTCAGGCCGGCATGACCTGCGACAGCCTGCCGCCCAGCCGCAGCGGCGCCACGCGCAGCGCCAGGCCGGTGGCGTCATCGGTCTCGACGAACAGGCCGCACAGCGTCGCCTCGCCCTCGGCCGGGGCCAGCTTCTCGCCGGGCAGCTTGCGCCAGAAGCGCAGGCTGGCGCCTTCCTTCTGCATGCCGATGACGCTGTCGTAGTCGCCGCACATGCCGGCATCGGTCTGGAAGGCGGTGCCGCCGGGCAATACCTGATGGTCCGCCGTGGGGGTATGGGTATGGGTGCCCACCACCAGGGAAACCAGGCCGTCGAAGCTGTGGCCAAAGGCGGATTTCTCGCTGGTCGCCTCGGCATGCACATCCAGGATGATGGCCTGGACCGCGCCACCGGCACCCATGCGGTGGGTGGCCAGCACGGTCTGCACGGCGCGGAACGGGTCGTCCAGCGGGTCCATGAACAAGCGGCCCATCACGTTCATCACCAGCGCCTTGCGCCCACCGGAGACGGTGACGACCGTATGCCCGCGCCCCGGCGTGCCCGGCGGGTAATTGGCCGGCCGGACGATGCGCGACTCCTGCTCCATGTGCGGGATCAGTTCCTTGCGGTCCCAGCTGTGGTTGCCCAGGGTGATGACATCCGCTCCGGCGGCCAGGAAGGCACGCGCCATGTCCGGCGCCAGGCCGAAGCCGTGGCTGGCGTTCTCGCCATTCACCACCACCAGGTCCAGGGCCAGTTGCTGGCGCAGGCCCGGCAGTTTGGTGGTGAGGGCGTCGCGGCCACTGCGGCCAACGACGTCGCCAAGGAACAGGATGCGCAACTCAGGCCTCGCTCTGGATGATACCGGCCTCGGTGGCGATGCGCGGCAGGGGGACGTCGGTGGGGCCGCTGGGTAGCAGGGGCAGGTGCTGGCTGGCAAAGCCCACGCCAACAGCCGCCGCGAAGGGCAGCGCCGCCAGGGTGCGGTCGTAGTAGCCGCCGCCATAGCCCAGCCGCTGGCCGCGATGGTCGAAGGCGAGCAGCGGCACCAGCAAGAAGTCGGGCACCACCTGCGGCGAGTCGGCGGGCGGCTGGCTGGTGCCGAAGGGGCCGGGCACCAGCGGCAGACCGAAGCGCCAGGCGCGGAAGCCTAGCGGCTGGCCGCGCCGCGGCGTGACCGGCAGCGCCAGCGCGTGCCCCCTGCCCTGCAGGGCCAGCAGCAGCGGGCGGATATCCACCTCGGCGCCCATCGGCCAGAAGCCGGCCACGATAGCGCCGGGCGGCGGTGGGCACTCGGCCAGCACATGGGCGGCCAGCCAAAGGCCGTGGCGCGGGTTGGCGGCGCTGCGGGCGGCCAGCGCCACGCGGCGTGCCTGTGCCTTCGCCAGCGCAATGTCGTCGGCTGCGTGAGTCATGACATGTGCCCAGCAGCGCGGCAGCGCTGCAACGCCCTGCGAGGAAGCGCGAAGGCCGAGGACGCTGACACGGGCGGGCCGCAGGACCCGAGAGGCCGAATGGCCGACGCGCCCAGTGGCGCGCAAGCCAAGCCGGCGGAGGCCGGCGCCGGCGCCTGAGGCAAAAAACAGTGCAGAGCCGCCGAAGCCGTCGGCCTATTATCCTCCCAAGGCCTGCTAATGCAGGTGGGCACCAGATACCCGAACCAAGATTCGGACAGAGCCAGCTCCCGGAGGATGCTTATTGGCCCTGGGGATAAATTGCCTAAACCTGCCCAGCAGCCCTGCAGCACCTATTTAGGTCTTGTCCAGGGTAACGGCAATGCCCTCGATCCGCTCGGCAATGCGGGCCAGGCGTTCCGCCAGGGCCGGGTCCGGCTGCGCGGGGGCGGCCACCGGTGCCACCGCAGGCGCGCCGCCGCGCAGGCGGCCCATCTCGGCCTTCAGGTCGCCCAGTTCGTCAGCCAGCAGCAGGGAGACATGCAGCAGCATCCGGCTTTCCGAGAACTGGCCACCCATGTCGCGGATGACCTTCACCTTGTCCTCGATCTGGCTCATCAGCTCGCGGACGTGGTCTTCCTCGCCGTCCTTGCAGCCGATGGTGTGGCTGTAGCCGTTGACCTTCACGGTAACCTGACCCACGGCCTATTCCTCCCCTTCGTCATCGGGCGCGGACTGGTCGCGCAGCGCGGTCTTCAGCCTGGCCAGCGTGGCGTCCAGCCGGGCGCTCAGCGCCGCCACCTCGGCGCGCGGCACCGTGTCCTGCGGGGGCCGCGGGCGGGAGAGGGCGTCCGCCAGCCGCTCCACCGCCTGTTCCAGCCGGGCTGCCGCCGTCATCAGGGGGTCCGAGGTGCCGCTCTCGCTCATTGCGCTCCGCGCCCGGGCCGGGCTGATCCTGAAAAGTCGTGGAATCCAGCGCTGGACGTGGCGTTTCCAGCATGGTGCAAGGCTTGGCATGCAGCGCGGGACGGGTCAACGGTGACAGCGGCACCGGCAGTGGTGGTGCATGAGGTGGCCCAAGCCCGCGCCGCCCTGGCGGCGGCGGGCCCGCGTGGCGTGCTGCTGCTTTCGGCGCCCGGCGCGGTGGCCGGCATGGGCGCCGCCTGGTTCCGCGCGCTGGTGCTGGCAGCGGCAGCGTCACATCCGCGCGTGCGGTGGCAGGCGGCCCTGGACTGCGGCGCCGCGCCCGGCCATGTGCTGGGGGCGTTGCGCATGGGCCTGCGCATGCTGGTGCTTGACCCCGGCGTGCCGGCCTTCGCCGGGCTTGCGGCGCTGGTGGCGGCGGAAGGCGGGTTGCTGCTGCCCGCCCGGCCGAAGGCGCTGGATCTGGGCCGTGTCGACCTGCGCCGCCCCGGTGGCCAGGCGATGGTCGCGCAATGGTTGTGCATCACCCCCGATGACACACGCGATACAACAGGCTAAACCGAGGTCCATACGGGACCGGCGGGAACGGCCCGCTTGAGAAGGAAAGACGCCCCATGCAGCTGACGCCGAAGGTGAAGGAAATCCTCTCCTGGTATGAGAGCGACAATCCCGGCACGAAGGCGAACCTCGCCCGCATCCTGATGGAAGGGAAGCTGGGCGGCACGGGCAAGATGGTGATCCTGCCGGTGGACCAGGGGTTCGAGCACGGCCCCGCCCGCAGCTTCCAGCCCAACCCGGCTGGCTACGACCCGCGCTACATGTTCGAACTGGCGCTGGAAGCGGGCTGCAACGCCTATGCCGCGCCGCTGGGCATGATCGAGGCCGGGGCCGCCAGCTATGCCGGCGCCATCCCGACCATCCTGAAGGTCAACAGCAGCAACTCGCTGGCGACGTCCAAGGATCAGGCCGTGACCGGCAGCGTGTCGGACGCGCTGCGCCTGGGCTGCTCGGCCATCGGCTTCACCATCTACCCCGGCTCGGAAGAGCAGTTCGCGCTGATGGAAGAGCTGCGCGAGATGGCCGAGGAGGCCAAGTCGGTCGGCCTGGCCGTGGTGGTCTGGAGCTACCCGCGTGGTGGCAAGCTGGACAAGGTGGGTGAGACCGCCTTCGACATCTGCGCCTATGCCGCGCACATGGCGGCGCTGCTCGGCGCCCACATCATCAAGGTGAAGCCGCCGACCGACGCGATCTGGCTGCCGGAAGCCAAGAAGTCGTACGAGAGCATCGACGCCTCCAGCATGAAGGTGCGGATCCAGCACATCGTGAACACCTGCTTCGGCGGGCGGCGGCTGGTGGTGTTCTCGGGCGGCGAGGCCAAGGGCGAGGAAGCGGTGCTGGCGGAAGTGCGCGGCATTGCCGAGGGCGGCGCTTCGGGCTCCATCATGGGCCGCAACGCCTTCCAGCGGCCGAAGGCCGATGCGGTGGCGCTGCTGGGCAAGATCATCGACATCTACAAGTCGGTTGGCTGATGCCCGTGGCGGATTGCCGCCTGTACCTGATCACCCCGCCGGTCCTGCCGGCGGGGTTTTCTGATTCACTGGCCCGCGCGCTGGATGCCGGCGACGTGGCCTGCCTGCAGCTGCGGCTGAAGGACGCGTCGGCGGACGAGGTGAAGCGCGCGGTGGAAGCGCTGATGCCGGTGGCGCATGCGCGCGACGTGGCCTTCCTGCTGAATGACGACGCGGCGCTGGCGGTGAAGCTGGGCTGCGACGGCGCCCACCTGGGCCAGGGCGATGGCGACCACGCCGCGGCCCGCAAGCTGTTGGGCGAGCGGATGCTGGGCATCACCTGCCACGACAGCCGCCACCTGGCGATGGAAGCGGGCGAGATGGGCGCCGACTACGTCGCCTTCGGCGCCTTCTTCCCGACCGAGACCAAGGCGACGGAACACGTGGCCGGCACGGACCTGCTGGAATGGTGGTCCGACCTGTTCGAGATTCCCTGCTGCGCGATCGGTGGCATCACCGCCGCCAACTGCCCGCCGCTGGTGCGCGCCGGGGCCGACTTCCTCTGCGTGGTCGGTGCGGTGTGGAACCACCCGGAAGGCCCAGCGGCCGGCGTGCGGGCGATGAACGCAGCCATCGCCGCCGCCTGAACCGGGCGCCGGCGGGTTCGCCCGCCGGGCCAACCGGCGCCCGTCGCCGGCGCTACAGCGCGGGGCGCCAGGGCGCCGGCAGGAGGTGGTAGCCGGCGCTGTCCTTGCGCATATGGCCGAAGCCCGGGAATTCCATGTGCATGCCGGCCACCATCAGCCGGTCCGCCGCCGCCATGTCGAACACCCGGCGCCGGGTCGCCACCGCCGCCTGCGGGTCCACGTCGAACGAGATGCCCCATTCCGGATGCGGCACCTGCAGCGCCGGGAAGTGCACCATGTCGCCAAAGACCAGCAACTGGGCGCTGCCGGAATGCACGCGGTAGATGCTGTGGCCCGGGGTATGGCCGAAGGCGTCCTGGCTGGTGATGCCAGGCAGCACGTCCCGCCCGCCGGCCAGGCGGCGGATGCGGCCCTGGTAGGCGGCGGCCACCTGCTTGGCGTATGCAAAGCCACCGCGAGAGCCCTGCGGCACCTTGTTGATGTTGCTGTCGTCGAACCAGAAGGCGGCCTCGGCCTCCGGGATCACCAGCTCGCAGCTGGGGAACAGCGCGCGGCCCTCCTTATCGCAGAGGCCGCCGGCGTGGTCGCGGTGCATGTGGGTCAGCACCACCGTATCGATCTTCTCGGCGGTCACGCCCATGGCGGCCAGGTTGGCCGGCAGGTGGCCCATGGTCGGGCCCAACGCGTCGCCCGAGCCTGTATCCAGCAGCGCCAGCTTGCCGCCGGCATTGACCAAGAAGCAGTTCAGCGCGCAGGGCACCGGGCCTTCGGTGGGCTGGAAATTCTCGCCCAGCAGGCGCCGCGCCTCGGCCAGGTTGGCTTCGCCGAAGACCTGGGGCGGCAGGGCGATGCTGCCGTCGCTGACCGCGGTCACCTCGATATCGCCGACCTTGGCGCGGTACAGGCTGGCCACCTGGCGCCCGACGGGCGGCAGCGCGGCGGCGGCGGGCCCAGGGGCGTGGATCGCGGGGGCCAGCAGCGCGGCAGCGCCGGCGGCCAGCCATTCACGGCGGGTCGGGGTCATCGGGGCATCCTCTCCTCAAGGCAGTCTGGGCTGCCGTTGCGGCGGCAACATAACAGCGGCACGGATGCGGCGCATCGGCTTACGTGCCAGGATGCGCGCATGGAAAGCCCCTCCCCCGCCTCGGCCCGCTTCAGCGCCGCCCCCTGGCAGGACGCGCCGGTGGCGACCGGCGGCGAAAGCCTCTTCGTCATCGGCGACGTCCACGGCTGCACGCCGCTGCTGGCGGCCATGCTGGACGGTATCGCCGCGCTGGCGCCACCGCCGCGCAGCCGCCTGGTCTTCCTGGGTGACCTGATCGACCGCGGGCCGGACAGCATCGGCTCGCTGCGGCTCTGGGCGCGGGAACAACCGGTGCCGGGGATCGACCGGGTGCACCGGCTGATGGGCAACCATGAACAGATGCTGCTGCTGGCCTGCGGCACCGGGCCGGACGCCATGGCGGCGCAGGAGCTTTGGCTCTCGCTGAACGGCGACACCATGCTGGCCGAGTTGCGCGCCGCCGCCGGCCAGCCGGAAGCGCCGCCCGGCCCGGCGTTGCTGCGCCAGGCGCTGGGCGAGGCGGTTCCGGCACGGCTGCGGGCGCAGCAGGGGCATCTGCGCCTGGGCAACCTGGTGCTGGTGCATGGCGGGGTGGACCCGCGCCGGCCGATGCAGGAATTCCTCGGGCTGCCGTGGGATGCGCTGGCGGCGCGGCCGGGGCATTGGGCCTGGATCACCCATGGCTTCCTGGATTGGCGGGACGGCTTTGACGGCCAGGTGGTGGTGCATGGCCACACCCCGCCGGCCAAGCACCGCGCCATTTCCGGCCTGGCCGAGCCGGTCGGGCTGGCCGAGGGAAGGCTGTGCCTGGACGGCGGCAGCGCCGTTACCGGCGCGGTGGCCGGGGCGCAGTTGGAGGATGGCCGCTTTCGGCTGCTGTGGAGCCACGCCGCATGAACGAGACCCGCTTCCACGAACTGCTGTACCGGCCGGGCACGCTGCTGGACATCGGCGCGCATGACGGGCTGCTTACCCTGCCCTTCGCCGCCCTGCCCGGCAGCCGCGTGTTGGCCTTCGAGCCACTGCCCGCCGCCTTCGCGCGGCTGCAGGCGGCCTGCGCCGGGCTGGCCAATGTGGAGTTGCACCAGGCGGCGCTGGGCGACCAGGTGGGCCAAGCGACGCTGACCATGCCGCTGGTGGACGGCGTGGCGCAGGAGCAATGGGCCAGCACCGCCAAGGGCTATGCCGGCTTCGGCACCCAGGTGACAGAGGCACGCTTCACCGTGCCGCTACGCAAGCTGGACGAGTTTGGCCTGCAGGACGTGACCGGGGTGAAGCTGGACGCCGAGGGCGCCGAGTACGAGATCCTGCGCGGCGGGCGGGAGACGCTGCTGCGCTGCCGCCCGGTGCTGACGCTGGAGATCGAGGAGCGCCACCGCATCGGCGCGACCTATGCCGTGCCGGCCTATCTGGATGCGCTGGGCTACGACGCCTGGTTCGAGATCGACGATGTGTGGCACCCGCTCCGCGACTTCGACCGGGGCAGCATGCAGGTGGCCAGCAGCGATCCATCGGTCTACGCCGCCAGCGACCCCTATGTGTTCATCTTCTACTTCCTGCCGCGGGAGACGGCGCCGGAGATGCTGGCGACGCTTCAGCGCGGCTGAGCCAGCAGCGCGTTCCATAGCGGCGCGGCGCGCTGCGCCGTCAGCGCCGCGACATTGCCCGGCGCCAGGCCGGGCGGCGTGCTGCCGGGCCACAGGATGGTGACGGCTCCGCCGGGCAGGCTGCCGAACCAGGGCGCCAGCCGGGCGCAGCGGCCCTCGGCGGTCCAGGCGCCGCATTGCTCGTGCCCCAGGGCGCGGTGCAGGGCGATGGAGCCCTCCCCCAGCTTGTTGAACGGCCCGCCATTGCCGACGATGACCGGCACCACCCGCGTGCCCAGCACCACCACGCCGACATCGCCCAGGCGCAGGCCGGTGCGCTGCATGAACTCGGTGGAGAGGTTGACGCCGGGCCGCGCCGGGTCACCCGGTGGGCCGTTGTAGGGGATGACGACCCAGGGGACGGTATCGGCATCCAGCGGCCGGCGACCGGGTTGCAGCGCGGTGGCGCAGAGGTCGCCCGGGCGCGGGCGGGTGCAGGACAGCAGGCCGCCATTCACATCCACCGCCAGCTTGCTCTCGAAGGCGATGGCGCCGCCCGGCAGGCGCAGCAGGTAGCGCACACGGTTGGGGTCGCGCGAACAGCCCTCATGCACCTGGCCTTCTCGCCCACGCACCGGCAGGGCGACGCCGCCGAAGCGGTCCTCCCGGTCGCACTGGGCGAACAGTGCGCGGTAGCCTTCATCCACTGGCACGCCCTGTGCCAGGACACGGGCGAGTTCCGGCGCCATGGCGGTGGCCGGCGGCTCGGGCGGGGCGGCGCAGGCGGCCAGCAGCAATAGGATGAGGAAGCGACGCATGCCCCTATCATTGCAGCCAATCGGCAACGGACCCAGGGCATGATGACGCTGCCGGTGCTGGATGCCGCTTGGCTGGTGGCGCCCTTCGGCGTGCTGGTGATTTCCATGCTGAAGGGCGCCTTCGGTGGCGGCTTCGCGCTGCTGGGCATTCCGCTGCTGGGGCTGGTGATGGACCCGCTGCAGGCCGGGGCGCTGCTGGCGCCGCTGTTCCTGGTCATGGACCTCTTCGCCTTCCGCTACTGGAAGCCCAGCACCTGGTCGCGGGAGGAATTGCGCGTGGTGCTGCCGACGGTGCCATTGGGCATCGGCGTGGGGGCGCTGCTGATCGCGGTGCTGCCGAAGCACTGGGTGGCGACCGTGATGGCGGTGGTGACGCTCGGCTTCGCCGCCAAGTGGTTCGCCGGGCGCGGCAAGGTGGTGCCGCGGCCGCACAGCGCGCCGCGCGGGCTGCTGGCCGGCTTCCTTTCGGGCATCACCACCATGCTGGCGCATTCCGGCGGGCCGCCGATCGCGATGTACCTGCTGCCGCTGCAACTGCCCAAGGCGGTCTATGCCGGGACCACCGCGGTGTTCTTCTTCGTCGCCAACATCTTCAAGGTCGGCCCCTGGCTGTTCGTGGCGGAGCCCACCGCACAGACCTGGTGGCTGACGGCGTTCTGCGGGTTGTTCTGCCCGCTGGGGGTCTGGCTCGGCTGGGTGCTGCACAGCCGGCTGGACGAGAAGCGGCTGTATTTGTGGTGCTACATCCTGCTGGTGGCCACCGGGCTGAAGCTGCTGTGGGACGGCCTCATGGGCTGAACGGCAGCCACTGCACGTCCGAGATGCTGCGGGCGCCGCTGGCCAGCATGGCCAGCCGGTCGAAGCCCAGCGCGATGCCGCTGCCGGCGGGCATGCCGTGTTCCAGCGCGGCCAGGAACTCCTCATCCACGTCCCAGCCCTCGCCGGGGTGCAGGCGGCGGCGCTCCGCGACATCGTGGACGAAGCGGGCGCGCTGCTCGGCCGGGTCGGTCAACTCGTCGAAGGCGTTGGCCAGTTCCAGCCCGGCGACGAACAGCTCGAACCGCAGGGCGGCGCGGGGGTCCGCCGGGTCGCGCCGGGCCAGGGCCGCCTGGGGGGTGGGCCAGTGGGTCAGGAAGGTCGCGCGGCCGCGGCCCAGATGCGGCTCCACGCGCTCCAGCAGCAGGCGGAAGAACAGGTCCTCCCATTCCTCCCCCTCGCGCGGCGGCAGGCCGGCGGCGGTGGCGGCGGCGTGCAGGCGGGCGCTGTCGCCCTCGGTGGCCAGGATGTCGAGGCCATTGCAGTGGCGGGCGAAGGCCTCGGCCATGGTCAGGCGTTCGAAGGGTTGGGACAGGTCGCAGGCGATGCCCTGGTGCGCCACGAGGCTGGGGCAGACGGCGCGGACGTAACTCTCGGCCTCGTCCATCATGCCCATGAAAGTCAGGCCGGGGCGGTACCATTCCAGCATGGTGAACTCGGGGGCGTGGCGCGGGCTGACCTCGCCGTTGCGCCAGACGCGGGCGAGTTCGAAGACCGGCCCGGCGCCGGCCACCAGCAGCCGCTTCAGCGCCAGTTCCGGCGAGGTGCGCAGCCACAGCGTCCGCCCGGTGCCGGCGCCGAGGTGGGGGGTGAACAAACTGCGGAAGGCATGCAGATGCACCTCCATCCCCGGCACCGGCACCAGGCTGGGGGTCTCGACCTCCTGGTAGCCCAAGGCGGTGAACCAAGCACGGGTGGCCGCGGTCAGCGCGGCGCGGGCGCGCAGGAAGGGCAGCCGCGAGGCCAGGCTTTCGGGGTGCCAAATCGGCAGGGGCATTGCGAGGGGCGGCCTTGGGGACTAACTGCCGCCCACCATGCCCCGCCCCATCACCTCCGTCGATGCGCTGATCTCCGCCGGCCTGGCGCCGGAGGCCGCGCGCCCGGCGCTGGACCAGGTGGCCGCGCGCTACGCCGTGGCGCTGACCCCGGCGGTGGCGGCGCTGATCGAGACGCCGGACGACCCCATCGGCCGCCAATACGTTCCGGATGCGGCGGAGCTGCAGACCCAGCCCTGGGAGCAGGCCGACCCGACCGCCGACGCACCGTTCACCCCGGTAAAGGGCGTGGTGCATCGCTACCCCGACCGCGCGCTGCTGAAGCCGCTGCTGGCCTGCCCGGTCTATTGCCGCTTCTGCTTCCGGCGCGAGCATGTGGGGCCGGATGGTGGCCTGCTGAGCGCGGCGGAGTTGGAGGCCGCGCTGGCCTGGTTCGCCGGCACGCCCGCGGTGCGGGAGGCGATCCTGACCGGCGGCGACCCGCTGATGCTCTCGGCGCGGCGCCTGGGGGAGATGCTGGGGCGGCTGGCCGCCATGCCGCATATCGAGCTGCTGCGGCTGCATACGCGGGTGCCGGTGGCCGCGCCCGGCCTGGTGACGGAAGCGCTGTGCGCCGCCCTGCCCCGCGACAAGCCGGTGTACATCTGCGTCCACGCCAATCATGCGCGGGAGTTCAGCGCCGACGCGATGCAGGCGCTGGAGGCATTGCACAGCGCGGGCGCTGTCCTGCTGGGGCAGAGCGTGTTGCTGGCCGGCGTGAACGACAGCCCCGCGGCGCTGGAAGACCTGTTCCGCGCCATGCTGCGGGCACGGGTGAAGCCGTATTACCTGCACCAGCTGGACCCGGCGCCGGGCACCGCGCGCTTCGCCGTGCCGGTGGAACGCGGCCGCGCCCTGCTGCGGGAGTTGCGTGGCCGCGTGAGTGGCCTGGCCTGGCCGACCTATGTGCAGGAAGGCCCCGGCGGCACGGGGAAGAAGCCGCTGGGGCCGGCCTGGGAGCTGGGTTAGGCGGCGTCCACCAGGTTCAGTGTGCGGCTGAGCCAGGCCGCGACGGTCTCGGCAACCAGGTCTTCGCGGCCCCGGTAGAAGTGGTCGCATTCCGGCAGCACCACCGCTTCCGCCGGGCCGCCGGCACGGGCGCAGAAGGTCTCGGCGGGGTAGGTCAGCGGACTTTCCTGGTCGCCGCGGATATAGAGCACCGGGCAGGTGATGCGCGGCGCCAGGGCCAGGACGTCCGGCATCGCAGTCATCCGGTCCAGGAAGCTTTCCGCCGAGATCACGTACCACCAGCCGGGCATCAGCAGCAGGTCGCGACCGCGGCCGGCGGCGACCATCGCTTCCGCCTGGGCGGTGATCTCCGCGAGTCGGTCCTGCGCCATCAGCCCGGCGGCGGAGGACGCGCGCACCCCGTCCGGGCCGCCGGCATGGGCCGAGAGCAGGACCAGCGCGGCGGTCTCAGGGTGGTCCACCACATGCTGCACGGCCAGCATGCCGCCATTGCTGTGGCCGATGACGATGGGGCGCGGGAAGCCCTTCCGCGCGAACCATGCGCTGGCGGTGGCATTGTCCTCGATACCCTCGCGCGTCAGCTGGAAGGCGGCGCCCTCGGCGGCGCGGCTGTCGCGGATGCTGAGGATGTCGTGGCCGCGACGGTTGAAGGCCAGGCTGGCCAGGCCCAGGCGCGCCAGCCGCGGCGGCAGGAAGCGCGGCGCGCCGGTATAGAAGTTCATGGTGTTGCCGTGGAACAGCAGCGCGCCGCCGGTGGCGGGCGCGCCTTCCGGGCGGTGCAGCGCGCCGTCCAGCGGAGTGGTCGCGGTGGCGATGGAGACCAGTTCCGTACGCATCGCGCCACCTCCGCCGGCTTGGGTCAGGCCAGCTCGGGGATGACCCAGAGCGGCTTGTCGCCCCGCGCCACGCGCTGGCAATTGTCGAACGCGTTGCGGAAGCGCGCCACCTGGTTGTCCCAGGTGGGGCCGGCGAAGTGCGGGGTCAGCACCACGTTGGGCAGGCTCAGCAGCGGGTTGTCGGCGGGCGGCGGTTCCTGGTCGAACACATCCAGGCCGGCGCCGGCCAGCTTGCCGGTGGACAGCGCCTCGGTCAGCGCGGGTTCGTCGATGACCGGGCCGCGGCAGGTATTGATGATGTAGGCGTGCGGCTGCATCAGGGCGATCTCCTCCCGCCCGATCAGGTGGCGCGTGTTGGGCAGCAGCGGCACGTGGAGCGAGACGATGTCGGAGGTGCGGAGGATCTCCTTCATCAGCCGGAAGCGGACGGAAAGCGCGTCCTCGGTCTCCTCCGGCACGCGCTTCACGTCGTAGTACTGCACGTTCATGCCAAAGGCGTTGGCCAGGCGCGCGACCTTCTTGCCGATGGTGCCCAGGCCGATGATGCCGAGCGTCTTGTCGCGCAGCTCGTACAGCTTGGTGTTGCTGATGTCGTTGCCGCGCCAGCGGCCGGCGGCGGTGGAGGCGTGCAGCCAGGGCAGCCGGCGGCAGGTGGCCAGCATCAGCAGCAGCGCGTGTTCCGCCACCGCGGTGGAGTTGGCGCCGCCATTGTTGCACAGCGGGACGCCGGCGCGGCGGTGGGCCTCGATATCGCTGCGGTCGTAGCCGGCGGAGAGCAGCTGGACCAGCTTGAGGTTGGGCGAGGCCTTGAAGAAGGCGTCGTTCAGGTAGGGCTGGCTGTAGCCGACGATGTATTCGCTGCGGGCAGCGGCGGCGGCGAATTCAGGCGTGCCGCCCTCGGCGACCAGCAGCTCGAAGCCGGCGGGCAGGAGTTCGCGAGCCAGGGCGGGTTCGTTGAGCGGGTTGGCCATCAGGGTGATGGTGGGCATGGACGTTTCCTTCCGAGGTTGGGGGAAGGATAGCGGGATGGCGTCAGCCGTCCACCACGCGCGGCAGGGGCGCAAAGCTCAGCCCCTCGTAGAGTTCGGCTAAGGGCAGTTCGATACCCAGCGCCGGCAGCGCGGCCACGGCGTCCGGCCCGGCGATGCGTTCGGCGGACCAGTGGCCCTCGGCGCCACGGGTATGCAGCAGCAGGCGCGGCTGCATGGGGTCGATCACCAGGATATGCCGCAGCGTCGGGACGGTGCGATATTCCTCCAGCTTCTCGGTCTGGTCGAAGTCGCGGGTGGACGGCGACAGTACCTCGGCCACCAGCACCGGCTCGGTCGCGGCGCGCTCGGCATCCTGGAACCTGCCGCAATCCACCGCGACATCGGGGTAGCGGATGTTGCGGCCGGGGATGCGGATGGCGGTGTCGCTGGTACCGGGGCGGCAGGGGGAACCGCGCAACCTGCCGGCCAGGGCGACGAGCAGGTTCACCGCCACCCGGTCATGCCGCTGCGTGGCCCCCACCATCCCCGTTACCGGGTCCGGCGCACGGCGCGGAACCGGCTGGCCGTCCACCAACTCGTACTTCGTCTCCTGGCGTTCCAGCCAGGCGAAGAACTCTTCCTCGGTCCAGCGACGGGGCTGCATGGCCTGGGACATGGGGTGGGCGGCGCCTCCTTGCAGCGGTCAGGCTATCACGCTTCCGGCGGCGGAATCACCGCCCAGGTTGCCAAGCCCCTCGGCCGCCGCCTATACCCCCGCCCCAATGCCCTGCCGCCGACAAGGCCGGCGGGGTCACTCTACCGCGCGCCCCCGGGCGCACCCCGCTCTTTCCACGTCACACAGAATCAGGGTCCGTCACCATGGCGAAGATGCAGGCCAACCAGATGCGTGCCGGTATGGTCATCGAGTTCGAAGGCCAGCGCTACACCATCATCCGCCAGAACATCATGATCCCCGGCAAGGGCAATGCCATCATCCAGGTGGACATGCGCAACATCAAGACCGGCGCCAAGAAGGACCAGCGCTGGCGCACGGCGGATGTGGTGGAGCGGCTGCAGACCGAGGACAAGGAGTTCAACTTCTCCTACGCCGAGGGCGACAGCCTGATCCTGATGGACCCGGAAAGCTACGAGCAGACCACCGTCCACAAGGACATCCTGGGCGACCGCCTGCCCTTCCTGGTCGAGAACATGCCCGTGCAGGTGCGCCTGATCGAAGGCGAGCCGGTGGCCATGGGCCTGCCGGAGCAGGTGACGCTGGAAGTGGTCGAGGCCGATCCCGTCGTGAAGGGCCAGACCGCCGCCAGCAGCTACAAGCCGGCCATGCTGTCCAACGGCGTCAAGACCATGGTGCCGCCCTTCGTCACCACCGGAGAGCGCGTGGTGGTGAAGACCGAGGACGCCAGCTACGTCGAGCGCGCCAAGGGCTGAAGCCCCGCGCGGGCGGCGCCAGCGCCGCCCCAGCACCGGCCACGGCCCAATCCCGGGGCCGTGGCGCCTGAGCGCCGCCCAACCCCGCGGCGCGAATCGGCCGTGATCCCAGGACGTACCCATGCCCCCCAATCCCCGGCTCTCCCCCGCGCTCAATGTCGTCGTCTCGGCGGTGGAGAAGGCCGGGCGCCGCCTGCTGCGAGACTTCGGCGAGGTCGAGCAGTTGCAGGTCAGCGCCAAGGCGCCCGGTGACTTCGTCTCCGCCGCCGACCTGCGCGCCGAGGAGACCCTGCGCCAGGAACTCGGTCGCGCCAGGCCGCAATTCGGCTTCCTGATGGAAGAGAGCGGCGCCAGCGGCAATGCCGACTGGGAATGGCGCTGGGTGGTGGACCCGCTGGATGGCACCAGCAACTTCCTGCACGGCATCCCGCACTGGGCCATCAGCGTGGGCGTGGAACGCCGCACCGCCGACGGCAAGTGCGAGATGATGGCCGGCGTGGTCTACAACCCCGCCAGCAACGAGCTGTTCTGGGCCGAGAAGGGCATGGGCGCCTTCCTCAACGACAAGCGTCTGCGCGTTTCCGGCCGGCGGGAGATGAAGGAGGCGCTGTTCGCCACCGGCATCCCCTTCGCCCCCGTGAAGCAGAAGGCCGAGTTCAGCCACACCCTGGCCCGGCTGATGCCGCAAGTGGCGGGCATCCGCCGCTTCGGCTCGGCGGCGCTGGACCTGGCCTGGCTGGCGGCCGGGCGCTACGACGGCTTCTGGGAACTGGGGCTGAAGCCCTGGGACGTGGCGGCCGGCATGGTGATGGTCAAGGAAGCCGGCGGCACCCTGACCGACCCGCAGGGCGGCGAGCCCTGGCCGCAGGATGGCGGCATGTCGGTCAACGTGGTGGCCGGCAACGCCACCCTGCACGGCAAGCTGCGGGAAGCCGTGGCCGACGGCATCGCCGCCGCCGAGGCAGCCCGGGCGCGCGCCGCCGGCTGACCGCGGCGGTGCCGGGGCCAGCCTGTCACATCCGCGTCACAGTGTTGCGGCAGGGTTGGCTTTCCCGTTCGGACGTTTCCACTTTGCCCGCATTCGCTCTAGGCTGGCGGCCGTGACGCCCTCCCGCTCGCTTTCCCTGCTGGCAGTGCTGCTGCTTGCCGCCGCCGCGCCGCCCGCCCTGGGGCAGACCGCGCCGGGCCGTGGTGCCCCCAACGCTGTCGCGCCGCCGCCCCCCGCCGCGGCCCCGCCGCCGCCGGCCGTGCTGGCCGCCCCCACCCCCACCGGCCCTGCCCTGCCGCCGGAGCCGCCGCTGGCGCTGCCGCCGGGCATGGCGGCGCTGCCGCAGGGTGGCTGGCGCCTGCGCTTCGGCAATGAGCCGCCGCCCAGCATCGCCCCGGCCGTGCAGGCCACCCTGGCCGAGATCGGCCGCCGCCTGGGCAGCCGGCCGCAGGGGCGGGTCAGTCTGGTGGCGCAGGCCAGCGGACCGGCCAACGATGTCTCCACCGCCCGGCGCCTGACGCTCGCGCGCGCCCTGCTGGTCAAGCAGGCCCTGGCCGCCGGCGGCCTGCCGGAGAACCGCATCGACGTCCGCGCCGTGGGCCGCACCGCCGAGGCGGAGGACGCCGTGGACATCCTGCCGGCCGAGGCGCAACCCACTTCCAGGCCACCACGATGAGCGCCGCCCCGTTGCCCCCCTTCCCCGGGAACGACTGATGACCAGACCCTCCGGCTACCTGTGGCGCATGATCCTGTTCCTGGCCGCGGTCGGCGGGGTGGGCTGGCTGATCTGGCCGCAGCTGGCGGTGGCCTTCTTCACCAACCCGGTGCTGAACGGGGTGATCTGCGGCGTCGCGTTGCTGGGCGTGCTGTGGAACATCCGCCAGGTGGCGGTGCTGGCGCCGGAAGTGGAGTGGCTGGAAGCCTTCCGCGCCCCCAAGCTGGGCGCCCCGGCGCAGCCGGCGCCCAAGCTGCTGGGGCCGATGTCGGCCATGCTGTCGCTGCGGCGGGGGGAGCGGCTGTCGCTCTCGGCCTCCTCCATGCGCAGCGTGCTGGATGGCATCGCCTCGCGCCTCGACGAATCGCGCGAGCTTTCCCGCTACATGACGGGGTTGCTGATCTTCCTTGGCCTGCTCGGCACCTTCTGGGGACTGCTGCTGACGGTCACCTCGGTCAGCGACGTCATCGCCGGCATGTCGGTCGGCGGCGGCGACGTGAACCAGCTGTTCAACCAGCTGAAGACCGGCCTGGCGCAGCCGCTGCGCGGCATGGGCACGGCGTTCTCCTCCTCCATGCTCGGGCTTTCCAGCGCGCTGGTGCTGGGCTTCCTGGACCTGACCGCCGGCCAGGCACAGACCCGCTTCTTCAACGAGCTGGAGGAGTGGCTGGCCGGGCAGACCCGGCTGTCCAGCGGCCTGCTGGGCAATGAGGGCGAGGGCAACGTGCCGAGCTACGTGCAGGCGTTGCTGGAGCAGAATGCCGAGAACCTGGACCAGCTGCAGCGCCTGCTGGCCCGCGGCGACGACGGCCGGACGCAGTCCACCCAGGCGATCACCGACCTGGCGGAGAAGCTGAGCGTGCTGGCCGACCAGATGCGCACCAGCATGCAGGCGGTGCAGCGCGGCAACGAGGAAGCCAGCACCGGCCGGATCCAGGCGGTGCAGGAGCTGCGCAGCGAGATCAAGGTGCTCACCCGCACGCTTGCGGGCATTGCCGACAACCGGCGGTAGGCGGGCATGGCTCTCAGCCGCAGGCGGGGCGACCGGGGCGGGCTGGACGCCTGGCCGGGCTACGTGGATGCGCTCTCCACGCTGCTCATGGTCATCATCTTCGTGCTGCTGGTCTTCGTGCTGGCCCAGGGGTTCCTCGGCGCCGCGCTGTCCAGCCGCGACCAGGCGCTGGAGCAGCTGAACCGCCAGGTGGCGGAGCTTTCCGACCTGCTGAACCTGGAGCGCACCCAGGTGACGGAGCTGCGCTCCACCCTGGGCCGCACCGTGCAGGAACTGCGCGAGGCCTCCACCACGCGCGACCGGCTGGCGCAGGAACTGCGCGCCGCCGAGCAGGCCCGCACCCTGCTGACGCAGCAGCGCGACGCCAGCCGGGCCGAGCAGGAGCGCGCGGCGGCGCGGATCGCCGACCTGGAACTGGCGGCGCGCGGCGCGGCACAGCGCCTGGCCGGGCTGGAGACCAGGCTGACCGACGCCAATACCCGCGCCGAGCGCACCGGCGAGGAAGCCACCCGCACCATAGCGCGGCTGACCGAGGCGACCCGCGCTCTGGAGGCCGAGCGCGCCGCCCGCGGCACCGCCGAGACCCGTGCCGCCGAGGTGGCGCGCAACCTGGCCGAGGCGCAGCGCCAGCTGGAAGCCATGCGCGCCGAACTGGCGGAGCTGAACCGCACCGTGCGGACGGACCGCGCGACGATCGAGGCGCGGCTGGCCGACCTGGCCCGGCTGTCCGACCAGATCCGCGCGCTGACCGCGCTGCGCGACCGGCTGGAAGCCGAGCTGCGGACCCAGGGCGAGGCGACGCAGCAGGCCAGCCGGCTGGCCGATTCGGCGCAAGCCCAAGTGGCGCTGCTCTCGCGCCAGATCGACGAGCTTCGCAGCCAGCTTTCCCGCATCTCCGCCGCGCTGGACCTGGCTGAGACCCAGGGCCGCGACAAGGATGTGCAGATCGCCAACCTGGGCCAGCGGCTGAACGCCGCGCTGGCGGCGCAGGTGGAGACGCTGCAGCGCTACCGCAGCGACTTCTTCGGCAAGCTGCGGGAGGTGCTGGGCAACCGGCCGGAGATCCGCGTGGTCGGCGACCGCTTCGTGTTCCAGTCAGAGGTCTTGTTCCCGCCCGGCAGCGCCGACCTCTCCGACGCCGGGCAGGCGCAGATCAGGCGCGTCGGCGCCGTGCTGCGCGACATCAGCGGGCGGATCCCGGCGGATGTGAACTGGGTGCTGCGGGTGGATGGCCATGCCGACCGCACGCCCATCTCCAACCAGCGCTTTGCCAGCAACTGGGAATTGTCGGCGGCGCGCTCCATCGCCGTCTCCCGCCTGCTGGTGCAGGAGGGGCTGCCGGCCAACCGCGTGGCCGCCGCCGCCTTCGGCGACAACCAGCCGCTGGACCCCGGCGAGGGCAGCGAGGCCCACGCCCGCAACCGCCGCATCGAGTTTCGGTTGACCGACCGCTGAAGCATCCCGACCACCCCGGCCCCTGATGGCGCCGGAAGGAGAGCGCGCATGACCTGGCTGCCCCCGCTGCCGCAGGATACCTGGCTGCGCCACGCCCGCGTGCCCGCCGCGCTGCTGGCCGCGACGCCGCCCGGCCCGCTGGATTTCGAGGGCCTGGTGCGCTGCGACCTGCGGCTGGCCGCGGGCCGCATCGCCGCCATCGCCCCGGCCGGCACCGCGACCGAGGGCGTGGACCTGCGGGACGGCCAGGTGTGGCCGTGCTTCGTGGACGGCCATACCCACCTGGACAAGACCGGCATCTGGCCGCGCCACCGCAACGCCAGCGGCGACCACCCCGGCGCCATCGCAGCGGTGAAGGCGGACCGCGTGGACCATTGGGACGTCGCCGACCTGGAGGCGCGGATGGACTTCGCGCTGCGTTGCGCCCATGCCCATGGCACCGCCGCCATCCGCACCCACCTGGACTGCTACGGCCAGGCGGCGGCGACCAGCTGGGCGGTGTTCGGCAAGCTGCGGAACGCCTGGGCCGGGCGGGTGGCGTTGCAGGCGGTCTCGCTCTGCACCATTCCGGCGCTGGATGGCGATGACGGCGCGCTGCTGGCCGACCTGGCGGCCGACCATGGCGGGCTGCTGGGCTGCACCACCACCGGCTTGCCGACCGACGACGGCATGCGCGCCCGCATCGACCGGCTCTTCGCCCTGGCCGAGCAGCGCGGCCTGGACCTGGACCTGCACCTGGACGAAACCAGCGACGCCAGCCAGTCGGCGCTGCGGGAAGTGGCGCTGGCGGCGCTGCGCCGCGGCTTCAAGGGCCGCATCCAGGTCGGCCATGTCTGCGCGCTGAGCGTGCAGGCGGAAGCGGAAGCCGCCGAAACCATCCGGCTGTGCCGCGAGGCCGGCATCACCGCCATCGTGCTGCCGATGTGCAACCTGTACCTGCAGGGCCGCCGCCCCGGCCGCACCCCCACCTGGCGCGGGGTGACCCAGGTGCATGAATTCCGCGCCGCCGGCGTGCCGGTCAGCTTCGCGTCGGACAACGTGCACGACCCGTTCTACTGCTACGGCGACTACGACATGCTGGAGGTACTGCGCGAGGCGACCCGCATCTGCCAGCTGGACGTGCCGTTCGGCGACTGGCCGGCCAGCGTCGCCGTCACCCCGGCGGATGCCTGCGGCTTTGATGGGCTGGGGCGCATCGCGGTCGGCGCCGGCGCCGACCTGGTGCTGTTCCGTGCCCGCAGCATGGTGGAGCTGCTGTCCCGGCCACAGGCGGACCGGGTGGTGGTGCGGCACGGCCAGGTGCTGCCGGCCGCGCTGCCCGACTGGCGAGAGTTGGACGCGGTGGTCGGCGCGCCCTGACCGCCGGGCGGTGCCGGGCTCAGGCCGCCAGGATCGCCTCGACCACTTCCTGCACTTCCAGCGCCTCGCGCAGCGTCGCCAGGTGGTGCGGCTCGCCGCGGGTCATCGCCGCCACGCCGGCCAGCTGGCCACGCAGTACCAGCGGGCGCATCTTCTCGTTCGGCTGCGCGTCCGGCGCCTGGGCCCAGGCGGCATCGGCGCCCAGCTTCTCCGCGAAGGACCAGTCGCGCAGGCGGATCGCGCCATTCAGCGTCCAGGTGTTGTGGTCGTCCTTCGCGGTGGTGCCGACGCCACCCAGCAGCGTCACCGGCACGCCGCCGGCGGTCAGCCGGGCACGGATCGCGGTCTCGGCGCCGTCGCCGTCGCCGGCGGGGTAGGTCACCGACGCTTCCTGCAGCACCAGCGGGCCCAGCCGGCGGCGGGTCAGGAACAGGAAGTGGGAGACGACCTCCCGCGTGAAGCCGCCCTCCGCCCGGCGGCCCAGCCAGCCGACGGCGCCCTGCTGCCAGCCGCGCGGCCAAGTGGCGAAGCCGACCTCGATCTCCAGCGCTGCCGGCGCCAGCGCCGCCTGCCACTGCGCCAACTGCGCCACCGCCGGGGAGGACGCCATCGGGAAGTTCACCGCCGCCCGCGCGCCGCTGGCCTCCGCCCGCGCGACAAAGTCACGGGCCAGGCCAAGGTCGGTCGCCAGCGGCTTTTCCAGGAAGACGGCGCGGCCGGCGGCGAAGGCGGCCTCGGCCAACGGGATGTGCGCCGCCGGCGGTGCGGCCACGTAGAGGCAATCGCAGGCGGCGATGACGGCTTCGGCGGAAGCCAGCATCGGCACGCCCGGCGCCACCGCGGCCAGCCGCGCCGCGGCCTCCGGCGCCGGGTCCCACACCGCAACCGGCGTGACCGACTCAGTCGCGTGTTCCATCGCCGCGCGCAGCAGCCTTTCGCCCATGATGCCGAAGCCGATTAATCCGAGGGCGATGGGCTGGGGCATGAAGCGGCATCCGTAGGGTTGTGGTGCGGCAGCATAGGGTGCGCGGGTGTGGCGCGGAAACCCAGGTGACGCCCCCTGGTGGCGCGCCTAGGCTCTGGCCCGCCGCACGCCATGGAGCCACCCGTTGGACACCATCATCCGCGACAAGGCCGACTACCACGCGAAGTCGTCGGCCGATTTCGACCGGCACCTCAGCAGCGGCGAGTGGACCGAGCGGCAACGCCTGGCGCTGGCCTGTCGCATGCTGGCCGAGGAAGGCCATGGCAGCGGCCTGGCCGGGCAGCTTACCGCACGCGGGCCGGTGCCGGGCAGCATGTACACCATGAAGTTCGGCCTGGGGCTGGACGAGATCACCGCCTCCAACCTGCTGCTGGTCGACAACGACCTGAACGTGCTGGAGGGCGAGGGCATGCCCAACCCGTCCAACCGCTTCCACCTGTGGATTTATCGCAGCCGGCCGGCGGTGCAGTCCATCGTGCATACCCACCCGCCGCATACCTCGGCGCTGTCCACGCTGGGCGTGCCGCTGAAGCCCTGCCACATGGACCATTCCATGTTCTACGAGGACTGCGCCTGGCTGCCGAAATGGCCGGGCCCGCCGATCGGCGACGAGGAGGGCGAGCTGATCTCCGGTGCGCTGGGCGACAAGCGGTCCATCCTGCTGGCGCATCACGGCCTGCTGACCGCCTGCACCACGCTGGAGGAAGCCGCCGTGCTGGCGCTGTACTTCGAGCGCTGCGCCCGCGTGCAACTGCTGGCCCAGGCCGCCGGCACCATGCAGGACCTGCCGCATGAGGCGGCGAAGGAAGCGCATGACTACCGGCTGAAGCCGCGCACCATCGGCGCCACCTTTGCCTGGCATGCGCGCCACGCGCTGCGCCACGGCCATGGCGACGCGCTGGACTGACCTGGCCTGCCGCCAGGAGGAACGCAGTAACAGGCCCGGCCAACGGGCCCGCCCACGGTCACCGCCACTTCGACGGAGACCCGCACATGCTTCGACGTGCCCTGCTGCTTGCCACCCCCGCCCTGCTGGCCGCGCCGCGCGCCCGCGCCTGGGCGCCGGACCGGCCGCTGACCCTGATGGTGCCGAACGGCGCCGGCGGCACCACCGATATCGCCGCGCGCATATTGGCGGAGGCGCTGGCGCCGCTGCTGGGCCAGCCGGTGGTGGTGGAGAACCGGCCCGGTGCCAATGGCGTGCTGGCGGTCCAGGCCGTGCTGCGCGCCCCGGCCGATGGCCACACGCTGCTGCTGGCCTATTCCGGCTACCTCACCGGCACGCCCGCCATCATTCCGGACCTGCCCTACCAGCCGCTGCGCGACCTGGCCGCGGTGGCGCCGGTGATGGACACGCCGCATGCCGTCATCGTCCACCCCTCGGTGCCCGCGACCACGCTGGCGGAGCTGGCCGCCTTCGGCCGCGCCAATCCGGGGTTGGAATACGCCTCCACCGGCACCGGCTCGGTCCAGCACCTGGGCACGGAGCTGTGGAGGCAGTTGGCCGATGTGCCGGCGCTGACGCATGTGCCGTATCGCGCGGTGGGACCGGCCATTGCGGACCTGCTGGCGGGCAGGGTCAGGCTGTTCATCACCACCATCCCGCCGGTCGCGGGCTTTCTGCGGGATGGAAGGCTGCGGGCGCTGGCGCTGACCGACGGGAAGCGCAGCCCGACCCTGCCCGACCTGCCCACCGCCGCCGAGGCTGGCATGCCCGGCCTGGACGTGGTGACCTGGAACGCGGTCTTCGCCGGGCGCGCCACCCCCGCCCCCGTTCTGGCGCGGCTGGGCGAGGCGGTGCACCAGGCGCTGGCCCAGCCGGGCGTGCGGCAGCGCATGGCGGACCAGGGCGCCACCCCCGGCAGCGGCGACGCCACGGCGCTGACCGCGCGCTTGGCGCGGGAGTTGGAGGTGGCGAAGGAGGTGGTGCGCCGTGGCGACATCAAGCCGGACTGACCTTGCGCGGGCGCGGCGCACCGCCATCTCCAGGCCATGGAACGTGTCGCCGACTACCCCCGCCCGCCCCGGCTGGAGCGCAGCACCCGCCGCGTCCGCATCGTGCTGGGCGGCGTCACCGTGGCCGACACCACCGAGGCCTTCCGCGTGCTGGAGACCTTCCACCCGCCCAGCTGGTACCTGCCGCCGGATGCCTTCGCCGCCGGCGTGCTGCGGCCGGCGCCAGGCGGCAGCTTCTGCGAGTGGAAGGGCCGCGCCCGCTACTGGACGCTGGCCGCTGGCGGGCGCGTCGCCGAGCGCGCCGGCTGGAGCTACCTGGACCCGACACCGGCCTTCGCCGACCTGGCAGACCATGTTGCGGTCTATGCCGGCATGATGGATGCCTGCTTCGTGGACGAGGAACGGGTGCAGCCGCAGCCCGGCGGCTTCTATGGCGGCTGGATCACCGCGGAGCTGGTTGGCCCGTTCAAGGGTGGCCCGGGCACCATGGGCTGGTAGCTTCCCGTCGCGGCCGGTTTCTGGCTGACTGGAGCAATGAGTTGCAGAGCACGAAATGCGCCCGAAAGGGCGCATAATGCTCCGTGCGCCACAGGAGACCCACCGCCATGACCCTTCCGCTCCGCATCGGCATCTGGGCGTTGGTCCACGGCAACCGCGCCGCGCTGCACGACCCGGAGGAACCCTACGACGCCTCCTGGCCACGCAACCGCGCCCTGGTGCTGGAGGCCGACGCGCTGGGCTATGACTGCGTGCTGGTGGCGCAGCACACCGCCAACCCGCACAAGGAGGAGCTGGACCAGCTGGAAGCCTGGACCTCCTCGGCCGCACTGGCGGCGGAGACCAAGCGGATCGAGATCATCTGCGCGATCAAGCCGATGCTCTACAACCCCGTCGTGCTGGCCAAGATGGCGCTGCAGATCGAACACATCAGCCAGGGCCGCTTCGCCATCAACCTGGTGAACGCCTGGAACCAGAAGGAGATCGTCAACGCCGGCATCCCCTTCCTGGAACACGACGAGCGCTACGCCTATGGCGGCGAATGGCTGAGCGTGGTGGAGCGTCTGATGCGCGGCGAGCGGGTGAACCATGAGGGCCGCTACTTCAAGGTGCAGGACTACATGCTGCGCCCGGCCGGCACCTTCCGCTCGCGCCCACGCATCTATGTGGGTGGTGAGAGCGCCCCGGCGCGCGACCTCAGCGCGGCGCAGGCGGATGTGTGGTTCATCAACGGCCAGCCGCTCGCCGACGTGCAGGCGCTGATCGCGGACGTCGATGCGCGGCCGCGCAGCGGCGACCCCCTGCGGTATGGCCTCTCCGCCTTCGTCATCGCGCGGGAGACCGAGGCCGAGGCCGAGGCCGCCTACCAGCGCCTGCTGGAACTCGCCGCGCTGGACAGCGACATCAAGGCGTATGTGAAGGCGAATACCGACCCGGCGGTGGTGATGCGCCAGACCATGGCGAAGTCGGTGCGCGTGGGCACCAATGGCGGCACCGCGGCCGGGCTGGTCGGCAGCTACCAGCAGGTGGCGGACCGCATCGCCGCCTTCCACGGCATCGGCGTGGAGACGCTGCTGCTGCAATTCCAGCCCTTCGAGCCGGAGATGCGGCGCTTCGCCGAACATGTCGCCCCGCGCTTGGCGCATCTGCGATGAAGCGGCGCGTCCTCGCCGCCGCGTTGGCGGCGCCCTTCGTCGCGGCCCTGTCCGCGCCCTTCATTGGCCGCGCGCAGCCTGCCTGGCCGCAGCGCCCGCTGCGCCTGGTGGTGCCCTTCCCGCCCGGCGGCGCCTCCGACCTGCTCGGCCGGCTGATGGCCGACCAGTTGACCACGCGCCTCGGCCAGCCGGTGGTGGTGGAGAACCGTGGCGGCGCCGGTGGGCTGACCGCCGCCGAATACGTCGCGCGGCAGCAGGGCGACGGCCATACGCTGCTGCTCAGCACCCAGGCGACGCAGGTGTTCAACAAGTACCTCTACGCCAACCTGCCCTACGACCCCGACCGCGACTTCACGCCGCTCTCCGGCGTCGCCTCGGTGGCCTTCGTGCTGGTGGTGAACCCGAACGTGCCGGCGCAGGACCTGCCCGGCCTCATCGCCTATGCCCGCGCCAACCCGGGCAAGCTGAACTACGGGTCATCTGGCATCGGCGGCGGCATGCACCTGGCGACGCATCTGTTCGCCGAGCGGGCGGGCGGCGCCATGGTGCATGTGCCCTACCGCGGCGCCGCGCCGGCCGTGACGGCGCTGGTGCAGGGCGAGGTCCAGCTGATGGTGGACCTGGTGCCCAACAGCCTGCCGCTGATCCGTGGCGGCCAGCTGAAGGCCTTCGCCGTCGGCCTGCTGGAGCCCACGCCGTTGCTGCCGGGCGTGCCCACCTTCCACCAATACGGCATCACCGATTTCGACGTGGCGTCGTGGTTCGTGCTGGTCGCCGCCGGGCAGGTCCCGGCCGAGCCGGCGCGGGTGCTGCGCGAGGCCTGCGCGGCGGCGGTGGCGGACCCGGCCTATGCGGCGCGGCTGGAGGCGGTGACGGCGCGGCCGCTGGCGCTGACCGGCCCGCCGCTACAAGCCTTCCTGGCCAGCGAAAGTGCGCGCTGGAAGCCGATTGTCGCCAGCGCCGGCGTGCGGTTGGACTGAGCGCAGCAGCCCCGCCAGCGTCAGCGCCAGGAACGCCAGCAGCGTGCCGACGCTGGTCGCGTTCAGCACCACCAGCGCGGCCTGTTGCGCCGGGTCCAGCCCGGCCAGCGAGCCCCAGGGCCAGCGCAGCAGCACCTGCTGCACCGCCAACCCCAGCCCGAGCACGCCCAGCAGCGCCAGGCGGTCCCGCCACAGCAACGCCGCCAGCACCAGGCAGGGCAGCAGGAACAGGCCAACACCGCTGCCGGCGCCGAGCAGCGCGGTGCTCCACAGCGTATTCGCCAACCCCACCACCGGCAGCGCCACGCGCGCGGCCAGCCCGCTGCGCCGGCTGAGCCACGGAATGGCAAGGAAGAACGGGCTGGCCGCCATGGTCAGCAGCGCCATGCGGCCCGCCTCGGCGTCGATCCACCAGACATAGGCGGGGTAGAACGGCCCGTTGCCGCCCACCACCAGCGCCACGGTATTGGCTGCCGCCGTCGCCGGGTCCGCATGCGCCGCGTAGCGCCGCAGCGCTGCCAGCGGGTTCACGGGCGCTTCAGGCGGTAATGGCTGACCCCCCATTCCGCGCCGTCGCCAGCGCCGAACAGTCCCGCCGTGGCCAGGAAGAACAGCCGCCACCGCCGCTGCCACAACTGCCAGTCGGCACCATAGGTCGCGCGCAGGATCGGCTCGATCTCCGCCGCGCGGGCATCGTAATTCGCCAGCCAGTGGTCGGCGGTGCGGGCGTAGTGCGTGCCGGACCAGCGCCAATCCGCCTCCAGCGTGAAGGGCGCCGCGACATGGCGGATCAGGTTGTGGCTGGGCATGATCCCGCCGGTGAAGAAGTGCTGCGCGATCCAGTCCGCCTTGTCGGCGTGGTCGAAACGGTAGGGCGTCGCCTGGTGGCTGAAGACGTGCAGGAACAGCCGGCCCTCCGGCAGCAGCCAGCGGTCGATCCTGCCCAGCAGCGCCGGCCAATTGGACATGTGCTCGAACATCTCGACGGACACCACGCGGTCGAAGCGCGCCTCGGTGTCGAAGATATTCATGTCGGCGGTCAGCACCGTCAGGTTGCCCAGGCCACGGCTGGCCGCCTGCGCCTGGATGTACTGCCGCTGCGGCGCCGAATTGGAGACCGCGGTGATGCGTGCCGCCGGATAGTGCTCGGCCATCCAGAGCGAGAGCGAGCCCCAGCCGCAGCCGAGTTCCAGGATCGCCTGGCCGTCAGCCAGCGCGGCATGGGCGGCGGTCTCGGCCAGGGCGGCCTCCTCGGCCTCGGCCAGCGTCGTCGCGGCGTGCGGGTAGAGGCAGCAGGAATACTTGCGGCGCGGCCCCAGCACCTGGCTGAAGAAGGCGGCGGGCACCTCGTAGTGCTGCGCGTTGGCGTCCTCGGGGAACAGCGCGATCGGGTGGCTGCGCATCGCCTCGGCAAAGGCCAGTTCCGCGCCCACCGGCGTCCGCGCCAGCTTGCGGCTGGTACGGCCGACCAGGGCGGAGATGCCGGCGCGCATCAGGCTGTCCGGGATCGGCAGGCGTTCGACCGCGCTGGTGGCGGCGGCGACGAGGTTCATGGCGTGTTTCCGGACGGCAAAGGGAGGAAGGCGCTGACGCGGCGCTGATAGGCGGCATAGGCGTCGCCCCGGCTGCGCAGCATCTGCGCCTCCAGCGGCGGAATGCCGGAGACATGCACCAGCAGCCAGTACATGAAGGCCGGGCCGAGCAACGCCAGCCAGCCGTAGTCGGCGCCCAGCGCGAACAACGGGTAAGCCAGCCAGTGCAGCCATTCGAAGAAGTAGTTGGGGTGGCGCGACCAGGCCCACAGCCCGGCATCACACACCTTGCCATGGTTGGCCGGGTCGGCGCGGAAGCGGCCGAGCTGGGCGTCGGCCACGCCCTCCCCCACCACCGCCACCGCCAACACCAGCACCGCCAGCGCATCCGGCCAGCCCAAGGCGCGCGGGGAGGCCGCGGCCAGCACCATCGGCAACATCAGCAGCGCGGCGGCAGCGGCCTGGATCATCAGGAAGCCGAACATGCGTTGCTGGAAGGCCGCGCCCCATTCCCGGCGGAAGTGGTTGTAGCGCGCATCCTCCGGCCCGGTCCGTGTGCGGCCGAGGATGTAGAGGCCGAGCCGCAGCGCCCAGGCCGCGACCAGCGCCGCCACCAGCCAGGCCCGCGCGCCCTGCCCCGTGGCCAGCACCGCGACCACGCCGGCAATACCCAGCGAGAAGGTCCAGACCACATCCACCCAGCCGGCGTTCATGGTGCGGCGCTGCAGCCACCAGGCCCCCGCCATGGCCGGGAACAGCGCCAGCGCGGCCAGGATCGCGGTGCTCATGCCCGGCTCCGTTCGGTGATGAAGCGCAGCACGTCCTGCCGCACCGGCGCGATGAAGCCGAGCGGCGCGGCGAAGGCGCCGACGATGGCGGCGTGGCCGACCCCGCGGTAGACGATCAGCTCGGCCTCGTTGCCGGCCTGCCGCAACCTGGCCGCCAGGCGCTCGGAGTTGCGTGGCAGCACGGTGGTGTCGTCGTCGCCGGTGGCCAGCAGCATCGGTGGCGCGCCCGGGGTGACGAAGTTGATCGGCTGCGAGGCCGGGCGGGTTTCCTCCGGGCCGAAGATCTCCATAAGCCGCGCGCTCTGCAGCGGCAGGAAGTCGTAGGGGCCGGACAGCCCGACCACGCCGCGCAGGTCGCGGGGGCGCATCCCCTCGGCGCCCAGCCAGGCCGGGTTCAGCGCCAGCAGCGCGGCGATCTGCGCGCCGGCGGAATGCCCCATCAGGAACAGCCGGCCGGGGTCGCCGCCATGCTCGGCCGCATGCGCCCGCGCCCAGGCCACCGCCTTGGCCGCATCGCGCACGAAGTCGGGCGAGCGCACTTCCGGCCACACCCGGTAGTCCGGCACCATGCAGACGAGGCCTTCCGCCGCCAGCCGGGCGCCGAGGAATCGGTACATGCCGCGGTCACCCGCCGCCCAGCCACCGCCATAGATGAACACCACCACCGGCGCCCCATGCGCCGCCTGCGGCGCGTAGATGTCCAGCCCGTGCCGGGGACCCTCGGCGTAGCTGGCGCTGCTGGTCACCACCCCGCCACGCGGCGCCACCGCGTTCAGCAGCGTGGTCGGCGCGCAGGCCGAGGCCAGCAGTGCCCCCAGCGAGCCCAGCACGGCGCGGCGCGCCACCTAGACCCCCACTAGCGGCTGCACCAGCCGGGCCAGCCAGCCCTGCGCCCGCAGCCGCCCCTGGGTGGCGATCAGGCAGACGCAATCCTCGCCCACCGGCAGCGCCACCGGCTCGTGCTCAAGCGCCGGGTCGCCCTCGGCCACGTCGCCGGCCAGGTATTCGCCGGTCTCGTCACCGAAGGCGCCGCGCAGCACGCAGGTCAGCTCCGTGCCGGTATGGCCGTGCGCCGGCAGCCGCCGGCCCGGTGCCACCTTGATCAGGTCCAGCCGCGCGTCGTCGGCGCCGCGCCGAAGCAGCGGCATCAGCCGCATGCCAGGGCCGATCCACCACCAGCGGCCGGTGGCCAGCTGCTCCACCGTGGTCGGCACCGGGCGCGACGGCGGCGGCGCGGGGACGGGCGCCTCCAGCCGGGCCAGCATGCGGTCCAGAGAGCCTGGAGCCAGTTCCGCCGGCGGCAGGTCCGCCAGCATCTCGCCGCCCATGGCGGCGGCCAGCGCCGCCTCGGCCCGGCAGGCCGGGCAGGTCGCCAGGTGGGTACGCAGCACGATGCCATGCGCCACCGGCAACCGGCCGGCGGCATGCGCCAGCATCGTGGCGGCGGAGGGATGATGCGTCATGTCAGGGAGTCCAACTGGGCCCGCAGCCGCGCCATGGCCAGGCGCAGGCGGGACTTCACCGTACCCAGGGGAATGCCGAGCCGACGCTCGATCTCCCCGTGCGGGCGGTCGTCGAAGAAGGCAAGCCGAACCACCTCGGCCTGTTCCGGCGGCAGGGCCTGCATTGCCAGCCGCAGCCGGTCAGCGCGCCGGGCGTCGTCCAGTTGCGCGTCGGCCGGCGGCGCCGGGTCCAGGTCTTCCTCTGGCAGCAGCTCCGGCGGCACCAGCGCGGCGCGGCGGGCGGCGTCCACCCGCAGGTTGCGGGCAATGGTGAAGATCCAGGCGGCCGCGCCGGTGGTGGTGGGGTCGAACTGCGCCGCCTTGCGCCATACCGCCAGCATCGCTTCCTGGGTCAGTTCCTCGGCCTGGGCCGGTGGCAGCGCCAGGCGCAGCAGATAGGCCTTCACCCGCGGCGCGAAGCGCCCGTACAGCGCCACGAAGGCGGCACGGTCGCCGTGCTGGGCAATGGCGCGCAGCCAGGCAGCGGCCTCGTCCGGCGTCACGGTCGGCGCCTTGGCGGGTGGACCCCGCCGTCGCCGCGCCGCCGGAAGCGGCATGTCGAGCAATGCATGCATGACCCCTTCAACGAGTGGCGACGGCAATTGGATCACCGCTCATCAACCGGTGATCCAATCGGCTGCCCCATCCGTTCTGTTCATGGTAGCGCCTGGGGCGTGCAGGACGGGAGACTTCATGAACCAGCAGGCTAGGCCGAAGCGCATTGCCGTCATCGGCAGCGGCATCGCCGGCATGTCCGCCGCCTGGCTGCTGGCGCAGCGGCACGAGGTGGTGCTGTACGAGGCCGCGCCCCGCCTGGGCGGGCACACCCGCAGCGTAGCGGTGGCGGGGGTGGGGCCGGTCGATATCGGCTTCATCGTCTACAACGAGGCCACCTACCCCAACCTGGTCGCGCTGTTCCGCCATCTTGGCGTCGAAACCCGCGCCTCCGACATGTCCTTCGCCGCGTCGCTGAACGGCGGCGCGCGGGAATATGCCGGCACCAACCTGGCCGGGCTGTTCGCGCAGCCGTCCAACGCGCTCAGCCCGCGCTTCTGGGGCATGCTGCGCGACCTGCTGCGGTTCTATCGGGAAGCCCCACGCGATGCCGCGGCGCTGGAGCGCGACCTGATCAGCCTGGACGCGTACCTGCGCGGCCGTGGCCATGGCGCGGGCTTCGTGCAGGACCACCTGCTGCCGATGGCGGCGGCCATCTGGTCCACCCCGGCGGCCGAGGTCGGCGCCTATCCCGCCACCGCCTTCATCCGGTTCTGCCAGAACCATGGCCTGCTGCAACTGACCAACCGACCGGTCTGGCGTACCGTGGTCGGCGGCAGCGGCGCCTATATCCCCAGGCTGACAGCGCCCTACGCCGACAGCATCCGCCTTGGCTGCGGCGTGGCCAGCCTGACCCGCCACGCCGACCACGTGCTGCTGCGCGACACCGGCGGCGACAGCGCCCGCTACGACGAGGTGGTCATCGCCAGCCACGCACCGCAGGCCCTGGCCATGCTGGCCGACCCCTCGGACGCCGAGGTGGCGCTGCTGGGCAGCATCCGCACCGCGCCCAACCGCGTGGTGCTGCACCGCGACGCCGGGCTGATGCCGCGCCGCCGCCGCGCCTGGGCCAGCTGGAACTACCTCAGTCAACCGGGGGGCCAGCCGGATGGCGGGCTGTGCGTGACCTACTGGATGAACCACCTGATGGGGCTGCGCGACCCGCGCCAGCACTTCGTCACGCTGAACCCGCCGGAGACGCCGGGTGAGACGCTGCATGAGGAGTCCCTGGCGCATCCGCAGTTCGACGCCGCCGCCATCCGCGCCCAGCGCGCGCTGTGGAGCCTGCAAGGCACCAACCGCACCTGGTTCTGCGGCGCCTGGTTCGGCGCCGGCTTCCACGAGGACGGGTTGCAGGCCGGGCTGGCGGTGGCGGAGCAACTGGGCGGCCTGCAGCGCCCCTGGGCCATGCCGGCGCAACCACCGCGCATTTACGCGGCGCCGCCGGAGCTGGTGCCGGCGTGAGCGGCTCGGCGCTCTACCCCGGCACGGTGCTGCATGCCCGCGGGCGCCCGGTGCGGCATCGGCTGCGCTACCGCATGCTGAACCTGCTGCTGGACCTGGACGAGCTGCCGGCGCTGGACGCCCGGCTGCGGCTGTTCGCCCACAATCGCCGCGCGCTGTTCGAGTTCCGCGAGGCCGACCACGGCGACGGCAGCGCCACGCCGCTGCGCCAGCAGGTGGAGGCGCAGCTGCGTGCGGCGGGGCTGCAGCCGGCCGGCGGCCGCATCCGCGTGCTCTGCATGCCCCGGCTGCTCGGCATGGTGTTCAACCCGCTCACCGTCTACTTCTGCGACGCCGCCGACGGCACGCCGCAGGCGCTGCTGTACGAGGTCAACAACACCTTCGGCCAGCGCCACAGCTACCTGATCCCGGTACGCGCCGGCACGGATGCGGTGATCCGCCAGCGCGTGGCCAAGGACTTCTACGTGTCCCCGTTCATGGACATGGCGCTGACCTACCACTTCCGCGTCGCGCCACCGGCCGAGGCGGTCTCCCTGGCCATGGAGGTGCATGACGCCAAGGGCGCCATGCTGTTCGCCGCCTTCACCGGCCGCCGCCAGGCGCTGACCGACGCCACGCTGCTGCGCGCCTTCCTGGCCCACCCGCTGCTGGCGCTGAAGGTGCTGGGCGGCATCCACTGGGAAGCGCTGAAGCTGTGGCGCAAGGGCATGGCCCTGCGCCCACGCCCGGCGCCCTCCGCCCATCCCGTCACGCTGGGAACGCCCTGATGAGCCAGAACCTGACCATGCCGTTGCGGGCGGCGACGCAACTGGGCGGGCTGCGGGCGGTGCTGCTGCGGCGCGTGCTGGGCGCGCTCCACTGCGGCACGCTGCATGTCACCACGCCGGAAGGGGTGCGGCTGACGCATCGCGCCGCCACGCCGGGGCCGGAGGCGGAGATCACGCTGCATCGCTGGCGCGTGCTGCGCCGGCTGTTCTCCGGCGGCGATGTCGGCTTTGCCGAGAGCTACATGGATGGCGACTGGGACACGCCGGACCTGGCCACGCTGATCGAACTGGGCGCCCACAGCAGCCAGGCGCTGGACCGGCTGGTGCAGTCCACCGCGCTGCTGCGCCTGCTGCATCGTGCCACCCACCTGAAGCGCGCCAATACCCGCAGCGGCAGCCGCCGCAACATCGAGGCGCATTACGACCTGGGCAACGCCTTCTACGCCCAGTGGCTGGATGCGGGGATGAGCTATTCCTCCGCCTGCTACCCCAGCCCGGAGCTGACGCTGGAGCAGGCGCAGACCGCCAAGCAGGACCTGGTGCTGGAGATGCTCGGCCTGGCGCCGGGCCAAACCGTGCTGGAGATCGGCATCGGCTGGGGCGGCCTGGCGGCGCGCCTGGCCCAGGCCGGCGGCCAGGTCACCGGCCTCACCCTCTCCCCGGCGCAGCTGGAGAAGGCGCGCGAGCGCCTGGCCGGCACCGATGCCCAGCTGCACCTGCGCGACTACCGCGACGAGGCCGGGCGCTACGACCGCATCGTCTCGATCGAGATGCTGGAGGCGGTGGGCGAGGAATACTGGCCCAGCTACTTCGCCCAGTTGGGCCGCTGCCTGCAACCGGGCGGACGCGCGGTGCTGCAGGTCATCACCATCGCCGAGGATCGGTTCGAGCAGTACCGCCGCAGCGCCGACTTCATCCAGCGCCATGTCTTCCCCGGCGGCATGCTGCCCTCCCCCACGGTGATGCACCAGCAGGCGGCGCGGGCCGGGCTGCGCGTGACGCGGGTGCGGAATTTCGGCCAGGACTACGCCCGCACCCTGGCCGAATGGCACCGCAGGTTCGAAGCCGCCTGGCCGGCCATTGGCGCGCTGGGCTTTCCGCCCCGCTTCCGCCGGCTATGGACCTACTACCTCTGCTACTGCGAGGCCGGCTTCCGCGCCGGGGCGCTGGATGTCGGGCTGTGGCAGCTGGAACACCAGGGGTGATCGGCCGCCGCGTGCTGCTGCTGGCGCCGCTCGCCGGCCCCGCCCGCGCCGCCGTGCCGGGCACCGGGCGCCTCGCCTTCCAGGTGCGGCGCAACGGCAGCCCGGTGGGCACCCATGTGCTGGAGTTCACCAGCAGCGGCGAGGAACTGCGGGTCTCCGTCGCCGTGGACATCGCCGTCGGCCTCGGCCCCATCGTGCTGTTCCGCTACCGGCTGCGCGGCACGGAGGTGTGGCGCGGCGGCCGGTTCCAGCAGGCCGACTTCACCACCAACAACGACGGCAAGCCCGCCTTCATGCGCGCGCGCCGCACCGCGGAGGGCGTGGCGGTGGAGGGATCCGACGGGCCGGCCTACCTGGCCCCGCCCGACGCGCTGCCGGCGACGCACTGGAACCCGGCGGAGCACGACGCGCCGATGGTCAACCCGCAGGACGGCAAGCTGTTCAACCCGGTGGTCGCCCGTACCGACCTGGTGCCGATGCCGCTGCCGGACGGCACCACCCTGCCGGCCCGGCGCTTCAGCCTGACCGGGGAGCCGGAGATGCAGCTCTGGTACGACGCCGCCGATACCTGGTGCGCGCTGCGGGCGCCCGGCAAGGACGGCTCCGCCATCACCTATCATCGTACCTGAAGGACGCCGCCATGCGCCGCCTGCTGCTGACCTGCCTGCTGCTGCTGGGCGCCTGCGCCGGCGACGACCCGCCTTTGGCGCTGCACCCCGACGTGGACCTGCAGCGCTACAGCGGGCGCTGGTACATCATCGCCAACATCCCCTACTTCGCCGAGGCCGGGCAGGTCGGCTCCTCCTTCGAGATCCGCTTCACCGCGCCGGACCGGTTCGACGACATCTACTGGTCGCGCGAGGCGACGCTGGATGCGCCGCTGACCAGCTTCACCATGCGCGGCTACGTCAAGCCGGGCACCGGCAATGCGTATTGGCGGGAAGGCCCGTTCTGGCCGCTGTACCTGTCCTATCTCATCCTGTACGTGGACCCCGAATACCGCCACGCCCTGGTGGGCTACCCCGGCCGCGGCTATGGCTGGGTACTCTCCCGCTCGCCGCAGATGGACGACGCGACCTACCAGTCGCTGCTCGCCCGCTTCGCTGCCCAGGGGTACGACACCAGCCAGTTCGTCCGCATCCCGCAATTGCCGGGGGGCTGAAGCCGACCCGTCCGTTCACGTTCGCGTGGCCAGACGCAACCGGCGCCATGGCGGCTAGGCGCCCCGGTTGGGCACGGCCTAAGACTGCAGCAAGCCCGAGCGGTTGCAGGCATGCCCGGGCAGCGGCGGGCCATGGCGATGCGGGACGGACCACTCGACGGCAGCTTCGCTCCGCCACCCACCGGTGGCGGCACCCTGGCTGGCAGTGCCCGCCTGCGGGAGGCGCTGCACGGCCCGGGCGGCCGGCTGGTGCTGGGCGGTGCGCTGTCCTGGGCCGGGGGCGTTGCCGCCGGCTTCGCCTGGCGCGCGCTGCCGGGGGCCGGCGTGGCGCTGCTGGTGCTGGCCACCGCCGCCGCCGGCGCCGCCCTGGCCGCCGCCTTCATCCGAGAGATGCGGCGGCGCGAGGCCGAGCTCTCCGCCGCCAATCAAATCCTGGCCCAGCGGGTCAGCGAACGCACCGAGGCCCTGGCCGCCAGCGAGGCCCGCCTGCGCCGGGTGCAGGAGGTCGGCCGCGTCGGTGGCTTCGAGATCGACCTGCGCAGCGGCACCAACTTCCGCTCGGCCGAATACATGAAGGTGCAGGGCCACCAGCCGCTGCCGACCATAGAGGGCCACGCCGAATGGCTGGCCCGGCTGCACCCGGATGACCGCGCCCTGGCCGAACGGCGCTACCTGGACGCCGTGGCCGATGACGCGCCCGACCTGGCCTATGCCCAGGAATACCGCATCCGCGACGGCACCGGCGCCATCCGCTGGATCGCCGCCCGCGCCGAGATCGAGCGCGACGCCCAGGGCCGCGCCTGCCGCATGGTCGGCGCGCACCTTGATATCACCGAGCTGAAGCTGGCCCAGGCGGCGGCGCAGGAGGGCGAGGCCCGGCTGCGCGCGGCGCTGCGCAGCGCCAGGCTGGGCGTCTGGGAACGCCACCTGCCCAGCGGCACCGCCACCTGGGACAGCCGCGCCATCGAGATCTACGGCCTGACGCCGGCCAACGACCCCGCCCTGGTGCAATGGCGCGACCGGGTCCACCCGGAGGACCAGGCGGCGCGGCTGGACGCCATCGCCGGCGCCGTCGGCCCCGGCGGCGCCGACAGCTACGACGCCACCTTCCGCTTCCGCCGCACCGATGGCGGCTGGAACTGGATCTCGGTGCATGGCTCGGTGGTGGAACGCGACCAGGCCACCGGCCAGGCGGTTCGGCTGGCCGGCGTGGTGCAGGACGAGACCGACCGGGTCGAGGCCATGGCGGCGCTGCGGGAACGCGAGACCTGGCTGCGCCTGGCGCAGGAGGCCGGCGGCGTCGGCAGTTGGGAATGGGACATCGCCCGCGGCGCGCTGCACTGGTCCGCCAGCTGCCACCACCTGCACGGCACGGACCCGAGCCCACCGCTGACCGCCGCCGCCTGGTTCGCCCGCGTCCACCCCGAGGACCGGGCGCGGGTGATGGCCGCCCAGCGCGCCGCCATCCGCGGCACCGCGGAGGGCTGGGACGTGGAGTTCCGCTTCTCCCGCCCCGCCGATGGCCGGGAATGCTGGCTGGTCGGGCGCGGCCGGATCTACCGCGACCCCGCTACCGGCCGGGCGCTGAAGGTGCGCGGCGTCTCGCTGGACACCACGGCGCGGAAGCAGGTGGAGGAGCAGCAGCGCTTCCTGGCGCGGGAGATCGACCACCGCTGCAAGAACACGCTTTCCGTGGTGCTGGCGGCGCTGCGGCTGACGCCGAAGCGTGACCTGGCCAGCTATGCCGGCGCCATCGAGGGCCGGGTCAAGGCACTGGCGCGCGCGCATACCCTGCTGGCCGAGGGCCGCTGGGCCGGCGCCGACCTGCACAGCCTGGCGCAGGGCGAGCTGGCGCCCTTCCTGGCCGCCGATGCCGCCGGCCCCATGGCCACGCTTGCCGGGCCCCCGGTCACGCTCTCCCCGGCGGCGGCGCAGGGGCTTTCCATGTCGCTGCACGAGCTGGCGACCAACGCGACCAAGTACGGCGCGCTATCGGCGCCGCAGGGCCGGCTGGCGGTTTCATGGTGGGTGGATGCCGAGGCCGGGCGGCTGCGGCTGCATTGGGCCGAGACCGGCGGGCCGCCGGTGGTGGCGCCGACGCATCGCGGCTTCGGCTCCCGCGTCGTGGAGGCGACGGTGCGCGACCAGCTGGGTGGCAGCGTCACCCGCGCCTGGACGCCGCAGGGCCTGGCCTGCACGCTGGAAGTGCCCCTGGCCCAGGCGCTGCCGGGCTGAGGCTCAGTACAGCCAGGCCAGATGCGCCTTCACGACCCAACGGTCGCTGGCGTCGGTCAGGCCGCGCCCCAGGCCCAGGTTCAGCATCACTGGCCCCAGCGCCGCCTGGCCGACGACGAAGAGCTGGTGTGCCTGGCGCGCCGGGGGCTGCGGCCGTGCGGCGGTGCCCAGTTCGGCATAGTGCTCCAGCCCCAGCGCCAGCATCTCGGTCACTGCCCGGTACAGGCTGGCCGCCGGGGCCAGCAGGGTCTGGCCGCGCCCAATCCCGCCGGTGAAGCCAAAGGTCAGGTGCAGGGTCCAGGGGCCATGGCGCCATTGGGCCAGCGGCCGCACCTCCCAGCCGAAGGTCATCGGCTGGAAGCGGCGCGACAGCGCGCTCAGTTCGACCACGGCGCCGAAGGTCAGCGGCGCATCCGGCGCGTGCGGCAGTACCAGCACGTTGTGCGACTTGCCGCCGCCGGCGCTGTAGCTGCCGGCGCGGCTGACCGCCATGGGCAGCACCACGGCGGTTTCCCACCAGCTGGCCATGCCGTAGCCCAGCAGCGGCGAGACGTAGAAGGCACGGTCGTTGGCCAGGCCGCCATGAAAGTCGGCATGGCGCAGCCCGCGCAGGCCGTAGTTCAGGAAAAGGTCGGTGGTCGGCGTGCCCGGCTGGGCGATATCGGTGCCATGCACCTCGAACTCGTCGAAGACGGCGGCCCGGGCCGGTTGCAGCGCCAGCGGCAAGGTTGCCAGAACGGCAAGGCAGGCGCGTGCTGAGGGGGACCTTGGCATCGGGCGGCGCCGTAGCACGCCGCCCGCGCCGCCACCAGCGGCTCAGAACGCCCGCAGATTGTCGCGGAACTGCGCGTGCGCGTAGGCTTTCCGCGTCAGCCCGCGCGCCTGCAGCGCCGGCACCAGCCCGTCGGCAATCTCCGCCACCGCGCGCCGACTGACATCGTTCTGCGAGATCAGGAAGCCGTCGCCGCCGGCCTCGGCCATCGCCTCCGCCATCTGCGCCGCGACGGCATCCGGCGTGCCGACCAACTGCACCGAGCCGTTGTTGCCGCGGTAGACCAGCATCGCCTCGCGCAGGCTGCGCTTGCCGGCCACGCGCTTGAAGTCGTCCAGCGATTGCTGGTGGCCGTTGGTGTGCAGGTCCAGCGTATCGACCGGCGCATCCAGATCGTATTGCGCGAAGTCGATATTGGTGATCTTGCCGAAGAAGGCGAGCAGCTGCGGCACCTGCGCCTCGGCCCGCGCCAGCTTCTGGCGGTGGCGCAGCTGGGCTTCCGCCATGGTTTCGCCGATGGTCGGGCTGACCAGGAACAGCACCTTGATGTGGTCGGGGTTGCGGCCCTGCGCCGCGGCATGGGCGCGCACCTCGTCGCGGTAGGCCTTCATCCCCGCCACGCCCTTCACGCTGGCGACGATGGTGTCGGAATGCAGCGCGGCGAAGCGCTTGCCGCGGGCACTGCCGCCGGCCTGGGCGATGACCGGGCGCCCCTGCGGGCAGGGGCCGGAGTTCAGCGGCCCGCGCGTGCTGAACCACTTGCCCTTGAAGTCCGGCGCGTGGACCTTGGTGTGGTCCACCAGCACGCCGCTGGCGCTATCGGCCAGGATCGCGCCGGGCTCCCAGCTGTCCCACAGTGCGTTGACCGCCTGCATGTACTCGTCGGCCATGTCGTAGCGCAGGTCGTGCTCGGGCATGCCGGCCATGCCGTAGTTCATGGCGGCGAAGTCGCTGCTGCCGGTCACCATGTTCCAGCCGATGCGGCCGGAGGAGACCTGGTCCAGCGTGGCCACCAGCCGCGCCAGCAGGTAGGGCGGGTAGGCGAAGGTGGAGAGCGTGGGGACGATGCCGATGCGCTTCGTCGCCGCCGCCATCAGCGTGGCGATGATGCTGGGGTCCTGTCGCGGCACGGAAAGCCCGTGCTTCAGGTAGATCTCGCGCGACCCGCCGAAGCTCTCGCCGACATAGCTGCTGTCCTCGATCAGCACGTAGTCGAAGCAGGCGCGTTCCAGCGACCGTGCCAGGTCGCAGAACAAGTCCGGCACGCGCCAGTCGGTGCCGATGGTGCCGGTCCAGGGCTCGCCCCAGGCCTGCGCCGAGGAGCCCTGCAGGAACCAGCCGAGGTGAAAGGGTTTGGTCATCGGCATGTCCTCAGGGGTTGGCCAGGTTCTCGCGCAGCGTGGAGCCGGCATAGGCGGTGCGGAACAGGCCGCGGCGTTGCAGCTCGGGTACCACCATGCGGCAGAAATCCTCGAACATGCGGGGGAAGATGGTGGGCCAGACGATGAAGCCGTCGCAGGCGCCGTCGCGGAACCAATCCTCCAACTGGTCGGCCACGTCGGTGGCGGTGCCCACCAGCAGGCCGCGCGGCTTGGCGGTGGCCTCGTCGAAGCTGATGCCCTCGTCGCGCATCAGTTGCAGCACGCGGTCGGTGGAGCCGGTGACGCCCTGGTTGCCCTGCACCTTCGCCATGTCCTCCACCGACTTGTGCCGGGACAGGTCGGCGCCGAGCAGCGAGGAGTTCAGCATGCGCTGCGCGTCGGGGTCGATCAGCGATTGCAGGTGCTGGTACTTCTCCTCCGCGATGCTGCGCGTTTCCCCCAGCACCACGGCGAAGCTGGGCAGCACCTTGCACTGGTCCGGCGCGCGGCCGTACTTGGCCATGCGCGCCTTGATGTCGGCGGTGAAGGCTACCGCATCGGCCTTGCTGTGCGGCGTGCAGAAGATCATCTCCGCCCAGCGCGCGGCGAATTCCCGCCCACGATCCGAAGCACCCGCCTGCAGGTACACCGGCCGCCCCTGCGGCGAGCGCGGAATGGTCAGCGGCCCGCGCGTGCGGACATAGGGGCCTTCATAATCGGCGTAGCGCACCTTGGACGGGTCGATGAACACGCCCTTGTCGCGGTCCAGCACGAAGGCGTCTTCGTCCCAGCAATCCCACAGCGCGTTGCAGGCCTGCAGCACGTCGTCGGCGCGGTCGTAGCGCATGTCCTTCGGCGGCAGGCCATCCATGCCGAAGTTGCGCGCCTCCAGCTCGGTGGCGGAGGTGACCACGTTCCACGCCGCGCGCCCGCCGGTCAGCATGTCCAGCGAGGCCATGGTACGCGCCAGGTAGTAGGGTGTCATGAAGGTGGTGGAGAGCGTGGCACCGAGGCCGAGATGTTTGGTCACCCGCGCCATCAGCGGCAGCACCATCAGCGGGTCCAGGTAGGTGATCTGCCCGCCATGCTTCAGGTAGGCGTCGAAGTTGCCGCCATGGATATCCGGCAGGCCGAAGGTGTCGGCATAGAAGGCGGCATCGAAGCAGGCGGCTTCCAGCACGCGGGCAATGTGCTCGTAGCGTTCCGGCGCGAAGATGTCGTGCAGGTCGGCTTCCGGGTGGCGCCAGGCGCCGGGGTGGTTCGCGGTGGGGCCGGTCTTCAGGTAGGCCACCAGGTGCATCCGGCGGCTCATCGAGCGTGGTCCTGGGTACGGGGCATCAGCGTGCGTCCTTTCGGAGCAAGGTGGAATGCCGTTTGCAGGACCAGCGCTGTTGCCCGCGAGTATGGCAGCGCGCCGGCCCCGCGCAAGTCACGCATCGCGCCGCCGACGCCGCAGCGCGCCATCCAGCCACAGCAGGCCGATGGTAAACACCACCAGCAGCATCGCCACCGCCGCCATGGTCGGGTCCAGGTTCTCGTTGATGCCGTCCCACATCTTGCGCGGCAGGGTGAAGACCTGGCGGCTGGTGATGAACAGCACCATCACCAACTCGTCCCAGGAATGGATGAAGGCGAAGATCGCACCGCTGGCGATGCCCGGCGCGATGCGCGGCAGGATCACCCAGCGCAGCGTCTGCGGCAGGCTGGCGCCCATGCCGCGCGCCGCCTGCTCCAGCCGCGGGTCGAAGGCCGCCAGCGCCGCCGAGACGGTGATGACGACGTAGGGAATGCCGGTGACCGCATGCGCCAGCACCACGCCGAGGAAGCGGTCCAGCAGATCCAGCTTGCCGAACCAGCGATAGAGCCCCACCGCATAAACGATGCTGGGGATGATCAGCGGCAGCAGCATCAGCACGCGCACCATTTCGCTGCTGCGCCGCCCCAGCCGCCAGCAGCCGATGGCGCAGAGCGTGCCGGCCGCCACCGCCAGCGCGGTGGAGGCAACCGCGAGCATGAAGCTCTGCGAGATGGCGCCGAGCCAGGCCGGCGAAGCGAAGATGTTGGCGTAGTGCCTGAGGCTCAGTGCCTCATGCGGCAGCGAGAGGAAGCGCTGGTCGGTCAGCGAGACCGGCAGCACGATGGTGATGGGCAGCACCAGGTACAGCACGGTGGCCCAGGCAATGCCGCGCGCGAAGCGGCCGGCGCCGTAGCCGCCGCTCATGGCGCCGGCCCTGCGGGCCGAGCCGGCCGATCCAGGCCTCCGCACCATTCGGCGCTCCGACCATCGGACGGCGTCATGCCCGCGCTCCGAACAGGCGCCTGAGGTCCACCACGCGGGAGAACACCGCCAGCGTGGCCAGGATGGCCGCCACCAGCACCGTCGCCAGCATGGCCCCCATGCCCCAGCGCACCAGGTCCAGGATCTGCAGCTTGATCCACTCGGCGGCCATCAGCGTCTTGCCGCCACCGAGGATGGCCGGGGTGATGTAGAAGCCGAGCGAGAAGATGAAGACCAGCACCGCCGCCGCCACCACGCCGGGCAGCGACAGCGGCAGGAAGACGCGGCCGAACACGGTGCCGCGCGAAGCCCCCAGGCCCCGCGCCGCCGCCAGCAGGCGCGGGTCGATCTCGCGCATGCTGGCCAGCATCGGCAGCACGGCGTAGGGCACCATGTAGTGCACCATGCCGACCACCACGCCGAACTCGTTCCATACCAGCGGCAGTGGCGCGTCGATCAGCCCCGTGGCCTGCAGGCCCTGGTTCAGCAGCCCCTGCCGGCGCAGCAGCGTCACCCAGGCAAAGGCGCGCACCAACACGCTGATCCACAACGGCAGCAGCACGCCCAGCAGCCACCAGCGCTGCGCCGCCGGTCGCGCCAAGGCGATGACATAGGCCAGTGCATAGCCCAGCAGCAGCGCCAGCGCCGTGGTCAGCAGGCCGATCCGCAATGTGGTCCAGACCACGCGCTGCACGCCGGCATTGGTCAGCAGGCGGTTGTAATTCTGCGCGCCCAGCGTCGGCTCGGTCACCGAGATCGCCAGCACCTGCAGGATCGGCGCCACGTACAGCACCGTCATCAGCAGGAAGGCCGGCAGCAGCAGCGCCCACCAGCCGAGGTCACGCCGCATGGCTGTCCTCCGCGACGGGCACGCTGGCATCGGCGGGCCAGCCCAGGCGCACGGCCATGCCCTCGGCCGGCGCTATCGGCGCGCGCCAGGCCGGCAGCGCCACCTGCAACAGGCCTAGGTCAACGGTCTGCACCGAGAGCGCGAAGCCGGTGCCGTGGTAGGACCACGCCGCGATCTCGCCGGCCACCTCGGTATCCGCGGCCTCACCTTCCGCCAGCAGGCTGATCTTTTCCGGCCGCAGCGCCAGCAGGCCGGGCGTGCCCAGCGCCAGCTTCGGCGCGCCATACGCCACCGCCTGCACCAACCGCGTGCCACCGGCAACCAGCGCCATCGCGCCGGGCCGCACCTCCCGCACCACCCCGGCCAGGAAGTTCGACCGCCCCAGGAAATCCGCCACGAAGCGCGTCGCCGGCCGCTCATAAAGTTCCAGCGGAGAGCCCTGCTGCACCAGCCGCCCGTGGTCCAGGATGGCGACGCGGTCGGAAAGCCGCAGCGCCTCCTCCTGGTCGTGCGTCACGTTGATGAAGGTGCGGCCGACGCGGCGATGCAGCGCCTTCAGCTCCTCCTGCAACTCGCCGCGCAATTTCTTGTCCAGCGCCGAGAGCGGCTCATCCAGCAGCAGCAGCGCGGGGTCGAACACCAGCGCCCGGGCCAGGGCCACGCGCTGCTGCTGGCCGCCGGAAAGCTGCGCCGGCTTGCGGTCGGCGAAGCGGTCCAGCTGCACCAAATCCAGCGCCGCCCTCACCTTCTCCTCCCGCGCCGCTCTGCCCAGCCCGCGCACCCGCAGCGGAAACGCCACGTTCTCCGCCACCGTCATGTGCGGGAACAGCGCGTAGCCCTGGAACACCATGCCGAAGTCGCGGCGTTCCGGCGGCAGCGCGGTGATGTCGCGGCCATCCAGCAGGATGGTGCCCTCGCTCGGTTCGGTGAAGCCGGCCACCATCATCAGCATGGTGGTCTTGCCACTGCCGGAAGGCCCGAGCAGCGTGACGAACTCGCCGCTCTCCACGTTCAGCGAGACGTCGCGCACCGCGACGAAGCTGCCGTAGCGCCTGGTCAGTCCGCGCAGCGCCAGCGCATGCCCGGCCGTGCTGCTCATGTGCGGTAATCCGGTTGTTCGCGGTCCAGCTTGCGCTTCAGCGCCTGCCACGGCAGCCAACCCTTGGTCGGCCCCAGGCTGAACTGCGCCCGCGTCCGCGCCACCGTCGCCGGCGAGGGAATGTCCAGCTCCACGCCACCCTGCTGCGCTGCCAGTTGGATGCGGCAGCTCTGCTCCAGGTACCACATCCAGTAGAACGCCTCGGCCACCGTATGCCCGACGCTGAGCAGGCCGTGGTGCCGCAGGATCATGCAGGGGCTGTCGCCGAGGTCGCGGACCAGGCGCTCGCGTTCGCCCAGGTTGTCGTCGGCGGCCACGCCCTCGTAGTCGTGGTAGGCAACGCGGCCGTCGAACTCCATGCTGATCTGGTTCAGCGGCAGCAGCCGGCCCTTCTGCGCCGCCACCGCCATGCCGGCCAGGGTATGCGTGTGCATCACGCAGGCGGCGTTGGCGCTGCCCAGATGCACGGCGGAATGGATGACGAAGCCCGCCGGGTTCACCGGCCAACTGGTCGGCTGCGCCGGCTCGCCGCCGGCATCCACTTCCACCAGGGAAGACGCGGTGATCTCCTCGAACAGCAGGCCATACGGGTTCACCAGGAAGCGGTGCCCCTCACCCGGCAAGCGCACCGAGAGATGCGTGAACACCAGGTCGGTCATGCCGTACAGCGCCACCAGCCGATAGGCGGCGGCCAGGTCCTCGCGCAGTTCCTGCTCGGTCGGCACATGGTCGGGGTCCGGGCGAACCGGGGGCGGTGGCAGCGTCATGTCAGTAACCCTTCGCTGGGTCGTAAAGGGTGGGCAGCGCGTCGCCGCGCTCAAAGGCCAGGATGTTGCGCGCCAACTGCACCGCGCGCTCGGCGCGTGTCGGCAGGCTGGCGACATGCGGCGTCAGGGTCAGCTTCGGGTGGCTCCAGGCGGGGTGGCCATCCGGCAGCGGCTCGGGGTCGAACACGTCCAGCACGGCGCCGCCCAGTTGCCCACTATCCAGCGCCGCCACCACGTCCGGCAGCACCGTCTGCGTGCCCCGCCCGGCCTGCACCAGCAGCGCGCCCTCGGGCAGTTGCGCCAGCAGCGCGGCGTTCAGCATGCCCGTCGTCTCCGGCGTGGCCGGCAGCAGGCAGACCAATATCTGGCTGCGCGCCAGGAAGGCCGGCAGTTCCGCCTCGGCGTAGCTCTCCACCCCCGGCACCTGCTTTGGCGTGCGCGACCAGCCGATGACGTTGAAGCCGACCGCCCGCAGCATCGGTACGCAGCCCTGCCCCAGCCCGCCCAGGCCCAGGATGCCCAGCGTATAGTCGGGCGCCTTGCCCGGTGCCTCGAAGTAGTCCCACACCGCGCGGGACTGCGCGATCGCCATGCGCCGCGCGTCCTTCACCAGGGAAAGCGCCGCCCAGCACAGGTATTCCCCCATGCGCTGCGTCGTCTCCGGCGCCACCAGGCGCACCAGCGGCAGGTGGCGCGGCCAGTCCGGGTCGCCGGTGATAAGGTCCACCCCGGCAGCCACGCCGAACACCGCGCGCAGCGCCGGCAGCCGCGCCAGCCGGCCCGGCTCGGGGTCCCACAGCGCCGCGTAGCGCACACTTTCCGGCGCCACGCCGGGGTCGTCCCACCAGCGCACCTCCAGGTGCGGCAGCGGGTCGGCCAGCAGCGCCCGCCATTCCTCGAAGCCGGCCTCGCCGCCCGACTTCACCAGCAGTACCGGCCTGGTCACGCCGCTCAGCCGGAGATCACGTCCATCAACTCGGCATTGGCGTTCTGGTAGTTGTCGCCCCACCATGCACCGTTCACCACCACCTGCGACGCGGCATTGGCCGGCTCGGTGGGGTTGAAGCGCTTCAGGTGCTCCGGCACCAGCGCCGCCGCCTTCGGGTTGGTCGGGCCATTGCCCAGCAGGCCGAGCAGCTGGACCTGCGGTTCCGGCTTGGCCAGCATGCTGGCCAGCAGGCGCTGCGCCAATTCGCCGCCGGGATTGCCCCTTGGGATCACCATGATGCCCGCCTGCAGCAGCCCCTGGTTCCAGATGAACTTGAAGCGGCCGTTGCTTTCCTTCTCCAGCACCGTGGCGCGGGTGTGCCAGATCTGGCCCATCACCGCCTCTCCGGTACGCAGGAACTGCTCGCTCTCACTGCCATTGGCCCAGTAGACCGAGTTGCGGCGGATGTCGCTGACACGCTTCAGGCAGGCCGCCAGGTCCAGCGGGTACAGGCTGGCGGGCGCCCGGCCCAGCGACATCTGCGCCGCTTCCAGCACCGCCAGGGCGTCCTTGCGCAGCAGCCGCGTGCCCGGGAAGCGCCGCAGGTCCCAGAAATCCGCCCAGTTCTGCGGCGGGGTTGGGAATTTGGCGCTGTCATAGACCAGCACGCTGCTGAAGGAGTACGGCGCCGCGCCCCATTCCAGCGCGAAGCCGGGGCCGATCACATCCGCCCGGTTGACGATGGAGTAGTCGATCTTCTGCGCCAGGTTGGCCCGCCCCAGCACGATGGAGGAGCTGGCCGAGCTGTCGCACAGATCCCAGGTGGTGCGGCCGCTCTCCACCATGCTGCGGATGCGCCCGGCGCTGGGCCCGGTGCTGTCCTGCACCACCCGCACGCCGGGGTGGTCGGCGCTGAAGGGGGCGCCGTAGTTGCGGCCGAAGCCCTCATTGGCCAGGCCGCCCCAGTTGACCATCACCAGCTCGCGCGCCGCCTGGGCCGCGGCCTCGCCCCCGGTGAAGGTCGTGGCGCCCAGCGCCGCCAGCCCGGCCAGCAACTGCCGACGGCTCAGCCTGCCGCGCCTGTGCTGCTGCCACGCCAGTTCGACGCAATCCTGCTGGAAGGTCTGCATGGACCTGCTCCCCTGCGATGCCCGCCGGCGGCGTCAACCGCACCCGGCGCAAAACCCAAGCACGTTCCGGGCCGCGCGGCAGCCGGAATGTGCCGGCCGGCCTCAGGGCCGCGGCGGGGGCTCGGCGGCGTAGCGGATCACGGCGACCAGGCCATCGGCGGCGAACTCCACCTTCACGCTGCCCTGCGGCCCCAGGTCCCGCGCCAGGCCGCGCTGCAGCAGGCGCATGCCGAAGCCGCGATGCTCGGCGCCCGGCCTGGCCACCGGCGGCCCGCCGACCTCCCGCCATTCGATCTCGGCGCTGTTGGGCTCCTCGCCGGGGCAGCAGCGCAGCAGCACGGTGCCGCGGGCGATGGAAAGCGCACCATGCTTCATCGCGTTGGTGGCCAGTTCATGCAGCGCCAGCACCAGCGCCTGGGCCTGGGCTGGCGATGCCGGCGGCAATTGCTCGCGCCGGACGCATTCCACCCGGATGCGCCGGCTGCCGCCGTTGAACCCCTCCAGCCAGGGCGCCAGGCCGGCATGGACCACCTGGTCCAGTTCCACCTTCTCCCATGCCTCGGCTGCCAACAGCTCATGCGCCCGCGCCAAGCCGCGCAGCCGGGCACTCAGCGCCTTGTTGAAGCTTTCGGCATTGCCGCCGGCGCTGCCGCGCGCGGTCTGGTGCGCCAGCGCCAGCACGGTGCTCAGCGTGTTCTTGGCGCGGTGGTTCAGCTCCCCCACCACCAGGCGCAGCCGGCGCTCGCTATCCGCCTGGGCCGCCGTGGCCAGCCGACGCCGCCCGGCCTGGGCCAGCAGCACCGCCGCCACCTCATCCACCTCGGCCAGGTGGGTCACCGGCAGCGGCGGGTCCTCCGGCCCCTCGGTGGCCGCGGCAAAGGCGCGCAGCGCGGCAATGGGGCCGGTGATGCCGCGTGCCACCCAGTTGGCCAGCAACAGGCCGAAGCCGAGCAGCCCCAGCCCCACCGCCAGCGCCAGCCCGCCGGCCCGCAGCGCCGGGCCGCTCAACTGGTCCCGCGCCAGGGAGACCGCCACGGTCCAGCCAGCCTCGGGCAGCCGCCGGTAGCCCCCCAGCACCGCGACGCCATCGGCGCCGATCAACTCGATGCTGCCCTCCTCGGCGGTCCAGCTCTGGCGGAAATTCGCCGAGATCGGCTGGCCGATCATGCGTTCGCCATCGGGCACGCGGGCAATGCGGTTGCCGGCGCGGTCCACCAGGCTGATGGTCCAGCCCCCTTCCGGCCGCTGCCGGCGGATGACGTCCTCGAAGGCGGCCAGGCCGGGGTTCATCGCCAGCACCATGTCGATGCCGCCGGCCGGCCCGCGCACCGGCACCTCGATGGCGACGACCGGGCGCCGCACCACCAGGCCGGGGTAGAGGTCCGATACCGCGGGCCGGCCGGTGGCCAGCACCCGCTGCAGGTTCTCCAGCGCAACCCGGCGCGGCAGCGGCACCTCCGCCGACACGGCGGTGTTGACCAATTGCTGCCCATCCGTCCGCAGCAGCAGGATGTTGGCGCCGGGCTGCTGCAGCGCCACCACCGCCTGGGCCTGGGCGCGGAAGGTGGCCAGGTCGCCGCGGGCCAGGGAATTGGCCAGCGCCAGCACCTCCAGCGCGGCGATGCGCGCCTTCAGCTCCCCCTCCACCGCCAGGGCAAGGCCGCGCGCCAGTTCCAGCGACTGCCGGCTGGTCCGCTCCCGCGCCTGGCGATAGTCCAGGTACACGTTGGCCAGGTTGTAGCAGAGCAGCGGCAGCACCCCGGCCAGCACCAGCAGCCCCAGCCGCGCCCGCAGCGAAATGCGGCGCCGCCGCTGCACCAGGCCGTGCAGCAGGGGCGGCGACCCAGCCTGGTCGAGCATCAGTCCGCCGCTTCCGCCGCCAGTTGCAGCTGCGGGTAGAGGCCCGGCGCCACCGCCTCGAAATGACGGGACACCGTGGCGTGGCATTCACAGGCTGTGGCCTTCAGCCCGGCGCGGTTCAGCACCCGCACCCGGCCATGGCGGTACATGATCAGGCCGCGCCGCTGCAGCGCCCCCGCCACCGGGGAGACGGTGGTGCGGCGGGCGCCCAGCATTTCCGCCATGGCGTCCTGGGTCAGCCGCAGCTCGGCATCGCCCACCCGGTCATGCGTGGTCAGCAGCCAACGCGCCAGCCGCGCCTCCAGCGGATGCACCGCGTTGCACACCACGGATTGCTGCAGTTGCGCCAGCAGGCAGTCGGCATAGCGGGCAAAGCTGTCGCGCAGCGGCGCGGAGGCGGCCTTGGCCTCGTCCAGCAGCGCCGCCTCCAGCCGCAGGGCGGGCCCCGGGATCTGCACCGCGGCGCGGCAGAAGGCCGGCTTGCGGCCCCCGCTGACGATGCCGCCCACCGCGCCCTCGCGCCCGATCGTCGCCGCCTCGGCGCCGCGACCGTCATGCAGCACGGAAACGAGGGAGACTACGGTGGCGGCGCAGGGAAAGTGGACGACGTCGATCTCGTCGCCGGGGTGGAACAGCACCTCGTTCGCCCGCAGCATCACCGGGCGCAGGTGGCTGGCCAGCAGGGCATGCTCGGCCCGGCCCAGGCTGCCCAGCAGCCGGTTCGGCTCGGGCGGCACGGCAGGCAACGGCGTCCGCATCTGGCCCCTGGTTCGTATTCTGGACAGCGCAGCCTCCGAACGGTTCGCCGCCCTCGCCGGGACAGGCGTCAATACGCCGCTACTAACGCGCTGAAACCGCGAGGGTCTGTCCGCCTTCTGGCAGATTGCGGTAAAGTTTATGCCGTCCGATGCAGTCGGGCGAAACGAAGCCCCGCCCTTGCAGGCAGCGCTTGGGCTTGCCGCGACGCCCCTTCCGCACGCGCATCGACAGCGCCGGCAGGGCTGCCCGGCCGGCCCGGCTTGCGCCATGCTGCGCCGCAAGCGCCCGGCCCGCAGACCAACCGCGGGCACGGCACGCAACGGGAGGACATGATGGCCACGACCCCGACCGCCTTTACCCTGAACGTGCCGGACCAGGCGCTGGCCGACCTGCACGACCGCCTGGCCCGTACCCGCCTGCCGGACCAGGCGCCGGAGCCGCCCTGGACCTACGGCACCGATGTGGACTACCTGGCCGGCCTGCTGCGCCACTGGCAGCACGGCTTCGACTGGCGGGCGCAGGAGGCGGCGCTGAACGCCTTTCCGCAGTTCAAGGTCAGGCTGCACGACATCGACCTGCACTACCTGCATGTGCCGGGCGAAGGCCCGGCGCCGACGCCGCTGCTGCTCTCGCATGGATGGCCCGGCTCGGTCTTCGAGTTTCTGGACCTGATCCCGCTGTTGACGCACCCGTCGCGCTTCGGCGGCGACCCCGCCGATGCCTTCACCGTCGTGGCGCCTTCCCTGCCCGGCTACGGCCTGTCCTTCACGCCAGGGCAAAAGCGCTTCGGGCTGGAGGCGATTGCCGATTGCCTGGCGGAGCTGATGACGGAGGTGCTGGGCTACCGGCGCTTCGCCGCGCAGGGCGGGGATTGGGGTGCCTTCATCACCTCAAGGCTCGGCGCCGTGCATGCGGAGAAGCTGCTGGGCATCCACATCAACCTGCTGGCGGTGCGGCGGGACCCGGTGGCGGCGCCCGAGCCGACGCCGGAGGAGCAGCGCTACCTCGGGGAGTTGCAGACTTTCCTGAAGGAGGAGACCGGCTACCAGTGGATCCAGGGCACCAGGCCGCAGACCCTGGCCTTCGGCCTCAGCGATTCGCCCGCCGGCCTGGCCGCCTGGATCGTCGAGAAGTTCCGCGCCTGGACCGACAATGACGGCACGCCGGACAGCGCGGTGGACCGCGAGCGCATGCTGGCGAACATCGCGCTGTACTGGTTCACCGGCTGCATCGGCGCCTCCTTCCACCCCTACTATGCGCGCATGCACGGGCCATGGCCGATCCCCAGCACGGTGGACGTGCCGATGGGCTACTGCCAGTTCCCGCGCGAGATCCTGCGCCCGCCGCAGGTGCTGGCGGCGCGCACCTACACCGATATCCGCCGCTGGAGCGTGATGCCGAAGGGTGGCCACTTCGCCGCCATGGAGCAGCCGCGAGCGCTGGCCGAGGAAATCCGTGCGTTTTTCCGGCCATTGCGCTGAAAGCGCATCATTGGAACTGCGCTGAGGGCGACGGTTGCGCCGGTGACAGCGGCCTTGCGCCGCCCCGCCGGCGCTTGCCAAGCTGGAGGCCTCACCGTGGGGGCCACCGCCCATGCCGATGATCCTCGCCGCCAATGCCAACGCCCAGGGCAGCCATGTCGGCGAATGGCGGCACCCGGATGCCTGGGACCGCCCCGCCAGCAACCTGGACAACGCCGTCCGCCTGGCGCGCATCGCCGAGGCCGGCAAGCTGGACCTGCTGTTCCTGGCCGATGGCAACGGCGTCCGCAACGTGGACAAGCCGGACCTCTTCGCCGCCACCAGCCCGTCCGACCGGCCCGCGGTGTTCGAGCCGGTGACGCTGCTCTCCGCGCTCGCGATGGTGACCGAGCATATCGGCCTGGTTGCCACCACCACCACGACCTATGACGAGCCCTTCGCCGTCGCCCGCCGCTTCGCCTCGCTGGACCATCTCAGTCGTGGCCGCGCCGGGTGGAACCTGGTCACCACCTCCAACCCCGGCGACGCGCTGAACTTCAGCCACGAGGCTCATGCCCCGCGCGAAGACCGCTACGCCCGCGCCCATGAATTCGCCCAGGTGGTGAAGGGGCTGTGGGACAGCTGGGCCGACGACGCCTTTCCGCAGGACAAGGCCAGCGGCCAGTTCCTGCGGGCGGACCGGGTGCATCCGCTGAACCACCGGGGCGAGCATTTCCAGGTGGCCGGGCCGCTGAACGCACCGCGCCCGGTACAGGGGCACCCGGTGGTGTTCTCGGCGGGCCAATCGGAGATGGGCAAGGAACTCTCGGCCGCCACCGCCGACTGCGTCTTCGCCATCGAGGGCACGATCGGCAACGCCCAACGCCTCTACGCCGACCTGAAGGGCCGGCTGGCGAAGTATGGCCGCACCCCCGACAGCATGAAGATCCTCAGCGGCGTGACCATCTTCGTCGGCGAGACCGAGGAAGAGGCGGACGCGCTGTTCCAGCAGTTGGACGCGCTGGTGCCGATGCCCGTCGCGCTCGACTACCTCTCGAAGATGGTCGGCACGAAGATGGCCGCCTACCCGCTGGACGGCCCGATGCCGGCGCTGGAAAGCGAGCATGTCGGCCCCACCGGCATCGGCCGTGCCATTGTCGCCATGGCGGTGCAGGGAGGACTGACGGTGCGGCAGACCTGCCAGCGGATATTGCCGCAGATGGCGGGCAACCTGTTCAAGGGCAGCGCCCGCCAGGTCGCCGATGTCATGCAGCAATGGTACGAGGAAAAGGCCTGCGACGGCTTCATGATGGCGGTGCCGGTGGTGCCGACCGGGCTGGAGCGCTTCATCCGGCTGGTGGTGCCGGAGTTGCAGCGCCGCGGCCTGTTCAGGCGCGAGTATGAGGGCCGCACGCTGCGCGACAACCTTGGCCTGGCGCGCCCGGCCAACAGGTTCCTGCCATGAGGCGCCGCACGCTCCTGGGCGCCCTAACGCTGCCTTCGCTGGCCCGGGCGCAGGCCTGGCCGGCGCGCCCGCTGCGCGTGGTGGTGCCCTTCGCCCCCGGCGGCGCCACCGACCTGATCGCGCGGCTGATCGCCGACAACCTGGCCGCGCCGCTGGGCCAGCAGGTGGCGGTGGAAAATCGCGGCGGCGGCTTCGGCGTGCTGGGCGCCGATGCCGTGGCGAAGGCGGCGCCGGATGGCTACACCCTGCTGGCCGGCAGCCCCGGGCCGATGGCGGTCAACCCCTTCGTCTACAAGAACCTGCCCTACGACCCCGAGCGCGACCTGGTCGGCGTCTCCATGGTCGCCACCATCCCCTATGTGATGATCGTGCCGGCCTCGCTCGGCGTCTCCACCGTGGCGGAGTTCCTGGCGCTGGCGCGGGCGCGGCCGGGCAGCATCAACTTCGCCACCTCCGGCATGGCGTCGCGGCTGACGGTGGAGATGTTCCGCACCCTGGCCGGCGGCGTGCCGATGGAGATGGTGCAGTATCGCGGCGGCGCCCCCGCCCGCACGGATCTGCTGGCCGGACGCATCCAGCTGGTGATCGAGCAGGCGCCGAGCTTCCTGGAGGATTTCCGCGCCGGCACGCTGCGGCCGCTGGCGGTGGGGGGCGCCACGCGCTTTCCGCTGCTGCCGGACGTGCCGACGCTGCGCGAGGCCGGCATCAGGGACTACGAGGCCGCGGCCTGGCTGGGCTACGCCGCGCCTGCCGGCACCCCACCGGAGATTCGCCGCCGCCTGGCCAGCGAGATCGACAAGCTGCTGCGGCTGCCGGCGGTGCGGGAGCGCCTGCTCTCCTGGGGTGCCGAGCCGGTGGGCGGCACGCCGGAGGACATGGACCGGGCGCTTGCGGCCGAGCGGGCGCGCTGGAGTTCCGTGGTGCGGCTGGCGGGCATCGAGCGGGAGTAGGCGGCGCACGCCGCTGCGCTATGCTGGGCGCTTCTGCGGAGAGCCTGGCATGCGTGTCGAGACATTGCGGTGGGGCCTGGTCGGCCTCGGTTCCCTGGCCGGCAACGGCATCATGCCGGCCGCCGGGCGGGCGAAGCACGCGGTGGTGACGGCTGGCGCCACGCGCGACCCGGCCAAGGGCCGCGCCTTCGGCGAGCGCTTCGGCATCCCCACGATCTACGAAAGCTACGAGGAACTGGTCCGCGCGCCGGATGTGGATGCGGTCTTCGTGATGACGCCGAATGACCGCCACCTGCCGGTGGTGCTGGCCGCCGCCGCCGCCGGCAAGCATGTGCTGTGCGAAAAGCCGCTGGCGATGACCAGCGCCGATGCCGAAGCCATGGTCGCTGCCTGCGACAAGGCCGGCGTCATGCTGCGCCTCGGCCTGCACCTGCGGTTCGAGAAGTTCCTCGACCGCGTCGGCCAGGTGCTGCGCTCCGGCGTCATCGGCACGCCACGCGCACTCTCCATCGAACGCGCCGCACCGCTTTCCGAGCGTGCGCCCTGGCGTGAGGACCCGGCCCAGGGCGGCGGCATTCTCTATGACGTCGGGCTGCACCTGCTGGATGCGGTGCCGCGCCTTTTGGGCAGCGAGTTTGCCAGCGTCTCCGGCCTGGCCTTTCCGCCGCCGGGCAGCGGCATGGGCGCCGACACCATCAGCCTGCTACTGCAGACCGCCAGCGACGTGCAGGTCAGCCTGCGCGCCTCGCGCGAGGCACCGTTCTCCGGCAGCGACCTGACGGTGCTGGGCACCAAGGGCATGCTGCGCACCGGGCCGCTGCGCTGGGTGGAGGAGTTCACCCTCACCGTCACCAATGCCGAGGGCAAGCACAGCGAGAGCGTGCCGGCCTGCGACCTGTACCGCGATGAACTGGACGGCTTCGCGCTCGACCTGGCCGATGGCGGCACCCGCCTCGGCACCGGCGCCGACGGAATGCGCCTGGTGCGGCTGGCCGCGGCGGTGGAACAATCCCTGGCGGAGCGGCGCACGGTCGCCCTGGCATGAGCCGGCACGCCGATTGCACCGTCCGCGCCGCTGCCACAGGAGGCGTCGTGAACCGTCGGACCGTACTTGCCCTCGCCGCGCTGGCCACGCCTGCCCTGGCGCAGGAACCCTGGCCGCGCCGCCCGCTGCGCCTGGTGGTGCCCTACTCCCCCGGCGGCATGACCGACACGGTGGCGCGGCTGCTGGCCGAGCGCCTGGGCCAGGTGCTGGGCCAGCCGGTGGTGGTGGAGAACCGCCCTGGCTTGGCCGGCACCATCGGCGTGGACGTGGTGGCGAAGAGCGCGCCGGATGGCCACACCCTGGTGGTCGCCACCACCAACCAGACCATCAACGAGACACTGCAACCTCGCCGCCCCTTCCGCCTGATGACCGACCTGGCGCCGGTGGCGATGATCGACAGTGTGCCCTTTGCGCTCTGCGTCGCCAACGCGCTGCCGGTGCATTCGCTGGCCGAGTTGATCGCCTACGCCAAGGCGCATCCGGGCGAGCTGAACTACGCCTCCTCCGGCCCCGGCTCGGCGCTGCATCTTTCCATGGAGCGGCTGGCGGTGCAGGCCGGCATCCGCATGCAGCACATCCCCTTCCGCAACTACGCGGAGGCGCGGACCTCCCTGGTCGCCGGGCAGATCCAGTTGATGTTCGACGGCAGCTTCACCCTGGCGCCGTTGATCCGTGCCGGGCAGATCCGCGGCATCGCCACCGGCGGCGCCAGGCGCGACGCGCAGTTGCCGGAACTGCCGACACTGGCCGAGACCTGGCCAGGCTTCGAGGCCGGCTTGTGGAACGGGTTGTTCGGCCCCGCCGCCATGCCGGCCACCGTGGTGCAGCGGCTGAACGCCGAGGTGAATCGCTTCCTGGGCGAGCCCCAGGTGATCGCCGCGCAGGCGGCGCTGGGTGCGGTCGGCCTGCCGATGAGCATCGCCGCCTTCCGCGATTTCCTTACCGCGGAAATCGAGCGCCACGCCGCCGTGGTGCAGGCCGCCGGCGTGCAGCCGGAGTAGCGCGCGCCCCGTTGCAAATTACGGCGCCGCACCATATCCAGCCGAAGAGGGGAACAGGCCAGCACTCACACGCTCACCCGTGGAGAGCTACTGCCAATGATCAATCGTCGCCATCTCGCGGCTGGCCTTGCCGGCCTGCTCGCCACGCGCGCCCAGGCGCAGACCCTGCCCAGCGGCTCCGTGCGGATCGTGGTGCCGTACAACCCCGGCGGCATCACCGACATCCTGGCCCGCGCCATCGCGCAGCCCATGGGCACGGCGCTGGGCACCACGGTGGTGGTGGAGAACCGCGCCGGCGCCAATGGCAGCATCGGCGCCAACCTGGTCGCCCGCGCCGCGCCGGACGGGCTCTCCCTGCTGCTGGGCGTGACCGACACGCATGCGGTGAACCCCGCGGCCATGCAGCACCTGCCCTATGACGCGGTGAAGGACTTCGCACCGATCAGCAACATCACCAACGTGCCGCTGGCACTGGCGGTGGGGCCGAGCCAGCGCGGCATCTCCGACCTGCGCGCTTTCATCGCTGCGGCCAAGGCCAAGCCGGGCGCGCTGACCCATTCCAGCTGGGGCGTCGGCAGCACCTCGCAGATCGCCATGCTGCGGCTGGGCGAAGCGGCGGGCATCCAGCTGCTGCACGTGCCCTATACCGGCGCGGCGCCGGCCGCCCAGGCGCTGGCCGCGGGCCAGGTGGACAGCATGGTGCTGCCCGCCGGCGCCGCCGAGGCGCTGGCCAAGGACAACGTGGTGCGCGTCCTCGCCGTGCTGTCGCCGCAACGCCTGGCGCTGCTGCCCAACGTGCCCACGCTGGGCGAGCAGGGCGTGGCGCTGACCGTCAGCATCTTCCAGGGCCTGTTCGCGCCGGCGCGCACGCCGGCCGCTGTGGTTGCCAAGTTGAACCAGGCGGTGCGCGCCGCGCTGCAGGCGCCGATGATGCAGGACGTGCTGCGCGCCCAGGCCGCCCTGGCGGACCCGCAGACGCCGGAACAGCTCGCCAGCCTGGTGTTGGCGGAGCAGGAAGCCTGGGGCCGCGTTGTGCGCGCGGGCAATATCCGGCTTGATTAGCGGCAGGATTCCCTGGGAGCAGTACCATTCCTGAGAGCAGCCACGGCCAGCCCCGGCATCTGACCGCCGATGTCCTCGTCATCGGCGCCGGGGCGGCCGGCATGTACGCCGCCATCGAGGCGGTTCGCCAGGGCGCCGCCAGCGTGCTGCTGCTGGACCGCAGCCTGATCGGCCGGGGCGGCGCGACGGTGATGGCGCAGATGACGGTGGCCGCCGCCGTCGGCCCGGGTGACGACTGGCGCCACCACCTGGCGGATACGCTGACCGCGGGGCGCGGGCTGTGCGACCCGGCGCTGGCGGCGCTGCTGTGCGAAGTCGGCGCCGAGTGCATCCTGGAGATGGACCGCTGGAAGGTTGGCTGGGCCCGCGCTGGCAACGGCTTTGCCAGCGTGCAGGCGCCGGGGCATGACCGCGCCCGCTGCGTCTATGTGGACTTCCTCTCCACCGGCCCCGCCGTCTCCAAGGCGCTGCGGGCGCAGGTGCAGCGCGTCGGCGACGCCATCCGCCGCGTCGGCGAGGTGCTAGTGACGGACCTTGTGGTGCAGGATGGCCGCGTGACCGGCGCGGTGGCGCTGCATGTCGCTTCCGGCGCGGCGCTGACCGTCGCGGCGCCGGCCACCATCATCGCCACCGGCGGGCTGACGCGGCTGTATGCGCGCAACAGCGCCAGCGCCAACATGTCCGGCGATGGCTATGCTCTGGCGCTGCGCGCGGGCGCCACGCTGCTGGACATGGAGTTCGTGCAGTTCTTCCCCATCGGTCACCTGGCGCCGCGGCTGATCGGCATGGACCCGATCATGTGGGACCCCTTCCGCTACAAGCTGGGCGGGCGGCTGCTGAACGGCGCGATGCAGGAGTTCGTGGGACGCTGGGGCGGCGACGCCGAGAACGGCACCTACAGCACCACCCGCGACCTGGCGACCTACGCGATAACCAAGGAAGTGGAAGCCGGCCGAGGCTCCCCCAGCGGCGGCGCCTGGCTCAGCTTCACCCACGTACCCGCAGCGGAACTGCGCGCCGCCTTCGGTCCCGTCATCGACCGCCTGGCGGCCAATGGCATCGACCTGACGCGCGACTGCATCGAGGTCTCGCCGATCGCGCACTACCACATGGGCGGCGTGCGCGTGGACACGGCGATGCGGACGGATGTGCCGGGGCTGCTCTGCGCCGGCGAGGCAGTCGGCGGGGCGAACGGCGCCAACCGACTCTCGGGCAACGCCATCACCGAGGCACTGGCCTTCGGCCGGCTGGCTGGTGCCGAAGCCGCGCGCCAGGTCGCCGAGGGCGCGCCCGCCTTCGACGTTGCGGCCGCCCGCCCTGCCCTGGCGCTGCTGGCCGCGGAAGGCCCGGCGGTGAACACCGCCGCTTTGGTGGCGCGCTTGCAGCACATCATGGCCGCCGATGTCGGCCCCTTCCGCACCGCCGAGGGCCTGGCCCGCGCCGCCGCCGCGCTAGCGACGCTGCGTGCGGAAGTAGGCGAAGACCCGCCCGGCACCCCCGGCCTGGCGCATGACCTGGCGCGCCAGGACTGGCTGGACCTGCGGCAGATGCTGCTGGTGGCCGAGAGCGTCGTCGTCGCCGCCACCGCCCGCACCGAAAGCCGCGGCGCCCACCAGCGCGAGGACTTCCCCGAGATGTCCGCCGCCTGGGAACGCAACCTGCCGCTGCGCCTGCGCGCCGGCGTGCCGGAGCTTGCCTGATGCCGACGACCACGCTGCACATCCGCCGTGGCGGCCCCGGAGAAGCGCCCCGCCACGACGTGTTTGAGCTGGCCTTCGAGCCCGGTGAATCCGTGCTGGACGCGCTGCGCCGGCTGCGCGTCACGGACGACCCGACGCTGGCCTTCCGCTACGCCTGCCTCAACGCCAATGCCTGCAAGGAATGCATGATGCTGCTGGACGGCAAGGTGGTCTACGCCTGCACCGCCCGGCTAGAGGCGCGCGACATGCGGCTGGACCCGCTGCCCAACAAGACCCTGCTGCGCGACCTGGCCACCGTGATTGCGCCGCCCGACGAGAGGCTGGACTGACCCGCCATGGCCGACGACTTCCAGCTTGAAGAAGCCACCATCGCCGAGTTGCACGCGGCGATCCGCGCCGGCCGCACCACATGCGTGCAGGTAGTGCAGCACTACATCGCGCGCGCCCGCGCCTTCAACGGCCCGTCCAGCCTGCTGCTGACCGCGGACGGCGCGGAGGTGCAGGCCGCCGAAGGCACGGTGCGCGCCGGCGCCGCGCTGCGCTTCCCCCCGGAAACCGTGGCGGCCTCCACCATGCTGCCCGACCTGCATCGCTACAGCGGCCCGCCGCTGGAGTTCGGCCGCATGGAAGCGACGGCGTCGGACCCCAGTGTGCAGCAGCAGTTCGGCATGCTGGTCGGCAAGCTCAATGCTGGCCAGGTCAACGCGCTTTCCACGCTGAACATCCGCGGGGAACGCAGCGTCACCTGCAAGGGCGCCTTCGACGCGCACCCCTCCCTGCCGCTACCGCCCGATGCGCCGCCAGCCTGCGAGCTGTTCCGCCACCAGCCGGACGCGCTGGAACGCGCCGCCGAACTGGACGCGCGCTACGGCAGCAACCCGCCGCTGGCGGAGATGCCGATGTACGGCGTCGTCTTCTCCTTCAAGGACCCCTTCGACACCCGCGACATGCGCAGCACCGGCGGCGGCGACGCGGCCTACGACATGGACTTCCCCGCGCGCGACCACATCCTGGTGGAGCAGTTGAGGGCCAAGGGTGCCATCATCTACGCCAAGGCGGTCTGCACCGAATACAACGGCCGCGCCGGCGACCCCGGCGGCGCGCATGAGCCCGCGCAGGTGCTGCACACCACGCTGGGCTACCAGCGCAGCACCTGGGGCGGCAACCCGTCCAACCCCTACGACACCACACGCTCCGCCTCGCTCGGCTCGTCCTCCGGCTCGGCGCTTTCGGTCAGCACCAACCTGGTGATGTGCAGCCTGGGCGAGGAAACCCGCGCCTCCTGCCGCGGTCCCTCCAACCACAACGCCGTGGCGCTGATCCTGCCGCACAAGGCGATGATCGGCTTCGACGGTGGCGCCATCGGCGCCGACATCTACTGCGACCGCACCGGCATCCACGCCCGCCGGCTGGAGGATTGCGCGAGGGTGCTGGACGCGCTGCTGGACCCGGAACTGGCCGGCTACGACCCGCGCGATGTGTACACCACGGTGCCGCGCAGCCTGGCGCAGCCGCCCTATGCGCGGCACCAGGCGCAAGCCTCGCTGGCTGGCGTGCGGCTGGGCGTGGTGACGGAATCGCTGCGCGTCTACCCCGGCCAGATGCAGGCGGAACCCATCGCCTCAGCCGCCCGCGCGGAGATGAAGGCCGTGCTGGCCACGCAGCTCGGCGCCACGCTGGTCGCCTCGGCCGACCGCTTCTCGGCGCCCGATGCGGACTTCGAGCCGATGCGCGTCGATTTCACCGCCGCGCTGGCGAAGCTGGTGCCGGTGTTCATGCCGGAACTGCTGTTCCGGCTGGATGAGGATGGCACACCGCTGTTCAAGGAATTCGCCGCTGCCATCAGCCCGTGCGAGTTCCTGCCCGGAAAGATCTTCGGCAGTGGCAGCATGGCGCCGATGGACTGGTGCGTCGGCTTGGCCGAGGGCCGCATCAAGCCGCCGGTAAACCTGGATATCGCCACGATCCAGCAGCAGGAGTTGGCGCCGACCTTCCGCTTCCACATCTCGCAATACCTGGAACGCCGCGCCGCCGACTGGGCCGCGCGCGGCTTCACCGAGACGCTCCGCGACTGGCGGGCGCTGAACGCCCGGAGCAAGTTCTGGGGCGAGGACCAGCGCAGCGCCTTCCTCAACTGGGAGAAGGTGACGGACCCGCGCAACGCGCTGAACGGTCGCCAAGGCGTCACCGAACGCATCATGCTGCGCGAGTTGCTGCGCCGCGTGGACATGATGGTGCTGCTGGAAAACCGGCTGGACGCCTTCGTGCGCCTGCACACGCCGCTGCCGCCGGCGCTGATCGGCGGCGCCATCGAGCCCGGTACGCCGCAGAACCTGCGACTGGAAAGCTTCCACGGCCCCAATGCCGGGCTGACGGAAATCCTGGTCCCCGCCGGCTACGTCACCACCGCCTACGACCCGGTCTTCACGCTCAGCGCGGACGGCAAGCGCTACTTGCCGACGCCGTGCAACACGCCGACGCAGCTGGTCGCGCCCGGCCTGCCCTTCTCGCTGGTGTTCCGCGCCGAATTGGGGCGGGAGGACGTGGCGCTCCGCATCGCCGCCACCTATGAGGCCGCGTCCCGCCGCCGCATTCCGCCGCCGGCCTTCGGGCCGATCTAGATACCCAAATGCCGGCGCAGCAGCGTCTCATCGGCATTCGCCGCCGCGCCCGTCGTCTCCAGCACCACGCGGCCGGTTTCCAGCACGTAGATCCGATCCGCCGTGGTCAGCGCGCTGTAGAGGTTCTGCTCCACCATCAATATCGCCAGGCCGGTGCGCTTGAGGTCGAGCACGATCTCCTCCACCCGCTGCACCATCGCCGGCGCCAGGCCCTCGCTCGGCTCGTCCATCAGGATCAGCTCGGGGTCCAGCATCAGCGCGCGGCCAATCGCCAGCATCTGCCGCTCCCCGCCCGAAAGCTGGTTGCCGCGATGCCCCTTGCGCTCCGCCAGTCGCGGAAACAGGCCGAAGACGCGCTCCACCGTCCAGCCCTCGGTCGCGCGGGCGGACTTCACCATGGTCAGGTGTTCGACCACGGTCAGTGACGGAAACAGCCGCCGCCCCTGCGGCACGATGGCGATGCGCCGTGCGGCGATCTCGTGCGGCTTCAGCCCGACCAGATCCTGGCCCTGCCAGCGCACCCGGCCGCTGCGGAGTTGCGGCGGCGCCATGCCCATCAGCGCACGGATCAGCGTGGTCTTGCCCATGCCATTGCGGCCGAGCAGCGCCACGACCTCGCCGGCATTCACCGTCAGGCTGGCGCCCTGGACGATATGCGCCTCGCCGTAATAGGCGTGGATATCCTCAACCTGCAGCATGGCGCGCCCTGCCCAAGTACACTTCCTGCACCGCCGGGTTGCCGCGGATTTCGCTCGGCGGCGCTTCCACCAGCACGCGGCCTTCATGCAGGCAGGTCACCTGGTCCACCAGCCCCAGCACCAGGTCCATGTCATGCTCGATCAGCACCACCGTGATGTCGCGCGGCAGGGCGCGGATCACCTCGGCCACCATCGCGCGTTCATTCGGCGAGAGGCCAGCGGCGGGTTCGTCCAGCAGCAGCATGCGCGGCTGATTGACGATGGAAACCGCCAGTTCCACCTGGCGCTGCTCGCCATAGGACAGCGCGCGCACCTCGGTCTCCTCGCGCCCTATCAGCCGCGCCGCCTGCAGCGCCGCCTCGGTCCGCGCGGTCTCCGCCGCGGTGATGCGCGGCTGGCCGAACAGGCTGAACTTGCCCGGTGCCAGGCCGCGCAGCGCCAGGAACAGGTTCTGCCGCACGGTCAGCGTGGGGAACAGGTTGGTGATCTGGAAGGTGCGGGAAATGCCGCGCTGGGCCCGCCGATGCGGCGGCAGCGCGGTGATGTCGGCATCCTCGAACACCACGCGGCCCGAGGTTGCCTGCACCATGCCGGTGATGGCCTGGAACAGCGTGGTCTTGCCCGCGCCGTTCGGCCCGATGATCGCCCGGCGCTCGCCCGCGGGAATGCTGAGCGAGACGCCATCGACCGCACGCAGCGCGCCGAACGCCACCACCACGTCGGTCAGCGTCAGCGCGGCCGGCATCAGCCCTGCCGGATGTACTGGTTTTCGCGGGAATACGGCGACTGCCGCATGTATTCCTCCGGCGAGTAGCGCCAGAACTGCGAGACACGCGGGTAGGTCTCCAGCGGCACGTTCCAGTACTTGCCGTCCGCGCGCTTCACCGTCTGGCGGATGTACACGTCGTAGACCGGGTTGCCGAACTCATCCAGCTTCACCGGGCGGCCGAGCGGCGAGTTGTCCAGCTCGGTCTCGCGCACCGCGGCCAGCAGCGCGGCACGGTCCTCGGCGCGGCCACCGATCTTTTCCAGCGCCTTGGCCACCCACATGGTGCAGCTGTACATCGCGAAGCCGTACAGCGACGGGATGCGGTTGAACCGCTTCACGTGCTCCTCGACGAAGGCCTTGGTCGCCGGCACGTCGGAACCCTCGGCGAAATGCGCCGAGGAGACGATGCCCTCGCATTCCGCGCCCAGCGTGCGGATCACGCTCTGGTCGGTGGCGTTCATCGCGCCCAACAGCGGAATGCGCTGCTTCAGGCCGAAGCTGGCGTATTGCTGGATGAAGCGGGTCGCATCAGCGCCGGTCTCCATGGCGAAGATCGCATCCACGCCCAGCGAGGCCAGCTGGCCGAGATACGGGCTGAAGTCCGAGGTGTTCAGCGGGTGCCAGAACTGCCGCACCACCTGGCCGCCGGCGTTGCTGAACACGCGGGCAAAGCCAGCGCATTGCTCATGGCCGAAGGTGTAGTCCTGGCCGATCGTGGCGATCTTCTTGTAGCCCTTCTTCCAGGCCCAATCGCCCAGCGGATGCGCCATCTGGCTGGCGGAGTAGCCGGCCACGCGCACCACGTTGGGGATGCGCCCGCGCTGCGTCAGTTCGTCGGCGGCGATGATGGGGATGAAGTAGGGTGTGCCGGTGCCGCGCACATAGCCGGCCACCGCCAGGCCGGTATTGGCCAGCAGGTTGCCCATCATGAAGTCCACCTTGGCCTGCTCCACCAGGCGGCGCGCCTTCTGCAGGGAGGTATCGGGGTTGGACCCGTCGTCCTCCACCACCAGCTCCACGTCGCGCCCGGCCATCTTCTTGCCGGCCTGCTCGACGAACATGGTCACGCCATCGACCATCTCGCGCCCGCCGGCGGCGAGCACGCCGGTCAGTGGCGCCATCACGCCGATCTTGATCGGCCCGGTCTGCGCCAGGGCGGGTGCATAGGCGGGCGCGGCCAGCAAGGCAGCCGTGGAACCCAGCAACGTGCGGCGATGCAGCGTCATCGTGCTCTCCCTTTTGGCGCGGCCAGCCGCCGCACGGTTCCGAGAATGCCCTCGGGGGCGAAGATCATGGTGAGGATGAAGACCAGGCCCAGCACGGCCTGCCAGCGGTCGGTGTACCAGCTGACCGTGTTCTCCAGCAGGATGATCGCGGCGGCGCCGATGAAGCTGCCGAACAGCGTGCCGATGCCGCCGACGATCGCCATCAGCAGCCCCGCCACGCTCTGCCCCATGGCGACGCTGGATGGGCTGACATACTCGTTGAAGAAGGCATACAGCGCCCCCGCCACGCCGGCGAAGAAGCCGGAGACGGCGAAGCCGACGAACAGGTGCAGCGGCACGTTGTAGCCCAGCGCGCGCATCCGGCTCTCGCTGTCACGGATCCCGCGCAGGCTGAGCCCGAAGGGCGAGTTGACGAAGCGCTGCATGGCCCAGGCCGTCAGCGCCGCCACCGCCAGCACCAGCCAGTAGAAGTTCTCCCGCGCCAGCAGGAAGCCGGGGCGCATGTCCTGGCCCCGCAGCCCGTTCTCGCCGCCGGTCACGCCGGTCCAGCGCAGGCAGATGCCCCAGACCACCATGCCCAGCGCCACCGTCAGCAGCAGGAAGTAGACGCCGCTGGTCCGCACCGCCAACAGCCCGAACAGCGCCGCCACCAGCGTGGCCGCGAGCACGCCGGAGAGGAAGGCCGGCGCCGCCGGCAACCCTGCCTTGGCCATGGCCCAGATCACCACATAGGTCGCCACGCCGAAGATGGCGCCATGGCAAAGCGAAGTGCGCCCGACGAAGCCGGCCAGCACGTCGATGCTCATCGCCAGCACGGCGAAGATCAGGATGCGGGTGGCCAGGTCCACGTGATAGCTGCTCAGGACCAGCGGCATCACCGCCGCGGCCAGCAGCGCCAGCAACCACATTACGCCCCGGTTCATACCGCGCGCCCCAGCAGGCCGAGCGGCCGGAAGGCGAGCAGCGCCGCCATGGGCCCGAAGATGACGAAGTAGGCGAGTTCCGGAAACCACACCTGGCCCATGGTGTTCAGCAGCCCCACCAGCACGGCGCCGATGGCCGCACCCACCAGGCTGCCGCGCCCGCCGATGACGACGACGGCCAGCGAGAACACCAGGATCTCCGCATCGGCCGAGGGATACAGCGCCAGGAAGGCGCCACCCATTACCCCGCCCAGGCCGGCCAGCGCGCAGCCCAGCAGGAAGGTCAGCACGAAGACGCGGCGGATGTTGACGCCGCTGGCCTCCACCATCTCCGGGTCATCCACGCCGGCGCGGATCAGCGCGCCCAGCCGCGTGTGGTTCAGCAACAGCCACAGCAGCACGAAGACCAGCACGCCCATGCCCAGCACGAACAGCCGATACTTGGGGTAGAAGGTGTCCAGCACCGGCACGGCGCCGAACAGCGCCTGCGGCGTCGGCACGGTGAAGCTGTCGCCGCCCCAGATCACCAGCGCCAGGTCGTTCAGCACCAGCGCCACGCCGAGCGAGAGCAGCACCTGCCGCAACTCCTGCCCGCGCACGAAGCGCAGCAGCCCCTGGTCCAGCACCAGGCCCACCGCGGCCACGCCCAGCATCGCCGCCAGCATGCCCAGCACGAAGCTGCCGGTCGCCGTCGCCGTGCTGTAGCCGATGTAGCCGCCCAGCAGGTACAGCGCGCCGTGCGAGAGGTTGACGATGCGCAGCAGCCCGAACACCAGCGTGAAGCCGCTGGCGACAACGAACAGCAGCGCCGCGAAGGTCAGCCCGTTCAGCAACTGGAAGCTGTTCATCCCCATCCGGTCAGGGCGCCTTCGGGCCGTTGGCCAGGTACCAATCGGCGATCTCGCTGCCGGTCATGAAGCAGACGTCGCCGCGCGCCTTGATCTGCTCGATCACCTCGCGGAAATAGCGCAGCCGGTGCGGCGCGCCCATGATGTAGGGGTGCAGCACCAGCGCCATGACGCGCGCGCTGTCCTTCGCGTCCTCATACAACTGGGTGAACTGGTCCAGGGCGCGGTCGCGGTATTCGCTGGCCTTGTGATGCTGGATCAGCATCATCGCCACGTCGTTGCATTCCTGCGTGTAGGGAATGTTGAGGATCGGCTGCGTCGTGGTCTTCAGCCACACCGGCTGGTCGTCCAGCACCCAGTCGCAAACATAGTCGTAGCCGGCTTCCTTCAGCAGGTCCGGTGTCTCCCAGGTCTCGGTCAGTCCCGGCCCCAGCCAACCGCGTGGCGCCTTACCCGTAAAACCCTTGATGGCGGCGGAGGTCTTGGCGATGTCCTCGCGCTCGTTCTCCACCTTCTGCATGTTGCGCTGGCTGAAGCCGTGGCCGATGAACTCCCAGCCGCGCTGATGCGCCGCCTCGGCGATCGGCTTGTAGGCCTCGATGGCGCTGCCATTGATGGCCAGCACCGCCGGCAGGTTGAAGCGGTCGAACAGCTCCACCATGCGCCAGAAGCCGACGCGGTTGCCGTATTCATGCCAGGCCCAGTTGGGAATATCCGGCATCGGCGCGCCACCAGCCGGCGGCGTCAGCACCGTGCGCGGCATGGTCTGGGTGATGTCCCATTCCTCGACATTCACGATCACCCACACCGCCATGCGGGCGCCGCCCGGCAGCTTCAGCGGCGCGCGCTGGGAGATCGGCGAATAGGAGAGGCGCTCGGTCGGCTTCATACCAGCGGGTTCCAGCCGGTGCGGAGCAATGCCGCCTGGTCGATGCCGAACAGGTCGGCCAGCCAGTCGCACATCACTTCCTGGCCGATGGTCGGGTTGTCATGCTGGCAATGCTCGGCGCCGGTTTCCTCCGGCTGCAGGATCCGCATGTCCACCTTCACGCCGCGCGCCTTGGCGTAGTCATGCGCCTTGGTCGCCGCCGTCACGGTCAGCACGTCGTGGCCGCCATGCAGGATCAGCCAGTTGCAGGTCATGTGCTCCAGATGGCCTTCCAGCACGAAGGGCTGCATCGCCACATGCGCCTCCGTCATGGTCTTCGACCCGAACACCCACTTGATGTGCGGCGCCAGGCCGAATTCCTCGCCCTTGTCGGCCCAGAGTTCCGGCACGCTCCACACCGCGCCATGGCTGATGCAGGCGGCCAGGCGCTTCTCGTAGCAGCCCGCCCGTGCCGCGTAGTAACCGCCGAGGGACGAGCCGCACACCGCGATGCGCGCGGGGTCCACATCCGCCCGCTGCACCAGCCAGTCGATGCAGCGCCCGATCGGCACTTCCGTATCCGGGCGCGCCGCCACCTTGTGCCGCCGCAGCGTGCCGCCCTGGCCGGGAATGTCCACCATCAGCACGGAAATGCCGCGCTGCAGGCAGCCATGCGCCTGCATGAACCACATCTCATCCTTGATGGAATCCAGGCCGCCCATGCAGATCAGCACCGGCATCTTCGCCCCCGGAAACGGCGCGCGCACGAAGTAGCCGCACAGGCTGACGCCGTTCTCGTAGGGGATTTCCACCACCTCGCCGGGCGGGTTCAGCCGCGCCAGGAATTTGTGGCTGCACGCCTCCATCTTCTCGAAGGTCGGCAACCGCCGGGGGTCATCCTCGGCCAGGTGGAACTCGGCCTGGCGATAGTAGTCGGCGGCGCGCAGGAAGCAGTTCATCGCGGTGCGGATGTGGCCCTTGCCCTCCTCCGCCACGCCACGCGCCCAGTTCTCGTCGGCAATGCGCAGCCATTCGCGGTGCCAGCTTTGCAGGTCGCCCGGGATCATCCGGCTGGCGGCCAGGAAGCATTCGCTGACGCTACCGCCGCCTTCCTGCGTCTCGCCCAAAGCGCGGCGGAATTGATAGGTCAGCCAGGGGTGCTCGGGCCAATGATGCCAGCCGAAGGGCTCATAATGCGGGCCACGGTCGGCGGTGATCCGCTCGATCGCATTGTCCTCAGCCGCCGTCGCCGCCATTGCATCGCCTCACCCAGCTCTTGGCGTGAGGTTACGGAAGGAGGCCGGCGCCGGTCAACGGAATGTATCCACGCAATCGCCACCGCCGACCGCAACCTGACCAAAAGGCGGCATTCCCTTGGCGCGGCTGCTGCCGAATTGTACACATGGCCGATGCTCGACGATGCCGCACCGCCAGCCCCGCCCCGGCCGGACAGCGCCAGCCCGACGCGCTCGCTCTCGGTCACCGCGCAACTGCGGGACGCCATCCTGGCCGGCGGCATCGGCCCCGGCGAGAAGCTCAATGAAATCCGCCTCAGCGCCCGGCTCGGCGTTTCCCGCACGCCGCTGCGCGCGGCCCTGCAGGCGCTGGCGGCCGAGGGGCTACTGGAATACGCCCCCAACCGCGGCTACGCCGTGCGGGTTTTCCCGCTCTCGGAAACACTGGACGCGTTTGAAATCCGCGCCGTGCTGGAAGGCGTGGCCGCCCGCCTGGCCGCCGAGCGTGGGCCGGACGCCGCGGTGCAGGCAGAGTTCGCCCGCAGCCTGGCCGCTGGCGATGCCATCGTCGCCCGCGCCCTGACCGGCGCGCTGGATATCGACGCCTTCCGCGACGCCAACATCGCCTTCCACGACGCCGTCACCGCCGCCGCCGGCAACCGCCGCCTGCCGGAGCTGGTGCGCCTCTGCGCCACCGTGCCCACCGCCAGCACCCGCCGCATCCTGGCGCTGGACGCGACCCAACTGCGCCGCTTCCACGACGACCACCACCGCATCTCCGACGCCATCATCGCCGGCCAGGGCTGGCGGGCGGAGGCGCTGATGCGCGAGCATGTGCTGGCCCTGCAGGCGGTGCTGCTGCGCGCCCTGCCGGAAGGCGCGCGGCGGGGTTAGAGGGTGATCGTGGCAGGCGGAATCGCCGGCGACGTGAATCACACGATAAAGCAGCTAGGGTCCGTCAGGCGCTTCCATCTGCGCCTGACGGACTCTAGCCGCCGCGGTTGCGCATGTGCTGCGCCAGGTGCTCCACCTGCGGCATCACCGCCGCCGTCAGCGCCTCATCCGTCACGCATTCGGCCCAGGCCTGGCGGAAGCAGGTCAGCCAGCCGGTAATCTCCGGCGTGTCGATCGGCGCGTGCAGGTGGCGGCTGCGCAGCCTGGGGTGGCCATACTTGGCCACGAACAGCGGCGGCCCGCCCAGCCAGCCGGTCAGGTACTCGAACAGCTTCTGCTCGGCATTGGCCAGGCTGGGCGGGTGGATCGCACGGCAGGCCGCGGCTTCCGGCAGCGTGTCCATCAACGCGTAGAAGCGCGCCACCAGGCGCTTCACGCCGGCCTCGCCGCCAAGCCGCAGGTAGGGTGTCTCGGTCTCGCTCATGCGCGGAGGAAGCGCCGCCGGCGCGCCGCCGTCAACCGAAGGCGCCGACCTCATGGCTGATCACCGCGCCGCATTCCCGCACCAGGCCGAACAGCCGGCGCATCGGCACGAAGATCTCGGCATGTTCGCGGGCATAGCTCAGCCCCTCATGCGGTGAAGCCGGCTCATGGAAGTCCAGGCCCACGGCGGGGTCGGCGGCGGCGGGGAAGACCTCGGCCAGCAGGTCCAGCGCCGGTTCCACGTCCAGTTGCAGCACGCGGCGCACCAGGGCCTCCCGCGTCGCGCCGTGGCGCGGGCTGAACTCCGGCACCGTCACCGCCAGCAGCCATATCCGGTGGATCAGCGCCAGGCGCAACGCATGCGCCAGCACCAGGCGGTCCGGCATGTCCGGCAGGTCCGGCCAGGCCGCCCGCAGCGCCAGCCGGTCGGCCTGCAGGCGGCGGAACATGCGCCGCACCTCGGCGTCCAGCCCCAGCTCGGCCAACGCATCCGCCACCGCGACCAGTTCCTGCCGGCGGCCGGGCCGCTGGGTGAAGCCGGCGCGGTCCAGCCAGGGGCCGGGGTCCAGCGTATCCACCACCGCGCGCAGCACGCCCAGGTCGCTGCACGCCGCCGCCCGCGCCGCCATGGCCAACGCGCGGGAAAAGCGCGGCGACCGCTGGCGCAGGTCGGCAAAGGCTTCCGGGTTGGCGGCCGCCGCGGCGCCCAGCCCGTGCAGCGTATTCGCCATCCAGCCCAGCTGCTGCAGGATGGCGTTGTTCGGGATCGCGCGCAGCTGGGACGGGTGCCGTATCCGCACCGGCCCGCCGCCGCCATCCGCCTGGCGCACCGCCGGGCGGCTGCCGGTGCGGTCCAGCAACCCCGGGCCGAAGGCACCGAGCAGCGCGGCATAGCCGGGGTCCTCCACCAGCGCCTGCATCTCCCGGCTGATGGTGGCGAAGAAATCCGCGCCGTAATCGGCCTCGGCATAGATCGGGTCGTCCGGCGGCAGCGCCGGCGCAAAGCCGTGCGCGGCAATGCCGGCCACCGTCGCCGCCGCCAGCTCCGGCGTGCCGAACAGCAGGTAGCCGTCGCCGCCCTGGAAGGCGGTTTCCTCGCGCAGCGGCAGTCGGGCATGCGCCAGCGCCGCATGCACCTGCGGCGGCGAAAGATAGGCCAGCCGGTCGGCCAGGCTTTCCGGGTGGCCGCCACGGCCAACGCTTTCGCCATGGGTGTCGAACAGCACCAGCTCCACGCCGGGCAGGTCGTGCCGGCGCAGCAGCTCCACCAGCTTCAGCTTCAGCCGTTCCGCCAGGTATGAGGCCGCGAGCTGGCCGATGTAGCGCCCACTGTCGGAATAGCCGAATTGCAGGCACAGCCGGCCATGGCGGCGCAGGTAGTCGCGGTAATGCGGGCTACGCAGCGCCTCCTCCAGCACGCGCTCGCCGCGCTCCAGCGCCTCGGCAGTCTCGAACAGCGGGGAGATCTCGATGCTGTCCGCCACGCCCAGGCGCCGCGCCAGCCACAGCGCCGCCAGCAGCGTGTAGCCGCCCTCGGTCTCCGCGATCAGGAAGCGCACCGGCGCGCTGGCATCCACATGCTTGGTGATCTGCGCCACCGTCATCATCAGCTTCACCGCGCTGGCCTGCTCCGACAGCAGGGCGCCGAAATCCACCGGCTGGGCCACCACCTCGGCCAGCGCGCCGTTGATGGCGGCAAGCAGCCCGCGCCGCTGCGCCATGTCGTCGGCGGCGATCCGCAGGTCCAGGCGCTGGCGCACCGCGTTGTGGATCTGCGCGGCGTTCAGCCGCACATGGGTATGCGCCAGGGAAAGCCCGTGCCCGGCCAGCCCGGCCCGCGCCACCACCAGCGCCAGGCGCGTCGCGTCATCCGGCGCGGCGGCGATGGCGGCGGGGAACAGCGCCAGCAGCGGCGCCGGCGTCACCAGCGCGGCCTCATGCTGTTCCACCAGCAGGGCGGCGAAGGCCTGGGTCGCCACCGGCTCCGGCCGCGCCGGCACCGCCGCCAGCTGCGCCGCCACGGCGCCCAGCGCCTCGGCCACGCGCGCCGCCAGCGCGGCGGCGCAGTCGCCCAGCGGCGTCAGCTGCGCCACCAGCCGGTCCAGTTGCAGGCGCTTCATGGTCAGCCGCAGCCGCAGCGTGTCCCACCAGCCGATGTCGGTGCGGCCATCGGTGTCATAGCCCACCCAGCTGGAGAGGATGACCGGCTGCGGCAGCAGCGTGGTCCAGCGGTCGCCCCAGACGCCCCGGGCCGCTTCCAGCAGCGCCGCCGAAAGCCCGTCCAGCGCATCCCGCCCGCGCTGCATGGCGGCAACCGCCTGCACGAACTCATCCTGCAGGGTGGGCGGCTGCGGCCGATGCGTCAGGCCTTGCGGCAAGGGCGCACCGCTGGCCGCCGCCGCCACCGCGCTGCCGGTGGCCAGCGGCATGGAGAAGGTGGGGTGCGCGGTGAACACGGCGGCGAAGCGCGCGCGTTCCACCAGTTCCCGATACTGGGCGAAGGGCACCGGGCTGTCCTCGGGGTCCGGCCGCACCAGCCGCGCCGCCAGGGTGGCCAGGGAAGGCGCGCCGCGGTCCAGCCCGACATAGCGCGCCAGCCGTTGCGCCCGTGCCGCCGCCGCCTGGTCCGCCAGGCGCTGCACCATGGCGGCCACGCCGGGCAGGTCCAGCCGACCGTCATCCAGCCGCCGGCTGACCGCCAGCGCCACCAGCAGCACCGGGTCGCCGAAGGGGTCGGATGCCGCCGCCGCTCGCGCCTCGCGCAGCCGGGCCAGCAGGTCGTCGAGCGGGTCGGGGGGAGCGTCTGCCATGGCGTTATGCTGCACCTGCGAAGGCCGCCATTGCCAGCACTGATTGCCGCCGGGCGAAGCGCGCCGGCGCCGCGCAACCCTCAGGCGCGGAGCGCCCGCGCCGCCGCGTTGTGCCGCGCCATCAGCCCGGCCAGGTCCAGCCCCGGGATGGCGCCGTCCTCCACCACCCAGCGCCCCTGCACCATCACCCGGTCTGCCCGGTGGGCGCCGCACAGCACCAGCGCCGCCAGCGGATCGCCAGCACCGGAAAAGCGCAGCTCCTCCAGCGTGAACAGCGCGAAATCGGCCTGCGCCCCCACCGCTATCCGCCCCAGTTCCGGCCGGCCGATGCAGGCGGCGCTGCCCTCGGTCGCCCAGCGCAGCGCATCCTTGTGGGAAACCCGCGCCACCCCGTAGCGCCCGCGTTGCAGCAGGAAGGCGGCGCGCACCTCCTGCATCAGGTTGCTGCTGTCGGCGCTGGCCGAGCCATCCACGCCCAGGCCCACCCGCACGCCGGCGGCCTCCATCTCGCAGACCGGGCAATGCCCGCTGCCCAGCACCTGGTTGCTGCACGGGCAATGGCAGACCGAGACGCCGGCCCTGGCCAGCCGCGGCCATTCATCGCGGCCGAAGTGCACGCCATGCGCCAGCCAGGTGCCGCCATGCAGCCAGCCGCACTCCTCCAGGTAGTCCAGCGGCCGCATGCCGAAGCGCGCCTGGCAGAAGCGGTCCTCGTCCTCGGTCTCCGCCAGGTGGGTGTGCAGCCGCACGCCGCGCCTGGCCGCCAGCGCCGCCGTCGCCCGCATCAGGGAGGTGGTGACCGAGAACGGCGAGCACGGCGCCAGCGCCACCTGCACCATGGCGCCCTCGGCGGCGTCGTGGAACCGGCTGATCACGCCGTCGCTGTCGGCCAGGATCGCGTCCTCGTCCTGCACCACGCTGTCGGGCGGCAGGCCGCCGTCGCGCTGGCTCAGGTTCATCGAGCCACGGGTCAGCACCACGCGCATGCCCAGGCGCCGTGCGGCGGCCACCTCGATGCCCACGGCATCCTCCAGCCCGGGCGGGAAGACGTAGTGATGATCCGTCGTCGTGGTGCAGCCGGACAGCAAAAGCTCCGCCATCGCCACGGTCACCGCGGCGTCCAGCGCCGCCGGCGTCAGCCTGGCCCATACCGGGTACAGCGCCTGCAGCCAGGGAAACAGCTCCCGGTCCAGCGCCGCCGGCAGGGCGCGGGTCAGGGTCTGGTAGAAGTGGTGGTGCGTGTTGACCAGGCCGGGCAGCAGCACGTGCCGCCCAGCTTCATATACCTGGGCGACCGGCGTCGCGGGGGTGCCGCCGGCGGGCACAAGCTCCACCACCCGGCCGCCCCGCACCACCACGCCGCGCGCAGCGCCCTCCGCCAGGATCGCCAGCGGGTCCTTCAGCCACAGGGCGCCGTCCAGCATGCTCAGGTGCCCGCGCGGCCCTGCACGCCCTCCACGAACCAGTTCATGCCCAGGATCTCGGCATCGGTCATCGCCCTGCCCGCCGGCACCTTCACCGCGCCGGCCTGGTCCTTCAGCGGGCCGTTGAACACCACCAGCCTGCCGGCCTTGATGTCCTCGCCCTTGGCGGTCACCTCGGCCACCAGGGGCGCCGGCAGGGCCGGATTGAACCGGGAGAGCTTCACCATGCCCTGCTTCATGCCGCCCCAGACATCGCCGCTGGTCCAGCTGCCCGCCATGGCCTGCCGCACCCGGTCGATGTAGTAGTCGTCCCAGTGCATCTCCACGGCGGTGGTGTGGGTCTTCGGCCCGTATTTCAGCATGTCGCTGTCATAGCCGCTGCACCACACGCCCTTCTCCTCGGCCGCCTGCACCACGGCGGTGCTGTCGGTGTGCTGGGTCAGGTAGTCGGCACCCTGCGCCGCCAGCGTATCCGCGGCCGCGCGCTCCTTCCCCGGGTCGAACCAGCTGCTGGTCCACACCACCTTGATGGTCGCATTCGGGTTCACGCTGCGCGCGCCCAGCTGCATGGCGTTGATGCCACCGATGACCTCCGGGATCGGGAAGGCGGCGACATAGCCGATGACGCCGGTCTTGCTCAGCCGCCCCGCGATCACGCCGGTCAGGTAGCGCGGCTCGTAGAAGCGGCCGGAATAGGTCGCCAGGTTCGGCCCGCGCTTGTAGCCGGTGGCATGCTCGAACTTCACCCGCGGGAAGGCCTTGGCCACCCGCTCGGTCGGGTTCATGTAGCCGAAGCTGGTGGTGAAGATCAGCTTGTTGCCGTCCTGCGCCAGCCGGCGGATCACGCGCTCGGCGTCGGCGCCCTCGGGCACGTTCTCGACGAAGCTGGTCTTCACCGCGCCGCCCAGCGCGGCATCCACCGCGCGGCGCCCCAGCTCATGCTGGAAGCTCCAGCCGGCATCGCCGACCGGCGAGACGTAGACGAAGGCCACCTTGTACGGGTCGGCCGCCTGGGCGCGGCCGAGCAGCGCGGGCAGCGCCAGCGGCACAGCCAGCAGCGAACGGCGATCGATGGTCATGCGCGAAGTCCCCTTGTCCAAGGTTTCAGTCATCAGCCGGCGGCGTTGAACGGCTTGCCCAGCGCCGCCGGCGCATTCAGCTTCAGCCGCCCCGCGTCGCGCGAGATCAGCACCAGCACCACCACGGTGGCCAGGTATGGCAGGGTGGCAAGCAGGTGCGGCGATACGTCCAGCCCAAACGCCTCGGCATGGAATTGCGCGATGGTGACGAAGCCGAACAGCACCGCGCCCAGCGCCAGCCACAGCGGCTTCCAGGCCGAGAACACCACAAGCGCCAGCGCGATCCAGCCGCGGCCGGCGACCATGTTCTCGGTCCACATCGGCGTATAGACCAGGCTGAGGTAGCTGCCCGCCACGCCGGCCATGGCGCCGCCGAACACCACCGCGGCATAGCGCACCCGCAGCACGGAATAGCCCAGCGCATGCGCCACATCGTGGCTCTCCCCCACCGCGCGCAGCACCAGGCCCGGGCGCGTGCGGTACAGGAAGGCGAAGACCAGGAAGGGCATGGCCAGCGCCAGCCACACCACGGGGTCCAGCAGCATGAACTGCTGCGCCACCGGCCCGGCGCGGTCCAGCCCCGGCCAGATCACCGTCGCCAGCCCGGTGATCGGCGTGCCCTGCCAGGGCAGCCCGATCAGCGCGGAAAGCCCGACGCCGAAGATGGTCAGCGCCAGGCCGCAGGCCACCTGGTTGGCGCGCAGCGTCAGCGTCAGCACGCCGAACAGCAGCGCCATCAGCGCCCCGGCCAGCGCGCCCACCAGCAGCCCCAGCAGCGGGTTGCCGGTGGCGGCGGTGGCGATGAAGCCGGCGGCGGCGCCGACCAGCATCATCCCCTCCACGCCCAGGTTCAGCACGCCTGCCCGTTCGGCCACCAGTTCGCCGAAGCCGGCCAGCAGCAGCGGCGCGGCGGCACGCAGCGTGGCCACCAGCAGCGCCAGCAGCGCGAAACCGTCATGCATGGCGCGGGCTCCATACCAGCCGCTGGTCGATGAACACATCCGTCGCCAGCAGGAAGAACAGCAGCATGCCCTGGATCGTCCCCGTCGCGGCAATCGGCAATTGCAGCGTCACCTGCAACTGCTCGCCGCCCAGGTACAGCAGCGCCATCAGCAGGGAGGATCCGAGGATGCCGACCGGATGCAGCCGGCCGAGGAAGGCGACGATGATGGCAGCAAAGCCGTAGCCCGGCGACATCAGCGGCTGCAACTGGCCGACCGGCCCGGCGGCCTCGCACACGCCCGCCAACCCGGCCAGCGCGCCGGACAGCACCAGGCTGAACCACACCGCGCCATCGGCGGAAAATCCGGCATAGCGCGCCGCCGCCGGCGCCTGCCCCACCGTCCGCAGCCGAAAGCCGGTGGCGGTGCGGCTCAACAGCCCCCAGGCCAGCGGCACCGCCAGCAGCGCCAGCAGGAAGCCGGCATGCAGCCGCGCCCCCTCCAGCAGCACCGGCAGCAACGCGTCATCGGCGAACATCCTGGTTTGGGGAAAATTGAAGCCCTCGGGATCGATCCACGGCCCATGCACCAGCCAGCCCAGCAGCTGGACCGCGACATAGCTCAGCATCAGCGTGGTCAGGATCTCATGCGCGTTGAACCTGGTCCGCAGCAGCGCCGGGATTGCCGCCCAGAAGGCACCGCCGGCCGCGCCGGCCAGCAGCATCAGCGGCAGGGTCCACCAATGCCCGTCCCCGCCGAAGGCCAGCGCGATGCCGCCGCCGGTGATGGCGCCCAGCGTCAACTGCCCCTCGGCGCCGATATTCCACACATTGGCCCGCACCCCCACCGCGATGCCGATGGCGCACAGCAGCAGCGGCGTCGCCTTCAGCCCCAGCTCGGCCAGGCCGTCCAGCGTGGCAAGCGGCTGCAGGAACAGCGTGGCCAGCGCGGTGGCGGGGTTGTGCCCCAGGGCCGCGAAGACCACGCCACCGCCCAGCGCCGCCAGCACCGCCGCCAGCACCGGCGACGCCCACTGCATGGTGCGGGAGGGCTGCTGCCGCGCCTCAAGCCGCAGGCGCATGCGCCGCTCCCCCCATCAACAGACCGATGCCCTCGACGCTGGCCTCGGCCACCGGCATCGGTAGGGAAAGCCGGCCGCCGCTCAGCACGGCGATGCGATCGGCAATCTCCAGCAGCTCGTCCAGGTCCTCGGAGACCACCAGCACGCCGCAGCCGGCCGCGGCCAGATCCTGCAGCGCCTGGCGAATCGCCAGGGCGGCGCCGATATCCACCCCCCAGGTCGGGTGCGCCGCCAGCAGCACCCGGGGCTGGGCGTCGATCTCCCGCCCCACGATGAACTTCTGCATGTTGCCGCCGGACAGGCTGCGCCCCTGCGCCTGGATGCTGGCGCAGCGCACGCCGAAGCGCGCGACCAGCCGGGCGGCCAATGCGCCGACCGCCTTCAGGTCCAGCAGCCCATGCGGCGCGATGCGGTCGTCCAGCCGGGTCAGCATGGCGTTCTCGGCCAGGGTGAAGTCAGCGACGGCCCCGCGCCCCAGCCGCTCCTCCGGGATGAAGGCCAGCCCCAGCGCCCGCCGTGCCGCCGGCCCCAGCGCGCCGATGCCCTGGCCGTCCAGCCGCACCATGTCGGCCGCCGCGCGCCGTTCTCCGGAAAGCGCCGCCAGCAACTCCTTCTGCCCATTCCCCGCCACGCCGGCGATGCCCAGGATTTCCCCCGCGCGCAGTTCCAGCGAGATGTCCCGCAGCGTGGTGCCGAAGGGCTCCTGGCTGGGCAGCGTCAGCCCGCCGACGCTCAGGCAGGGCGCCCCCACCTGCCGCGCCGCCGGCCGGCTGGCCGGGGCCAGCGCGCCGCCCATCATCATCTCGGCCAGGCTCTCCGCCGTCTCCTGCCGCGGGTCGCAGCGCGCCACCACCCGGCCGGCGCGCAGCACCGTGGCGGCGGTGCACAGCGCGCGGATCTCCTGCAGCTTGTGGGAGATGTACAGCACCGAGCAGCCTTCCGCCGCCAGCCGCCGCAGCATGGCGAACAGCCCCTCGGCCTCCTGCGGCGTCAGCACGCTGGTGGGTTCGTCCAGGATCAGCAGCTTCGGCCGGGCCAGCAGGCAGCGCAGGATCTCCACCCGCTGCCGCTCCCCCACCGAAAGGTGGTGCACCTGGCGCCCGGCCTCCACCGCCAGCCCGTACTGCGCCGCCACCTGCCTGATCTCGGCCACCAGCGCCGCCATCGGCTGCCGGCTGCCCAGGCCCAGCGCGATGTTCTCCGCCACCGTCAGCGTCTCGAACAGCGAGAAGTGCTGGAACACCATGCCGACGCCCAGGGCCCGCGCCGCATTCGGGTCGGCGATGACGACGGGCGTGCCTTCCCAGGCGATCTCCCCGGCATCTGGCTTCACCACGCCGTAGACGATCTTCATCAGCGTGGACTTGCCGGCGCCGTTCTCGCCCAGCAGCGCGTGAATCTCCCCGGGCTGGACGCTCAGCGTCACGCCGTCATTGGCCAGCATGGCGCCGTAGCGTTTGGTGATGCCGGTCAGGGCCAGGCGGGCGGTCATCGGCGGGCGGCGCCCCGCCCACAGGCCAGCCCGATGGCGCGGCGCCTCGGCGTCTCGTCAGTCATGCCTTCACCTTCCGGCAGGGGCTGCCCGCGGCGCCGCGGCCGGCGGCATCGACCTCGGGCGGCGTGGGAGTCGCCTCGGGCGAATCCTGCAACAGCCGCGGCCTTACGGAAACCGCGATCTCGGCCGGGGGGCCGGCCATGGGCGCCTGGCTGTCTGAGCGGGAGAGGATCTTGAGGCCGGCATCCGGGCGACGCAGCGCGCCCCGGCGACGCGGGAAAGCCGCCCGGCAGGCCCTGAATATGAAATTTCCGCGCCACCCCAGGCTTGCCTTGCCAGCGCTGCCCCTTCTCGGGCACGGGGTTGCCGATGCTCCGCCTCCCTGCCCTTCGCGCCGCCGCCCCGCTGGTCCTTGCCCTGGCCGCCCTGGTCCTGGCCAGCACCCCCGCCCGCGCCCAGCGCAGCGTCGCCGCGCCGATCTACCAGCCCAACCTGGATGCCGCCATCGAGGGCGCCGAGGACTGGCTGGCCGAACTGGAGAAGAGTGGCTGGTTCCTGCGGGGACAGATGACCACCATCCTGCAGGGCCACCTGCGGATGCGCTCGCCCTATCAGGGCCCCGCCAGCCTCGACCCCCGCCCGGTGTTCCGCAACACCCAGAGCATCGACCTCGTCATCGGCCGCCGGCTTTGGCACAATGCCGAGGCGGTGGTGGTGCCCATGGTCACCCGCGGCTTCGGCATGTCCAACGCCGTCGGCGTCGCCAGCTTCCCGAACAACGAGGCCTTCCGCCTGGGCAGCCGCGACCCCTACTTCCTGGTCAGCCGCGCCTTCATCCGTCAGACCATCGACCTCTCGGCCCCGGTGCCCAGCACCGACCCGGACCCGATGCGCTTCACCGGCCCGCTGGCGCGGGAACGCATCACCATCACCGCCGGCAAGGTCTCGGTCTGGGACTTCTTCGACGACAACCGCTACGCGCACGACGCCCGCGGCCAGTTCATGGGCTGGGGCCTGGTCGGCGCCGCCGGCTTCGACTACGCCGCCGACGCCCGCGGCTTCACCAACGGCCTGGTGGTGGAATGGGAGGACGGCACCTGGGCGGTGCGCCAGGGCGCCTTCATGATCGCCAAGCGCGCCAATGGCCTGGCGCTGGACCAGCAGGTCTTCAAGGGCTGGCAGACCATCACGGAGGTCGACCGCCATTGGCGCGTTGGCGCCGACCGCCCCGGCGCGGTGCGCCTGATCGCCGGCGCCTCCGCCACCCGCGCCCCCACCTGGCAGGCCATGTCAGCCGCCGTGCTGGCCGGCGAGGAGCCGCCCGACCTGGCCCGGCGCCGCGCCGTGAAGCCGAACCTGGCGATGAATGCCGAGCAGGAGCTGACCGACATCCTCGGCATCTTCCTGCGCCTGGGCTGGAATGACGGCCTGCGCCGCAACTGGATGTACACCGAGCAGGACTGGTCGGCTTCGGCCGGGCTGGCGGTGAACGGCCTGCACTGGGGCCGGGCGGAGGACACCATCGGCCTCGGCTTCAATGTCGGCGGCATCTCCCGGTCGCACCGGCAGTTCCTGGAGGCCGGCGGCATCGGGTTCATCACTGGCGACGGCCGGCTGCGCTACGCGCCGGAAGCGGTGGTGGAGAGCTACTACGACGCCAAGCTGTACCACGGCCTGCACGCCGCGCTGAACCTGCAGCTGGTGCAGAACCCCGCCTACAACGCCGACCGCGGCCCGGCCGTGGTGCTGGGCCTAAGGCTGCGCGGCGCCTTCTGACCGGCGCCGCCGCGCCTCCTGCGACAACAGCCGGATGATCGCGGTGCTGTCCCAGTAGCGCCGCACCAGCCGGCGCGGGTCCTGCGCCATGCGCCAGGCCCATTCCATGCCGGCGCGCTGCACCAGCCGGGGGGCCCGGCGTTCCCGCCCCGCCAGGAACAGCAGGCTGGCGCCGATGCACAGCCCCAGGCCGGTGGCCTTGCCGCGCTTCACCAGCGCCGCCGCCACCACCTCCTGCCGGGGGGAGCCGACGGCCAGGAAGGTGAAGCGCGCCGGGTTGTCCTCAATGAAGCCGATGGCGCGGGCAATCGCCTCGGGGTCGCGGTCGAAGCCCATCGGCGGGTTGTGGTGCGCCACCCGGGCCAGGCCGTAGCGCGCCCGCACCGCCTCCACCACCGCGGGCTCGCCGCCCAGCACCGTCACCGGCTCCCCGGGCGCGATCACCTGCTCGAACAGCGCCGCCGTCAGGTCGCTGCCCGGCACCACCGGCGGCGCCGGCAGGCCAAAGCCGCGGGCGACCCGCGCCACCACCCGGCTGTCCAGCAAGCGTAGCCAGGCATCCCGGTACAGCGGCAGCAGGTCCGGCCGCTGCGCCAGCCGCACCAGGTGGTCCGCGTTCGGCGTCACCACGGCGGCGAAGGGCGCGGCGGCGGGCCGCGCCGCCAGCAGCCGCAGCGTCGCCGCCAGGTCCAGGGCCGCGAAGTCCAGCCCCAGAAGCGCTATCCCAGCCGGGTCAGATGGCAACGCGCAGCCTGAGCTCCAGCACGTTGCGGTCGTATTCCTGGATGCCGCCGCTGGTCTGGATGCGCCGGGCGTAGGAATAGCTGCCGCTCAGCGACAGGTTGCGGTTGATCAGCCAGCGCGGCCCAACGGTGAACACCAGGTCCGTCGCGCTCTGGTTGGGCGCCTGGTAGACCCGGTTGTCCACCCGCACATCGCCCATCAGGATGACGTTGCGCAGCAGCTCGTGGTCCAGCCGGACGCCGCCCTGGGTGCGGGTGTAGCTGACCGCATTGGCGCGGATGGATTCCTCGATGGTGCGGCCGACGCTGGCGGTCACCGTGGTCAGCTGCGTCGGCTGCCAGGTCAGCGAGCCCTCGGCGGCCAGGCCCTCCAGCGGCTTGATGTTGGGGCTGCGGTAGTCGCGGTGGCGCCAGCCAACGGCGGCGCGGCCCTGCCAGACGCCGTCGAAGTCGTACTGGAAGCCGACCAGCGCCTCATACGTGAAGCTGTCGCGGCCGCTGGAGATGCTGTTGGTGTAGCTGATGTCCTGGAAGCGCATCACCGCCGTCACGTAGCGGCCATCGGCAATGGCATAGCTGCCGCCGAAGGCGCCGATGGCGCTGTTGAAGCTCTGCTGCGAGACCCGGTTGCGGATGCCGCCGATGAACACGTCCTCGAACCGGTAGGTGCGGTACACGCCGGTGGCCAGCAGGCCGAAGCGGTTCAGCCGGGTGGTGCCGGTCAGCGCCAGTTCGTCGCTGTCGTAGGGCACCGGCTGGACGATGCCGGCGGTCTGGACGTCGAAGTTGTAGACATCCAGGTGCTCGCGATAGTGCCGGTAGCGCATCTCCACATTGGTATCGGCCGAGAAATCGTAGCGGCCGAACCCGCCGACATTGTAGTCGGTCCAGTCCAGTGAGTTGCGCGACAGGTACTGCCGGGACTGGGTACTGGCGGAGGCGCCAAGCGCGTGCTGGGTCCATTCGCTGTTGACGGAGAGCACGCCGGCCTCGGTGGCGTAGCCGCTGGACTTCACGTTCCGTTGACGACCATAGACGTTGCTGTCGACGCCGCCGCCGGCCTCCACCGCGCCGTCCAGGCGGAAGCTGCCCATGCGGATGCCCAGCGGGTCGAAATCGGGCCGCGCCCGGTTCTGCACCGTCACGCCACGGGCCACATCCTGCGGCGCCACGGACTGCGCCTGCGCCCCCAGCGGCACCGCCCCGACCAGCGCCATGATGGCGCCGCGCGTCAAACCCCGAATCATGCCCTGCCTCTCCAATCCAGTCCCCATGTGCCCGGTAGCCCGGCGGAATGACCGCTTCCACTCACGGTGCCGTGTGTACCGGCCGGTGCACGCGGAAGGGAATGCCGGGCACGGTCGACGTCGGGTTCTGCCGATTATTGTCGCCGCGAAGATGTTATTAGCCGTCGGCGATTTGCCGTTCCAGTTGATTTGTCGTGGCCGGGGGGTTTGGGCTTGCATCGCGACGGCGCGGGGGAGTGTATACCACACGCCCGGCCAGCCGATTGCGCTGGACCGGGCAACCCGGTGGCGCCCCGCCCCGGCTGGGTGACCGGGTCCGGCCGCCCGCGGGCAAGGGTGGCGCCATCAGGCCCACCGCCGCCCCGGCCGTTGCCGCCTACCCTCGGAGGTTTCTGCATGGCTACCATCCAGCCCCTGCGCGGGGACATGCCGCCGCCCGACGTTGCGGCCAACGACAGCGCCAGCCCTGGCGAGGCCGGGCTGCACGCCTGGCTGGCCGGCCGCGCGGCCGAGGACCGCGTGGTGGACCTGCTCGCCTTCGCCCTGGCGGCCGAGCGCGGGTTGCCCGCCACGCCCGATGCCATGCACACGCTGCGCGACCAGGCCCATGCGGCGCTCGCAACCTATTCGATACGTAACCTGCACAACCGGGTAGCGGAAATCCGCCAGGAAGCAGTAATGGAGTATCTGGGCCGATTCGCGCGGCCTGCGGGGTTTGTAAAGATTGTCATGGCCAACCTGCTGGCGCTGCTCCTGTTCGGGCTGCTGGGTGGCGCGCTATACCTGTACCCTGAAACCTTGGCCGCACTCGCCGGCCTGCTGCCAGGCTGAACCGACATGTCACAACCGCGCCTCGCCCTTCCCGGCTCCGAGTTCAATGCCGACACGCCGCTGCGCCGCGCCCTGGCCGCCTGCCGCCAGCAATTCGTCGCGGTCGGCCTGTTCAGTGGTGTCGTCAACCTGCTGCAGCTGACCACCAGCATCTACATGATGCAGGTGTTCGACCGCGTGCTGGCCACCCGGATCACCGACACGCTGGTCTACCTCTCGGCCATCGCCATCTTCGCGGTGATGACCCTGGCGCTGCTGGAAGCGGTGCGCGGCCAGATCATGCAGCGCATCGGCGGCTGGATCGAGCAGCGCGTGGCGCCGGAAGGCTTCATCCGCGCCATCGAGAGCACGCTGCGCGGCCGGCCCTACCGGATGGAGGCGCTGCGCGACCTGGCGGTGTGCCGTGGCTACCTGGCCTCGCCGGGCATGCTCTCGCTGTACGACGTGCCCTGGGTGCCGATCTACATCGCGGTGATCTTCGCGCTGCACTGGGTCATGGGGCTGATCGCGCTGGGTGGCGCCTTCATCCTGTTCGGCCTGACCATGGCCAGCGAGATGACGACCTCGAACCTGCTGAAGAAGGCCAATGTCTCGGCCATGGCCAGCCAGCGCCGGGCCGACGCCATCTCCCGCAACGCGGAAGTCATCGACAGCATGGGCATGCTGCCGGCGGTGATCGGCCGCTGGCGCGAGGCGGTGGCGGAAACCCAAGGCCCGCAGCAGCAGGCCGCGGACCGCGCCGCCATCCTGGTTGCCCTGACCAAGTTCTTCCGCCTGGCGGTGCAGATCGCCATCCTGGGCGTCGGCGCCTACCTGGTGCTGGGGCAGGAACTGACCTCGGGCGCTTCGATCGCCGGCTCCATCATCATGGGCCGCGCCCTGGCGCCGGTTGAGCAGATGATCGGCGGCTGGAAGCAGCTGGTGCAGGCGCGCCAGTCCTTCCGCCGGCTGCAGTCCTTCCTGGCCCAACCCCGGCTGCGCCCGCCCGGCCTGCCGCTGCCGGAACCCGATGGCCGCATCGGCGTCGAGCGCGTCTCCTACGCCTTCCCCGGCCAGGGCGTGGCGCTGATCAAGGGCGTCAACTTCGCGCTGGAGCCGGGTGAGAGCCTGGCCATCATCGGCCCTTCCGCCGCCGGCAAGACCACGCTCGTGCGGATGATGATCGGCACGCTGCAACCCTCCGCCGGCAGCATCCGGCTGGATGGCGCCGACGTGTACCAGTGGCTGCGCGAGGATTTCGGCCGCCATGTCGGCTACCTGCCGCAGGATGTGGAGTTGTTCGACGGCACCGTGTTCAAGAACATCGCCCGCATGGCGGAATCGGAGCCGGACCCGGTGTACGAGGCCGCCCAGCTGGCCGGCTGCCACGACATGATCCTGCGCCTGCCGCAGGGGTATGAGACCGAGATCGGCGACGGCGGCCAGCACCTGTCGGGTGGCCAGCGCCAGCTGATCGGCCTGGCCCGTGCCATGTTCAACCGCCCCAAGCTGGTGGTGCTGGACGAACCCAACAGCAACCTGGACGGCGACAGCGAGGCGGCGCTGACCCGCGCGCTGGAGAAGCTGAAGGCGCAGGGCACCACCGTCATCCTCGTCTCCCACCGCCCCGCCCTGGTGCAGGGCGTGGACAAGGTGCTGCTGCTGAAGGACGGCGCCATCGAGATGTTCGGCCCGCGGGCCGAGGTGATGAAGCGGCTGATGCAGCCAGCGGCGCGCCCGGCCGAGGTTTCCGGCGGCCCGCCCGCACCACGCCTTGAAGGGAGTGCCGCCCGATGAGCAGCGACATCGCCATCCCCGTGGCCGGCGGCGCCCTGGCCGAACGCCCGCGCCGCGCCGTCATCACCCCGCCGCCGCAGGTGCCGCCGCACCCGGTGCTGGACCGCCCGGCGCCGAAGACGCGGGCGCCGATGATCCTCGGCCTCTTCACCAGCATCGTCTTCGTCGGCGGCTTCGCGCTGTGGTCTGTGCTGGCGCCGCTGGCGGAAGCCTCCATCGCCCCCGGCGTCATCCGGGTCGAGGGCACCCGCCGCACCATCTCCCACCTGGAAGGCGGCATCGTCCGCGAGATCCTGGTGCGCGACGGCACCAAGGTGCCCGCCGGCGCCGTGATGATGCGCCTGGACATGATCCAGGCCGACAGCAGCCTGGAAACCCAGCGCGCCCAGCGCTGGGCGCTGCTGGCCCAGGACGCCCGGCTGAACGCCGAGATCGGCCAGAAGCGGGAGATCAGCTTCCCGGCCGACCTGCTGGCCAGCACCGACCCCCGCGCGATGGAGGCCGTGATCGGCCAGCGCGCGCTGTTCCTGGCCCGCCAGGCCAGCGTCAACAGCCAGGTGCAGGTGCTTGAGGCCCGCGTCGACCAGCAGAACGCCGTCATCGCCGGTGCCCGTGGCCAGCTGCTGGCCACCCAGCGCCAGCTGGTGCTGATCCGGCAGGAGGAAGCCATGCGCCGCGGCCTGGTACAGCAGGGCCTGGCCCGCTTGCCGGACCTGCTGGCGGTGCAGCGCTCCATGGCCGGGCTGGAAGGCAGCCTGGTGGACCTGAACGGCCAGATCGACCGCGCCCAGGCCAGCATCGCCGAGGCGCGCAAGCAGATGCAGCAGACCGTGGACCAGCGCCTGCAGGAAGCCGGCACCGACCTGCGCGAGGTGCGCGGCAAGCTGGCCGATGTCGAGGAGCGGCTGCGCGCGGCATCCGACATCGTCACCCGCCGCGACATCGTGGCGCCGGAGGCCGGCACCATCGTCAACCTGCGGCAGTTCACGCTCGGCGGCGTCATCAAGCCGGGCGACGCCATCATGGACCTGGTGCCGGATGGCGACCGCCTGGTGGCCGAGGTGAACGTGCAGCCGAACGACATCGACACCGTCTACCCTGGCCTGCGCGCCGAGGTCCGGCTGCCCGCCTTCAAGCAGCGGCTGGTGCCCTACCTGCACGGGCAAGTGACCTGGGTCGCCGCGGACGTGACCACCAACGACCAGTCGCGCCAGCAATACTACCGCGCCTTCATCGCCATAGACCCCGACCAGCTGGCCTCCCTGCCCAACGTGTTCCTGACCCCTGGCATGCCCGTGGAAGGGCACATCCGGATCGGTGAGCGGAGCTTCTTCCGCTACATCACCCAGCCGATCCGCGACAGCTTCCACCGGTCCTTCCAGGAGCAGTAGCCTCGCCACCCCGGCGGGGCGGCACCAGGGTGGTCACTCCGCCACGGGCGGTGCCGGGTTGCGCCATCGGCGCATCCCTGGCACCGCCCTTTGCCTACAGGAGAACGACCGCATGACCAGCCCTAACACCATCTTCGCCGACGGCATCCTCGACGCCTCGGTCAACCACGGCGTCGCCCGGCTGACGCTGGCGCAGCAGGGTGCCGACGGCAAGCCGGTGGCGGCCGGCCAGCTGATCCTGCCGCTTGCCCAGCTGCCGCACTTCGCCAACGGGCTGATGGCGCTGATCAAGCAGATCGAGGGCCGGATGAAGGAGGCGCAGGCCGCCGCGCCGGCCACACCTTCCAGTGAGCCCGACCTCGCGGCGGTGCCTGGCGCGTTCCGCTTCGGCTGAACCCCGCGGGAGCGATTTTTTGCCGTTGCACACCTACCCCCAGGCCGACCCACCCCTGCTCAGCGTGGTGCTCTGTTCCCACGCCCGGCCCGACTACCTGGCCGTCTGCCTCGCGGCACTGGCGGCGCAGCAGGACGGCCAGGCGGAAATCCTGGTGGTGGACAGTGCCTCCCCGCCCGAGGCGGCGGTGCGTATCGCGGCCCTGGCCGAGGAACACGGCGCCCGGCTGCTGCGCACCGACCGCCCCGGCCTGAGCCTGGCGCGCAACCTGGGGCTGGCCGATGCCGCCGGTGCCTGGGTGGCCTACCTGGACGACGACGCGGTGCCGGCGGCGGACTGGCAGGCCCGCCTGCTGGCGCGCATCGCCATGCTGCCGGCCGATGTCGGCGTGGTCGGCGGCCGCATCATGCCACGCTGGGAAGCGCCGCTGCCGGCCTGGTGGCCGGACGGCCTGCGCGGCGTGCTGACCATTGTGGAATGGGAAGGCTGCGGCGAGGTGGGCCGCGGCACGCCACCGGATGTCGCGGTCTACGGCGCCAACATGGCCTTCGCCGCCCAGCCACTGCGCGAGGTAGGCGGCTTCCCGGAAGCCCTGGGCCGCATCGGTGAACGCCTGCTGAGCGGCGAGGAGGAGGAAGTGGTGGCAAGGCTGCGCGACCGCGGGCTGCGGGCCTACTACGACGGTGCCGTCACGGTGGGCCATTCCATCCAGCAGGACCGGCTGCAGCCGGCCTGGCTGCTGAACCGCCTGCTGTGGCAGGGCGCCACCGATGCGCTGCGCCAGCGCAGCCTGCGCCGCACCGCCGCCGCCGCCGGCAAGCTGGCGGTGCAGGCGCCGCTGCTGCTCTGGCCGCCGGCCTCCCCGGCGCTGCTGCGCGCCCGCTGCGGCGCCGCCTACAACCTGGGCTACCTGCGCGGCTGGCTGGGCACCCCGCTGGCAGCGGCGGCGGCATGAAGCGCCGCACGCTGCTCGCGGCCTCGGCCGCCCTCCCCTACGCCCTGCCCGCCGCCGCGCAACAGCCGCACCCGCTGCGCGCCCGGCTGGGCAACCTGCGCCTGGGCGCCAACCTGGAACGCTGGTTCCCGGTGGCCGAGAACAACCAGCCGCGTCGCCTGGGCCCCAGCTGGTGGCGGCAGTTCCGCGCCGCCGGCTTCGACCACGCCCGGCTGTTCCTGCCCAATGTCAGCGAGAGCGGCGAGGGCGAGGACCTGCTCCGGCTGTTCGCCGAGGCGGCGATGGACGCCACCAACAACGGCATCCCCGTGATGCTCGGCCTGACCGACAGCTTCCACCAGTCCAGCCCCTGGGGAGAGCGCGAGTGGCGCGTGCTGGAGGCCCGCGCCGCCTACCTTGCCGCCCGGACGGACCCCGAGATGCTGGTGCTGGCGCCGCTGAACGAGCCCGCCTTCCCCGATGCCGCCAGCTGGGCGCCGATGCGCGACCGCCTGCTGGCCCTGGTGCGCCGCTACGCGCCGCGGCACATGCTCAGCTGGGGCGGGTTCGAGTGGTGCAGCCTGCCGTCGCTGGCCAGCATGCCGCCGCCGGCGGACCGCGACACCATCGCCGAGGTGCACGACTACCAGGGCGGCAACACCGCCGCCGTCGCCCGTCGCTTCGCCGCCGCCACCGCCTGGCGCGACCGCCACGGCATTCCGGTGCTGGTCAGCGAACTCGGCGGCGCCCAGGGACATGAGGAAAACCGCGGGGCGCATGTCGCGGACCTGGCGCAGTCCCTGCCCGCGCTGCGTCAGCTGCGCCTGCCGGCGACGCTATGGGCCTATACCCATGGCAGCTGGTGGCGGCTGCAGGACGGCGCCTCAGCCACGCCCCGCCAGCCAATCCGCGATCTGCTGCGGTGACAGCCGCCGGCCCGGCGCCGGCCGCAGCAGGCCGACCACCCAGCGGTGCATCGGCACCTCCACCCAGCGCCAGGCGCACCAGCCGGCCACCAGGTTGACCAGGAAGCCCAGGGCCAGCAGCCCGATCCGCCCGACCAGCCCCGGCTCGGTCAGGCGCAGCACGCCGACCAGCGCCGCCTCCACGAAGATCCAGCAGAGATAGACGCCGAAGCTCGCCTCCCCCAGCCGCACCAGCAGGTCCGGCCGCGCCGGCTGGGGCCAGCGCCAGGCCCAGGCGATCAGCGCCGCCAGCCCGGCCACCGCCAGCGGGTCCAGCCGCAGCGCCAGGCCAAGCGGCAGCGCCAGCGCGGCCAGCTTCAGCCCGCGCCCGGGGTTCCAGCGCGCCAGCGCCATGCCCAGCACGAATTCCAGGAAGAACCGCGCCAGGCCGAAATGCAGCGTCAGGTTGAGGCCGGAGCCGGGGTCGGCGTAGGGCAGCAGGCACAGCCCCAGGAAGGCCACCACCACCACGGACGGCACCGCCCGCGCCGGCAGCTTCAGCAGCACGCCGAGCAGCAGCGGAAACGCCAAGTAGCCGGCCCATTCCGCCGAGAGCGCCCAGCTCGGGTAGTTCCAGGCATGGGCCGACATGGTCTCCCACGCATTCACCAGCAGCAGTTGCAGCAGCAGGTCGCGCGGGTTGAAGCGCTCCGGCGCGCGGATGCCGATGCCGCTGGCAATGGCCAGCCCGACCAGCAGCGCCAGCGCCAGCAGCGCCAGCGCGTGCAGCGGCCAGATCTTGGCCAGCCGCCGCACCAGGAACTGCCGGATCGCCGGCCAGTCCTTCGGCGGCCGGGCCGAATAGCCCAGCCACATCGCGAAGCCCGAGAGCAGGAAGAAGCCGTCCACCCCCAGGTAGCCGCGCCCCAGCACCGGCTTCAACCACGGCAGTTCGGCGGAGACATCCAGCGCCAGGTCAAGGTGGTACAGCACCACCCAGGCAATGAAGCCGAACCGCAGCTTGGTAAGCCCCGCCGCGCGGGGTGCGGCTTCCGCGTGATGCGTCGCCATGGGTGTTTTGGCTGTCGCATTCGCGCGAGGCATCGCTTCCATGCCGTCTCCTGACAGAAGGCTGATTGGCCCCAACGGGAGCCGCGTGACACAACGCAGCATGCTCGATTTCGTTGTATCTCCTATGAACCTTCGCGTTATCGGATGCTTCGGCGTGGTCGCCCTGCTCCTCAGCGCGGTCATGGCGCCGGAGACGACGCTGCTGGCGATGCCGCTGCTGGTGCTGCTGCTGGCGGTGCTGCTGTTCTACGAATTCCCCTGGTTGCTGGCCGGCATGCTGGTGCTGGTCTACGGCGCGGCGATGGACGTGCAGGTGGACAACCTGACCGCCGTGGCCGGCACCGGCGCCGCCGGCGCCATGGGCGCGGCGCTGATCAAGCTGGTGCCCTTCGCGCTGGCCGCCGTGCTGCTGATCCGCTACGGCGCGGCCAGCGCCATCAACTGGCCCTTCCTCGCCTTCGCCGGCATCGCCGCCATCAGCATCGCCGTGCTGCCCATGGGCCGCGTGGTCGGCAATGCCGAGATGATCCGCAGCTTCATCGGCAGCACCGCGCCCTTCGTGCTCGGCTTCGCCCTGGCGCCGAAGAGCCTGTGGACCGCGCTGTGCCGCGGCGCCTGCTTCGTGCCGCTGATCTCCACCCTGGGCGGGCTGCTGTCCGGCTTGATCGGCTTCTATCCGCCGCTGGACACCTTCGGCCGCTTCCAGGGGCTGCATTCGCCGCCCTTCCTGGCCGGGTTCTGCTCCACCGCCATCTTCGCCTGCACGCTGGAATACCTGCGCGGCTTCAAGATGCCCTGGCTGCTGCTGGGCGGCGTCAACCTGGCGATCCTGCTGGCCACCCAGGCGCGCGCGCCGCTGGCGGCCGTCATCCTGTTCCTCGGCGTGGTGTTCCTGCTGTCCAATCGCCACACCTTTCCGCTGAAGCGCAAGGTGGACCTGGTGATGGGCGGCATGCTGCCCGGCCTGGTCGTGCTGGGGCCGATCACCGCCTACGCGATCCAGCGCTTCACCCAGCCCAACTACAGCGGTGGCGACTTCAACTTCTCCGGCCGCGACATCATCTGGCCGTTCTTCCTGAACGCCATCGAGCGCCGGCCGCTGTTCGGCTTCGGCCTGGGCGCCGGCAAGCTGATCGTGGACCCCGCCGACCCCGGCATCCGCTACCTGGGCAGCAACGCGGCGCACAACGAATACCTGCGGCTGTCGGTGGATGGCGGCATCATCGGCTGCGCCGCCATCTTCGCCTCCCTGGTTGCCTGGGTGGTCATCGGCACCCGCGGCGCGCCGCTGGCGGACCGGCTGGTGCTGCGCGCCGCCATTGCCGCGGTGCTGCTGCACAGCGGCTTCGACAACACGCTCATCGCCAGCACCGCGGTCATCCAGTTCACCTGGTTCGGCGCCGCGCTGGCCCGCGCCCGGCTGGAAACCCGCGCCGCCGCGGCCACGCTGAAGGCGAGCCGGGCGGAGGCGCGTCGCCTGGCCCTGGCCGCCGGCTGAACCGCGTGCCGGAAGGCTCCTACGCGCCGGTGCGCGAACGCCGACTGGACCTGGACCGCGCCAAGGGCATCGCCATCCTGCTGGTGGTGTTCGGCCACATCGTCGCCCGCCAGCAGCCGGAAGGGCTGACCTGGTACGAACCGCTGCGCTTCGCGGTCTATCGCTTCCACATGCCGCTGTTCTTCTACCTGTCCGGCACGGTGGCCATGCTGTCGGGCGTGATGGCCACGCCGCCGGGCCGCTGGGGCACGTTGTTGGAAAAGCGTGCGGTGCGGCTGCTGCTGCCGTTCTTCGCCGTCGGCCTGCTGATTTTGCTGGGCAAGCTGGGCGCCGGGCAGGTGACCACCACGGTGGACAACGCGCCGGAGGGGCTGGGCGCCGGGCTGCGCCACCTGTTCTGGGATACCGCGACCAGCCCGGCGACCAGCATCTGGTACCTGCTGGTGCTGTTCCTGGCGACGCTGGTCGCGGTGCCGGCCATGCGGCTGGGCCTGGGCAGCAGCGGCCTGGTCGTCTTCGGCCTGGCGCTGCAGTTCCTGCCCATTCCGCCGGTGCTGTACCTGGACCGCTTCGCCAGCCACTTCCTGTTCTTCGCCATGGGGCTGTGGGTGGCGGAACGCCAGGATTGGCTGCTGCCGGCCTTCTCCCGCCAGCTTGGCCTGTGGTGCGGGCTGTTCCTGGCCAGCCTGGCGCTGGCCGGCGCCGGCGTCATCCCCGAGCGTTATTCCATGCTGGTCTGCGGCCTGCTGGCCCTGCCGGCGGTGCATGGGCTGGTGCGCGCCGCGCCGGTCAACCGGCTGCGCTGGCCGCTCTGGTTCGGCCGGTATTCCATGGTGATCTACCTGTTCAACACCATCGCCATCGGCCTGGCCAAGGCGGTGCTGGTGGCGCTGGGCGTGGGCTGGACCGTCGCCGGCTTCTGGCTGCATGCACCGTTGCTGATGGCGGCCGGCGTCTTCCTGCCCATTGCCTTCAAGCAGCTGGTGCTGGCGCGACTCCCCGCGGTGGACCGCCTGACGGATTGATCCCGCGCCGAATCGCGCGGTGTTCCAGGCATTCCTTGACACCTACCCCCCTGCCGGGCTTCATCCGCCGGCCCGGCTGCATCCCGCCGGTTGGCATCATTTTCCCGGTGGGTCCCAGGTTGAGCGCAGCAATGGCAAAGCGGAAGTCGTCCGGCGGCTGGGGCGAAAGCGTCAAGACGATACTGTATGCCGGGCTTATCGCCATCGGCATCCGCACCATCGCCTTCGAGCCCTTCAACATCCCCTCCGGCAGCATGATCCCCACCCTGCTGGTGGGCGACTACCTGTTCGTGTCCAAGTACAGCTACGGCTATTCGCGCTATTCGGCGCCGTTCGGCCCCAACCTGTTCAGCGGGCGCGTTTTCGGCAGCCTGCCCAAGCGCGGCGACGTCGCCGTCTTCAAGCTGCCGCGCGACCCCAGCCAGGACTACATCAAGCGCATCATCGGCCTTCCCGGTGACCGCATCTCGGTCCGCGGCGGCGTGCTGCAGGTGAATGGCGAGGCCGTGCGGCGCGAGCGCCTGGGCCCCTACGTGGTCGAGGGCGATGGCCCGCGCATGACCGTGCAGCTGTACCGGGAAAGCCTGCCCGGCGGCCGCATCCACCAGATCATCGAGTATTCCGACACTCAGCCGAACGACAACACCCAGGACTACGTGGTGCCGGCCAACCACGTCTTCGCCATGGGCGACAACCGCGACAACAGCCAGGACAGCCGCTTCCTGGACGCGGTCGGCTTCATCCCGGTGGACAACCTGGTGGGCCGGGCCGAGTTCATCTTCTTCTCGGTGGATGGCTCCGCCGCCTGGTGGGAGGTGTGGGGTTGGCCCTTCGCCATCCGCTGGACGAGGTTGTTCTCTGGCGTCCGCTGAAACGGCGATGAGCGAGGCGAGCGAAAGCCTGGAGGCCTTTGCCGCCCGGCTGGGCCACCGCTTCGCCAACCAGGGCCTGCTGGAGCAGGCGCTGACCCACCGCTCCGCCGCCGACCCCCGCCGCAGCCAGTTGGACAGCAACGAACGCCTGGAGTTCCTGGGCGACCGCGTGCTGGCGCTGCTGATGGCCGAATGGCTGACCGAACGCTTCCCCGAGGAGCGCGAGGGCGACATGGGCAAGCGCCTGGCCAGCCTGGTGGCGCGCGACGCCCTGGCCAAGGTGGCGGAATCGCTGGGCCTGCGCGGCATGCTGCGGGTGCCGGAAAGCGAGGGCCGCGCCGGCCTGCGGGAACGCGCCAACGTGCTGGCCGATGCGGTGGAAGCCCTGCTGGGCGCGATCTACCTGGATGGCGGCCTGGCCCCTTCCCGCGCCCTGGTGCGGCGCGAATGGGAAAAGATGATGGGCGCCGACCCGCGCCCGCCGGTCTCGGCCAAGAGCCGGCTGCAGGAATGGACGCTGGGCCGGGCCCTGGGCTTGCCCGAGTACCGCCTGGTCTCCACATCAGGGCCGTCGCACCAGCCCTTCTTCGTGGTCTCCGTCACCGCCGCGGGGCGAGAGGCCGAGGGCATGGGCGAATCGAAGCGCGCGGCCGAGCAGGCCGCCGCCGAAACCTGGCTTTCAGGATTGGGACAGAAGTGAACACTGAACTGGGCGCCACGCCCGGCGAGCCTACCCGTTGCGGCCTGGTGGCCGTGGTCGGCGCGCCGAATGCCGGCAAGTCCACGCTGGTCAATGCGCTGGCCGGCACCAAGGTCACCATCGTCTCGCCCAAGCCGCAGACCACGCGCTTCCGCATCCGCGCCGTGGTCATGCAGGGCCGCGCGCAGCTGGTGCTGGTCGATACGCCCGGCATCTTCGCCCCGCGCCGCCGGCTGGACCGTGCCATGGTCGCCGCCGCCTGGGGTGGCGCGCAGGACGCCGATGTCGCGCTGTTCATCGTGGATGCCCGGGCCGGCCTGACCGACCCGGTGCGCGCCATTGCCGACAAGCTGAAGGACAGCAAGGTCCCGGTCTGGCTGGTGCTGAATAAGGTGGACCTGATCGAGCCGCCGCGCCTGCTGCCCCTGGCGCAGGAGCTGAACGCGCTGATGCCGGTGGCCGAGACCTTCATGATCAGCGCCGAGAAGAACCGCGGCCTGGACAAGCTGATGCAGCGCTGCGCCGCCGTGGTGCCGCCCGGCCCCTGGCTGTTCCCCGAGGACGAACTCTCCGACCTGCCCAACCGCATGCTGGCGGCCGAGCTGGTGCGCGAGCAGATCCTGCGCCAGACGCATGAGGAAGTGCCGCACCACGCCACGGTGGAAACCGAGCAGTGGACGGAACGGCCCGATGGCAGCGTGCGCGTGGACTGCACCGTCTACGTGGAACGCGCGACGCAGAAGGCCATCCTGATCGGCGATGGCGGCCAGCGGATCAAGCAGATCGGCCAGAAGGCCCGGGTGGAGATGGAGAAGCTGCTGGAGCGGCGCGTCCACCTCTTCCTCAACGTCAAGGACCGGCCGGGCTGGGATGAGGAGCGCGGGCGTATCCGCGCGCTGGGCCTGGAGGATCTGGGCTAGCGCCTGAACGGCGGAAGGCCTCCCGGCGCTGCTGCCGTCTCCTCCACCGGTCCGGATGACGCGGCAGTCTGCCGAGGCCATTTCACATCTTCTCTGGTTACAGTAGCGCCCGCGTCAGGTTAAACTTGCCCGCCTTTCCACGCGGGAGACACGTATAATGAAGATCGCCGCCGACATGACCGCGCTCATCGGCAACACGCCGCTGGTGCGGCTGAACAAGCTCACCGCCGGCCTCGGCGCCACCGTCGTGGCCAAGTGCGAGTTCTTCAACCCGCTCTCCTCGGTGAAGGACCGCATCGGCCTGGCCATGATCGAGGCCGCCGAGCGCGACGGCAAGCTGAAGCCCGGCATGACCATCGTGGAGCCGACCAGCGGCAATACCGGCATCGGCCTGGCCGGCGTGGCCGCGGTGAAGGGCTATCGCTGCGTGCTGACCATGCCGGAGAGCATGAGCATCGAGCGCCGCGCCCTGCTGCGCGCCCTGGGCGCCGAGGTGGTGCTGACGCCGGCGTCCGGCGGCATCAAGGCCAGCATCGCCAAGGCCGAGGAGATCGCCGCCAGCGATCCCGCCAGGCACTGGATCCCCATGCAGTTCGACAACCCCGCCAACCCGGAGGTGCATGCCCGCACCACCGCCGAGGAGATCTGGCGCGACACCGACGGCACGGTGGATTTCGTCGTGGCCGGCGTCGGCACCGGTGGCACCATCACCGGCGTGAAGCGCGCCCTCGCGGCGAAGAAGCCGGGCTTCAAGGTGGTGGCGGTGGAACCCACCAACTCCCCGGTGCTGTCCGGCGGCGCGCACAGCCCGCACAAGATCCAGGGCATCGGCGCCGGCTTCGTGCCCGGCATCGTCGACCTGCACCTGCTGGACGAGATCATGCAGGTGACCAACGAGGAAGCCATCGCCACCGCGCAGGCGCTGATGAAGCAGGAAGGCATCCTCTGCGGCATCAGCAGCGGCGCCAACACCTGCGCGGCGCTGAAGCTGGCGGCGCGGCCGGAGAATGCCGGCAAGCTGATTGTGGTGATCCTGCCCAGCACGGGCGAACGCTACCTCAGCACGGACCTGTTCGCCGACTACCGCGGCTAACCCCCGCGCAGCACCGCCGCGCAGGCCGCGGGCATCCGTGGCGGCTGCGGCGGTCGCGGCGGGCGCGGCGCCGGGGCGCGGGCCTCGGCGCTGAACCACCAGGCCAGTGTCGCGTCGCAGCCATCGCCGGGTGGCGGCGGGGCGATGTCGACGCATTCGCCCTGCCCCGCCGGGCAGCGCAGCCGCAGGTGCAGGTGTTCGTCATGCCCCCACCAGGGCCGCACGCGGCGCAGCCAGGCCGCGCCGGGCGCGCTGCGGCAAAGCTCCTGCTTGATCGCGGGGTTCACCAGCACGCGGTCCACGCCGGGCGTTTCCGCCGCCAGGCGCACCAGGGCCGCATGCCCCGGCCGCCAGCGCGCCGGGTCCACCCCGTCGCCGCCCGGCAGCACCAGCGACGGCACCGCGATACTCTCCCGCTGCGCCGCCGGCAGGCCGCGCCGGGCGGTCACGTCCAGCCAGATATCCACGTCCAGCCCGGCCTGGTGGCTGGCATGGCCCCAGGGCAGCGGCCCGCCGCGCGGCTGGCCCATATCCCCCACCCACAGCGCCGGCAGCCCCGCCGCCGTGGCCCGCGCCGCCAGCCCCTGCACCGCACCGACCAGCTCCGGGTGGCCCCAGTGCCGGTTGCGGGAAACCCGCACCGCCTGCCAGCCCGGCCCGTCATCCGCCAGCCGCTCGGCCCCGATGAGGCAGCCGGCGCCGGTGCCGCCGATGATGCGCGGCGCGCCTGCCAGCGGCCCCGCCACCTGCGACCACGGCACGCCCCAAGGGCGCGAGACCTGCGCGAGAGCGGGCCCTTGGGCCGGCCCCGCCATCAGCAGCAACAGCAGGGCCAAGCCAACGCGCGCGATCAGAACCTCCGTTCGAACACCGTCACCACATCACCCGGCTGCACCAGCGATTCGCGGGCCGCGCGGAACTCCATCGGCTTGTTGTCGCGGCCGATGCGGGTGATGGAAACATAGTCGCGGATCGCGCGATAGTTGAAGCCACCGGCCACGGCCACCGCGGTCAGCGCCGTCATGCCCGGCTGGTACGGAAACTGCCCGCCCCGCTCCACCATGCCCAGCACGAAGATGGGGCGGTAGTTCAGCACCTCCACGGCCACATTGGGGTCGCGGAACAGGTTCTTCGATTTCATCTCGGCCTCGATCGCGCGTTCCACCTCCGGCGTGGTGCGGCCCTGCGCGCGCACGGTGCCGATCAGCGGCAACGCCAGCGTCCCGGTGTCGGAGACGCGGAAGTCGCCGGTCAGGCGCGGGTCGTTGAAGACGGTGACGCGCACCTGGTCGGACGAACCAAGACGGTATTCGCTGCGCGGCGCATCCTCCAGCCGCGGCAGGTCGGCGCCGGGCGCCGAGCAAGCGGCAACGGCAGCCACGGGTGCAAGCAGGGCAAGGCGGCGAGTGATCGGCATTGTCGTAGTCCCTCCGGTTCAACGCTGCATCGGGTCCCAATGCGGCTGCTGTTTTCTGCCAGAGCGCGGACCGTTCGCGCGTTCGCGTTTCCTTGCGTCGGTGGTTCATCACGCCGTTGTTTGCCGAGAGCGGCTTCGATCCCCGTTGGTTTGATTGACCCTCGCTTTCCGTCGCCCCTAATCGGTGTGCGTTGCCGCAAACCGCGGAAGGGAAAGTGTAGCCCCATGCTCGACAGACCGGTTGAGAGCCGACCCCCGGCGGAGCGGCGCCCGCCGCCGCGTTCCGCGCCTGCCAATGCCTCCTCGATGCCGATCGAGCCGGAGGGCATGACGGTCAATGCGCTGATTGCCTCGTTGAAGCGGCGGCGCTGGGTACTCGTGCTCTGCGCGTTGCTGTTCCCCGCCGTCGCGTTCATCGCGGCCAAGCAGCTGACGCCGCGCTACACCGCCAGCGCCAGCGTGATGTTCGAGCCCGAGGGCTACAACGCGCGTGAGTTGCAAAGCATCTTGCGCGATGAAACCACCACGGATGCGGTGCTGGCCAGCCAGGTGGAGATCATCCGCTCGCTCTCCATCTCCCGCCGCATCGTGCGGCAGTTCGACCTGACCGAGCGCGCCGAGTTCAGCTGGTGGCTGGAGGACGCCAAGCGCGCCGACACGCCGTGGTTCCGCCTGCGGGATGCGTTGGCGCGGCGGCTGTTCTCGCTTTCGCCGGAGGTTGCGGGCTTCGTTGCGCCCAAGCCCATCGCGTCAGCGCCGCCGGAGGAGCAGGCCGAGATCGCCGCCGCTGAATCGGTGCGCGACCGGCTGCTGGTCAACGTGGTCCGCAACAGTCGCGTGCTGGCGGTGCAGTTCACCACGGAGGACCCGCGCCTGGCGCAGGAAGCCGCCAACCTGGCCGCCGAGCTGTACATCGCCGACCAGCTGGAATCGAAGTTCAACGCGGTGCGCCGCGCCAATGACTGGCTGGACGGCCGCGTGACGCAGCTGCGGACGGAGGTGCAGCAGACCGAGGCGCGCATTGCCGAGCTGCGCACCACCAGCGGGTTGACGCGCGGCGTCACCGCCGGCCTCGGCACCGAACAGGTCAGCCGGATCAACACCGACCTGATCGAGGCGCGCAACCAGCTGGCCACCGCGGATGCGCGGCTGGCGGCGGCGCGTGGCGGCGGCGGCGCCGACCTGACCGCGCTGGGCGCGGCCAACCTGACCGTGCAGCGCAACGGGCTGGACACCGCCCGTGCGGAGCTGGAACGGCTCTCGGCCACGCTCGGCCCCAACCATCCGGATGTACGCGCCGCCCGCTCCCGCGTTTCCGACGCGCAGCGCGCCGTCGGCAGCGAGACCGGCCGCGTGGTGCAGGCCCTGGCCGGCGAAGCCCGCGCCGCCCGTGCGCGGGTGGAGAGCCTGCAGGAGACGCTGCGCATTCAGGAAGCCAAGCTGAACCAGAACCAGAGCGCGGAAATCCAGCTCTCGGCGCTGGAACGCGAGGCCGATGCCAGCCGCAGCCTGCTGCGCGCCGTGCTGGAACGCAGCCAGCAAACGGTCAGCCAGACCGCCATCGAGAAGGCCGACGCCCGCGTGCTGTCGCCCGCCACCGTCCCCGGCGTGCCCAGCTTCCCCAAGGTCAGCATGTTCGTCGGCGCCGCGCTGGTGCTGGGCCTGCTGTTCGGCCTGCTGGTGATCTGGTTCCTGGAGCAGGCGGACAGCACCATGCGCAGCGGCGAGGATGTGCGCGCCGCGCTCGGCCTGCCCTGCCTGGCGCTGGTGCCCATGCTGCGCCAGGGCCTGCTGGGCCGCCACAAGGTGGAGGACTGGGTGGTCCGCAAGCCGCTCTCCCCGTTCAGCGAAAGCATGCGGACGCTGCGTGCCTCGCTGTGGCTGGGGCATGAGCCGCCGCGCGTCATCGTCATCACCGCGGCGCGCCCGGGCGAGGGCAAGACCACCACCAGCGTGGCGCTGGCCCGCAGCGCGGCGATGAATGGCGAGAAGGTGCTGCTGATCGACTGCGACGTGCGCCAGCCCTCCCTCGGCCGGGTGTTCCGGTGCGAGGGCGCGGCCGGCGTGACCGACCTGCTGCTCGGCCAGGCGGTGCTGGAGCGCATCATCCGGCGCGACCACCTCTCCACGCTGGACTACATCCCCGCCGGTGCGGCGGAGATCCACTCCCTCGGCCTGTTCATGAGCGAGGCGATGGCCGGGCTGCTGGATCGCGTGCGGCGCGAATACGACCTCATCATCCTCGATGCCCCGCCGGCCCTGGCCATGGCGGATGCGCGGGTGGTGGCGCGCCTCGCGGACGCCACATTGCTTTGCGTAAAGTGGCGGGACACGCCGCGCTCGGTGGTGCGGAACTCGCTTGGCCTGCTTGAGGAAGCGCATGCCCGCATCGTGGGCGCCGCGCTGACGCAGGTGGACGCCAAGGTGCATGGCCGGTCCGGCTATGCCGATGCCGAGGTCTATCACCCCCGCTACGGCGGCTATTTCAGGGAGTAGGCGCGTGGCGCGTTTTCTGGTGACGGGTGGCGCCGGCTATGTCGGTAGCCACCTGGTGCGGGCCCTGGTGGCCCGGGGCGATGATGTCGTGGTGCTGGACAACCTGCGCCAGGGCCATCGCGCCGCGGTGCCCTCCACGGTCGAGTTCGTCGAGGCCGAGTTGGCCGACCGCGCCCGCGTCGCGGCCGTGTTCGCCAACTGGAAGTTCGAGGCGGTGTTCCACTTCGCCGCGCTCTCCCTGGTGGGGGAGAGCATGCGCGAGCCGCTGCGCTACTGCGCCGAGAACGGCGCCAACAGCCTGTGGCTGGCGGAAGCCGCGGTGCAGGCGGGCGTGCGGAAATTCGTGTTCTCCTCCACCGCCGCGCTGTTCGGCTTCCCCAAGTCGGTGCCCATTGCGGAGGACGCCGAGCTGGCCCCGGCCAGCGCCTACGGCACGTCCAAGCTTATCGTGGAGCAAGGCCTGCACTGGGCCGACCAGGTGCACGGCCTGCGCAGCGCCTGCCTGCGCTACTTCAACGCCGCCGGCGCCGACCCGTCCGGCGAGATCGGCGAGGACCATGAGCCGGAGACCCATCTGATCCCGCTGTGCATCGGCGCGGCGCTGGGCACCCGCCCGCCGCTGACCGTCTTCGGCACCGACTACGCCACGCCAGACGGCACCTGCATCCGCGACTACGTGCATGTGAACGACCTGGCCGCCGCGCACCTGGCGGTGCTGCCGCTGCTGGAGGAGCGCAGCCTGCGCTACAACCTGGGCAACGGCGCCGGCTACTCGGTCAAGCAGGTCATCGAGAGCGTCGAGCGCATCAGCGGCCGCAAGGTGCCGCACAGCTTCGGCCCGCGCCGCCCCGGCGACCCCGCGGCGCTGGTGGCCTCCAGCGAGACGCTGCGGCGGGAGACCGGCTGGCAGCCGCGCTTCGCCGCGCTGGACGACATCGTCCGCACCGCCTGGGCCTGGCATGAGGCCCATCCGCGCGGCTACGACGATCGCGCCTGACCGGGCCTCGCGCCACCGTGCGGGGCGTAACCCGCCCGGACGCAGAACGGGCGCGCCCTCGCGGGCAGTTGTAGCGACCAAACCCCCGCGACACCGCAGTTTACGGCGGTGGCGCTTGGGTGGCTGGGAATGACGGCTGCGGTTGCGGAAATGGTGCTGAGGCAAACTCAGGGTGAGTTCGGCGGCCCCGACCCGGCGGCCGGCGGCGGCGCCCTGCCGCGCCTGGCGGTGGCCTGCGGCAGCCACCTGATCGCCGCGCTGCTGCTGGTCTGGCCGGCGTTCTGGAACGGCTATCCCTTGGTCTTCGCCGATACCGGCACCTACCTGGGCCAGGCGCTGCTGCACTACCTGGGCTGGGACCGGCCGCCCTTCTACAGCCTGTTCCTGCTGTTCACGCATTGGCGCACCAGCCTGTGGCTGCCGGTGCTGGTCCAGGGCCTGCTGGTGGCGCATCTGCTGGGCTTGGTGCTGCGCGCGCTGGGCCGGGCGGAACGCGCCGCCCTGCCCCTGGCCGCCCTGGGCCTGGCGGTGCTGACGCCGCTGCCCTGGTTCGTCGCCCAGCTGATGCCGGACTTCTTCGCCGGGGTCACCGTGCTGGCGCTGTGGCTGCTCGGCTTCCGCCTGGCGGTGCTGAGCGTGGGGGAGCGGGTCTACCTTCTGGCGCTGGGCATCTTCGCCGTGGCGGTCCACCAGAGCCACCTGCCTTTGGCCCTGGGCCTGGCCGTGGCTGGGGCGCTGCTGCTGGCCGGGCGGCGCGGCTGGCGCCAGGCCTGGCGCCCGGCGTTGCGCATGGCGGTGCCGGCGCTGGTGGCGGCGGTGGCGCTGGTCGGGGTCAACGCGGTCGGGCGCGGCAAGGCCTCGCTGTCGCCCTTCGGCATGGTCTTCCTGGCCACCCGCGTCATCTACGACGGCCCTGGCCTGGCGGTGGCGCGGGCGCAATGCCCGGCGGTGGGCTGGAAGCTGTGCGACGTGCTGGACCGCCTGCCCGGCTGGCACAACGGCTTCCTGTGGGCCGACGACTCGCCGCTGCAGACCGGGCTGGGCGGCGCCGAGGCCTGGGCGCCCGAGGCCCGCGACGTGGTGATGGCCACGCTGCAGGCCCGCCCGGTGGCGGTGCTGCACGCCGCCCTGGGCAATACCCTGGACCAGCTGGGCCTGTTCAGCGTGGGCGATGGGCTGGAGCCCTGGCCGCCGCCGCATGGCCCGCAGCCCCTGGTGGCGCGCTTCTTCCCGCATGAGCTGCGCGCGCTGGCCAGCAGCCGCCAGCAGCAGGGCCACCTGGTGGCGGATTCCCGGCAATGGGTGCCGCTGCATACAGCCGCGGTGGTGCTGGGCACCGCCGGGCTGCTGGGCCTGCTGCTGCTGCGCTGGCAGCGGCTGCCGGCGCATACCGCGGCGCTGGCGGTGCTGGTGCTGCTGGCGACGCTGGGCAATGCCGGCATCGCCGGGGCGCTGTCCGGCCCGGCCGGGCGCTACCAGGCGCGGATCATCTGGCTGCTGCCCTTCGTCTCCGGCGCGCTGGGGGCCGGGCTGCGCTTGGTGCCGCAACATGCGCCGGCCGGGCTGCGGCCGCGCTTTCCGGGGTAGCCCGGCCTACGGCGCCGGCCGGGTCACGCGCCAGCCCAGCGCCAGCCCGCCCAGCAACAGCGCGCCGGAAAGCAGGAAGGGCGCGCCCGGCATGCCCCAGCCACGGTCAATGGAGAGCGCGAAGCTGCCGGCGAACAGCGTCGGGCCGATCAGCTGCGCCAGGCCCTGCACGCTGCTGGCGGCGCCCTGCAGGCGGCCCTGCGCCTCGGCCGGCACGCGGCGGGACATCAGGCTCTGCAGCGCCGGCCCGCCCACGCCCCACAGCGCCACGAAGGGCAGCGCCGCCATGAACCAGAAGCCCGTCGGCGCCAGCCCGTAGCCGGCGAAGCCGAGCGCGCCGCAGAGCATGCCCAGCACCATCGCCCGGCGTTCGCCGATGCGCTTGACCACCGGCCCGACCAGCCCGCCCTGCACCACCGCGGAGCAGACGCCCACCGCGGCCAGCGCCAGGCCCATGCTCGCCTCCGACCAGCCATAGCGGTAGGTGGCGTACAGCACGGTGATGCTGGGCAGCACCACATGCGCCAGCTGCGACAGGAAGTGCACCCCGGCCAGCCCCAACAGCCCCGGGTGCTGCCGCAGCAGCGCCAGCGAGCCCACCGGGTTGGCGCGCCGCCAACGGAACGGCGCGCGCTTTTCCGGCGGCAGCGATTCCGGCAGCACGAACCAGCCATAGGCGAAGTTCAGCAGCGCCAGGCCGCCCGCCACCCAGAACGGCAGCCGCGGGTCCATGCTGCCCAGCAGCCCACCCACGGCCGGCCCCAGCACGAAGCCCAGCCCGAAGGCCACGCCCAGCAGCCCGAAGCCCTTGGCCCGGCGCTCCGGCGGCAGCACGTCGGCGATATAGGCAAAGGCGGTGCTGACACTGGCCGAGGTGACGCCGGAGATCAGCCGCCCGACGAACAGCAGCCACAGGCTGGGCGCCAGCGCCATCAGCAGGTAGTCCAGCCCATTGCCCAGGTTGGAGAGCAGCACCACCGGCCGCCGGCCGAACCGGTCGCTCAGCGCGCCGGCGACAGGCATGGCGAAGAACTGCACGGCGGCCCAGGCGGTGCCGAACAGGCCGAGCATGCGCGACGTATCCGCCGCGTCACCGCCGAGGAAGCTGCCGATCAGCCCCGGCAGCACCGGGATGATCAGCCCCAGCGCCAGCATGTCCAGCGCCACCGTGACGAAGATGAAGGCCAGCGCGGCGCGGCGCGGTTCGGTCACGCCGGGGCGCCGTCCCAGGCGCGGCGCAGCGCCGGCATGTCCAGCTTCACCATCGGCATCATCGCCTGCATCAACCGCCCGTTGGCGGCGGCGTCGCCACGGCCCAGCAACTCCATCATCTCGGCCGGCACCACCTGCCAGGTCACGCCGAAGCGGTCCGTCACCCAGCCGCATTGGTGCGGCTTGCCGTCCGCCGCCAGGCGGTCCCACAGCTCATCCACCTCCGCCTGGTCGGCGCAGCGCACCAGGAAGGAGATGGCGCCGCTGAACTGGTAATACGGCCCGCCATTCAGCGCGGTGAACGGCAGGCCCTCCAGTGTGAAGCTGGCGGTCATCACGCTGCCGGCGCGGCCGGGCGTGCCCTCCGGATAGCGCGTCACGCCGCCGGCCACCGCGTTGCGGAAGGTGGCGCAGTAGAAGGCGACGGCTTCCTCCGCCTGGTTGTCGAACCAGAGGAAGGGGGTGATCTTCTGCATGGCGTCTCTCCCGATCGTTCAGGCACGGCCCAGCCGGCGCACCAGCCACAGCCCCGCCAGCGTCACCAGCGCCAGGTGGCCGAAGCCCAGGCCCCAGCCCAGCGCCCCCTGCCCCCAGCATTCCAGCGCCAGGCCGACGCCGATGGGGCCGATGCAGCCGCCGGCATAACCGGCCATGCTGTGCAGCCCCATGGTGGCGCCGCGATGCTCGGCCTCGGCCGCCTGCACCGTGCCTGCCGTCAGCGCGGCACTGTCCAGATAGATGCAGGCATTCCAGACAACCACGCCCGCCACCGCCAGCGGCGCCCACAGCGCCACCGCCCAGCCGGTCAGCAGCGACAGCGTGGCGGCCGAGAGGATGGCGGCATGCACCACGCGGTTGCGGCCGTATTTCTGCGCCGTCTCGTTGCCGGTGATGGAGATGGCCACCCCGGCCAGCCCGGCGGCGGTGAACAGCACGGTCGGCCCCGGCAGCCAGGCCGGGCTGCCCGGTTGCGCCAGCGCGGCGGCCAGGAACACCACGCCCCAGGCGCGCAGCGCCGCCAGTTCCCAGGTATGCACGGTGTAGCCGGCGATCCAGGCCATGGCCCGGCGATTGCGCAGCACCGGGCGGTAGTCCAGCAGGTTGCGGCGCGGGCCCGGTTGCGGCGGCGTGGCCGGCATGACCAGCAGCGCGATGCCGAAAGCGCAGGCCGCCGCCAGCCCGCCGAACACGAAGGCGCTGGTCGGGCCGAAGGCGGCGTTCAGCGCGCCGGCGATGACGAAGGAGCTGGCCCCGGCGATGCCGATGCCCGCCGCATGCCAGGACACGGCGCGGGACTGCGCGGCGCCCGCCAGCGGGTCCGCCAGCGCCTTCAGCCCGGGCATGTAGGCCCCGGCCCAACCCAGCCCGGCCAGGGCGCGGCAGGCCATGCCGCCCCAGAAGCCATCCGCCAGCAGGCCGAAGCCCAGATGCGCCAGCGCGGTAAGGCCGGTGCCCAGCAGGTACACCTGCCGCGCCGGCACCCGGTCCGTCAGCGCCGCCAGCAGCGGCACCGCCGGCACATAGGCGGCGAAGAACACGCCGATCAGCCAGCCGGCCTCGCTCGGCGTCAGGCTCCAGGCGTCGAAGTAGTGCGGCAGCAGCGCCGGCAGGCTGAAGGCGCCGATCTGGGTCAGCACCTGCGCGGTGACAATGGCGGCGACGAAGCCGGGGGAGCCTGGGGTCACGCCGGCACGGTGCTAGGTCGGCACCGGCACACCGGCTTCGCCCTTGGCGGTGCGGATGGTCTGCAACGTCTGCACCCGCGCCACCTGGTCCACCGCCGTCAGCTGGCTGGTCAGCGCGTTCTCATGCGCGGTGTCGCGCGCCACCAGGCGCAGCAGGAAGTCGCCGCCGCCGCGGATCATGTGGCACTCGCGCACCTCCGGCCAGGCCCGCATCATCGCCTCGAAGGCGGTCAGCACCGCCTCCTTCTGGCTCTCCAGCGCGACCAGGGCGAAGAAGGTTATCTCATAGCCCAGCGCCACCGGGTCCAGGTCGGCGTGGTAGCCGCGGATGACGCCGATCTCCTCCAGCCGGCGCACCCGGCGCAGGCAGGGTGGCGCCGAGAGGCCGACCCGCTTGGCCAGCTCCACATTGGTCATCCGGCCGTCGCGCTGCAGCTCCGCCAGGATCTGGCGGTCCACCGCATCGAGTTCGGCATCGGCATCAGGGGTCATATGGTTCGGTTTCATTGCGGAAGCTGGACTTGGCGCGCAATATCATTGCTCAGTGCGCGGTCCGCAAGGGTTAGGGTTGTTCGCTGTGCATGGCATTCAGATATGCTTTGCTGGCGCCGCGCGGAACCATCCGGGACTCGACCGGTGCGAACCGCTGCGACGAGCCGCCAAGGTCGTGTCAGCAAACCGGGAACAGCCACTTGTCCACCACGCACAGCGTCCGCCTCCTCATCATCGGCGCCGGCCCCGCCGGCTACACCGCGGCGATCTACGCCGCGCGCGCCGGGCTGAAACCGATGGTGGTGGCCGGCCTGCAGCCGGGCGGGCAGCTGATGATCACCACCGATGTTGAGAATTACCCGGGCTATGCCAGCGCCATCCAGGGGCCCTTCCTGATGGAGCAGATGCAGAAGCAGGCCGAGCATGTCGGCACCCGGATCGTGCAGGACATCATCACCTCGATCGACCTCGGCAAGCGGCCGTTCCGCGCGCTGGGCGACTCGGGCGATGAGTACGTCGCCGAGGCGGTGGTGATCTGCACCGGGGCGCAGGCCCGCTGGCTGGGCATCCCCGGCGAGAAGGAGCTGTCCGGCTTCGGCGTCTCCGCCTGCGCCACCTGCGACGGCTTCTTCTTCAGGGGCAAGAACGTGGCCGTGGTGGGCGGCGGCAACACCGCGGTGGAGGAGGCGCTGTACCTGGCCAACCTGGCGAAGCACGTGACGGTGGTCCACCGGCGCGACAGCTTCCGCGCCGAACGGATTTTGCAGCAGCGGCTGTTCGCGCTGCCGAACGTGACGGTGGTGTGGGACACCAGGGTGGATGCGGTGCTGGCCAGCGACGGCAAGTTCCCCTCCACCCGCGCGCTGGCGCTGAGCAACACCAAAACCGGTGAGAGGTCCGAGCTGGCGTTGGACGGCGTCTTCGTCGCCATCGGCCACGACCCGGCGACGGCGCTGTTCAAGGGCCAGGTGGAGATGGACGCCGAGGGCTACATCCTCACCGTCCCCGGCTCGGCCCGCACCAATGTCGAGGGCGTCTTCGCCGCCGGCGACGTGCAGGACAAGATCTATCGCCAGGCGGTGACCGCGGCGGGCACCGGCTGCATGGCGGCATTGGAGGCGGAGAAATTCCTGGCCCACGCAGCAGCGGACAGTCCCGCCATGGCGGCCTGGTGATGCCGCTGGACTGGGACAAGCTTCGGGTTTTCCACGCCGTCGCCGAGGCCGGCAGCTTCACCCATGCGGGTGAGACACTGAACCTCAGCCAATCCGCCGTGTCGCGGCAGATCCAGGCGCTGGAGGAGGCACTGCAGGTGCCGCTGTTCCACCGCCATGCGCGCGGGCTGATCCTGACCGAGCCAGGCGAGACGCTGAACCGCACGGTGCGGGAGGTCTTTGCCAAGCTGGCGATGACCGAGGCGCTGTTGACCGAAAGCCGCGAACGCCCCGCCGGGCGGCTGAAGGTCACCAGCACCACCGGCTTCGGCAATGCCTGGCTGGCGCCTCGCCTGGCGCGGTTCCTGAAGCTGTATCCGGATGTCAGCGTGACGCTGCTGCTGGACGACAGCGACCTGGACCTGGCGATGCGCGAGGCCGATGTCGCCATCCGCATGCACCCGCCGCGGCAGCCGGACCTGATCCAGCGGCACCTGGCCAGCTTCGGCTGGCGGATCGTCGGCGCGCCGGAATACCTGAAGAGCGCCGGCATCCCCCAGCGCGCCGAGGACCTGGACGAGCATCGCCTGATCGTCTGGGGCGAGCACCGGCCGCCGATCGACGAGGTGAACTGGCTCAGCGAGGCCGGGCGTCGCCCCGGTGCGCCCCGCCGCGCGGCAGTGGAGGTGAACAGTACCACCGCCATGCTGCGCGCGGTGCAGTCCGGCCTGGGGCTGGCGGCGCTGCCGGACTACATGGGCAGCGAGCTGAACGGCCTGCTGCAGGTGCTGCCGGAGCTGAAGTCGCCCCGGCTGGAAGCCTTCTTCGTCTATCCCGAGGAAATGCGGCATTCCAAGCGCGTGGCGGTGTTCCGCGACTTCCTGGTGGCGGAGCTGGCGGGGGCGCACTGATCGCGCCCCTATGCGAGAACTGCATGCCTGCGCACCGGTTTCACCAAACCTGCATGGCTACGACGGGGGTAGGTTGTGGGGGTTCCGGGTTCGCCCGGAACGGGGTCTTCGGACCCTGCGTCTCCCAGACGTGAAGCCTCCCTGTATGACTCGGGCCGCCACCTCAACAGGTTGGCGGCCTTCTTTTTGCGCGGCGCCCCTCAGCACGCCGCCGCGCTGAACCGCACCGAAGGCCGCACGAACTCCTCCTGCGCCGCCACGGTCAGCAGCTCCGCCGCCCCCGCCTCCGCCGTCCATCGCAGCAGTCCCTGCACGCTGGCGGCCGCCGCTTCCAGCGCCGTGCGGGCGTTGCCGCTGGCCAGGCGGTGGAACAGGAACAGCGCCGCCATGGTGTCGCCGGCGCCGGAGAAGTGGCGCGGCAGCAGCGGCACCCGCAGCCGCCACCATTCGCCGGCCTCGGCGGCCAACAGGTCCAGGCTGCCGGCGGGCGTATCCGCCAGGGCCAAGCTGGTGGCCATTACGCAGCGCGGCCCCATGGCCTGCAGCCGCGCCAGCGCCGCCTTGGCCTGGGCCAGCGTGCCCACCGGCTGGCCGGTCAGCCATTCCAGTTCGAACTGGTTGGGCGTGGCCAGGTCGGCCAGCGGCAGCGCCTGGTCGCGCAGGAACTCTGGAATGCCTTCACGCACATAGACCCGGCCGGCATCGCCGATCACCGGGTCCAGGCAGAACCAGGCGCCGGGGTTGGCCGCCTTCACCCGCGCCACCGCCTCCAGCAGCGCCGCGCCCGTCTCCAGCCCGCCCAGGTAGCCGGCCAGCACCGCATCGCACGCCGGCAGCACGCCGCGGTCGGCCAGGCCAGCCACCAGGTCGCGGATCAGCGCCGGCGCCACCGCCTGGCCGCGGAAGCCGCCATGGCCGGGGTGGTTGCTGAACAGCACCGTCGGCACCGCCCAGACCTCGGCGCCCAGGCGCTGCAACGGAAACACCGCGGCGGCATTGCCGACATGGCCCCAGGCAACCTGGCTCTGGATCGACAGGATGTTCATGCCGGCAGCAATGCCGCCCCGGGCGGGGCCGGTCAAACCACCGGCACCGCCGCGCGTTGCCTGGGGATGAAAAAGATCCTGCTTGCCCTCGGCTGCTGCGTGGCGCTCTCCGGCTGCGGCCTGGTGGCGTTGCCGTTTCGCGCCGCGGGGGACATCATCCAGGTGGTCCCGGTGATCGGGAAGCCGATCGGCGCGCCGATCCATGCCGTCGGCGACGCCATAGACTGAACCAGCAGGGGTCGCCGCGCCGGAGTCGCCCGGCGGCCCGGGAAACCGCCCATGCGTCCCGCCGCCCCTGCCCTGCTGATGATTGCCGCGCTGCTGGCGGGGTGCGCCGGCGTCTCGCCCTCCCCCCAGGTGGCGCTGGCGGGGCATGAGGGCGTGCACGGCCCGCCCTGGTCCCCCACCGAGGCCCCCTGGGTGGCGCCGCCCCTGCTGGTGGTGGATGACGGCCCCTATTGGGGCGGCTGGCGCGGGCCGGGGGTGTATGCCGGCTTCGTCGGCGTCGGCCGGTCGCGGCATTTCCACCACGGCGGCCGTGGCGGCCGCGGCCGGCGCTGAGGCGGTTGCGCCCGCCAGCCGACTCCCCTATACGCGCCGTTCCCGCGTCGCCGGTTGCCTTCGGCAGCGCCATGCCCGACGAGTTCTTGCCATGAAGCCTGACATCCATCCCGAATATCACGACGTCCACATCACGATGACGGATGGGACCGAGTTCACCACCCGGTCCTGCATGTCCGGCGTCAGCCTGCGGCTGGACATCGACCCCAAGTCGCACCCGGCCTGGACCGGCGTGCAGCGCGTGATGGACACCGGCGGCCAGGTCGCCAAGTTCAACAAGAAGTTCGCCGGCATCGGCTTGGGCGTCCGCGCCAAGAAGTAAGCCTTCACAAGGGCTTTGGAACCAGGCGCCGGGCCCCCTTGAAAGGGGCGCCGGCGCTTTCCAATTGGTGGTGTACCGGGGCGCCCTGATGGGGCCCTGGCGTGGCAACCGACCTGACGCGGCCCGTATGGGGGCGGCAGAGCAGTTTCCGCAGGCACAACCGGACCTTGCTTCTTGAAGGGGCTCCAAGCCATGAACACTCTCGATTTCTCTCCGCTGTTCCGCACCGCCATCGGCTTCGACCGCATGGCCCGCCAGCTGGAAACCGCCCGCGGCACCGCCGAGGCCAGCCAGTCCTACCCGCCCTACAACATCGAGAAGACCGGCGAGGACAGCTACGTGCTGACCATGGCCGTCGCCGGCTTCGGCCCCGATGACGTGGAGATCACGGCGAAGGACAACACGCTGACCATCGCCGGCCGCACCCAGCAGGCCGAGGACGCCCGCGCCTTCCTGTACCGCGGCATCGCCGCCCGCGCTTTCGAGCGCCGCTTCGTGCTGGCCGACCACATGGTGGTGGACGGCGCCGAGCTGGAGCACGGGCTGCTGAACGTCTCGCTGAAGCGGGTGGTGCCGGAATCCCTGAAGCCGCGCCGGATCGAGGTTCGCAGCGGCCGGGCGCAGCTGCAGCAGGTGCAGCCGGAACGCCAGGCGGCCTGATACTGCCGCCCAGGCTGACGAAGGGCGCGGGGGGTCACGTCCCCCGCGCCTTTTTCGCGCGTGGCGCCTGATGGCGCGAGGCCCCCGGCCGAAGCGTCTGAATCAGCCGCCCAAACCCGCCACTCGTTGACGCTCCCCGTGCCGGGGTTTTGAATGCCGGCAACACGGAGAGTCCAAGACAATGGATACGCACAGCGCCGGCGAGATGCCGACGATGAACATGGGCGTCGACTGGCCCGAGATTCGCGACAGCGTGCGCCGCATCTGCGCCGGCTTCCCCGGCCAGTACTGGCGCGACCTGGAGGCGAAGGAAGCCTACCCGACCGAGTTCGTGAACGCGCTGACCGAGAGCGGCTTCCTCGGCGCGCTGATTCCCGAGGAATATGGCGGCGCTGGGCTGCCGGTGCGCGCGGCCGGGGTGGTGCTGGAGGAAATCCACGCCAGCGGCTGCAACGCCGGTGCCTGCCACGCGCAGATGTACATCATGGGCACGCTGCTGCGGCACGGCAACGACCGGCAGAAGAAGCAGTACCTGCCCGGCATCGCCAGCGGCAAGCTGCGCCTCCAGGCCTTCGGCGTGACCGAACCCACCGCCGGCACCGACACCACCAAGATCAAGACCCGCGCGGTGCGCGACGGCGACCACTACGTCGTCACCGGGCAGAAGGTCTGGACCAGCCGCGCGCTGCATTCCGACCTGATGCTGTTGCTGGCGCGCACCACGGCGCGCGAGGACAGCGCGAAGAAGACCGATGGCATCAGCGTCTTTCTGGTGGATATCCGGGAGAGCTTGGGCCGCGGCATGGAAATCCGCCCGCTGAAGGCGATGGTGAACCACAACACGACCGAGGTCTTCTTCGACAACCTGCGCGTGCCGGCCGAGAACCTGATCGGCGTGGAGGGCAAGGGCTTCCGCTACATCCTGGACGGCATGAACGCCGAACGCATCCTGGTGGCGCATGAAGGCCTGGGCGATGCCCGCTGGTTCGTGAAGAAGGCCACCGACTACGCCAATGAGCGCGTGGTGTTCGACCGCCCGATCGGCAAGAACCAGGCGATCCAGTTCCCCATCGCCCGCGCGCACATTGCCACCGAAGCCGCGGAGCTGATGGTGCGCAAGGCCGCCGCGATGTTCGACGCCGGCGTGCCCTGCGGCCCCGAGGCCAATTGGGCGAAGATGCTGGCCAGCGAGGCCAGCTGGCAGGCGGCCGAAGCCTGCCTGCAGACCCATGGCGGCTTCGGCTACGCCCGCGAATACGACGTGGAGCGCAAGTGGCGCGAGGCGCGGCTGCTGCAGATCGCGCCGATCTCGACTAACCTGATCCTCAGTTTCACCGGCGAGCACGTGCTCGGCATGCCCAGGAGTTTCTGATCATGGGTCTCACCGCAACGCTGGCCGCCTTCGCGGCCGACCAATCCCTCGTGGTGCCGGCCGATGTCGCGCCGATCATCCGCAGCGGCATCATCGACGTCATCGGCACCATGATCGCGGGCCGCGACGAGCCGGTGGTGAAGCTGGTGCAGGCGCAACTGGCGGAGCGCCAGAGCGGCGCGGAGGAAGCGACGGTGCTGCTGGGGCCGGCACGCACCTACAGCGCCGATGCCGCGCTGATCAACGCCACCGCCGGCCATGCGCTGGACTATGACGACGTCGCCATCGGCGGGCATCCCTCCACCGTGCTGGTGCCGGCGATTTTGGCGGAAGCCGAGCGCCTCGGGCTTTCCGGCGCCGCGGCGCTGCGCGCCTACCTGGTGGGCTATGAGGTCTGGGCGGAGCTGAACGCGCGCGAGACCGACGCGCTGCACCTGAAGGGCTGGCACCCCACGGCAGTGTACGGCGCGGTCGGCGCGGCGGCGGCGGTGGCCAACCTGCACGGGCTTTCGGCCGAACGCACCGGCGCCGCGCTGGCGCTGGCCAGCAGCATGGCGGCGGGGCTGGTGGCGAATTTCGGCACCATGACCAAGCCGTTCCACGCCGGACGCGCGGCGGCCTCGGGCATCGAGGCGGTGCGCATGGTGGCGCGCGGCTTCACCGCCGCGGCCGATGCGCTGGAACACCATGCCGGCTTCCTCGCGGCGTTGTCGCCCAAGGGCGGCGTGGACCTGCGCGATGCGGAGGTGGGCAAGACGCTACGCATCCGCGAGGCGGGCCTCAGCATCAAGCGCTACCCGATGTGCTACTCCGCGCATCGCACCGCGGATGCCGTGCTGGCGCTGACCGCGCAGGAGAACCTGCGGGCCGAGGACGTCGCTTCGGTGGAATGCACCATCGGCACGGCGCAGGCGAGCATGCTGCGCAACCACGCGCCGATGACTGGGCTGGAGGCCAAGTTCAGCCTGGAATTCGCCGTGGCCTCTGCGCTGGTTGCGCGCCGCGTCGGCCTGCGGGAGCTGACCGACGACTTCGTCAACCAGCCCGAAGTGCGCGCGCAATACGGCAAGGTGGTGGTCCACACCACCGACACGCATTGCCCGATCGAGCCGGTGTTCTCGCTGACGGACACGGTCACTATCCGCACCACCACGGGGCGGGAGCTGTATCAGGAAGTGCGCTTCCCCAAGGGCAACGCGCAGCTGCCGCTTTCGCTGGATGAGTTGCGCGAGAAGTTCGTCGACTGCGCCGCCGGTGCGCCGCTGAACAGCAACCGCCTGTTCGACCGGCTCTGCGCGCTGGAGAGCGCCGGCGCCCTGGCCGGCGGCGTGGCGAAGCTGGCCGCCTAGCGTGGAGTTCAAGCTCAACGACGAACAGCGGCGCATGGTGGAATCCGTGCGCGAGCTGGCGCAGGGGAAATTCCGCCAGCGCGCGCTGCGCTGGATGGACGGCACCTTCCCCTGGGAGAACATCAAGGAGCTGGCGGAGCTCGGCGTCCTCGGCATGACCGTGCCGGAGGAATATGGCGGCATGGGGCTGCCGGTGTTCGAGACGGCGCTGATCCTCGAGGAGATCGCCAAGGTCTGCTACCCCACCGCCATGGCGGTGCTGGGGGAAGCGGGCGTGCAGACCCGCGTCATCAGCCACTACGCGCCGGCTTCCATCCGTGAGCGCATTTTGCCGCAGGTGGTCAGCGGCGACTGCATCCTCAGCATCTGCATGACGGAACCGCATGCCGGCACCGATGTGCGGAACTACCGCACCAACGCCGTGCGGAAAGGCGACCGTTGGGTGATCAACGGCGTGAAGACGCTGATCAGCCGCGCCGAGGAAGCCGGCATGTTCGTCGTCTTCACCCGCATCGAAGGCAAGCCGGGGCGCGAGGGCATCGGCTGCGTGCTGATCGAGAAGGGCACGCCTGGCCTAGAAGTGACCGGCACCTACCACACCATGGGCGGCGAGAACCTGCACGAGGTCCAGTTCAACGACCTGGAAGTGCCGGACGAGAACATCGTCATCCGGGAAGACGGCTTCAAGAAGCTGCTGAACGCCTTCAACACCCAGCGCTGCCTGAACCCTTCGATCTCGCTCGGCCTGGCCGAAGGCGCGTTTGACGAAGCGGTGAAGTACGTGCGGGAGCGGCCGATCTTCGGCAAGCCGATCGCGGATTTCCAGGGCATCCGCTGGAAGCTGGCGGACATGTACAAGGATATCGAGGCCGCGCGCGGCCTGCTGTACCGCGCCTGCTGGACGGCGAACCCCTTCCCCGACCCCTTCCTGGCCGCCACCGCCAAGGTCTTCACCAACGAGATGGCGATCCGCGTGACCGGAGAGGCGATCCAGGTGCATGGCGGCTTCGGCTTCACCGATGAATACCCGGTCTCGCGGTTGTATCGCGGCGCGCGCTACGGCTCGCTCGGCGGTGGCGCCAGCGAGACGCTGCGCGACCTGATCGGCCGCAAGATCGTCAGCGGCGACATGGACACCGACGGCATCCTCGCGCTCGGGTACTTCTGATGCTGCTGGTCGAGGCGGACGGCAAGGCGCTGCTGCGGCAGTACGGCATCACCGTGCCGGCGGGAGAGGTGGTGCGCGACGCCGCCTGGGCAGCGCCGGCCGCGCCGCGCGTGGTCAAGGCGCAGGTCACGGTGGGCGGCCGCGGCAAGGCCGGCGGCGTGGCGCTGTGCCGCGACGCGGACGAGACCGAGGCCGCGCTCAAGCGCATCCTCGGCAGCAGCATCAAGGGCCATGCGGTGCACGCCTGCCTGGTGGAAGCGCCGGCGACGGGTCGCGAATGCTACCTCTCGATACTGCTGGACGCCGGCGCCGGCGCGCTGCGCGTCACCTTCATCGCCGAGGGCGGCGTCGAGGTGGAGAGCCACGCGCTGACCCCTGCCCTCACCCGCCTCTGCGCACCCGATGAAGCCAGCATCAACGCCGCCCTGGCCGCGTTGACGGATGACCCGGCGGTGCGCGACGTGGGCGGCAAGCTGGCCGCGCTGTTCCTCCGCGAAGAACTGATGCTGGCGGAGATCAACCCGCTCTTCGTCGGCCCGGCCGGTGCGGTGGCGGGCGATGCCAAGCTAGTGCTGGACGGCAACGCGCTGCATCGCCAGCCCGGGCAGGAAGCCCTGCTGCGCGCCAACGCCACGCTGTACCCGGACGCGCTGCGCAAGCTGGACGAAGGCTTCGATTATGTGGAACTGGATCCCAAGGGCAGGATCGGCCTGATCACCACCGGGGCCGGGCTTTCCATGATGCTGGTGGACGAGCTGACCGCCCGCGGCGCCCACCCCATCAACTTCCTGGACATCCGCACCGGCCAGTTGCGCGGCAGCCCGGCCCGGCTGATACGCGTGCTGGAATGGCTGAGCGAACACCACAGCCTCCGCGTCCTGTTCGTCAACATCTTCGCCGGCATCACCGACCAACGGGAGTTCGCGCAACTCCTCGCCGCCGCCCTGCAAGCCCAGCCCTGCGGCAACGTGCCCGTCGTCGCCCGCCTGGTCGGCAATGGCAGCGAGGAAGCCCGGCGCTGGCTGGCCGAGGCGCGGCCGGACATCGCCATCTTCGAGGATCTGGAGCCCAGCATCGCCAAAGTGGCGGAGTTCGCGGCATGAAGGCGCTGGCCGAGTTCGCCGCCCGCACCCCGGTTCTGGTGCAGGGCGCCAGCGGTCGCATGGGCCGCCGCCACACCCAGCTGATGCGCGACTACGGCACGCATATCGCAGCCGGCACCAGCCTGCGCGAAGCCGGCGGCAACATCGACGGCATCCCGCTGTTTGCCGACTGCCACGCCGCCACGCGTGAAACCGGCGCCACCGCCAGCATCTGCATGGTGCCGCCGCTGGAAACCCGTGCCGCGGTGGAGGAAGCCGTCGCCGCCGGCATCACCCTCATCGTGACCATTGCGGAAGGCGTGCCGGTGCACGACGCGCTGCACTTGCGCCGGCTGACCCAGGCCGCCGGCGTCACCTGGATCGGCGCCTCCACCCCCGGCATCGCCCTGCCCGGCCAGGCCAAGCTGGGCTTCCTGCCCAATGTCGCGCTGCGCCCCGGCCCGGTCGCGCTCATCACCAAGTCCGGCACCCTGTCCTATGAGGTCGGCTACCGCCTGGTGCAGCTCGGCCTCGGCCAGTCCAGCTGGATCGGCGTCGGCGGCGACGCGGTGAAGGGCACGCGCTTCGCGGAGTTGCTGCCCTACCTGGCCCAGCACGGCGCCACCGAAGCGGTGGTGCTGGTGGGCGAGGTCGGCGGCACCGAGGAGGAGGAGTTCGCCGCCGCCCTGGCCGCGAAGCCCATCGGCAAGCCGGTGCTGTGCCTGCTGGCGGGGCGGGAGGCGAAGGAGGGTGTCGCCATGGGCCATGCCGGCGCGCTGACCTATGGCGGCGCCGGCACGCTGGAGAGCAAGACCACCGCGCTGCAAGCCGCGGGGGCGGAGGTCTTCGCCACCACGGCGGCGCTGGTCGCCCGCTGCGCCGCGCTGTTCGGGCGGCAGGCATGAAGCGCCGGGCGCTGCTGGCGACGCTGGCGGCGTCTCCTGCCCTCGCCCAGCCGCGCTGGCCGGACCGCCCGGTGCGGCTCGTCATCCCCTTCGCGCCCGGCGGGTCGAACGACGTCATCGCCCGGGCGCTGGCGGAAAAGCTGCAGGCCGCCTTCGGCCCGCCCTTCGTGGCCGAGAACCGGGCCGGCGCTGGCGGCCAGATCGGCGCGCAATACGTGGCCCAGCAGCCGGCCGATGGCCACACGCTGCTGGTCGCCTCGCTCTCGGTGGTCTCCACCGCAACCGCGCAGCCCGGTGCGCCGGACCCGGCCATGGTATTCGACGCCGTCGCCCGGCTGGCCACCGCGTCGCTGGCCGTCGCCGCCGCGCCGCAACTGCCGGCCACCACCATGGCGGAGCTGGTGCGGCTGGGGCGGACCAGGCCGCTGCGCTACGGCTCGGCCGGGCCGGGCACCATCAACCACTTCTCCGGCGTGCTGTTCGGCCAGGTCGCGGGCATCGAGATGGAGCACGTGCCCTATCGCGGCCTGGGCCCGGCCACGCTGGACCTGCTGGCCGGGCGGATCGACCTGATCATCGGCAGCCCGCCGGCGCTGGGCGCGCCGCTGAAGGCCGGGCAGCTGCGCCTGCTGGCCACCACCGGGCCGACCCGCGCCCCGCACTTCCCCCAGGCGCAGACGGTGCGGGAGGCTGGCTTCGATTTCGAGGTCGAGTTCTGGTGGGGCATCCTGGCGCCGCGCGGCACCCCGGCGCCGGTGCGCCAGGCGCTGGAAGCGGCCATCCAGGCCGCCCTGGCCGATGCCGCCTTCAGCCGCTTCTTCGAGGCCGAGGGCGCCCAGGCGGCCTTCCTGCCGGGGGCCGAGTACCAGCGCCAGCTGGTCAGCGAGTCGGCGCGCTGGCGCCGGGTGGCGGCCAGCGCCGGCCTGACGGTGAATTAGCCCGGCGGCCGGCGAAAGAAGGCGTCGGCGGCGCTGCGCTGTGCCTCGCGGCTGCGGATCGCCGCCTCGGCCCGGCCGATCTCGGCCTGCAGGGTGGCGATCCAGGCGCGCAGGTCCTCCACGCCCCAGCTGTCCAGCACCGGCGGGGTGAAGTTGCCGCGGGGCCGCGGCCCTTCCTCGTCGAACATTCTCTTGCCTCCGTCTCAAAACCCGCCGGCGGGCTTTGACCCCGCCGGGCACCCTCTCTATATGCCACGCAACGCCTCGGTTGGGGGGCTGCCGGGCGCCACCCGCCCCACCCCCGCCGCCGCCATAAGGTTTCGACGATGACCCAGCCGCTGATGCCCAAGGCCACCGCCGTGTGGCTGATCGAAAAGACCTCCCTGACCTTCGAGCAGGTTGCCGATTTCGTCGGCATGCACCCGCTGGAGGTCCAGGCCATCGCCGATGGCGAGGTGGCCCAGGGCATCATCGGCTACGACCCGGTGCTGAACAGCCAGCTGACGCGCGAGGAGATCGCCCGTTGCGAGGCCAACCCGGCGCTGCGGCTGAAGATCGTGGAAACCGGCTCTCCGGTGCCGAAGGCGCGCGGCAAGGGCGCCAAGTACACGCCGGTGTCCAAGCGCAACGACCGGCCGGATGCCATCGCCTGGGTGCTGCGCCACCATCCGCAACTCAGCGACATCGCGGTGGGCAAGCTGCTGGGCACCACCAAGGAAACCATCGCAAAGGTGCGCGACCGCACCCACTGGAACAGTGCCAACATCAAGCCGCGCGACCCGGTGATCCTGGGGCTGTGCAGCCAGGGCGACCTGAACGCGGCGCTGATCGCCTCCGGCAGCCCGCTGGTCTCCGAGATTCCGCCGCTGGAGCACGACAGCGACGCGGCCTGATGCCAGCGGCCGCCTGGGCCGCTGACACCAAGCTTTTCCAGGCCGACGGATCGGCAGGAGGCGGAGCCCATGACCCCGCCCGCCGACCTCAGTGCGGCCGGCGGAGTTTCTCGATCTCTTCCTTCAATCGCAGTTTTTCGCGCTTCAGTCGGCCCAACGCGGTCTCGTCCGGCCTCGGGCGGGCATCCTCGCTGGCGATCTGGCGCTCCAGCGTAGCGTGCTTGTCTTCGAGGGAACGGAGCCTGGGCGGATTGATCATGCGGCTTCCTCTTCCGGACCTGGATGGTTAAGACCCCTGGGCCGCCCGGTCCTGCTGGGCGGGCTGGGGCTGTCATGCTAATGCCGCCTCTCCGTCGAATGCATCCTTAAAGCGTCGTCAGACTGGGTTCATATCCGATGCTCGCAGACCGCGATTCCCTGCTGCGCCGCCTGCACGAAATGCGCAGCGAGCACCGCGACCTGGATACCGTCATTGCCCGGCTTGAGGCCGACAAGGGCGACCAGTTGCAGATCCAGCGGCTGAAGAAGCGCAAGCTGAAGCTGAAGGATGAGGTTTCCTGGCTGGAGAGCCGCCTGGTGCCCGACATCATCGCCTGAGGGTCGCACCATGGCAGAACGCGCTTCCCCCGTGGTCGGGGTCATCATGGGCAGCCGCTCCGACTGGGAAACCATGCGGAACGCCGCCGAGACGCTGGAAAAGCTGGGCATTCCGCATGAATGCCGGGTGGTCTCGGCGCATCGCACGCCGGGCCGGCTGGTAGACTACGCCAGCGGCGCCCGTGGCCGCGGTCTGAAGGTCATCATCGCCGGGGCCGGCGGCGCCGCCCACCTGCCGGGCATGGCCGCCAGCATGACCCCGCTGCCCGTGCTGGGCGTGCCGGTGGAAAGCCACGCGCTGAAGGGCATGGACAGCCTGCTCTCCATTGCCCAGATGCCCGGCGGCATCCCGGTCGGCACCCTGGCGATCGGCAAGGCCGGCGCCATCAACGCCGCCCTGCTGGCCGCCGCCATCCTGGCCCTGAGCGACCCCGCCCTGGCCGAGCGCCTGGACGCCTGGCGCGCGGCGCAGACCGCCGGCGTGCCCGAGACCGTCGCGGACGGCGTGGCGTGAGCGCGCCGCTCCCCCCCGGCGCCACCATCGGCATTCTCGGCGGCGGGCAACTGGGGCGCATGTCCGCCCTGGCGGCGGCGCGGCTGGGCTATCGCTGCCACATCTACGCGCCTGAGGCCGAGTCGCCGGGCATGCAGGTGGCCGCCGCCCACACCATCGCGCCGTATGAGGACGCCGCCGCGTTGGCGCGCTTCGCCGCCGCGGTGGATGTGGTGACCTTCGAGTTCGAGAACGTGCCCGCCGCCACCCTGGCGGCGCTGGAGCCGCTGGCGCCCTGCCGCCCCGGCGTGGGCGTGCTGCAGGTCTGCCAGGACCGGCTGGCCGAGAAGGCCTTCCTGGCCCGGGCCGGCGTGCCGGTGGCGCCCTGGCGCGCGGTGCACACCGAGGCCGAACTGACCGCCGCGGTGGCCGAGATCGGGCTGCCCGCGGTGCTGAAGACCACCCGCATGGGCTATGACGGCCGCGGCCAAGCGGTGTTGCGCTCGCCGGATGACCTGGCCCCCGCCTTTGCCCGGCTGGCGCCCAAGCCGCTGATCCTGGAAGCCTTCGTGCCCTTCGTGGCCGAGGTCTCGGCCATTGCCGCCCGCGGGGTGGATGGGGCGCTGGCGGTCTATGACGCGGTGGAGAACCGCCACCACCACCACATCCTGGACCTCAGCTTCGCCCCGGCCCGGGTTTCCGCCGCAACCGCGGCGCTGGCCCGGCGCCATGCTGGCCAGGTGGCCGAGGCGCTGGGGCTGGTCGGCCTGCTGGCGCTGGAGCTCTTCGTGCTGCCCGACGGCACGCTGCTGGGCAACGAGATCGCCCCCCGGCCGCACAACTCCGGCCACTGGACCATGGATGCCTGCCTGGCGAGCCAGTTCGAGCAGCATGTGCGCGCCGTGGCCGGGTTGCCTTTGGCCGACCCGGCCCGCCACCACGATGCCGTGATGAAGAACCTGGTCGGTCCCGAAGGACTGGCGGCCTGGCCGCGCCTGGTGGCGCAGCCCGGCGTGGCGCCGCACCTGTACGGCAAGGCGGAAGCGCGGCCGGGCCGGAAATTGGGCCACGCCAACAGGTTGCTGGCACTCGGCAGCCTGGCCGAGATGGATGACGCGACCGCCCTGAAGGGGCTGTGACAAACTTGCCATCGCCGCTTGTGGCTTTCGGGCCACATTGATGCGGAAATGGTCGCATCGGGGTTCCAGCGGCCTCAGTCGGTGATAGGTTGCGGACACGCAGTGCTGGAGTCGATCCCAGGGTCAGCGCCGCGATTGAGATCTTGAACGGGACCGAGGAGAGAAAACCATGAGCCTCAAGAAGGTTCTGCTGGCCGCCACTGTTCTGGCGCTGCCGGTTGCCGCGCAGGCCCAGCCTGTTAACGGCCTGTACATCGCCGGTGGCGCGGGCGCGAACTATCGCTTCCCGAGCACCAGCGCTGCTGGCATTAAGCTGAAGAGCGAAGTTGGTGCGGTCGGTCTGGCCAGCATCGGTTGGGGCTTCGGCAACGGCCTGCGCGCCGAAGTGGAAGGCAACTTCCGCCAGAACGACATCACCCGCACCACGACGCGCGCCGGCGTTGCGTCGCGCAACGTGGGCTACCTGCAGTCCTACGGCCCGATGGTGAATGTCCTCTATGACATCAACCTCGGCATGGCCGTCACCCCGTATGTCGGCGCCGGCGTCGGCTACGGCTTCAACAAGGTGCAGGATCGCGGCGTGAACGGCACGACGTCGTTCGGCGTCAACGACACCCGCGGCACCCTGGCCTACCAGGGCATCGTCGGCGTCGCCTACAGCCTGTCCTCGATGGTTCCGGGCCTGAGCCTGACCGCCGAAGCGCGCTACTACGGCACCCTGTCGCCGACGATCCACACCCAGACCCGCACCGCGGGCGTCCTGGGCGCTGGCTCGTTCAAGCCGTCCAACGACAACATCAGCGGCCTGATCGGCTTCCGCTACGCCTTCGGTGCCCCGGCCCCGATGGCGCCGGCCGCCGCCCCCGCCCCGGCCCCGGCCGCGGCTCCGGGCGTCGCCCGCACCTACCTGGTGTTCTTCGACTGGGATCGCGCCGACCTGACGGCCCGCGCCCGCGAAATCATCAAGGAAGCGGCGACCAACGCGCAGCGCGCCAACGTGACCCGCATCGAAGTGGCCGGCCATGCCGACCGTTCGGGCGACGCCGCGTACAACCAGCGCCTGTCGCAGCGCCGCGCTGAGGCGGTTGCCGCCCAGCTGGTGCGTGACGGCGTGGCCCGCGGCGCGATCAGCGTCCAGGCCTTCGGTGAGAGCCGCCCGCTGGTTCCGACCGCGGACAACGTCCGCGAGCCGCAGAACCGCCGCGTCGAGATCGTGCTGCGCTAAGCAGCCCGAACTCTTCGCTGAGTTAGGGAAAGGGCGCCTTCGGGCGCCCTTTCTTTTTGTCCGGTGCCCAGCGCCAGCGGCACTTCACAGCCGCTTGCGCTGACCGGTAGTTGTCTGTCCCCCACACCCCAAGCGTGGCCTGTTGGCCACAGTTGGCCGCTGCCGTGTTGCCGCCCGGAACTGCCTGGGCGGCCCGACATTCAGGCAGTGCCGCGCTGGCGAAAGCGACCCCGTACGGGGCCGGCTCGCCCGCATTCGGGAACGGGAGACACCACCTTGATGAAACTACGCAATGCGCTGCTGGGGGCGACCATGCTGGTCGCAGCGCCGGTCGTGGGCTCCGTTGGGGCCAGCGCACAGCCGGTCACCGGCCTCTACATCGGCGGCGCCGTGGGCTGGAACCAGCCGCTGGACCGCGAGCACATCGACACGCGCCGCGCTTTCGGCGGCGGCGCCGCCAGCCTGAACGGCCGGCAGAAGTCGCAGTTCGAGCCGGGCTATGTCGGGCTGATGAGCCTGGGCTGGGGCTTCGGCAACGGCGTCCGCGCCGAGGTCGAAGGCAACTTCCGCAGCAATGAGTTCGACAAGCTGCGGGGCGCCGGCCAGCCCTTCGGCAACATCCGGGGCAGCCAGCGCAGCTACGGCGTCATGGCCAATGCCTTCTACGACCTGGACTTCGCCAATTTCGGCCTGGGGACCAGCGTCGTGCAGCCCTACATCGGCGTCGGTGCCGGTTACATCTGGGATGAGTTCAGCAAGCTCAACGCCACCAGCCTGCCCAACGGCCAGCGCCTGCGGATCGACGACAGCGCCGGCCGCTTCGCCTACCAGGGCATCATCGGCGCCGCGCTGCCGCTGACCCAGTTCGGCGTCCGCGGCCTCTCGCTGACGGCGGAATACCGCTTCCTCGGCACGCTGGAGCCGCGGTTCAACTCGACCGCCTACAGCAGCACCGGCGCCATCAGCCGTGGCAAGGTGGAAGTGGAGAACTACAACCACTCCGTCCTGGTCGGCCTGCGCTACGCCTTCAACCAGGCGCCGCCGCCGCCGCCGCCCATGGCCGCCCCGGCGCAGACCCCTGCCCCGGCCGTCCAGCCGGCGCGGACCTACCTGGTGTTCTTCGACTGGGATCGCGCCGACCTGACCAGCCGCGCCCGCGAGATCATCACCGAGGCAGCGCAGAACTCGCGCCGCATGTCGGTGACGCGGATCGAGGTGGCCGGCCACGCCGACCGCTCGGGCGACGCCGCCTACAACCAGCGCCTGTCGCAGCGCCGGGCGGAAGCGGTGGCTGGCGAGCTGGTGCGCAGCGGCGTGCAGCGCGACCAGATCAGCGTCACCGCCTTCGGCGAGAGCCGTCCGCTGGTGCCGACCGCCGATGGCGTGCGCGAGCCGCAGAACCGCCGGGTGGAAATCGTGCTGCGCTGAGGCGCGGGACAGCCCGGAATTGGAAAGGGGCGCCGCAAGGCGCCCCTTTTTGCGTCGAAGCCCTGGAAGCCGCGATCAGTTCGCCGCCGCCTGGGTGGTGCGCGGGCGGGCAGCCGGGGCACGCTGCGGCCGCGGCGCGCAAACCTCCAGCGGGTAGAAGGTCTGCGCCGGCGAGGCGGCGGCCAGCTCGATCACCTCGGTGATCGTGGTCATGGTGCCCACCTTCTGCCAGGTGGCGGCGTAGTTGCGGCACAGGTGGTCGCCCTGCGACAGGTTTTCCTGCGCCTGGGTATTCGCCAGGTTGGTGACGTAGTCGTCGAACTTGCGATTGCCGCCATTGCGGCGGAAATGGCCGATCACCCGGTCGTAGGCGCCCTTCAGGTCGGTCTGGAAGCGGCGCACCAGGCCGTTGTAGCCATCGGCCGCGCCGCCCTCGGTCTGGCAGGTCAGTGCCACCACCATCAGCCGGCTCTGGAAGGCATGCAGGTCGAAGCCCGCCTTCTCCACCGGCTGCACGCAGGTGGCGGCCGAAGCGGGCATGGCGATGGCCAGGGCGCAAACCCCGGCGACCAAAGTGCGGTATGGCTTCATCGCGCCTATCTCCCAACGCAGTTGTGGGAGCACATGATGGCCAGAGCCCAAAAAGCCGGCAGCCGCTCCCTCAGGGGGCGGTTTTAACCGGTCGCGCGAATGTGAGGAAGGCGTATTGCCGGCCCTGGCGACTCGGCCGGCAAGAAATTCAGATGACGTGGAACAGATACAGCAGGATCAATATCGGAATGGGGATGCCGAGCAGCCAGAGCAACATGCCGCGCATGGGGTGCGTTCCTTTCTTCTCCGTGCACCGCTAACGCCACTGCCGCGCGATTGGTTCAGGCGCGGCCGCTCACGGTGGGGCGGGGCGCTTCGGCCGCTGCAGCCGGGCCAGTTCCGCCAGCCGGCGGTCCAGGAAGGCCAGCGCCGGCTCCACCGCCGCGTCGTCGTCGCGCAGCCACCAGGCCAGGGTGGCGCCGTAGATGGCGCCGAGCGACAGGCGGCGCGTGTACCAGGAGAAATCGGCCGAGCGATCGCCGGCGCCGCGCCACATCGCATCCGTGGTGCGCGCCGCCAGACGCAGCGCCAGCCCGGCATTCCACGGCAGCGCCAGGTGCGCCAGCGCCACCCGCAGCGCCGGCTTGTGCGGCGCCACTTGGTGCAGCCGCAACTCCACAAGCCGCCGCACCCGGGCCGGCACCCGCAAGGCGGAGACATCCCCGGCCGCGGCCAGCATGGCGCCGTCGGCCAGTTCGCTCCACGCCGCAATTGCCTGGACCGGGCCGCCCGGAAAGGCGCTTTCCGCCAGGGCCGGGTCCTCCCCGGCGGCGGCCATGCCGGCGCGCAGCGTGGACCAGGTCCAGCCCTGCCGGGCCGCAATCGGCAGCATGGCGCAAATCGCGGCGTCGCTCATCGCTTCTGCTCCTGCACGCGGGCCAGTTCCTCGACAAAGCCGAAGCGGCTGAGATCGGTCATCCGCATCGGGTAGAGCACACCGTTCAGGTGGTCCGTCTCGTGCTGCATCACCCGGGCGGCGATGCCCTCGGCCTCGCCCTCCACCGGCTCGCCCTCGGCATCCAGGCCAGTGAAGGTGATGCGGCTGGGCCTGGTGACGGCGCCGCGCAGGCCGGGGATGGAAAGGCAGCCCTCCCAGGCGGTCTCCATCTCCTCCCCCAGCGGGGCCAGCACCGGGTTGAACAGCGCCGCCACCTCATCCCCGTTGCGCCAGATGAACAGGCGCAGCGGCAGGTGCACCTGCGGCGCAGCCAGGCCGATGCCGCCGGCATCCAGCATGGTCTCGGCCATGTCGCGCACCAAGCGGCGCAGCTCCGGCAGGGTCGGGTCGGGGATATGCTCGGCCTGCCGCAGCAGCACCGGGTGGCCCATGCGGGCTATCTTGAGGATCGCCATGCCCTCAAGGTAAGTGCGGAACTGCCTTTCCGCGAGGGCTTCCGGCGCGCGAGCGAATCATGCTAAGAGGTTCCCATTCGCGCTGGATCGGGGGTTTGGCGAGGGGCTTTACAGCCCTTGGCCGTGCCCTCGTCTGGCGTGTTGCCCTATTTATCCCACCCCATGGCCAAAGGGCCGCAGGAGGTTGTGCCGCGTGCAAGTCGTCGTTCGTGACAACAACATTGACCAGGCGCTGAAGGCGCTCAAGAAGAAGCTGCAGCGCGAAGGCGTGTTCCGGGAGATGAAGCTCCGCCGGCACTACGAGAAGCCCTCCGAGCGCCGCGCCCGCGAGGCCGCCGAGGCCGTTCGTCGCGCCCGCAAGGTGGAGCGCAAGCGCCTGGAGCGTGAAGGCTTCTGAGCCCGCGCTGCCGCCCCCACCGGGGCGGCGTTACGGACTGAATGGCAGCCGCGGCACGGGTTTCCCGTGGTCCGCGGTTTTGCCATTTCTGGGCCTTCAGCCTTTTCAACGGCCCGGCTGCGTCGCCGGCCGTGTTGCCGCGTTCACGCCCCAGCGCCCTTTCCGCCGGAGGCATGAACCATGGCCTCACCCCCTCGCCAAACCACCTACCAGTCCCACCTGGGCGAGATGCCGCCGCCCCGCGTCCACCGCGGCGTGGCGCATCCGGAGGAAGGCGAAAGCCGCGCCAGCGATGTGCTGGCCTTCCTGGGCAGCGGCGCCATCGTCATCGGTGGCACCGCGCTGCTGGCCTGGGTGATGTACGTCGCGCTGGGCTGAAGCGGGTCAGGCCTGCATGAAGGCCAGGCGATCCTCTTCCAGCACCAGGCAGGTCAGCTCCCGCCCGAAGACCGCACCGGTGTCGATGTTGATGCGGTTGGCGTAGACCTCCGGCCCATGCCGCACCGGCGTGTGGCCATGCACCACCACGGCGCCATGCTCCGCCTCGGAGGTTAGGAAGGCGTGGCGGATCCGCAGCAGGTCCTCGGCGGCCTGTTCGTACAGCGGCACCCCCGGGCGCACGCCGGCATGGGCGAAGAAGTAGCCGCCCTCCTCATGGCACAGCGCCAGCTTGGCGATGAAGTGCTGCTCCGTGGCAGGGATCGCCTCCGCCCATTCGGCGGGCGGGCGGGCATCGGCGTCGATCCCCCAGCTCTCCAGCGCCTGGCGGCCACCCGAGTACAGCCAGTCCGTCGCCGCCGCGCGCTGGCCGGACAGCGCGTCCAGCATGGTGCGCTCATGGTTGCCCATCAGGTTGACCACGTTGAGGCCGCGCGCCGGGCTGCCCTGCATCAGGCGCCGCACCACGCCGGCGCTGTCCGGCCCGCGGTCCACGTAGTCGCCGATATGCACCAGCGTCACCAGCTTGCACGGGCGCTGCTTCAGGTCGGCGGCGACCAGGGCGTGCAGTTCGGCCAGTTGGCGGTCGCAGCCATGCACATCGCCGATGGCATAGACACGGCGGCCGGCGTCGAGCCGGCCAGGAGCGGGGTGAAAGCGCATGCTCCGTCGCGGATACACCCGCCCGCCCCGCTGGCCAAGCCGCCGCCGATATGCCAGCAATTCCGCGGAACGAGGGAGGCTGGTTCACGCCCTGCGGCATCATGCCTTGGGCGGTCAGGCTCCGCATGCAGGAGGGAACGCAATGCTTGAAGTCGAGGATATCGAGGCGCTGAAGGCCTATGTCGGCAAGAAGCTGGGCCATGGCGAATGGCTGCTGGTGGACCAGGCCATGATCGACAAGTTCGCCGAGGCCACCGGCGACCACCAGTGGATCCACATCGATGTCGAGCGCGCGAAGAAGGAAATGCCGAACGGTAAGACCATCGCCCATGGCTACCTGACGCTGAGCCTGCTGCCCAAGCTGAACCAGAGCATCTTCCGGGTGAAGAAGCGCAGCCGCGGCGTGAACTACGGCAGCAACAAGGTGCGCTTCACCGCGCCGGTGCCGGCCGGCAGCCGGGTGCGCGGCCACCTGACGCTGAAGCATGTTGAGCCGAAGCCGGGCGGCGCCCAACTGACCATGGAAGCCAGCGTGGAGGTCGAGGGCAGTGACCGCCCGGCGCTGGTCGCCGAGACGTTGAGCATGGTCTACGAGTAGCAGCCGCCGCAGGCGTGCGTGGGCCTATGCCCACGCCGCCGCATGGGTGCCCAGCGGCACCGAGCCCAGCGCCCAATGGCTCGGCGTGGCGCTCAGCACCGCGGCGTCGCGCAGCGCGGTCAGTTCGCCGAAGCCGGTCTGCGTCCGCTCGCACCAGGGCTGCACATCCGCGAAGCCCGGCGCATCTGCGGCAAAGCCATTCTCCAGCCGGCCGAGGTTGCGCAGCCACCAGCCGGTGCCGGCCAGCGAGACCTTCACCAGCCAGGACCCGCCCTCCTCCGCCCGCCGCAGCAGCGCCGCCATGGTGCCGAAGGCGAGCAAGAAGCCGCTGGCGTGGTCCAGCGCCTGGCAGGGCAGCACCTTGGGCGGGGCCACGCCGGCAGCCAGCGCCTCGGCATGGTTGAAGCCGCTGGCGGTCTGCACCAGGCTGTCGAAGCCGCGCCGGTCACCCCACGGCCCGACCCCGCCATAGGCGCTCAGCGAGGTGCAGATGATGCCCGGCCGCAGCGCCGCCATCGCCTCCGGCGTGAAGCCATGGCTGGCGACGGCGCCGGGCCGATAGCCCTGCACGAAGACATCCGCCTGTGCCGCCAGGGCCCGCAGCGTCTCGCGCGCGGCTTCATCGCGCAGATCCAGCTGCGCGCTGCGCTTGCCGCGGTTCACGTCCACGTTCAGGTGGTCGAAGGCCGGCAGGTGCGGCGCGCTGATGTGCAGCACCTCCGCCCCATGCGCCGCCAGCGTGCGCCCGCCGACCGGCCCGGCGATGACGCGGGTCAATTCCAGCACGCGCACGCCCTCCAGCGGGCGGCTGCCGGCGGCGGGCAGCGGCGTCGGCGGGGCGTCGCCGATCTTCACCAGTTCCAGCACCGGCAGCCCGGCCACCGCCTGGCCCTGCGGATGCGCGTCCCACTCCGCGAAGCTCCGCATGGCGGTCACGCACATGCCGGCCGCGGCGGCGGCGTCCTCGAAGGCAAAGCCCTGCCACTTGCCCAGCGCGGCGGTCACCGCCGGGCGCGTGCCCTCGCAGCCCAGCAGCTTCAGGATGCCGGCGCGATGATGCGGAAAGTTGGTGTGCAGCCGGACGACGCGGCCATCACCGCAGGTGTAGGTGCCGGCGATGCTGTCCCAGGGGTCGGCGGCCTGGTGCCCGGTCAGCTTCAGGTAGTGCTCGCTGTGGAACTCCACCGCGGCGTGGCGCATCTCCACGCTCACCTGCTGCGCCTGGCCGCTGCGCCGCTGCCAGATGGCCGCCGCCGCCGCGCCGGAGGCCGCGACCGTCGCCTGCGCCGCGGCGCCGACACGGAAGGAGGAAGGCAGCGCCGGCTCGGCGCCGGTCAGCGCCACCGCGGGCATGGCGGTGGGCGGCAACCCCGCCTGGCGCCACAGCGAAGCCAGGATCTCAGCCGGTGATGCAAGCGCCATTGTTCCCTCCGTCAACCGCAAAAACGCTAGCGCGTTCGCACAAGAATGGGAAACCGCGGGCGCGCGGGGCGTTCTCGCTGGCGGGACGGTGATTGGCCGGGGGGCCAGCACAACAAGCACAGGGAAAACGGACAATGGCCAATACTGGTGGCAGCAGCAGCGGTGGTGGCAAGGGCAACCCGGGCAACTTCGCCAACGACCGCGAGAAGGCCAAGGAGGCCGGCCACATCGGTGGCCAGCACCAGGGCAAGGAAAACAACCCCGGCAACTTCGCCAACGACCGCGCCAAGGCGAGCGAGGCAGGCCGCAAGGGCGGCCAGCAGAGCCACGGCGGCCGCACCCCGGAGAAGTAGCCGCAGGGGGCGCCGGGGGTATTCGCCCCGGCGCCGAGCGCCTGCCGCGCGCGCAACCGCCTCACGCCGCCGGGGCCTTCACCCCAGCGGCACCAGCGCTACTTGATGCCGAAGCCCAGCGTCTTCAGGAAGTCCGTCATCTGGTGACGGCCGCTCATGCCGCCGACCTTGCCGGCGCGGGACAATGCCCGCTGCGACCAGTCCGCATCGCCCATGCCATTGCGCTTGGAGAAGTCCAGCATCGCCTGGTCGTATTCCGGCACGGCCTTGGTCTCCAGCGCCGCGTCATACGTCTCATGGTGCAGCACCACGTTCTGCGGCAGGCGCGGCTTCACTTCCGTCACCGCCGCCGGGTCGGGGTAGCCGACGCACAGACCATACACCGCCACCACGTTCTTCGGCAGGCCCAGCACGGCGGCGACTTCCACCGGGCTGGTCCGCAGCCCGCCGATGTAGCAGGTGCCCAGGCCCAGCGACTCCGCGGCGACCACCACGTTCTGCGCGGCGAAGGCGGTGTCGAGCGCGGCGGTCTGGTACATCTCCAGGTAGGGCAGCGCTTCCATCTCGGTGCCCAGCGTCTCGCCCAGGCGGCCGAGGCGCGACAGGTCCGCCAGCCAGCACATGAACAGCGGCGCGGTGTTGATGAACTTCTGGTTGTTGGACAGCTCCGCCAGCTTGGCGATGCGCGCCTTGTCCTGCACCGCCAGCACCGACCAGGTCTGCAGGTTGGAGGAGGTCGGCGCCGAGGCGGCCGCGCCCACCAGCATCTCCAGCGTGCCGGCGGGCAGCGCGGTCGGCAGGTAGCGGCGGACCGTCTTGTGGTTCAGCATGGTCGCCAGCACTTCATTGGCGATACCGGCCGGCGTGGGGGTGGCGCCGGCGTAGCGGGCCTGGAAGCCGGCGGCGACGCGGTCGGCGACGGAAGGCGTGTTGTTGTCAGGCATGGTCGGGTTCCCTGGGAATGCTTGGGCCCAAGCTAAACCATGATCGCTTCCGAAAGAAGCGACCACGCTTACGCTTGGGGAGTCGGGCCAGCGATTCACGGCCTTGGGCGCAGGCGCCTTGGCCGGACGCAGCCTGCCTAATGCTTGCGCTGATAGAAGGGCTGCCGCCCCATCTCCAGCATGGCGTGGTCGGCGGCGAACATGTCGGCGTAGTGCAGCACATATGCTTCATGCGTGCTGGCATGGAACGGCGCGTTGGTGGCGTGGGTGGCGACCACGCTGACCACCTCATGCGGGAAGCCCAGCTCCTTCAGCAGCATCGCGCCGACGACCCCATGCGGCAGCTCCTTGTACAGCTGGGAGGTCACCAGGTTCTCGCCGTCCCGCACGTAGAGCAGCGGCTTGTCCACGTCGTGCAGGATAAGGATGGAGACCAGCTTGTCCATGTCCAGCGGCTTGCCCCAATCCGCCGCCGCGCGCCGCGCCAGGTCCACGCCGGCGCGCGTCACCTCGTTCACGTGCTGCATCAGCGGATAGAAGGCACCACTGTGGGTGAAGGGCATGTCCTCCAGCCGCTCATGCTGGCTGGACGCCCAGCTGGAAACCCAGGCGGTGACGATATTGTCGCGCACCTCCGCGCTGACCAAGTCGAGGCCGAACAGCCACTCCTCCACCGCCTTGCGGCGGGAGTTGCTGCTGCGGTCGATGCTGTACGGCTGATCCGACATGTTCATTTCCCTAAGAAGCGGCCGATTCAGCCTTCCGCGCCATGCGGCGCTCCAGCCATCGGACATCATTTCAAGCGGCCGATTTAGCCTTCCGCGCCATTCGGCGCTCCAGCCATCGGACGCTATTCCACCCTGATATTGCCGTCGCGCACGATCCGGCCCCATTTCTCGATCTCGGCGTCCAGGCTGGCGGCGAATTGCTCCGGCGTGTTCGGCCGCACGAGGCAGCCTATCGCGGCCATCTTCGCCTTCGTCTCCGGCTCCGCGATCACGCGGTTCAGCCCGTCGTTCAGCCGCATCACCTCGGCCGCCGGCGTGCCGGCCGGCGCGAACACGCCGTTCCACTCGTAGCTCTCGAAGCCCGGCACGCTGGCCTTGATGGCGGGCACGCCCGGCAGCACGTCGATGGCCGCCTCCGCGCCGCCATGCGCCAGGGTGCGCGCCTGCCCATTGCCGACGAACAGCATGCTGCCCGGCACATTGCTGAACATGATCGGGATGCGCCCGGCCACCATGTCGGTCCGCCCCGCCGCCACTTCCCGGTACGGCACGTGGTTGATCCGCGTCCCCGCGAGCCGGTTGAACAGCTCCAGCGACATGTGCTGCAGGCTGCCGATGCCGGGCGACCCGCAGTCGATCCCGCCCGGCTGCGCCTTGGCCAGCGCCACCAGCTCCGGAATGCTCTTCGGCGCGAAGGCGTTGTTGGCCAGCAGCGTGCTGGGCGTGACCATGGCGTGGAACACCGGCATGAAGTCGCGCCGCGTGTCGTACGGCAGCCGCGCGAACAGCGACGGGTTGACCGAATGCGCGGTCGCGTCGTGCAGCAGCGTGGTGCCATCCGGCGTCGCCCGCGCCACCGCGCCGGCGGCCAGCGTGCCGGCCGCGCCCGGCCGGTTCTCGATGACGAAGTTCTGCCCCAGTACCTCGTTCAGCCGGGCGAACAGGATGCGCGCGGTCGCATCCGCGGTGCCGCCGGCGCCATAGGCGACGACGACACGCACGCTGCGGCCCTGCGCGCGGGCAATGGCCGGCGCCGCCAGCGCGGCGACCAGTAGGGCACGTCGCGTGGTGGCGCTGGCCATCTCAGTGGCCCTTGAACACGCCGGCGCGCTTCTCGCGCTGCGCCAGCAGGGCTTCCTTGTGGTCGTCCGTGCTGTGCGCCAGCGCCTGGTAGGCGGCCGAGAGATCCAGGATCGCCGCCAGCCCCAGCCCCTGCGACTCACGCAGCAGCCGGCGGGTCATCCGCACCGCATGCGGCGAGTTCGCGGCGATCTTGTCGGCGATCTTGCGCGCCTCCGCCATCAGCTGGTCATCCGGCACCACCTTGCTCACGAGGCCACACGCCAGCGCTTCCTGCGCGCTCAGCATGTCGCCGGTCAGGCTCATCTCGGCCGCCTTGGCAAAGCCGACCACGCGCGGCAGCAGGAAGGCGCCGCCATCGCCGGGCACGATGCCGACCTTGACGAAGCTCTCGGCGAACTTCGCGCTCTCGCCGGCAATGCGGATGTCGCACATGCAGGTCAGGTCGCAGCCGGCGCCCACCGCCGCGCCGTTCACCGCGGCGATCAACGGCACCTCGGCCTTCTCGATCGTCATCGGGATGCGCTGGATGCCGTGGCGGTAATAGGCCCGCGTCATCGCCGGGGAATGATGCGCCAGCCCGCCGCCGCTGCGGTCCGCCATCTTCTTCACGTTGCCGCCCGAGCTGAACGCCCGGCCGGCGCCGGTGATGATGCCGACGCGGACATCGTTGTCGCGGTCCATGCGCTCGATCGCGGCGCAAAGCTCGTCGATCATGTCGGAGACGGGGTTGCGGTTCTCCGGGTCGTTCAGCGTCAGCGTGACGACGTGGCCGTCCTGCTCGTACTTCACAATGTCGGTCATCTGCGTTCCTTCGGGCCTAGCCCTGGCGGAGGTTGAAGCGGCGGACCACCTCGCGCTCCTCGGCCACCTGGCGGTGGGCGGAAGCGGTATAGGCGGCACTATCGAGATATTCGTCCTGCATGCCCAGGCGCTGGATCACCCTGACGTAGTCCGGGTCGGCCAGCGCCTCGCGGAAGGCCTGCTCCAGCACACGCACCACCTCTGGCGGCATGCCGCGCGGCCCGGCCACGCCATAGGGGGATGTGGTGACGATGCCGTAGCCGAGTTCCTGCAAGGTGGGCACGCTGGGGAACAGCGCGGCACGTTCCCGCCCGCAGGTGAACAGCAGCCGCACGCTGCCATCCATCACCATCCGCGCCCAGTCGGAGGAGGTGGCGACCGCGCTGATCTGCCGCCCCAGCAGTGCCTGCAGCGATTCCGCCGAGCCGCGGAACGGCACATGGGTGAACTCCACCCCGGCCTTCCGCGCGATGTCCTGCAGGCACATATCCATAGAGGAGCCAACGCCTGTCGTGGCGTAGCTGAACCCCCCGGGGTTGGCGCGGGCGAAGGCCAGCGCGGCGTCCAGGTTGGCCCAGGGCGCATCCGCCTTCACCACCACGCCGTACAGGTAGCCGGTGATCTGCGCGACATAGGTGAAGTCCACCAGCGGGTCGAAGGCCGGGCGCGGCGACATGGCGGGGTGGCGGAACACGCTGACCGGCATCTGCGCCAGGGTATAGCCATCCGGCCTGGTGCCGCTGGCCAGCAGCTGCGCGCCCATGATGCCGCCGCCGCCGCTGCGGTTCTCCACCACCACCGGCTGGCCCAGGCGCTTTGCCGTCGCCTCCGACAGCGCGCGCATCTGCGCGTCGGTGGAGCCGCCGGCCGAATAGGGCACGATCATGCGGATGGGCCGGTCGGGAAAGCGCGACTGCGCGCGCACGCTTGGCGCGGCCAAAAGCGCCGCGGCTGCCAGCACATGGCGCCTGCCGTTCCGCACGTTCCGTCCCTTCGTTCAACCGCCCAAGCCTAGCCACCGCGCCGGGCGGCGACAAGCTTGGACCCAGCCCGCCGGGCGGCGGCTTGCACCAAGCCCGCATGGCGGCGAAGCTTGCGGCAACGCACGAACTGGAACGTCCCCATGCTGCCCCTCGCCGGAATCCGCGTCATCGAACTCGGCCAGAACCTGGCCGGCCCCTTCGCCGCCGAAATCCTGGGCACGCTGGGCGCGCATGTGGTCAAGGTGGAACGGCCGGAAGGCGACGACGCCCGCGGCTGGGGCCCGCCCTTCCATGAGGGCGCCGCCTGCACCTTCCAGACCATGAACCGCGGCAAGCAGAGCATCGCGCTGGACCTGAAGAACCCCAAGGCCCTGGCCTGGCTGGCCGACCATATCGGCCAATACGATGTGCTGGTGCAGAACCTGCGCCCCGGCGTCATGGACAAGATGGGCCTGGACGCCGCCACGCTGCGCGCCCGCTACCCGCGCCTGGTCTATGCCAACCTCTGGGCCTTCGGCGCCAAGGGCCCGATGAAGCTGAACCCGGGCTACGAGCCCGTCATCCAGGCCTTCTCCGGCATGTTCAGCGTCAATGGCGGCGCCGGCGAAAAGCCGTCGCGCTTCGGCGCCCAGGTGCTGGACCTGGGCACCGGCGTCTGGGCCGCGCTGGGCTGCCTCGGTGCGCTGTACCGCCGCGCGCAGACCGGCGAGGGCGCCACCATCGACGCCTCCCTGTTCGAGACCGCGATGGGCTGGCTGACCGTCCACTTCGCCACCTTCAACAAGACCGGCAAGCAGGCCGAGCGCCACCGCACCGGCAACCCGCGCGTGGTCGTTTTCCAAGCCTTCGACACGCTGGACGGCGAGATCGTCATCGCCGCCGCCAATGACCGCCTCTTCGCCAAGCTGGCGAAGGAGCTGGGCCACCCCGAATGGTCGAAGAACTACCCCACCAACGCCGACCGCTACGAGGCCAAGCCGACCCTGATCCCCGAGATTGCCGCCGTGCTGGCCCAGCAGCCCACCGCCGAATGGGTGCGCCGGCTGGAGGCGCTGGACATCCCGTGCTCGCCGATCAACGACCTGCGCGGCGTCGCCGCCGACCCGCAGACCGAGGCGATGGGCATCTTCGTGGAGCCGCCGGAGCTGGGCCTGAAGCTGGTCGGCCTGCCCATCAGCATCGACGGCGTGCGCCCCGCCGGCCGGTCCCGCGCGCCGACCATCGGCCAGCACAATGCGGAGCTGGGGGTGCCCAGCTTCGACTAGCCGCCGTCGTTCAGGCTGCCGTCAGGTTGGCGGCGTATGACATCCCGCAACAACGGGAGTTCGCCGCATGTCCACCTTCAGCTTCGAGCCCGGCAACGCGCGCTATGCCGCCTGGAGCACGACCTACGATTCCTCCGCCACCGTGGTGGAGCGGATCTCCGGCCGCTACGTGCTGTGCATGGCGCAGAACAGCGACGGCACGCTGACCAATGTCTACCTCACCGGTGCCATCGGCGGGCCGATGAAGATCGCGTTCTGGGAACAGGTGGACTACGGGCTGCCGAACCCCGTGCTGCTGCATGTGGATGCCAATACCGACGCCACCGCCTTCCTCGACGCGCTCCATGCCTTCCGCCCCTCCACCGCCAAGGCGATGAACGCCCTGCTGGGCGGCGACGACCTGATGCTGGGCAGCGCCAAGGCTGACCGCATGAATGGCGGCAATGGCCACGACCTGCTGCACGGCGGCGCCGGCAACGACGCCATGAACGGCGGCAACGGCAATGACCGCCTGTATGGCGAGGCCGGCAACGACGTGCTGGTGGGCAGCAATGGCGACGACCTGCTGGATGGCGGCGCCGGGGCCAATCGCCTCACCGGCGGCGCGGGCGCCGACAGCTTCGTCTTCGGCCTGGATGCCGGCGCCGGCTACGTGGTGGCGGACTTCACCCATGGCCAGGACCATATCGACCTGACCGCCTTCGGCCATCATGTCTTCGGCCAGGATGTCACCTTCACCGCCGGCAACCAGGTGCTGCACCTGGTGCGCAGCGAGGCGCCGGGCGACGTGCTGAACATCCAGCTCACCGGCGTCGCCGCGCTCTCGGCCAGCGACCTGATCCTGGCCTGAAGGCTATTCCGGCACCACCCCGGCCACCTGCGTCACCCGGCGCCAGCGGTCGCGCTCCTCGCGCATCAGCGTCTCGCAATCCGCCAGCGTGACGCGGGCCGGGGTAAAACCGAATTCCAGCAGCCGGCCATGCATCGGCTCGCTCATCAGCGCGTCGTTGCACAGCGCGTTCAGCCGCTGCTGCACCGCAAGCGGCGTGGCGGCCGGCACCGCCAGGCCGAGGAAGCCGGAGAACACGAAGCCAGGGTAGAAGCTTTCCACGGAAGGCAGCCCCGGCCGCGCCGCCCAGGCCCCGGCGCGGGTATGCGCCAGCGCCCGCACCTGCCCGGCCTTCAGGAAGGCATCGGCCGCGGCGGGATCGACGAAGATCACCTGCACCCGGCCGCCCAGCATGTCGGTGAAGGCCGCGCCGATCGTGCGGTACGGCACCGCCTGCATCTCGATGCCCGCCATGGCATTCAGCAGCAGGCCGGGCACCAGGCTGGTGGCGTTGAAATGGCCGAAGAACACCTGGCCCGGCGCCGCCTTCGCCGCCGCCACCAGCTGCGGCAGGCTCTGCCAGGGGGAGTTCGCGGGCACCAGCAGGTAGCCGCCGGCGGAGCCGAAGCTGCTGACCACCGAGAAGTCGCGCGCGGGGTCGTAGGGCAAATCCTTCACCAGGAAGGGGTTGGCGTTGTGCGTGCTGGTGGTGGCCAGCAGCGCGGTATAGCCGTCCGGCGCCGCCGTCTTTACCGCCATGGTGCCGATGATGCCATTGGCGCCCGGCCGATTGTCCGTCACCGCCCCCTGCCCGGTCGCCCGCTCGATATGCTGCGCCACCAGCCGCGCGGTGATGTCGCCCGAGCCGCCCGGCGCGAAGGGCACGATGATGCGGATGGGCCGGGAGGGGAATTCCTGCGCGCGCGCCACGCCCGGCAGAGCGGCCAATCCGGCGAGCAGGGTGCGGCGATGCATGGCGGGTCCTCCGGGGTTTGGCCGCAGGTTCCGCTTCGGCGCTGCGGCTGTCCAGCCCGCCGTGGTAGGGTTTGGTTCGGTTGCGGAGTCGTCCGATGCTGGGTCACGCATGGGTGCCGGTGGCGGCGCAGGTGGCGGAGGCGCATCCGCTGTACGGCCTGCGCGGCTGGCTGCGGGTCGGCTCGCTGCTGTCGGCGCTGTTCGCCATCGGCGGGCCGCTGATCACGCTGGTCTACGCCATGAAGGTGGCGGCGCTGCCGCCGTCGCTGCTGCCCGCCGGCCTGGTGGTGCTGGCGCTGTTGGGCCTGGGCAGCGCGATCTGGATTGTCGGCGCGGTGCTGTGGTTCCGCCTGGCGCGCAACTTCCTGGCCGCCTGGCTGGAGCTTTCGGCGCTGTCGGTCGCGCTGGACGTGGCGGCCGACCTGCTGCTGCGCGCCTGGGGCCCGCTGCCGCCGGGCTTCGGCGCCGAGGGCGGCAGCATGCTGGGCGAACTCGCCACCAGCCTGGCCTGCGCCGCCATCCCCTACGCGCTGCTGTGGCGCAGCCGTCGCTTCCGCGTCACCTTCCGGCACGAGCTGCGCAGCGACGACCCCGCGCTTACGCGGTGACCTGCGCGACTGATTCGTGCCCCACGGCGCAGGCGCCTCGGCCGGTCAGGCGCTGAGCGTCGCGCAGACCCGGTCCAGCGCCGCCACGGTGGCAGCAAAGTCCTCGTCGGTGTGTTCGCTGCACACGAAGCGCCGAGTGCCGGGGATGAGGAAGATCCCCTCCGCCAGCAGCCCGCGGTCGATGGCGCCCTGCTTGCCCGTGTCGCTGGCCAGGATGTCGCGGTAGTTGCGCGGGGCGCGCTCGGCGCAGTGGAAGTTCCACATGGCGCCCTGCCCGATCACCAGCGTGCCCATGTTGTGGCGGTCCAGCATCGCCTGCATGTCCCGCTTCAGCGTCTCGGCGCGGGCTTCCAGCGTCTCGTAGAAGCCGGGCGCCTCCAGCACGTCCAGCGTGGCCAGCGCCGCGGCGCAGCCCAGCGGAAAGCCCTGCAGGGTGCCGTTCTGGTACACGTAGCCCGCCGTGCCCTTCTGCCCCGGGTCGGCCTGGTCCATGATGTCGGCGCGCCCGGCCACGAAGGCCAGCGGCAGCCCACCGCCGATGACCTTGGCGAAGCAGCCGAGGTCCGGCGTCACCCCCGTGCGCCCCTGCATGCCCGAGAGACCGTGGCGGAAGCCGGTGACGACCTCGTCGAAGATCAGCACCACGCCGGCTTCCCGCGTGATCTCGCGCAGCCCTTCCAGGAAGCCCGGCTGCGGCGAGATGATGCGCTGGATCGGCTCCACGATCACCGCCGCCAGCTCATGCTTATGCGCCATGATGATGCGGCGCGCGGCGTCCAGGTCATTGTACGGCGCCACCAGCATCAGCTCCGCCACCACGTCGGGAATGCCGGCGGTGTCGGGGATCGGCGCGTAGTCATTGCCAACCTGCTTCGGCGCGGTGGCCAGCTGCGCGTAGTCATGCGTGCCGTGGTAGCCGCCCTCGAACTTCAGCAGCTTCGGCTTGCCGGTGAAGGCGCGCGCCAAGCGGATGGCGTGGAAGGTGGTCTCGCTGCCCGTGGTGGTCAGGCGGATGCGCTCGGCGCAGGGGATGATCCGCTGCAGACGCTCGCACAGCTGCAGCGCCGTCTCGTTCAGGTAATTGAAGAAATGCACCCCGCGCAGCGCCTGCGCCGCCACCGCCTGGTGGATCGCCGGGTGGGCATGGCCCAGCAGCATCGCCCCGCTGCCCAGCGCGTAGTCGATGTAGCAGTTGCCCGAGGTATCCCAGAACCGCCCGCCGGCGCCGTGGCTGATGACCAGGCGGGCACTCTCCGGCAGCGCATTGCCGCCCAGCGCCCCGCCGGGCAGCACCTGCTTGGCGCTGGCGATCTGCGCGGCCTCAACGCCGGCAACAGGGGCCTGGCGGCCGAAATGGGTCATGCGCGGTGGCTCCGGCGGAATGGGGTCGCACCCATTCTGCCGGAGACCGCTGCCGTCGTCATGGCCGGACTTGATCCGGCCATCGAGGTCTCAGCCGAGGAACTCGCGGAAGGTCTTGATCGCGAATTCCGGGCGTTCCCGCACGCTGGCATGGCCGGCTTCCGGCACCACCACGGTGCCCTTGCAGCCCGGGATGTTGTCGGCCATCCACACCGCGGCGTCCTTGAAGGGCTGGCCCTCGTTGCTGCCCAGCACCACCAGCGTCGGCATGGTCATCTTCTTGGCCTGCTCGCGCGCATCCACCATGCCCAGCATCTCGCAGGCCAGCGCATAGCCCTCGGCGGAACAGGCCGCCCAGGTTTCCTTCACGTAGCGCACATTCGGCCCGTTCTCGGCCAGGGAGGCCGGGGTGAAGAACACCTTCTCCAGCGTCGGGATCAGGCTGGCCACGCCATTGGCGCGGGCGGCGGCGGCGCGCACCGGCCAGTTGGCGCGGCTCTCGTCGTTGTAGCGCGGGGTGCAGTCGCACAGCAGCGCCTTGTCCACCATTTCCGGATGCGTGCCGGCGAAGTGCTGCACCATGGACCCGCCCATGGAGATGCCGGCGAAGCTCGCCTTGCTGATCCCTTCCCGGTCCAGCAGCGCCTTCAGCTGCACGGTCAGCTCCTCGGCGCCGTACTGGCCGGCGGGCAGCCTGGTGTCGTGGTGGCCGGGCAGGCTGTAGGTGATCAGTTCATAGCTGTCGGTCAGCGGCTCCAGCACGTCCCAGAAGTGCCAGTCCATCCCCAGGCAATGGATCAGCACCAGCGGCGCCCCCTTGCCGCGGCGCTGCACGGTGACATCGGCCGGGTTCAGCGGCTTCGGGTTCCAGTCCATCGGTCTCTCCTTCATCAGATAGGCAGAAGGGCCCGAGCGTCACGTGGCGCCCGCAACCCGTGTCGGTCAGGCCGGGGGCGCGGCGGCGCCCGCCCGGCAATTGCGGTCATCTAGCGTGGCAGGTCGCTGGCGCGCAGGTCGGGCTTGATGCCATGCCGCGTCGCTTCCTCGCCGGGGAAGTTCAGTTCCACCCGCACGCCATTGGGGTCCAGCATGAAGACCTGGAACAGCCCGCCATCGCTGGTCTGCCGCGCGGTGAAGGCGACGCCGTGCGCCCGCAGCCGCGCCAGCATGCCCGGCAGGTCGGTCGCGTGCCAGGCCACGTGGTCCAGCACGCCGGTGCCATGCACCGCGCGGCTTTCCGGCTTCAGATAGGCTTCGCGGTTGGCGGAAACCTGCGCCCCGCCGGCGGTGATGTGCAGCACATCCCGCCCTTCCAGGTACATCCACACCACCGGAAAGCCGAAGTCGGGGTGCGGCCCCTGCTCCATGCCCATCACCTGCTCCCACCAAGCCACCGTGCCGTCGATATCGGCGGTCTGGATCAGCACATGCTGGAAGTGGTGCGCCGGCATCAGGCGAAGCAGTCGCTGATCGGATAGAGCTCGAACCCCGCCTTGCGGCCGGTGCGCAACGCGCTGGCGGCGGGCGGGATGTCGGCGACCCAGGTATTGGCGTCGAAGCGATAGCCGTTGACCTTGTCGGCTTCGGCGGAGACGACGAACAGCAGCGGCGCCACCATGTCGTCCGGCTCCACCAGCTTCGGCTTCTCACCGCGGGCGGACCAGTCGCGCATGGTCTGCGCCATGCCCGGCGTATTGGCGCCGGCGCCGGGGTTGACGATGTTCACCGTCACGCCCGTGCCCGCCAGCTCCTTGGCCCAGACCTCGGTCGCCATCTCCAGCGCCGCCTTGGACGACCCATACGGAATCGCGCCCAGCATGTTCATCGTGCTCAGCTTGGTGGTGACGTTGATGATCCGCCCCCAGCCGCGCCTCAGCATGATCGGCGCCACCCGCCGCCCGAGCTGGTCCGCCACCATGTAGTTGGTGTCCATGGTGTTCTGGATGATCTCGTCGGTCAGCTCGTAGAACTTCTTCGGCCCGTTGGTGAAGCGGTCCGGGTCGGTATAGGTGAAGGTCAGCCCGGCATTGTTCACCAGGATGTCCAGGCCCCCGAACTTCGCCTGCGTCTCCGCCACCAGCTGGTCGCAGGCGGCGGGCTTGCGCAGGTCCAGCGCCAGGCAATGCAGGTTGCCGGAGAGATCGCCGGCCTCCTGCATCACCTCGGGGATGTCCTCGGCGATGTGCCCCACCGCCACAACCTTGCGGCCGGTGCGCAGCAGCCCCAGCGCCATGGCCTTGCCAAGGCCGCGCAGGCCGCCGGTAACAATCGCGACCTGTGCGGTCATGGCATTCTCTCCTTACTGGGCCGCGGGGCCCATGGGGTGGCGCACCTGGCCGGTGCGGTACTGCGGCGGGTGCAGGATCACCTCGGCCGACGGGTTCTTGAACTGGTCCATGCCCTGGCCCTTCAGGCCGCGGAACTGCACGGTCAGCATGCGCGGCTCGGTCCATTCGCCATCGGCGCCGAACTTGATGTCGCCGACGATGGTGTCGAACTTGGTCGCATGGATGTACTTGGCCAGCTTCTCCTGGTCCAGGCCACCCACGCCCTTCACCGCCTGCTCCAGCACCTCCATGCTGCAATAGCTGAACGGCGGCGAGTAGTAGCCATGCGCGTCCACGCCGTTGCTGGCCGCCAGCGGCTGGTACTTCTCCAGCAGGCGCGCCACGCGCGGGAAGTGGTTGGCCGCCGAGGGGCAGTACAGCTCATAGCTGACCACGTCGTTCAGCATCTCGCCCAGGTCGCCCTTCAGGCTGGCGTTCTGCGTGCCCACCATGCCACCGCCGAACAGCTTGGGCCGGAAGTTCAGCTCCCGCGCCGAGCGGATCAGGCCCGTGGTGTCCAGCGGATAGCTGCCGACATAGACCAGGTCCGGGTTGGTCGCCGCGATGCCGCGGATGATCGGGCCGAAATCCACCGTCGGCGGCGGATAGGTCCGGTCATACACCACGCGCAGCCCGTGCTTGCGCGCCTGTTCGCGCGCGCCGGCGACGGCGTTCTTGCTGAACTCGGCATCGGCGCCGACGAGGGCCACGGTGCGCGGCTTGGGGTCCATGCCCATCGCCACCTCGAAGAAGCCGGCGGAGATCGCCGCCTTGCCATCCGGCCCGTAGGGCATGGTCTGGAAGAACCGGTCGTAGCGGAACTTCTCATTGATCGCGAGGCTGAACATGCACATCACCACCTTGCCGCGCTCCATCGCGATCGGCATGGCCGGCACCGTCAGGTTGGTGCCGTTGGTGACGATGAGGTCCACCTTATCCACGTCCAGCAGCTTGGTGTAGATGCGCGGCACATTCGCCGGGTTGGACTGGTCGTCGTAGTACACCAGCTGCACCGGCCGGCCCATGATGCCGCCGCGCGCATTCACCTCCTCGGCCCAGATCTGCATGGTCAACAGGACGGCCTTGCCGTTGCTGGCCAGCGCGCCGGTCTGCGGCATGGAACAGCCGATGGTGATGGGGTCCGCGCCCCAGGCCAGCGGCGTCCGCACCATGGTGGCGGCAACGCCCCCCAACGCGGTGGCGAAGACGGTGCGGCGCGCAATGTTCTGCGTCATGACGTTCTCCCTTACAGGCCCATGTAGAGCTTCTTGATGAGGTCGTTTTCGTTCAGCTCGGCCGCCGAGTTGCCGGCAAAGGCAATCTCGCCATGCACGATCACATAGCCACGGTCGGCAATCCGCAAGGCCTGGTGGAAGTTCTGTTCCGCCATCAGCACCGTCAGCTGCTTCTCGTGCTTCAACTCCGCGATCTTCTCGATGGTGCGCTTCACCAGCAGGGGCGCCAACCCCACCGAGGGTTCGTCGATCAACAGGATGCGCGGCTCGCTCATCACGGCGCGGCCCAAGGCCAGCATCTGCTGCTCGCCGCCGCTCATGCTGCCGGCCAGCTGGGTGCGGCGTTCCTTCAGCCGCGGGAAGGCCTCGAAGCAGAAGTCGATGTTGCGCGGCAGCACCTTGCGCGCCACGCGGCGGAAGGCACCGATGGTCAGGTTCTCCTCCACCGTCAGCCGCGGGAACAGCCGCCGGCCTTCCGGCACCAGCGCGATGCCGAGCGAGACGATGTCCTCGGTCTTCATCCCCGCCAGCTCATGCGTCACGCCGTCGATCTCGGCCTTGATGCTGCCCTCGGCCGGCGTCAGCAGGCCCATGACGCATTTTATCAGGGTGGACTTGCCGTTGCCGTTGGTGCCCAGCAGCGCGACGGTCTCGCCGCTGCGCACCTCCATGCTCAGGTCCTGGATGACCCGCACCTTGCCGTAGCCGGCGCCGAGATGGCTGATCGTGATGCTACTCACCGAGATAGGCCTTCAGCACGTCGTCGTTGCGGATCACGTCCTGCGGGTCGCCATCGGCGATCTTCCGCCCCGCCACCAGGCAGACCAGGCGCTGCGAGAACGCCATGACCGCGCGCATGATGTGCTCGATCAGCACGATGGTGACGCCCTGCGCGTTCAGCCGCAGCAGCAGCGCCAGGATCTCATCCACCTCCGAATTCGAGAGGCCGGCCATCGCCTCATCCGCCACCAGCAGGCGCGGGCTGGCGGCCATGGCGCGGGCCAGTTCCAGCTTGCGCATTTCTACCTGGGTCAGGTCACCAGGCCGCTGAAGCGCCTTGCCACCCAGGCCGACCATCTCCAGCAACTCGGCCTCGGTATCCGTGCCGCCGCGGCCGGCATACAGCATCGGCACCCGCAGGTTTTCCGCCACCGTCAGGCTGCCGAAGGGCCGCGGCAGCTGGAAGCTGCGCGCCAGCCCCAACCGCGTGCGCTGGTGCGGCGGCAGGCCGTCCAGCCGGCGCCCATCCAGCGTCACGCTGCCGGCATCAATCGGCAGCGTACCGCTGATGCAGTTGGTGAAGGTGCTCTTGCCCGAGCCATTCGGCCCGATCAGCCCCAGCCTTTCGCCGGGCTGGATGCTGAGCGAAATATCACTCAGCGCGGTGAAGCCGCCGAACCGCTTGGTCAGGCCCTCCACCACCAGCAAGGCATCGCTCATCGCCGGCCCTCCCGGATCTTGCGGACCATGCCGACGATGCCGTTCGGCGCCAGGGTGATGAAGCCGACCATCAGCAGGCCCACGATCAGCAGATTGGCGGCGGAGGAGATGGTCACCATCGCCGTCTCCTGCACAACCGTCAGCAAAATCGCGCCCAACACGGGCCCTATCCAGGTGCCGGTGCCGCCGACCAGCGGCATGGCGATGGTGTTGACCGCATAGGCCAGGTTGAAGGCGGAAGGCGGGTCCAGGTAGGCCACGTAGAAGGGCAGCGGCGCCCCGGCCATGCCCATCAGCGTGCCCGACGCCACCGTCGCCAGCAGCTTCAACTTCAACGTCGGCACACCGCTGGCCTCCGCCGCCGCCTCGTCGTCACGAATGGCCGCCAGGCCGTAGCCGAAGCGCGAGCGCTCGATGGTCCGCGCCAGCGCCACGGCGGCCACCGCCATGACCAGCATGGTGTAGAACAGGTACTCGATATAGCTGCCGCCCAGTGGGCCCTGCCGTGGCCGCAGCACATAGGCGCCGGATGCGCCGCCGACGAACTCCCAGTTGGTGATGACCGCCTGGGAAACGATGGCCAGCGCCAGCGTGGCGATGGAGAAGAACACGCCGCGCAGCTTCAGCGTCAGCGACCCCATCAGCAGCCCGACCAGGCCGGAAGCCACGCCGCCGGCCACGATCAGCACCGGCAGCGGCGGCGCGTACAGCTTGTTCAGCGCCACGCTGACATAGGCGCCCAGCGCGAAGAACGCCGCGGTGCCGAAGTTCACATAGCCCGCATAGCCGCCCAGGATGTTCCAGGCGGTCGCCAGCAGGATGTATTGCAGCACCGAATAGCCGGCGAAGAAGGCGTATTCGTTGCTGACCAGGCGGCCTAGCAGCCAGCCCACCAGCACCAGCAGCAGGCCCGAGGCCCAGAAGCGCAGGTTGCTCACAGCTTGCGCCCCAGCAACCCGCCGGAGCGGAAGGCCAGCGTCGGCAGCAAAAAGCCAAACGCGATGGCCGGCGCCCAGCTGGGGTTCCACATGTCGGAGACGATGCTCTCGGTGATGCCGAGGATGATGCTGGCGATCAGCATCCCCCAGAAGCTGCCCATGCCGCCCAGCACGACAGCGGCGAAGGCGCGGCCGATGAAGTCCCGCCCGATGGAAGGCTCCACCGGCTGGATGATGATCAGCAGCGAGCCGGCGACGGCCGCGGTGGCGATGGAGATGCCGAAGGCCAGCGCCTTGATCCGCGTCGGCGACACGCCCATCAGCTGCAACGCCAGCTTGTCCTGGGAGACCGCGAGGATCGCCCGCCCGGTGAAGCTGCGGGTCAGGAACTGCTGCAACCCCAGCAGCATGCCGATGGAGACGACGAAGGGCACCACCATCCGCAGCGGCAGCGTCAGGCTGCCGATGTTGAGGCTGACGCCGATGTAGTCCGCCTGCACGCTGCGGTAGTCGGCGCCGGCGGTCAGCACCAGCACCACCTCGGTGATGAACAGGATGCCGAAGAAGAAGGCCAGGCCCTGCAGCGGCGCCTCGCCGCGGCTCTCGAAGCAGGCGTGGTACAGCTTGTACAGCAGCACGCCGAGCACGAAGAACGGCCCCGCCATCAGCAGGCCCGACAGCACCGGGTCGATGCCGAAGGTGCTGTTCAGCACCCAGGTGGCGAAGGCGCCCATGACCACGAAGGCGGGGTGCGACAGGTTCGGGATGTCCAGCATGCCGAAGGCGATGGCGATGCCGAGCGCGACCGCGGCATAGAAGCCGCCCAGCAGCACACCTGCCACCACCGCGTTCAGGATGGCTGACGGATCTGGCATCCGGTCGTAGTCCCCCCACTTGTATTTTTCGTAGCTGGCAGCATGAGCCTGCCTCGCCGCTGGCGTCATGGCCCCCAGGCGCAAAACACCTTTTCCTTTTTGGCTTAAATTGACCGTCGCGAGCGGCGTTTGCCGCTTAAATCGGCTGTGCGGCCATTTCGGACAGTTCGGCACGGCTGATTTGCCGATTTCGGCCTTTCTTTCCACGCGCCGCCGGCCGCACCATGCGGGCCAAGTTCAACCCGGGTCCAAGGGAGCCGTCACATGCGGTTTGGTTTGTTCGGAGGCGCCCGCACCAAGCGCGGCACCGGCGATGTCAGCGACAGCCACGGCTACCAGGACTACATCGACTACATCTGCGAGGCCGACCGCCTGGGCTACCACAGCCTGTTCATGGTGGAGCACCACTTCACCGGCCAGGGCCAGGTCTCGGCGTCGATGACGCTGCTGGCCTACCTGGCCGCCAAGACCTCGCGCATCCGCCTGGGCACCGGCGTGGTCGTCATGCCCTGGCACAACCCGGTGCTGGTGGCGGAACAGGCGGCGACGCTGGACCTGCTCAGCGGCGGCCGCTTCGACTTCGGCGTCGGCAAGGGCTACCGCAAGGGCGAGTTCGAGGGCTTCTGCATCCCCATCGAGGAAGCCAGCGAGCGCTTCGACGAGGCCATCGAGATCATCCGCAAGGCCTGGACCACCGAGGGCCGCTGGAGCCACCACGGCAAGCTCTGGAACCTGGAGAACGTAGTGGTCGAGCCGGAGCCGCTGACCCGCCCGCACCCGCCCTTCTGGCTGGCCGCCGGCAGCGAGCCGAGCATCCGCCGCGCCGCGCGCGAGGGCTACAACGTGCTGTTCGACCAGTTGGCCAGCGTGAAGCAGATCATCGAGCGGACCGCGATCTTCCGCGACGAATGCGCCAAGGTCGGCCGCCCCTACAACCCGATGATGGTCGGCGTGACCCGCGCGCTGCAGATGTTCCACACCGAGGCCGAGCGCGACGCCGCCATCGCCACCCGCAAGCGCGTGGTCAGCGTCATCGGCGATCTGGCCAAGGGTGAGCGCCCGAAGAGCATCGAGGAAGACGACGCCCCGCTGCTGGGCACGCCGGCCGAGATCATCGCCCGGCTGCGCAAGCTCCAGGCCGGCGGCATCGAGAACATCCTGATGGCCGACCCGACCGCGACGGTCGCCGGGCTGCGCGCCTTCAAGCAGGAAGTGATGTCGGCCTTCGAGAACGACCCGGTGGCCGTGGCGGCGGAATAGTGTCCGCAGCCGTGGCTGCGGAGTAATGTCCGCAGCCACGGCCGCCGAATAACGCCGGCCGCATTGTACGCGCACGGCCCGTGGCGCAAGCTGCGGGCCGTTTGCAATTGCGCCCGCCGCAACGCCACCCAAGGGAGAGAAACATGCGCCTGCCAGAGATCAGCTACGACCAGTTGGACGACGCCCAGAAGGTGGCCTACGACCGCATCGCCTCGGGCGCGCGCGGTGGCGTCGGCGGCCCGTTCAAGGCGCTGCTGACCAGCCCGGAACTCTGCGCCCGGGTCGAGCAGCTGGGCGTCTTCATCCGCTATGAATGCAGCGTGCCGATGCGGCTGCGCGAGCTGGCCATCCTCTGCGTCGGCCAGCACTGGAAGGCCTCCATCGAGTGGCACGCGCACGCGCCCATCGCGGCCAAGCAGGGCGTGCCGCAGGCGGTCATCGACGCCATCGGCCAGGGCCAGACGCCGCCCTTCACGGAGGATGCCGACCGCATCGTGCATGACTTCGTCCGCGTGCTGCTGCGCGAAGGCAAGGTGCCGGACGCCACCTTCGCGGCCGTGCAGGGGCTGTTCGGCAACAAGGGCGCGGTGGAGCTGACCGGCCTGGTCGGCTACTACAGCCTGCTGGCGATGCAGCTGAACACCTTCCAGATTCCGGCGCCCGGCGGCGTGCCGATTCCCTGGGAAAAGTAGGCCGGGCGCTCACCCCGTCCGGGTGATCTGCACCAAAAAGTCGATGAAGGCGCGCAGCTTGGCCGGCAAATGCCGCTGCGGCGGATACAGCACCGAGACCGGCGCGCCTTCCACCTCCCACTCCCGCAAAATCGCGCGGACATCGCCGCGCTCCAGGTCCTTGCGGTACAGCCACCAGGTGCCCTGGGCCACGCCGGTGCCGGCCACCGCCGCCTCGCGCAGCGCGTCGCCGCTGTTGATCACCGCGTTGCCATGCACCCGCAGCGTGAAGGGCCTGCCGTCCTCGCCGCGAAAACTCCATTCCGGGCCGAAGCGGCTGATCAGGCAGTTGTGCCGGTGCAGCTCCTGCGGCGTCGCCGGCTCCCCATAGCGGTCCAGGTAGCGCGGCGCCGCCACCGTCACCTGCGTGCCGCGCGTCAGCAGCCGCGTGGTCAGCCGCGAATCCGTGAAGTTGCCGGTCCGCACCGCCAGGTCGAAGCCCTCGGCGATCAGGTCCACGCTGCCATCGCTGAAATGCAGTTCCAGCGAAATCTCCGGATAGCGCTCGAAGAAGGCCGGCAGCTCCGGCATCAGCGTCACCCGGCCGAAGCTCAGCGGCACCACGGCGCGCACCCGCCCGCGGGACACCACGCTGCCGCGCTTCAGCGTCGCTTCCGCATCCTCCAGGTCGGCCAGGATGTGGACGCAGCGTTCGTAGAACTCCTGCCCGTAGTCGGTGGTGCGCAGCCGCCGGGTGGTGCGGTTGAACAGCTGGGTGCCGACCTCGTCCTCCAACCGCGCGATGGTCTTGGTCACCGCCGAGGGCGACAGGCCCAGCTTGCTCGCCGCCGCGGTGAAGCCGCCATGCTCCACCACGCGGGCGAAGACGGTCAGTGCCATGAACTTGTCCATCAACCCTTCCCCTGCCGCAGCGGCGCGGCCCTGCCCTTGTGGACAGCCCCGCACCCTGCCCCTAGAACCGGCGGCGCAACAGGCGGCACCAGCATGAAGATCCTCGTCACCGGCACGGCTGGGTTCATCGGGTTCCACCTGGCGCGCCGGCTGTTGGCGGAAGGCCACGAGGTCGCCGGCATCGACGCCATGGTGCCCTATTACGACGTGGCCCTGAAGCAGCGCCGCCACGCGATTTTGGGGGAAAGCCCCAACTTCCGCCCCTACGTGCTGAACCTCGCCGACATGCCCGCCACCGAGGCGGTCTTCGCCGCCGAGCGGCCGGAGATGGTGTTCCACCTGGCCGCCCAGGCCGGCGTGCGCTACGCGCTTGAACACCCGGAAAGCTACGTGCAGAGCAACGTCGTCGGCAGCTTCAACCTGCTGGAGCTGGTGCGCCGCTACCCCGTGCGGCACCTGATGCTGGCCTCCACCAGTTCGGCCTACGGCGCCAACACCAAGATGCCGTTCCAGGAGCAGGACCCGGCGGTGACGCCGCTGACCATCTACGCCGCCACCAAGACGGCGTCGGAGCTGATGGCGCATGCCTACAGCCACCTGTGGAACCAGCCGGTCACCGCCTTCCGCTTCTTCACCGTCTACGGCCCCTGGGGCCGGCCGGACATGGCGCCCTGGAAGTTCACCGACGCCATCACCCATGGCCGCACCATGGACATCTACAACAACGGCAACATGCGGCGGGACTTCACCTTCGTGGACGACCTGGTGGAGGGCATCCTGCGCCTCTCCGCCGCCGTGCCGGTGCAGGGCCAGCCGGTCGGCGCCTGCGACACGCTCAGCCCCGCCGCGCCCTTCCGCCTGGTCAACATCGGCCTGGGCGAGCCGGTGCAGCTGCTGGATTTCATCGCCGAGATCGAGCGCTGCGTCGGCCGCCCGGCCGTGCGCAACTACATGCCGATGCAGCCGGGCGAGGTCACCGACACCTTCGCCGACACCACGCTTCTGCATGCCCTCACCGGCTTCCGCCCCAAGGTGCGCGTGGACGAGGGCGTGGCCGCCTTCGTCCGCTGGTACCGCGCCTACCACGCTGCCTGAGCGCGCCGCGGCACCGGTACATTTGTTTGTCATCCGCGCTGGCGCTTGGTATCAAGGCGCGCCAATGAGCATGGCCCCTGGCGTGCTGGCGATCGACCAACCCGCAGGCATGCCGCGCGCCGCCGCCCGATTTCGCAGCCGCTGCCGCCTGCCGCTGGCATGAACGAGATCCTGGCGCCCGCCGGTCCCGTGGCGGAGCACGCCGCGGCAGTGGAAGCGACGGAGATGCGCGACTGGCCGGCCGCGGTGGCGCTGTGGCAGCCGCTCGCCCGGCAACGCCCGGCCGATGCCGAATGCCAGCTGCGCCTGGCGGAAGCGCTGTACTTCGCCCAGGTGCCGGTCGAGGCCGCCCGCTTGGCCGCCCGGCTGCTGCCGCGTGACCATCGGCCGTTGATGGTACTGGCGCGGGCCGAGGCCGGGCTGGACCCGGCCGCCGCCATCGCCGCCTGGCGCGGCGTGCTGGCGCTGGCGCCCGGCGAATTCGAGGGCTGGGCCAGGCTGGCGGAGCTGCAGGGCCAGCGGGGCCGCCATGGCCCGGCGCTGGAGGCGCTGTTGCGCGCGCTGGCGCTGCGGCCGGAACGCCCTTTCACCCTGGCCCTGGCCGCCCGGCTGCTGGGCGCGCTGCCCATGCGGCAACGGCACGACTGGCTGCGTCACAACCTGCCCGCCGCCGCGCCGGATGCCGCGCTGGCGCTGCTGCACGTCATGGTGCGGTTGGAGCCGGAGGAACTGGGCAACCAGGCGGCGCTGGCGCGGGCGCTGCTGGCGCGCAACGGCCATGCCTAAGCGGTGCCGGCGCTGCGCGCGCTGGCCCAGGCCAGTCCGCAGGCGCCAGAACCGCTGGCCGAGCTGTCGATGGCGCTGCATCGCAGCCAGCGCTGAGCGGACGCGGCGTGGGGCTGGCGGCGCCTGCTGCACCTGCGCCCCTGCGATGCCGATGCCACGGGCCACCTGGTGCAGGCACTGCGCCTGGGCCATCACGTCGCCGCCGCGCTGGAGGCGGCGTGCGAGGGGCTGGCGGCGCAGCCGGATTCGCTGGGGCTGCTGCATGAACAGGCCCGCTGCCTAGCCCTGCTGGGGCCGCCCGAAGCCGCCGACGCCGCCTGGGCCACCGCCCTGGCCGCCTGGCCACATGACGGCGCGCTGCGGCTGGACCACGCCGAATACCTGCTGCGGCTGAGCCGGGAGGAGGAGGCGCTGGCGGCGCTGGAGCCGCTGGTCGGCCCCGCCGCCGGCTTCGACCGGGCCTCGCTGCTGCTGCTGCGGCTGCTGCGCCACCGGCTGGCGCCCGAGGCGCTGCTGGTCCGCTTCGCCGCCGCGCTGGCCGCCGGGCCGCCGCCGCGGCCGGATGCGGTGGCGCTGGAAGTGGCGCTGCGCGGTGGCCTGCTGCTGCTGGGCTGCGGCCGGCTGGCCGAGGCCACGGCGCTGCTGGAGCCGGCCCGCGCCGCGTCCGCCGCGCCGCCCAACCTGGCCCTGCGCGCCGGGCTGCAGCTGCTGCTGGCGCGTGGCGAGGATGCCGCCGCCCGGGCGCTTGCGGAACAGGCGCTGGCCACGCATCGGCGCCAGGGCTGGGCCCGGCGGGAGCTATTGCGCCCCTCCCGCGAGCGGGCCGAGGCCGACTACGCCGCCGGCGTGTTCCGCCGCGCAGGGCAGCTGTTCCACGACCGGCCCGGCGACTGGCTGCGGCTGGCCGAGGCTGGCCAGCGCGGCCTGCCCCCTGCCGAGATCCTGGCCCGGCTGGAAGCCCTGGCGCCCACTTCCGGCGCCGCTCCTGTGGCGCTCGGCGCCGAGGAGGCGTTGCGCGCCGCCCGCCTGGCGCAACGCCATGGCGCCAACGCGCTGGCGGACCGGCTGCTCGGGCAGGCCGCGCCGCCGCCGGGCCGGCTGGCCGCTTGGCAGCGCCACCTTGCCCTGCGGGAGGTCGTCGCCCGGCTGCCGCGCCCGGACGGGGAGGAGTTCACCACCACCCTGCTCCGCCCGCTCGGAGCGCTGGCGGCGGCGCAACCGGAATGCGCGGATTGGGCTGCCGGCCCGATCGTGCTGGTGCACGACGGGCTGGGCTCCGGCGGCGCCGGCCGGCCCATCACCGGCACGCTGGCCGGGCTGGTGGTACGGCTGGACGGCAGCCGCCCGCTGCACCTGCTCTGCACCCGCCTGACCGAGCACCCCGAGCGCCGGCTGCACCTGGCCGCGGTGCGCGCGACGGGCGCCAGCGTCATCGACCTCAGCGGCCAGGACGCGCCGCCGCGCGAGGCGAGCGGCCTCGGTGCCGAGGCGCAGGATCTAGTGGAGCTGCTCGGCCTGGCCTGGCCACCGAGATCCTGTTGCTGCACGCCGCCTTCCGCCGGCTGCGGCCGCGCGTGGTGCATCTTTGGCACGACAACAGCGCCCTGGCCGGCGGTTCGCCGCGCTGCTGGCGGGGGTACCGAAGGTGCTGCGCGTCACCCATGCCAGCCGATACCGCGCCCGCAACCCGCTGGCCTGGCGCGCCATGGCCGGCTCGCCCCGGCTGGCGCTGGCCAACAGCAGCGCCGCCGGCGCCGCCGAGGATGCCGCCTGGCTCGGCTCGCCCCCCCGGCCGGGTGGGCGACCACAGCAGCCAGTAGGCGCCGGTGTGCAGCATCATGCGCAACTGGTTTGCGGCGGCGCGGCAGCACGACGTGCGATCGGCAGCCAGGTGAGTCTTCCAGGATTTGATATGGTTTTCGGCTTGGCCGCGGCGGCAGTAGAGATCCTCGTAAAGCGTGCGGGCGCTGACGCCGGTGATGTTGGTGACGACAAAGCGCGTGTCGGTGCCCTGGGCGCTGGCCTCGACGCGGGCGATGATGCGCTCGACGCGGCTCCAACTCGCCGCGCCATCGAGGAACTCCTTGTAGCGCCGAAGCTTGCTGTCCGCGGCACTGCTGGCGTGTCGGGCCGCGGTGCTGTGCTCCAGCGCGACGACGCGTGCGCGCAGTGTGCTGCTGGTGGCCAGGCCGAGAATGAACTGCAGGCCCTGGGCGCGGCAGAAATCCAGCACTTCCGGCGCGCAATAATGATGTGATGGACGGCCCCAGCGGCATCCTGTGCGAAGCTCGGGGCTGTCGCAGGCATCGAGCGAAAGGAGCCTTCCACCATGAAGATTATCGTAAAGATCGTTCAGGTCACTATTGGCCTAGATATCGCCAAGAACTTCTTCCAGGTGCATGGGGTCGACGCCGCCGGCCAGGTCGTGCTGCGTCGCAAGCTCAGCCGCGGCGAGGTCCTCCGCTTCTTCGAGGCGCAACCAAAGGCACTGGTGGGTATCGAAGCGTGCGGCACAGGCATCACTGGGCCCGTGAGATCTCCGGGCTCCGACATGAAGTCAAGCTGCTACCGCCCACCTACCTGGAGGCCTAAGTCAAGCGCGGCAAGACAGACGCCGCCGATGCGGAGGCGATCTGCGAGGCGGTCACGCGGCCCAACATGCACTCCGTGCCGATCAAGACGCCCGAGCAGCAGGCTGCGCTAATGATGCACCGCTCTCGTGAGTTGTTGGTAGGGCAGCGCACGGCGCTGGTGAATACGCTCCGTGGCCACCTCGCTGAGCTCGGCATTGTCGCCGCCACGGGCATCAATCGCGCCGCGGGTTTGGCAGCAGAGATGCTCGGTGCGGAGAACGGCAAGATACCGCCTTTGGCCCGGACGTCGCTGCGCTGTCTCGCCGACCATACGGCGGCGATGGAGACCCAGACTGAAGCGCTCGCGGTCAAGATTGCAGAATGGCACAAGAGCGAGAGACCAGCCAGCGGCTGGCTAAGGTTCCGGCCATCGGACCGATCACGGCGTCGGCGGTGGTTGCGACGATTGGCGACGCCTCCAATCTCACCTCAGCCCGACACCTCTCGGCGGCTTTGGGCCTGACGCCGAAGCAGAACGGCAGCGACGGCAAGGCCAGGCAGGGCGGCATCTCCAAGGGCGGGAACACCTATCTGCGACTCTTGCTGTTCATCGGCGCGATCTCGGTAGTCCGCAGCAAGCGGGCGCAGGAAGCTGGGAGCTGGCTGGCACGGCTACTCGAGCGCCGGCCCGCCAAGGTCGTCGCCATCGCTCTGGCAAACAAGACTGCACGCGTGATCGGAGCAATGTTGAGGGTGGCGAGGCCTATCGGGCACCGACAACGCCTGCTGCAGGTGCTGCGGCTGCCTAATACTACTGCCAAGCAGCCCAGCCTGCGCATCAAGATCATCAAACGCTCCGACGACGTGAAGGGCTTCGTCGTCCTGCCGCGACGCTGGGTGGTGCAGCGGACCTTCTCCTGGTTCGGCCGCAACCGGCGTCTGGCCAAGGACTACGAAAGCCTCGCCGCAACCTTCGCCAGCTTCGTCATGCTCGCCGCCATCCAACTCGGCGCCCGCCGCCTGGCCCGGGGGTAGGCTTTTGAGTCAGGCTCTAAACCGTCCCGCCGCGGGTGGAGTCCTTGTCACACTCGCCCCCGCTTGGTATCTTCACGCAGCGATGAGCATGGCCCCTGGCGTCCTGGCACCTGAACGACCGACCTTGTCACACCGCGTCTTCGCCACATCGGCATGAACGACAGCGCCGCAGCCTCGGTCGAGCCTCACGCACGGCGCGTCGCCGCAATGGAAGCCTCCGAGGTGCGCGAATGGCCGCGCGCCGCCGCGCTCTGGGCCGAGCTGACCGAGGCCGATCCGCAGGACCACGAGTCCCAGCTCCGGCTGGCCGAGGCGCTGTTCTTCGCTCAACACCCCGCCGAAGCCGCGCGCGTCGCCCGCCTTGCCGCCCGGCTGCGCCCGAAGGATCATCGCCCGCTGGTGGTGCTGGCGCGGGCGGAATCCATCCTGGACCCGCTGGCCGCCATCGCCGCCTGGCGCGGCGTGCTGGCCCTGGTACCGCGCGAGTTTGAGGCCTGGGCCCGGCTGGCGGCGTTGCTGGGTCAACACGGCAGCATGGCCCACGCCCTGGAGGCGCTGGTCCGGGCCCTGGCGCTGCGCCCGGACCATCCTTTTGCCCTGGCCCTGGCCGGCCGGCTGCTCGGCTCCCTGCCGACGGGTCAACGCGAAGGCCGGGTGAAGCAGGCGATGGCCAGCGCCTCCCCGGATGCCGCCCTGGCGCTGCTGCATGTTCACGCGCAGCTCCAGCCGCAGGACATGCGCATCCAGGCCGCGCTGGCCGAGGCCCTGCTGGCTCGCCATGCCCAGGCGCAAGCGCTGCCTCCGTTGCGGGCGCTGGCCCAGGCAAATCCGCAGGCGCCAGCACCACTGGCCCAGCTGGCCCAGGCCCTGCACCACTGCCAGCACTGGCCGGAGGCCGCCCGCAGGTGGCGCCGGCTGCTGCACCTGCGCCCAGGGGACCGCGACGCCGCACGGCACCTGGCCGAGGCCCTGCGCCGATCCGGCGACGCCGCCGCAGCTCTGGACGCCACCCGCCAAGCCCTCATCCACGCGCCCGAAGACCTTGGCTTGCTGCATGAACAGGCCCGCTGCCTGGCCGAACTCGGCCCGGCCGAGGCCGCCGACGCTGCTTGGGCAACCGCGCTGGCAGCGCATCCGCATGACAAGGCGCTGGGCCTCGACCACATCACCTACCAGCTGAGCCTGGGCTATACCGAGCCGGCATTGGCGGCCCTGGACGCCCTGGTCGGACCCGCCGCCGGCTTCGACCATGCCTCCCTGCTGCTGCTGCGCCTGCTCCGGAAACGGCTGCCGGCCGAGGCCGTGCTACGCCGCTTCGACGCGGCCCTAGATGCCGGCCTGCCCGCGGCGGCAGATGCCACCGCGTTGGAAATCGCGCTGCGCTGCGGCCTGCTGCGGCTGGGCTGCGGCCGCGTGGCGGAAGCCGCGACGCTGCTGGAGCCTGCCCAAAACGCCGCCGCCGCGCCCGGCCACCTGACCCTGCGCGCCGGCCTGCGCCTGCTGCTGGCCCGCGGCGAGGACTCCGCCGCACATGCCCTGGCCGAACAGGCGCTGACCACCCATCGCCAGGAAGCCTGGGCGTGGCAGGAAGTTCTGAGCGCCTTCCGCGAGCCGGAGGATGCCGACTTCGCCACCGGCATCTTCCGCCGCGCCAGCAACCTGTTCCGGGACAGCCCCGCCGATTGGCTGCGGGTGGCGGCGGCTTGCCAGCCTGCCATGCTCGCCACCGAGACTGTCCAGCATCTGGCCGAGCTGGCGCCGCAAACCGCCGAGGACGCCCTGCGCGCCTCGCGCATCGCGCTGCGTCTTGGCGAGCCAGCCCTTGGCCGCCGGCTGCTCGACCTCGCCACCCCGGAGGCAGCCCAAGGGCCGGCTTGGCAGCGCCAGCGTCACCTGCTCGCCCTGGCCGACCAACTGTGCGCCGACAACAACACAGGCGAGGCCTTCCGCGCCCTACTGCTCCAGCGCCTGGCCAGCCTGGCCGCCGCGCAACTGGCGCACCCGGCCTGGGCGGAAGGCCCGATCGTACTGGCCCACCAGGCCCTGGGCGCCGGCGGCGCCGGTCGCGCCATCGCCGCCACGCTGCGTGGCCTGGCGGAGGCGCTGGGCGGTTCTGAGCGGCTGCATCTGGTCTGCACCCGCCTGACCGAACATCCCGACCGCCGGCTGCACCTAGCCGCTGTGCAGGAAACCTGCGCCGCCATCACCGACCTCAGCGGCCTGGACGTCGCGCCGCTGGAAGCCAGCGGCCTCGGCGCCGAGGCCCAGGACCTGCTGGAGCTGCTCGGTCCTGGTGTAACCACCCGGGTGCTGCGGCTGTATGCGGCCTTCCTGCGGCTGCGCCCCGCTGTCGTACATTTGTGGCACGATGACGGTGCCCTGGCCGGCGCGATCGCCGCCATGCTAGCCGGAGTGCCCCGGGTCCTGCGTGCCGCCCATGCCAGCCGGCCTCGCGCGCGCAACCCGCGCGCCTGGCAGGCCCTGGCAGCCTCCCCCCGGCTTGCGTTGGCCAATAGCAGCGCCGCCGGCGCCACCGAGGACGCCGCCTGGCTGGCCCTGCCGCCGGACCGCATCCAGGTGCTGCGGCACGGCTTCGATCTAGACCGCCTGATCCGCCGCGCCGCCCCGGCCCGCGCTGCCGCGCTGCGGGCCAACGCCCGCATTCCGCCGGAAGCGCCGGTGATCGGCGGCGCCATGCGGCTGACCGAGGCGAAGCGCCCGCTGCTCTGGATCGCCGCCGCCGCGGCCCTCGCCCGACTGCGGCCGGACGCGCACTTCGTGCTGCTGGGTGAAGGCCTGCTGCGCGACCGCGTGGTGGAACAGGCCCGCGCCGACGGGCTGGGCGACCGCCTGCACCTGCCCGGCCGCGCCGACCCCGCGCCCTGGCTCCGGCTGATGGACGTGGTGCTTCTGACCAGCATCGCGGAAGGCCTGCCGCGCACGTTGGTGGCCGCTCAGGCGCTGGGCCGGCCGGTAGTGGCGACCCGAGTGGGCGGCGTCGCCGAGACCCTGTTGGAAGGCGTCACCGGCTTCACCGTGCCGGCCGATCTGCCAGGCCTGCAAGAGGCGCTGGCCGAACGCCTGCACGCCGTGCTAGCCGATCGCGCCTGGCTCGCCTGCGCCAGGGTCGAAGCGCCGCGCTTCGTCGGCACGCGCTTCAGCCTGCAGGCCATGGCTCAGCATACCCTGGCGCTCTACGGCCTGGCGGAGGCGCTGCCGGAAGGCGCCCTGCCTTGCTGGAGGCCACCGGTGGGCGAAGCCGAGCGCGAGGCTGCCATCGCCGCGACGCAACGGCGCGACTGGCCTGCGGCCCAGGTGCAGTGGGACCAGTTGCTGGCGTTGCTGCCGCAGGATGAGGAAGCCCTGCTCGGTGCTGCCGGCGCCCGGCTGCAGCAGAACCTGCTGCCGCAGGCGCGCCAGCTGTTTGCCCGCGCTCTGCGGGAGGGTGCCGGGCCGGAGGCGCTGCGCGGCCTGGCCCGCACGCTGCGAGCCATGCGGGAGGAGCGCGAGGCGCTGCCGCTGTGGGAAGCCCTGCTTCGCCAGGAACCGCGCGACCTGGAAGCGATGCTGCGCTGCGCCGAGACCCGCGCCCGCATGGGCGAACTCTCTGCCGCCATCGCAGTGGCCGAGGCGGGGCGCCGCCTGATCGGCCAGGAAGCCCGGCTGGTTCGCCTGCTCGCCCGGCTCCATGCCGAGGCTGGCAACCCCGGCGAGACGCTGCGCCACTGGAATGCCCTGGCCGAGGCCCTGCCGCGCGATGCCGAGGCGCAGTTGGAAGCCGGACTCGCCGCCCAGGCCATCGGCAATACGGCGCTGGCCGAGCGCCGCCTGCGCGCCGCCTTGGCTGGCCCGACGGCGCCGCGCGCGGCCGCCGCGCTGGTCCTGCTGCTGGCGCCCACGCAACCCATGGCCGCCCGCGCGGCACTGCGCCAGGGCCTGCGCCAGGCACCCGGCGAAGCCTTGCTGTGGCGGTCCGCCGCCCAGATGCTGCATGCGGCCGGCCGCAGCAACCTAGTGGCCCGCGGCATCGCCCGGCTCGGCCAGCAAACCGCCGGGTCCGCACGTCTGGCCCTGGCCGACCGCCTGCTGGACGCCGACCAACCGCGTGAGGCCATGGCCGTACTGCAATCGCTGCTGGCTGATCCGGCGCTGGCGAGCTCCGCCGCCAGACGCCTGGTACGCCTGGCGTTGCAGCGGGCCGACCTGACGATGATCGGCGCCATCGGCGAGCAGACCGACGCCCTGCCGGCATCGATCAGCCAGGAAATGAGCCTCGCCATCCGGTTCTGCGCCGGGCTGCGCACGGAAACCGGCGAGCGCGACCCTAGTCTTGGCCTGTGGCACCGCGTTACCGAGTCCGCGCGACGTCGCGGCTACCCCCGCTATCTGCCGAGGCGGGACAGCCTGCTTCACCTGGTCGCGGCGCCGGAAGCCGCCCTCGCCCTGGAGCTCGCCCAGGCCGAGGCCCAGGCCGGCGCCAGCGTTACGGTCCTCCACGCCGAGGCCGCGCCGCCGCCGCCGACTGCCGGCATCACCCGCGGCTGCCTAACGGACCGCGCGCTGGCGGTGCCGGACGCCCTGGCCGCGCTACCTGAACTGGCCGTTCCACCCGGCGCCTTCGGCGAGGCGTTGCGGCCGCGCGTGGTCGGCCAGGCCGCCGCCGCCCTGGCGGCCCTGCAACCGGCGACGCTGATGCTCTGGTCCCTGCCGACATTGGCCGAGGCGGCGCTGGCGGCGCTGGCCCAGGGCGTGCCGCGCCTGGTGTTGTGCGCCACCGGCCCGGCACCGAACCTGCTGCCCGCGCCAACCGAGGCCGCCCTGCTGCGGACGGACCGGCTTCGCCGCAGCCTGCGGACCGCGCTGCTGCGCGGCAATGCCCGCCTCTGGCATGCGGAGCCCGCCGCCCTGCCCGGCTGGGTCGCCTGGCTGGCCCTCGATGCGACCGAAGCCGCGCGTTGCTGCGGCACCGGGCCCACGCCATGAGTGCTGCCGCGCCCCACTACCACGGCTATCTCGAGGCCATCGTCGGCGACCGCGTCGCTGGCTGGTGTGTGGACCAGAACGCTCCGGGGCAGCCGGTGACGCTGGTGGTCATGGCCCATGGCGCGGTGCTGGCGCGCGGCCAGACCAGCATCGACCGGCCCGACGTGGCCCGGACCGAGGGCTACCATCGGCTTTGCGGCTTCAACCTACAGATGGCACCCGGCGCCGCCGGTGTGTCGCCGCGCGATATCTCGGTCCGTCCCGAGGGCGGCACGCCGCTGGTCTCGCTCGACCCCGCCAGCCGCCCGGCGCGGCCAGCGCCGGCGCCGGCCGCCGAGCCCCCGGCCCTGAGCCTGGCCCCGCTTGCGCCACCGCCACATTTCCCGGCCCTACATGAGATCGACGCTGCCCTGGCCGAAGCCCTGTTGGCGCAGCCCTTCCCGTCAGCACACCCACCGCCGAGCGACGCCGCCACCGGCCCGCTGCAAGGCCGTCTGCTGGCGGTTGAACAGGGCGAGGTCCGGGGCTGGGCCCGTCGTCGCCAGGCGTTGCCGCTGCTGTTGGAGTTGCGCGTCAACGGCATCGCCGCCGGCCAGCGCCAGGCCAGTCTCCCAGGCCTGGGGCCGGGCGGCGCCGGCTTTGCGCTGCCGCTGCCGGACCTGGTCTTCGACAACCACGAGCACGAGATCGCCGTGGTCGAGGCAGCGACCGGCGAGCCGCTGCCCGGCAGCCCCATCACGCGCCGCCTTGCCGCCGGCGGCGGCTCCGTGCGGCTGCGCCATGGCGTGCTGGAGGGCCGCATCCGCTACGGCGACCGCGCCATCGCGCGGCTGGAACTGCTGGTGGACGGCATGGTCGACCTCGGCATGCAGCCTTGCGTGCTGCGCGCCGGGGCCAACCCCAGGGGCAGCTTCTGCATCCCGCTGCCGGCCGCCTTGCATGACAACCAGCCGCACGCCATCGCACTGCGCGACCTAGGCACCGGCGCGCTGCTGGATGCCGGCCCCGCCGGTCCCACCCTGAGGCACCAGAGCCCGTTGAGTGGCCGGCTGGAAAGCTTCGCTGACGGCGTGCTGCACGGCTGGGCGCTGGATCTGCGCCACCCCGCCGCCGCCGTGACGGTGCGGCTGTTCGATGCCGACCGCTTGGTGGCGGAAACGCAGACCGCCCTGCCCCGCCCAGACCTGGGCGGCACCGGCACCCCCGGCTTCCGCCTGCCGGTGCCGCGCGCCCTGTTCGATGGCACCGCCCATCGGCTGCGCGTCAGCCTCGGCCCGCTCGATCTGTGCCTCGGCAGCGCGCGCGAGATCACCGGCATCCTCGGCGCTGCCGCGCTCAGTGATGCCGACCACAGCTTCCATGGCCAGGTGGAGACCCTGGGGCCGGAGCGCATCACCGGCTGGGCCATCGACAACCTGGCCGCCGACCGCCCGGTGCACCTGACCATCGAGTTGGATGGGATCGTCATCGGCACCACGCGGGCGGACCGCTACCAGGCCCGCTTCCGCAGCCTCAGCCGGCATGCCCAGCATGGCTTCGACTGGCCGCTGCCGGCGGAATGCTGGAACGGCCGCCATCGTCGGCTGGTGGTCCGCATCATCGGCACCGCGGAGCCGCTGGCCGGCACACCCGCCGAGATCCACTTCCCGAGCAAGCTGCTGGCCCCGCCGGCCGGCCAGGCCGCTCTGCCACTGCCACCACCGCTGCAACCCGCGGCCCAGCCGGCGCCCGGCCTGGTGTCGGCCATCGTGCTGAACCGCAACGGCGCGGGGCTGCTTGAGGCACTGTTCACCAGCCTGCTGCGCCACGCGCGCACGCCGCTGGAGGTGGTGCTGATCGACCACGCTAGCACCGATGAGAGCCTCGCGGTTGCCGCGCGCTGGGCGGCACAACTGGACATCCGGGTTGAGGCGCGGGCGGAAAATCACTCGTTCAGCGCGTCAAACAACCTCGGCGCCCGGCTGGCCCGCGGTGAGCACCTGCTGTTCCTAAACAACGACATCGAGTTCACCCACGACCCGCTGCCGGCGATGCTGCGGGCGCTGGCCGCGCCTGACGTCGCCTCCGTCGGTGCCCGGCTGGCCGAACCCGTGGTGCAGACGGATGGCACCCTGCGCCCCGTGCTGCACCACGATGGCATTGAGTTCCGCCTGCTGCATGGCGGCGACCACGGCCGCAGCCTGTGGCTGCCATTCGAGATCGAGGCCGAGGCCGCCGACCCCAGCGAAGGCACCGACGCCGCGCCCGCCGCCACGGCCGCCATGCTGCTGATGCGCCGGCGCGATTTCCTCGGCGCCGGCGGCTTCGACGAAGGCTTCGACTACGGCCTGGAGGATGTCGACCTCTGCCTCCGCCTGGGCCGGGAGGTCGGCCAGGTGGTGGTGGCCCGCGACGCCGTCGCGCTCCACCAGCGCAGCGCCACGCGCAACCTGCGTTCGGCTGCGGCGCTGGCGGACCCGGTCCAGGCCGGCGGCGAACGGCGAGAGTTGGCCAACCGCCAGCATTTTCTCCGCCGCCAGGGCGCCTGGCTGAAGCGGCGGCTGCGCCAAGCGGCGCTTGATGGCGACAGCAGCTGGCGCCACGTCCGCTTTCGCCTCGGCTTCGCGCTGGGCGAGCCAGGACAGGCAACGCTGGTAAAGCCCCTGGCCGCGGCCCTTGCCGAGGGCGCCGGCTGGGACGCGGCCCTGCTCGACGGCGCCGAGGCGGACTGGCGCGGGCTGGATGCCGTGGTGGCGCTGCACCCGGCCACCAACCTGCGGCGCACGCTCAATGCCACGCCGGGCCTGCTGGTCGGCGCCTGGGTGCAGGGCCAGGTCGTGGAATGGCTGGATGCCGGCCAGCTGCCGGCCTGCGACCTGATCTTCGCCGCCTCGCCACGCATCGCCGAGGCGCTGCATGACGCCACCGGCCTGGCGGTAACCCTGCTACCCCTGGCCACGGATCCGAGCCTGTTCACCCCGGCCGCCCCAGCGCTGCCGCCGGAGACCGACCTTTTGTACGCCGGCCCGCCCAATGCGGCGGTGCCAGCCCTGCTCACGGCCCTCCCCGGCCTGCACGGCAGCATCCTCGGGCCGGGATGGGACGCCACGGAGCCGCTTTGGCGCGGCGACCTGCCCAGCCGCGACTGCCCCATTGCCTATGCCGCCGCCCGCTTGGCGCTAGATATCGCCACCCCCGAGCAGGCAGAATGGGCCGTGCTGGACCGCCGCGTGCTGGACGCTGCCGCCTGCGGCACCTTGTCGCTGACCGACAACGTCGCCGCCGCCGAGGCGCTGCTGCCCGGCCTGGTTCCAAGCTTCGCCGATTCCGCCGGCCTGGCCCGGTTGGCCAGCACCCTGCTGGCCGACGACACCGCTCGCGCCATCGCCGCCGCCCGGCTGCGCGGGGCGGTAGTAGCCGGGCATGGCTGGCCGCAGCGCGCCGTCACCCTGGCCACCGCGCTGCGCCAGGCAGCGGGCCGGCTGCGCTTCGGCGTCAAGCTGCCCGGCCCTGCCACGCCCGAGGCGCACGCCCTGCTGCTGGCCTTGCGCCGCCGGGGCCACGCCGCGCGACTCGACCCGCCGGCAGCCTGGTTCGACGGCATCGGCGCCGGCGACGACGCCAGCCTCGTCCTGGGTGACGCTCCCGGCTACGACCCCGACCCGCGCGCCCTGGCGCTGTGGTGGGCGCCGGCTGGCGTCGACGCCGCGCTGCCGGCCGGCTTTGATCAAGCCTTCCTCAACCTGAGCCCGCCCGACCCCGGCGATGCCGACGCCTGGGATAGCGTTGCCGAGCGCATCCTGGCCGTTACGCATCAGCTTCTCGCCGGCAAGCGGTTCGGTTAGCCCGTCGCAACCGTAGGTTGCGCTTGGGCTGGCGATGCCAAAGCCAGTGGCAAGGCTGATGGCACACCCGAACCGCGCGTCGCCGCGCTGGAGGCGCGGTTCCGCTTGCAGGATGCCACGATCAGCATCATCGGGCTCGGCTATGCCGACGTGCCGTTGGCCCGCGCCATCGCCGAGCGCGACTTCCGCGTGCTGGGCTTCGACATCGACCCTGCCAGGGTGGCGATGCCGACCGCCGGCCAAAGCTACATCAGCCAAATCCCCGGCACCGTCTTCGCCGCCTTGGCAGCCCCGGGCGCTTCCAGGCCACGGCCGACTTCGCCCGGATGGCCGAGGCCGATGCCATCCTGGTCTGCGTGCCCACGCCGCTGAACCGCCACCGCGAGCCGGAACTTTCGATGTGCAGGCGACAACGCGGTGGATCGCCCGCACGCTCCGCCCCGGCCAGCTGGTGGTGCTGGAATCCACCACCTACCCCGGCACCTGCCGCGAGGTGATGCTGCCGATCCTGAAGGCCGGCGGGCTGCGCGGCGGCACGGACGTCTTCCTGGCCTATTCGCCTGACCGCGAGGACCCCGGCAACGCCGCCTTCGACACCGCCATTATCCCCAAGGTGGTCGGCGCCGACGACCCGGCATCGCAGCGCCTGGCCCTGGCGCTGTACGGCCAGGTGGTGGAACGCACCGTCCAGGTCAGTTCGCTCGCCGCCGCCGAGGCGGTGAAGCTGACCGAGAACGTATTCCGCGCCGTTAACATCGCCTTGGTCAACGAGCTGGAGGTGGTCTACGCCGCCAGGGGCATCGACATCTGGGAAGTCATCGAGGCCGCGAAGACCAAGCCCTTCGGCTACCTGCCGTTCTACCCGGGGCCGGGCCTGGGCGGCCACTGCATCCCGATCGACCCGTTCTACCTGACCTGGAGGGCGCGCGAATACGGCATGGCGACGCGCTTCATCGAGTTGGCGGGCGAGATCGACACCGCCCTGCCGCGCCACGTGCTGAACCTGCTGGCCGGCGCCATGGACCGGGTGCATCGGCGTGGCCTGAACGCCAGCGCATCCTGCTGTTGGGCATGACCTACAAAGAGAACGTCCACGACCTGCGCGAAAGCCCGTCGCTGCGCCTGCGGGAACTGCTGGAGGCCCGCGGCACCGTGGTGGAGTTCCACGGCCCCTGCATCGCGGAACTGCCGACGCTGCGCGAGCACCCTGGCCTGCTCGGCCGCCGCGGCGTCGCCCGTAATCCCGACACCCTGCCCGGATACCATGGCGCGCCGATCGCCACCGACCACGACAGCATCGACTACGCCGCCCTGGTCGCCCACTGCCGGCTGGTGGTGGACACGTGCAACGCCTGCGAACGGGCAGGCATCCGGGGCGCGGCGAATGTGGTGAAGGCGTAGCGCCGGGTTTTGCCGGTTGGCACCGCGCATGGCAGCGCTTATCTAGGCGCCTCATCTTGTCATGGCATGGGAACAACTTTGTCAGTTCTCGATATCCGCTCCGTCCGACTGGCGAATGACCTGCCGATCGCGCTCATCGCTGGCCCCTGCCAGATGGAAAGCCGCGCGCACGCGCTGGAAACCGCGGCGGCGCTGAAGGAAATCTGCGCCCGGCGGGGTATCGGGCTGATCTATAAGACCAGCTACGACAAGGCCAACCGCACCTCGGCCAGAGCCGCCCGTGGTGTCGGCATGGCCGCCGCGCTGCCGGTCTTCGCAGAGATCCGCGACAGCCTGGGTCTGGCCGTGCTGACCGACGTGCATGAGGCCACCCACTGCGCCGCCATCGCCGAGGCGGTGGACGTGCTGCAGATCCCCGCCTTCCTGTGCCGCCAGACCGACCTGCTGCTGGCCGCCGCCGCCACCGGCCGGGCGGTCAACGTCAAGAAGGGCCAGTTCCTGGCACCCTGGGACATGGTCAATGTCGCCGCCAAGATCACCAGCGCCGGCAACCCGAGGGTCATGCTGACCGAACGCGGCGCCTCCTTCGGCTACAACACGCTGGTTTCCGACATGCGGTCACTGCCGATCATGGCGCGTACCGGCCATCCCGTGATCTTCGACGCCACCCATTCGGTGCAGCAACCCGGCGGCAACGGCACCTCCTCGGGCGGCCAGCGGGAGTTCGTGGAAACCCTGGCCCGCGCCGCGGTCGCCGCCGGCGTCGCCGGCCTGTTCATCGAGACCCACGAAGACCCCGACAACGCGCCCTCCGATGGCCCCAACATGGTGCCGCTGCGCGAATTCGAGGCGCTAATCGCCCGGCTCCAGGCCATCGACAACGTGGTCAAAGCCTTTCCGGCCCCTGGCGCCTGAACATCCGCCGATGAACCCCATTGTCCTGATCCCCGCCCGCATGGCCGCCAGTCGGCTGCCGGGCAAGCCGCTGGCCGACATCAACGGCCAGCCAATGATTCTCCATGTCTGGCGCCGAGCCCTTGCAGCCGGCGCCGGGGATGTCGTCGTCGCCACCGACAGCCCGGAGATCGCCGCCGTGGTCAGCGCTGCCGGCGGCCGGGTGCAGATGACGCGGAACGACCACCCCTCCGGCTCAGACCGCATCCATGAGGCGCTGGTCGCGCTGGACCCCGAAGGCCGCCACGACGTGGTGTTGAACGTCCAAGGCGACCTGCCGACCATCGCGCCGGAAGCCATCCGCGCCGCCCTGGCCCCGATGGCCGACCCCGCGGTGGACCTGGCGACGCTGGTGGCCGAGATCGACCGCGAGGAGGACCGCACGGCGTCCTCGGTAGTCAAGATGGTCGGCAGCGCCATCGCCCCCGGCCATTTACGCTGCCTCTACTTCACCCGCGCGTCCGCCCCCTGGGGCGAGGGCCCGTTGTGGCACCATATCGGCCTCTACGCTTGGCGCCGCACCGCGCTGGCGCGCTTTGTCGCGCTGCCGCCCTCGCCGCTGGAATTGCGGGAGAAGCTGGAACAACTACGGGCGCTGGAAGCCGGCATGCGGGTGGATGCGGTTGTGGTCGCCGACGTCCCCTTCGGGGTCGATACCCCGCAGGATCTGGTCCGTGCCCGGGAGATGCTGGCATGACCGAAAGCCTGCGCCGGCAGACCCTTATGCGCACCATCCAGTTGGAAGCGGAGGGGCTGAATGCCCTGCACGCCGCGCTGGCAGGCGAGTTGGGCAATGCTGTGCTGCGTGCCGTCGACCTGGTGCTGGCGCATACGGGGCGCATGGTCGTCACCGGTATGGGCAAGTCCGGCCATATCGGCCGCAAGATCGCAGCGACCTTGGCGTCGACCGGCACCCCCGCTCACTTCGTCCATCCGGCCGAGGCCAGCCATGGCGACCTCGGCATGATCGGGCGGGAGGATGTGGTTCTGGCGCTGTCCTGGTCCGGCGAGGCGCCAGAGTTGGCCGATATCATCGCCTTCACCCGCCGCTTCGGCGTGCCGCTGATCGCCATCACGTCGCGCGCCGAAAGCGCGCTCGGCGCGGCCGCAGACCTGCCGCTGCTGCTGCCGAACATGCCGGAGGCCTGCCCCAACGGCCTGGCGCCCACCACCAGCACTGCCATGCAGCTGGCGCTGGGCGATGCGCTGGCGATGTGCCTGCTGGAAGCCCGCGGCTTTTCGCCCGAGGATTTCCGCGCCGTCCACCCCGGCGGTAAGCTGGGCTCCCAGCTCAAGCGGGCCCGGGACATGATGCATGGTGCCGATGAGCTGCCGCTGGTGCCGCGCACCGCCACCTTGCAGGAAGCCATCATCGAGATGACATCGCGCCGCTTCGGCGTCACCGGCGTTATCGACGACGACCGCCGCCTGGTGGGGGTGTTGACCGACGGCGACCTGCGCCGCGCGCTGCAAGGTGGCCACGGCATGGACCGCGCGGTTGCCGAGGTGATGACCGCGACGCCCCTTGCCGCGGCGCCGGAGATGCTCGCCGCCGACCTGCTGCGGATGATGAACGAGCAGCGGATCAGCAGCATGTTCGTGCTGGAGAAGGGTATGCCCATTGGCATCCTGCACCTGCATGATCTGCTGCGGATCGGCGTCAGGTGAATATCGACGCTGGCCTGCAGGGCTTCGGGTAAAATCGCTCGGTGTCTTGCCCGCGGGCGGTACCGGGTGCATTGCCGCCGTTGGCCGGTGTTTTCTGCCTTCGGCCACAACGCGCTGACCGGCTTTACCGATCACTCCTGGACATAATGTGCTTGGCGGCGTTCGGCTCGCCCATGCCGCTCATAGTGTTCTTCGCCTGAGGCGAACATCCCGCGGCGCACCGCCTCCCGAACATCGGGATAGTAGGCTAGGTACCATTGTTCATCGAAACGCCGCGGCGGTGCGACAGGTCTATCGCTTGGTGGTGTGCTGTTCAGGGCTGCGGGCGGTGGCGATGCAGGCGCGAGCGCGGCGGCCGCAGCCTTCGCAGCGTCAACCTCAAGCGCCATCATTGCCGCAGCAGTCTTCGCGGCCTCGACCTCAGCCGCCATCACTGCCGCCGCAGCCTTCGCGGCCTCGACCTCAATCGCCATCATTGCCGCCGCAGCCTTCGCGGCCTCGACCTCAGCTGCCATCCTTGCCGCCGCAGTATTCGCGGCCTCGACCTCAGTCGCCATCCTTGCCGCCGCAGTCTTCGCAGCCTCGACCTCAGTCGCCATCCTTGCCGCCGCAGTCGTCGCGGCCTCGACCTCAGCCGCCATCCTTGCCGCCGCAGTCTTCGCGGCCTCGACCTCAGTTGTCATCATTGCTGCTGTAGTCTTCGCGGTCTCGACCTCAGTCGCTACCCTAGACAAAGCAGCGTCGTGCCTGTGATGTTGTTCGGCCAGATCGGCTTGTGCTGCCGCCAGGCTGAGGTCAAGGCGCGCTACTGCCGCTTGCAGATTGCCGCGCTCTGCCGTTGCCGCGCGCAAGTCATCCTGCAGTCGGTTGAGCTCTTCTACCAGCACATCCGCTGACCCAACGGGGGACGAGTATTGGTCGCCGGCGAGCCTCAGCCGCGAAGCCTCGACCCACTGCTCCATGATGCTGCGAAAGGAACTGTCAGGTAGCGTCAACGCCATGGCCATCTCGTCTGAACGTGGTATCGGACAGCGTCAGTAGTGCGGCTTCCGCGCCGGAACTCGCTAGCGCAGCCAGATTACGGCAACGCTCACCGCGGCGACCAGGCTGACCAGCAAAAGCCCGAACAATGCCATCTGCCACGGGTCGGGACCTGGCTTGGCCACGACAGGCGGGGTCTGCACGTCGGCCAATTGGCGATCGAGCCGGGCTAGCCAGACCTCCAGCACTTCAAGTCGCTGTTTTAGGTCGTCTTGCCGTTCATCGCCACTGGCCGTTTCGGCCTCTACAGGCACGACCGCTTGGTTCGCCAGCGGCACCGTTTCCGTGACGGGCCGCTGAGGCGCGGGCGCCGGCTGCGGCTGCTGGACAACGGCTGGCTGGGCGCCCTGGGCGGCCTGAGCGGCCTGGGCAGCGATCACGACAGGCTCGGCAACGCCAGATCCAGCGCCGGAGCCAGCTTGGGGTGCGGCCTGCGGCGGCGCACTGTGTAGCCTGATCGGCAGCGGGAAGGTCTGGCCGTCGTCCGACGTCGCAATGACCTCCATCTGGTCAAGCCGCGACATGTGCTCGGGACTTACCGCGAATTCAAAAGCGTGGTGCCCGTCGCCGATGCCGTTGGGTTGCAGGTCCGGCCGGAACGCGTCGGCCACCGTCCGACCGAGGCTCGTCTCGTCGAACATGAGTTCAACCCGGAGCCGTTGCCCCGGAACCAACCGATTGAAGACCCAACCATGCAGCACGGTCGCGCTGGCGTTGTCGACCAGGCCGCGTATGTCCAAGGCAGGTGGAGGCGGAGGCGGATTTGCCGTGACGGTGTCAGCGCCGGATGTCAAAACCGTCACGTAAAGTGCTCCGAATGGAAACGAAGGACAGGGGTCGATGAGGCGGCCGGGTCGGACATCTTCAACTGCCCTCCAGGTCCGACATGACTGGAGCAGCTTAACACAACGCGAGGACCGAGGATATCTTCACCGCCCCTGCCGGCCGGCGCGGCCGGTGCCGCCTCAGATGATCTGGCCGCGGAGAAAGCCGAGCGCTGGCAAGGGCGTCCATTTGCGCGGCAGGTCCGCCCGACGGATCGGCGTCACGCTGTAGAACGGCACGGGCTGGCGAGCGCGCTCGAGGAAGTCCAGATAGGCGCGAACCTGCTCCGCCCGCCATTCGCGGTCCTGCAGGGCCGCGGTACGATTGCGGAATATCTCAGCGACGCGATGCTTGCGCCCGACCGTGACAACCACGGCCCAGAGCGTGTCTTCGTCGCCGCGCGGAACGCTGGCCAGGGTGTTCACGACAACCCCATTGCAGCGGGGCGGAGCGCCGCGGTCAAGCCAAATGGCGCCTGGGGGGCGAGCGGGGTCAATCATTGTCACGGCGTTTTTCAGCGGCCAGCTAGCGCTTCCGCCACGGCGGGAACAGGTGTATCGCGGCACCAGCATCTCGCGCCGGGGCCGCCGGCGCCGTTTTCAAAGGGGGCTGGCATGGCCGGCGCGGCGATCATTCTGGCGGCAGGCCTGGGGACGCGGATGAAGTCGGCGCTGCCCAAGGCCATGCATCCCGTGGCCGGCCGGCCGATGCTGCAGCACCTTTTGGCGGCGGTGGAGCCGGTGTTCGAGCATGTGGTCGTCGTCATCGGCCCGGACATGCCGATGCTGGAGGCGACCGCCGCGCCGCATGCGACCGTGGTTCAAAATGACCGCCTGGGCACCGGCCACGCCGCGCGAATGGCGGCGCCATTGCTGGCTGGCTTCGAAGGCGATGTAGCCGTGCTCTACGCCGACAACCCGCTGATCACAGAGGCGACGATCCGCCGGCTGCGCGCCCGCCGCGCCGCGGCCGGCCTGGTGCTGCTGGCCATGCGCCCCGCCGAGCCGGGCAAGTACGGCCGCGTGGTCACCAATGGTGCCGGCGAGGTTGAGCGCGTGGTGGAATGGGCCGACGCCACCGAGGCCGAGCGCGCGATCGGGCTGTGCAACGCCGGCGTGGTCTGTGCCCCCGGCCCGGACCTGTTCCGCTGGCTGGCGGTGTTGAAGGCGGAGAATTCAAAGGGCGAATACTACCTGACCGACATTGTCGCCCTGGCCCGCGCGGAAGGCCGGCGCGTGCTGGCCGAGGAGGCGCCGGAGGCGGAGCTGCGGGGCATCAACAGCCGCGCCGAACTGGCCGCAGCGGAGGCCGAGGTGCAGGCGGCGATGCGGGCCAGGGCGTTGGCGGGCGGCGCGACCATGATCGCGCCGGAAACGGTGTTCTTCAGCTGGGACACGGTGATTGGCCAAGACGTAATGATCCAGCCCAACGTGTTCTTCGGGCCTGGCGTGGTCATTGAGGATGGCGTGGATATCAGGGGCTTCACCCACCTGGAGCATTGTCTCGTCCGGCGCGGCGCGCAGGTCGGCCCCTTCGCGCGGCTGCGGCCAGGCGCGGATGTGGGCGAGCAGGCGCATGTCGGCAACTTCGTTGAGTTGAAGGCGACCAGCCTGGGCCGCGGCGCCAAGGCCAACCACCTGAGCTACCTCGGCGATGCCGAGATCGGCGCCGGCGCGAATATCGGCGCCGGCACCATCACCTGCAATTACGACGGAATTCACAAGCATCGCACCGTCATCGGCGCCGGCGCCTTCATCGGCAGCGACACCGCGCTGGTGGCGCCGGTGACCGTGGGCGCGCGCGCGCTGGTGGGCGCCGGCAGCGTCATCACCCAGGACGTGCCGGATGATGCCTTGGCGTTGGCCCGGGGCAGACAGACCAATAAGCCCGGGCGTGGTTTCAAGGGCAAGAAGGGATAGCGGCCGGATGGCTGGGGGGCCGCATGGCCCGAAGGCCTGACTCCGCCCGCCCTCCTGCAAGGAGATAAGGTTCATGTGTGGCATAGTGGGTGTGGTCGGCAAGGCCGAGGCAGCGCCGCTGCTGCTGGAGGCGCTGCGCCGCCTGGAATACCGTGGCTATGACAGCGCCGGCATTGCCACGCTGGTGGATGGCAACATCGACCGCCGTCGCGCCGAGGGCAAGCTGGGCAACCTGGCCTTGGTGCTGGACCGCGACGTGCTGACGGGCACCACCGGCATCGGCCATACCCGCTGGGCGACGCATGGCGCGCCGACCGAACGCAACGCCCACCCGCATTCCACCGCGCGGGTTTCCGTCGTGCATAACGGCATCATCGAGAACCACGCGGAACTGCGCGCCGAGCTGGAAGCCAAGGGCGCGGTGTTCGAAACAGAAACCGATACCGAGACCTTCGTTCGCCTGGTCGATGACTTGCTGCAGCAGGGGCTTGCGCCGCGCGATGCCTTCGCCGCCGGGCTGAAGCGGGTGCATGGCGCCTTTGCGCTGGCCGCGATTTTCGCAGGCCACCCCAAGCTGCTGCTGGCCGCGCGCCAGGGTGCTCCGCTGGCCATCGGCTTCGGCGAGGGCGAGATGTTCGTGGGCAGCGACGCGCTGGCGCTTGCACCGCTGACCCGGCGCATCGCCTACCTGGAGGAAGGCGACTGGGCGGCGCTGGACGACAGCGGCGCGCATTTCTTCAACGCCGCGCATGAGCCGGTGGAGCGCCGGATCGTGGTGACCGCGGTTTCCGGCGCCGCGGTCGGCAAGGGCAACTACCGCCACTTCATGGAAAAGGAACTGCACGAACACCCGGCGGTGCTGGGCGACACGCTGCGGCAATACCTGGACCCGAAGACGCTGGAAGTCCGCCTACCCCGCCTGCCCTTCGACCCCGCGAAGGTGCCGCGGCTGACCATCTCGGCCTGTGGCAGCGCCTTCCTCGCGGGCGCCGTCGGACGCTACTGGATCGAGGAACTGGCGCGGCTGCCGGTGGATGCCGACGTCGCCAGCGAGTTCCGCTACCGCAACCCGCCGCTGGCCGAAGGCGGCGCCGCGATCCTGGTCAGCCAGTCCGGCGAGACTGCCGACACCATGGCCGCGCTGCACCTGCTGAAATCAGCCGGACAGAAGGTGCTTTCAGTGGTCAACGTGCCGGAAAGCAGCATGGCGCGCGAAAGCGATGGCGCCGTGCTGACCGTGGCCGGGCCGGAGATCGGCGTTGCTTCGACCAAGGCCTTCACCGCGCAGTTGGCGGTGCTGGCGTGCCTGGCAATCGGCTTCGGCCGGGCGCGGCGGGAGTTGACCACGCTGGATGAGGGCCGCCTGACCCAGCAGCTGCTGCAAGTGCCGGGCGACGCCGCGCTGGTGCTGGAGAAGGACGCGCAGATCCGCGACCTCGCCGCCGAGGTGGCGAAGGCGCGCGACGTGCTGTTCCTTGGCCGCGGCAGCCTGTTCCCCATTGCGCTGGAAGGTGCGCTGAAGCTGAAGGAAATCAGCTACATCCACGCCGAGGGCTATGCCGCTGGCGAGATGAAGCACGGCCCCATCGCGCTGATCGACAGCAGTGTGCCGGTGATCGCGCTGTGCCCGAGCGGCACGCTGTTCGAGAAGACCGCGAGCAACCTGCAGGAAGCCGCGGCGCGTGGTGGCCGTATTTTCGCGTTTACCGATGCGGCGGGCGTTGGGCCGCTGTCGCGCTTCGCCGAGCGGGTGATCGAGTTGCCCACGGTGGGCAGCTTCTCGGCGCCCATCCTCTACGCCATTCCGGTGCAGTTGCTGGCCTACCACGTGGCGGTGCTGAAGGGCACCGACGTGGACCAGCCACGCAACCTGGCGAAGAGCGTGACGGTGGAGTAGCGCGCTCGTACCCGGCACGAGACCGGGCTTCGTGCCGTGCCGCCGAATCGCGGCCGCTGGTCGCTCCCTTGGGCGCGCGGAACCGTGCGACGCGGCGTAGCCCAGGCGGCGGATGCCGTCATGACGAAGGCGCCCATTCGCACGACGCCCGGCGACTGAGAGCAGAAGACCTGATTCTCGAGGCCGATCCGATCGACCCCCATGATCAGAAGTAGCCTTCGCGCTTCTTCTTTTCCATCGAGGCTTCCTCGTCGCTGTCGATCAGCCGGCCCTCCCGCTCGGAAACCCGGGCGGTGCGCATCTCGTGGATGATGTCGGGCAGCGTTGCCGCGGTGCTGTCCACGGCGCCGGAGAGCGGATAGCAGCCCAGCGTGCGGAAGCGGACGGAGCGCATCTCCGGCACTTCGCCGGGGTTCAGTGGCAGGCGGTCGTCATCCACCATGATCCAGGTGCCGGAACGCCGGACGACCGGCCGCGGCTTGGCGAAGTAGAGCGGCACCATCGGCAGGTCTTCGGCCAGGATGTAATCCCAGACGTCGAATTCGGTCCAATTCGAAAGCGGGAAGACGCGGATGCTCTCGCCCTGGCGGATCTGCGTGTTGAACAGGCTCCAGAGCTCGGGCCGCTGGTTGCGAGGGTCCCAGACATGGCCGGGGGAGCGGAAGCTGAAGATTCGCTCCTTCGCGCGGCTTTTCTCCTCGTCCCGCCGGGCACCGCCGAAGGCAGCGTCGAAACCATATTTGTCGAGCGCCTGCTTCAGCGCCTCGGTCTTCATTACCTGGGTATGCAGCGCGCTGCCGCTGGCGATGGGGTTGATACCGCGTGCGACGCCGTCCGCGTTGGTGTGGGCTAGCAGGTTGGCGCCATATCGAGCCGCGATCTGGTCGCGAAAGGCGATCATTTCGCGGAACTTCCACAGCGTATCCACATGCAGCAGCGGAAAGGGCAGCGTACCCGGGAAGAACGCCTTGCTCGCCAAGTGCAGCATAACGCCGCTGTCCTTGCCGATGGAGTACAGCATCACGGGATGACGGAATGACGCGGCCACCTCACGGATGATGGCGATGGATTCCGCTTCAAGGCGCCGAAGATGAGGCGCCAGGGTTTTTCGGATGGACATTCAGGTATATCCCCTGGGAGTTGCAGCCAGGTTGCGCGCTTTGCCTAACAGGTTGGACTTGGGCCCGCCAGCGATGATTCCAGATTGGCTTAGGATGGACAGACCATGGCAAGCTGCCGCCACCGCGCGGCATAAGGAGACGTCCCGCTGCGGTTCCTGAGGGCCAGAAAGAATTGTGGTCCTGGTGGTTCGGGGTCATTAAGGGCCTAGATGTTCACCTGATGCGATCCCTGTTAGGCTGGTGACTGGGCGGATTTGCGGGTTGACCATTACCGTTCGCACCGCGCCATCGTGCCACCCGCGAGGACTTCCGTGATGACTGAAGAGGCCACCCTTTCAGCCGGCCACCGGGACATGCTGCGCTTCCTGACCTGCGGCTCGGTCGATGACGGCAAGTCCACCCTCATCGGGCGCCTGCTCTACGACAGCCAGTTAATCATGGAAGACCAGCTCTCGGCGCTGACCAAGGACAGCCGGCGCCACGGCACAACCGGCAAGGAAATCGACCTGGCGCTGCTAGTCGATGGCCTTGAGGCGGAACGGCAGCAGGGCATCACGATCGACGTCGCCTACCGCTTCTTCTCGACCACGCGGCGCAGCTTCATCGTGGCCGACACCCCTGGCCATGAGCAGTACACCCGCAACATGGCGACCGGAGCGTCCAACTCGGATATCGCCGTCATCCTAATCGACGCGCGCAAGGGCCTGCTGCAGCAGACCCGGCGGCATTCCTACATCTGCTCGCTGCTGGGCATCCGCCAGGTGGTGGTGGCGGTCAACAAGATCGACCTGGTGGACTTCAGCCAGGCGGTGTTCGACAGCATCGTCGCCGACTACAACAAGTTCGCGGCCCCCCTCGGTTTCCTCAATATCACCCCGGTGCCGATGTCCGCCCGCTTCGGCGACAACGTCACTACCCGGTCCGACAAGACGCCGTGGTACCAGGGCCCGACCCTGGTCGAGCACCTCGAGGAGATCGACGCCAGCCTCGGCAGCGTGGAACTGCCGTTCCGCTTCTCGGTGCAGTGGGTCAACCGGCCGAACCTGGACTTCCGCGGCTTCTCCGGCACAATCGCCTCTGGCCGCGTTGCGGTCGGGGATGCGGTGGTGGTGGTTGCCTCGGGACGAGTTTCCACTGTCACCCGTATCGTGACCGCCGATGGCGACATTGACAGCGCGGTCGGTGGCGAGGCAGTTACCCTGGTGCTGGCCGACGAGGTCGATGTCGCCCGCGGCGACATGCTCTGCCATCCGCAGGCCCGCCCTTCCAGCGCCGCACAGTTCGCCGCCCACCTGCTGTGGATGGATACCGACGCGCTGCTCCCTGGCCGGCAATACCTGCTGCGCAGCGGCAACCTCTGGACCCCCTGCTCGGTCAGCAGCCTCAGGCACCGAGTCAACGTCAACACGCTGGAGAAGATGTCGGCGACGACGCTTGAACTCAACGAGATCGGCGCCTGCAACATTTCTACCACCCGGCCGGTGCCCGTGGATGCCTATGCCGAGAACAAGGCCACCGGGGCCTTCATCCTGGTGGACCGCTTCACCAATGCCACCGCCGCCGCAGGGATGATGGACTTCCCGCTGCGGCGCGCCTCCAACATCCATCAGGAAAACTTCCTGGTCGACAAGCAGGCCCGCGGCGCCCTGTTGCAGCAGAAGCCGGTGATCCTATGGTTCACTGGCCTTTCTGGCTCCGGTAAGTCCACCATCGCCAAGCGGCTGGAGGAGCGCCTGCTTCGCGACGGCAGGCTGACCTACACCCTGGACGGCGACAACCTGCGCCACGGCCTGAACCGTGACCTAGGCTTCCGCGATGCCGACCGCGTGGAGAACATCCGGCGCGTCGGCGAGGTCGCCAAGCTGTTCGTGGACGCTGGTCTCATCGTGCTGTGCTCGTTCATCTCGCCCTTCAGGGCCGAGCGAGAGATGGTGCGCGACCTCGTCGGCCCCGGCGAGTTTGTGGAGATCTTCGTAGATACCCCGATCGAGGAATGCATCCGGCGCGACCCGAAGGGGCTCTACGCCAAGGCAAAGGCCGGAGAGATCAAGAACTTCACCGGCTTTGACAGCCCCTACGAGCGGCCGACCAACCCTGAGGTTGTGCTGGATACAACCGCGCGCTTACCCGATGACGTCCTCGCCGAGTTGCTGGAACGCCTGCGGCCCTACGGCCTGGGGTAGCGTCCTCCCGCGGCAGGCGGCATCGCCGTAGCGGTGAGGCAGCCCCTCAGACAGCGACTGAAGCGAAGAACTCAGCCAATACCGCGGCACGTTCCGTCCGGCTGAGGTCGGTCATACCGCGGACCAGGCGGCGTCGCCGCAGTTGGGCCAGCAACCCGTCAACAAATGGCAGCGCCTGCGCACCGCCGGCTTGCTGGACACTGACGACCACCTGCCCAGCCAACACCGCGCTATCGTCCAACGGCTCGCTCAGATCCAGCAAGAACCCGGCGGGCCCCACGTCGGGGCGGTCCACCCCGGTCTCCCCGGTGCCGATGACCTTGCCGTATTGCGTGACCTGCAGCGGCAGGCGCCGCGTCGGGTCGCTCTCCAACTTGGCCCAGCCACCCAGCACCTTCGGTGACGACGAATAGTCCACCGCGCCGGCCAGGGGGCCAGCTGACAGGGGCGATGGCGCCAGTGGCTTGCGCAGCACGGCCAGCGACTGGCCGAAGGCGTAGGAACCTGGCTCCACCCCCTCCGCCACCAGCTCCGACCCCACCTGCAGGCAGCGTCCATCGCCTGGGATGATCAGCTCAACCTCGGCGCCGAGGTGCCCAGCCCAAGAATGCAGTTGCTGCGGATGCAGGAAGACATTGAGGTGACCTGCCACGGCACGGTCTTGCACCCACTTCACCCCCGCCTCAAAGATCGGCCAGTTATGCCCAACGGTCGGGTCGAGAAACGAGAAAACGGCCCGCCCGCCCGGCCGCAGCACCCGCATCGCTTCCACCAGATAGGCGTAGGATTCTTCCGGCAGCATGTGGGTGAAGACCGAGAAGAACGTGACGAAATCGGTCGATTCCGCCGTGGTGGGTAACTCGTGACCAATGGATTTGGTGAAGCTGAAATCCGCCCTGCCGACCTTCCGGCGCGCATAGTCCAGCAAGGCCTCGACGATGTCGGTACCGTGATACGCCAGCTGCGGGTAGCGCGCGAGTTGCAGCGCCAGCCGGCCAGATCCGCATCCCACATCCATGACCACCGCGTTAGGCTGCATGCCAAGCAGCAACAGGACCGCGTGCTCCAAAACGCCAAAGTGATTATAGTTGCCGCCAACGGCTCGCTCCATCGCCTCCTGTTCCGGGAAGGCGGCAAGCATATCGGCGACCATCGCCTCATAGCCGCGGAGAAAAGCCAGCTGCTGGGTCATGCCGTATCAAAATCCACATGTTGCGGCCAATGGACGGTGCTCTGGTCTACCCAAGGCGCCGCCCGACAGCCGAAACGGCCGCCAAACCTTCGTTGCTTTATCGTGCCCCGAGGGTGCGCTTCCGATAGCGCGAACCGCGTGTCTCGTCTGCCAGAAAACGGCCGCATATCCGGCAACCAGAAATCGCATCCACTCAGAGCCTGACTCAAAAGCCTACCCCCTGGCTAGGCGGCGGACGCCGAGTTGGATGGCGGCGAGGATGACGAAGCTGGCGAGGGTTGCGGCGAGGCTTTCGTAGTCCTTGGCCAGACGCCGGTTGCGGCCGAACCAGGAGAAGGTCCGCTCCACCACCCAGCGTCGCGGCAGGACGACGAAGCCCTTCACGTCGTCGGAGCGTTTGATGATC
>CANGNF010000001.1 GCA_947455205.1 Acetobacteraceae bacterium | reverse complement strand
GCGGCCAAGTCTATCGTGCGTTCCATCCAGGCCATGCCGGTGGTTCCCAAAGGGGGTGAAGCCGCGAGGCCATCGCCCGGGGCAGACTCGCGCCGGGCGGGACCGGCCTCGCATGCCAGTCTCCGCCAGGGCATACGACCGCTGGCGGTCAAGCCTCAAGCCGTTCCGTGCGGCGCGGCGCGCTATTCCACCAGCAGCCGGGCTTCCGGCAGCCCGGCGCCGAGCGCCCCGGCAAAGGCGGCATCGGCCTCCGCCACGTTGACGTACGGCCCGGCGACCACGCGGTACTGCGCCGACCGGCCGCTGCCCTGCTGTTCCACCCGCGCGCGCAGCCCGGCGATGCGGGCCGCTTGGCGCTGCGCCAGGTCGCGGCGGAAGAAGCTTCCGGCCTCCAGCAGCAGGCGCCCCGGCGCGGCCGGGCGCTGGGCAAGCTGCTCCGGCAGCGGGTTGGGCGGCAGGTCCGGCGTTACCTCGGCCACCGTGGTCACGGCGGGGCCGCGCATGGTGGCCTCGCGGATGCGGGTGCTTTGCCGGGCGCCTTCCAGCGGGGCCAGCGTCTCGCGCTCCACCCGGCCGGTCGGGGCGGCCTGCACCACCATCTCGGTGCGCTCGGTGCTGGGCAGTTGCCCGGCCAGGGCGCGGCTCGGCGCCGTCTCCACCACCACCCGCACCTGGGCGGCGCCGCCGGCGGGGATGCCCAGCAGCGTCGCGGCGCGGGCGGAAAGGCCGATCAGCCGGGCCGGATTCTGCGGCCCGCGGTCATTCACCCGCAGCTTCAGCTCGCGGCCATTCTCCAGGTTGGTGACGCTGACGATGGCCGGCAGCTGCAGCGTGCGATGCGCCGCCATCAGCTGGCCGGGGTCGAAGATCTCGCCATTCGCCGTGCGGCGGCCGGCGGTGCGGTCCGGCAGCACCGCGGCCAGCCCGGCCTGGGCGCCGGAGAAATCCTCTTTCGGGTAGCTCCACATGCCGCCCAGCTCATAGGGCTGGCCCAGCATGTAGCGCGCCGCCGGGGCGGGCGGTGGCGGCCTGGTCTCGCAGCCCGGCAGCAGCGCCAGCAGCAGAAGGGCGGCGCGCCATCTCATCCCACGGCATCCGCCAGCAGGCCGACACCGAGCGAATAGAAGTTGGACGGGTTGTAGCGGCGGATGGCGTTGAAGTTGTTGAACACCATGAAGGCCTGCCGGCTCGGCCCGTTCGGCGCATCCGGCAGCAGCACCGCGGCTTCCAGCGCCGGCAGGGCACCGCCGTCCCGGCTGCGGACACCGGCGTTGAGCCATTCCTGCACCTGACGCTTCTTCTCCCGCCCGGTCTGCTCGATATCGAAGCCCGCGGGCAGCACCACCTCCCGGATCCAGGGCTCCCCGGTGCGCCAGCCGTTGCGGGCCAGGTAGTTGGCGATGCTGGCCAGCGCGTCCGCCCGGCTGTCCCAGATGTTGCGATGGCCGTCGCCGTCGAAGTCCACCGCGAATCGCTCGAAGCTGGTGGGCATGAACTGCGGCTGGCCCATGGCGCCGGCCCAGCTGCCCTTCATGTGGGAAAGCGGCACATGGCCGGCGTGCAGGATCTTCAGCGCGGCCAGCAACTCCGTGCGGAAGAACGCCTTGCGCCGGCCATCATAGGCCAGGGTGGCCAGCGCCTCGATCACGCCGAAGCCGCCGGTGTTGCCGCCGTAATTCGTCTCCATGCCCCAGATCGCCACCGGCAGCTGCGGCGCCACGCCGAAGCGGGTGCTGACGGCGTCCAGCAGGGTGCGGTTTTCCCGGAACAGCTGGCGGCCCCGGTCGATCCGGGTCTGCGGCACCACGCGGTCGCGGTACTGTTCCCAGGTCAGGGTGAACTCCGGCTGGCGGCCGTCCAACTCCAGCACGCGGGCATTGGGCGCCAGGTTGCGGAAGGCGGCGGCCAGCGTGTTCTGGCCGACGCCGGCCTTCTTCGCGTCTTCGCCGACACCGTCGAGGAAGCGCTCGAACGCCGTCTTTTCCCGCCGGGGCGGGGCCGGGTGCGCGGGCGGATGCGGGGGGCGCGGCGGGGTCTGCGCCTGGGTGGCGCAGGGCAGCAGCGAGGCGCCGGCGAGGGCCAGCAGGGCGCGGCGATGGGACATGCCGGGTTGGTGCCACGCCGCCGCCCGCGCCGCAACGCCGCTGGCGGCGGCACCACCCCAAGACGCCGCGCGCGGACGGGTCTATAACCGCCCCAGAAGCTCAAGCCTGTTCGGGGAAACGCCATGGCCGCCATTACCGAAACCCTTGCCGCCTATTGCGCCAATCTGAAGTTCAGCGACCTGCCGGCCGAGGTGCAGACCCGCGCCCGCTTCCTGGCGCTGGACCTGGTCGGCAACATGGTGCGCGGCCGGCACGACACCGAAAGCACCCCGGTGCTGCTGAACGCCGCCCGCGCCCTGGGCCTGGCCGCCGGCAGCGCCGCCGTGTTCGGTGACAGCGCCCGCTACACCCCGGCCGGCGCCGCGCTGCTGAACGGCGCCTTCGCCCATAGCCTGGACTTCGACGACACCCACGCCGCCGGCACCCTGCACCCCGGCGCGCCGGTGATCCCGGCCGCCATCGCCGCCGCCGAGATGGTGGGCGCCGATGGCGCGACCGTGATGGCCGCAATCGTCGCCGGCTATGAGGTGACCTGCCGCCTGGCGGTGGCCCTGCCGGGCGGCGACCACTACGACCGCGGCTACCACCCCACCGCCACCTGCGGTGCCTTCGGCGCCGCCGCCGCCGCCGCGCGCGTGTTCGGGCTGGACGCCAAGGGCATCGAGAACGCCTTCGGCATCGCGCTGTCCCAGGCCGCCGGCAGCCTGCAGTTCCTGGCCAATGGCGCCTGGACCAAGCGCTTCCAGGTGGGTTGGTCCGCGATGAACGGCCTGGCCGCCGCCGTGCTGGCGAAGGAAGGCTTCCGCGGCGCCTCCGAAGCCATCGAGGGCAAGGCCGGGTTCCTGCGCGCCTATGCCCCCAACCCGGTGCCGGAGCGGGTGATCCAGAAGCTCGGCACCGAGTTCGAGCTGATGGAGACCGCGGTGAAGCCGTACCCGTCCTGCCGCTACGGCCATGCCAGCGTGGACGCTGCCCTGGCGCTGCGGGCGGAACACGGGATCAAGGCCGAGGAGATCGAGCGCGTCACCATGGGCCTGCCGAACAAGGGCATGCTGCTGGTCGGCGCGCCGCTGGCCCGCAAGCAGAACCCGCAGAATGTCGTGGACGGCCAGTTCAGCGGGCCCTTCGTCGTCTCCGCCGCGCTGACCAAGGGCCATATGGGCTGGGACAGCTACGAGCACCTGAACGACAACGACATCCGCGCCATGATGCCGAAGGTGATCTGCGAGGAAGACCCGGAGATCCAGGCCGAATTCCCCGCCTACATGTCCGGCAAGGTCACCATCCGCGCCCGTGGCCAGGACTTCGTGAAGAAGGTGGTGATCCCAAAGGGCGAGCCGGCCAACTTCCTGACCGAGGCCGAGCTGCGCGCCAAGTTCCACGGCCTGGCGGATGCGGTGCTGGGCCATGAGCGCGCGGCCCAGCTGGCCGACGCGGTGCTGAACCTGGACAAGTCCGGCGACGTGAACGCCATGATGCGCCTGGGCGCGCCGATGATGGCGGCGCGCTTGGCCGGGGAGTAACCCGGCCCCCGGTGCTGGCGGCTACTCCACCGCCGCCAGCGCCTGCACCACCAGCCGCACCATGTTGGTGGTTGCGGCGCGCGGGCTGAAGGTATGGCCCAGCCGCACCACCACCAGCTGGCGGCTTGGCACCACCACCACGAACTGGCCGAAGGCGCCGCGTGCCATGAAAGCCTCGCGCGGCATGCCCTGCTCCACCCGGCGGCGGGCCAGCTCGCTGTCGCTCTGGTTGGTCCAGAAGCCGGCGCCATAGCCCACGCGGGCACCCTCGGTCGGCGCGCCGCTGTAGGCCACCCAGCCTTCCGGCAGCAGCCGCCGGCCGCCCACCACGCCGTCCTGCACATAAAGCTGGCCAAACCGCGCCCAGTCCCGCGCCGTGGCCCACATGTGGGCGGCACCCACCGGCGCGCCGGAGGCATCGGTTTCCAGCACCGCGCTGGCCATGCCCAGCGGGCCGAACAGCTCGGCGCGGGCGAAGCGCAGCGCGGATGCCTCATCGCCGCCGGCCAGGTCGCGGACCAGGCGGGACAGGATCTGCGTGCTGCCGTTGCTGTATTCCCACTGCGTGCCGGGGGGCGCGCCCAGCGGCGCCTCGATGGCGTCGGCGGCCATGTCGACGTCGCTGAACAGCATCTGCGTCGCCGGGTTGACCAGGTCGCCGATGCCGGCACCCAGGGAGTTGCCGAAGGTCAGGCCGCTGGTCATCCGCAGCAGGTGGTCGGGCGTGATCGCGGCGCGGCCGTCCTTGGCCCAGGCCGGCTGCGGCAGCGGCGCCTGCATGGCCACCCTGCCCTGCCGCGCCAGCACGCCCAGCAGCGCATTCGTCACGGACTTGGTCATGGACCAGCCATGCAGCCTGGTCCGCACGCCGTAGCCGGGGGCATAGCGCTCCGCCACCACCTGGCCTCGATGCAGCACCACCACGGCGCGGGTCTGCCGCGGCGCCTCGGGGTCGGGCTCGGCGAAGGCTTGGTCCAGCGCGGCGGCCAGCGCGGCGCTGCCGGGCACCGGGCTGTCGCTGGGCGCGATATCCGCCAGCAGCGGCGCGGGCAGCGGCGGCAGCGCGGCAGGCGCCGGCGGGGCTGGGCCATTCAGCACCAGGCAGCCGGCGGCGCCACGATGCAGCGCCACGCGCTCCCCCAGCCCTGCCAGGCGGCTGCGCACCAGGCCGCGCGCGTGGTCCACCTCATGCGTCATCGCCCATTCCACCGCGCGCAAAGCGGGGGGTGCGGCCTCTCGCCAATAGGCGGTCGGCTCCAGCCCGGCGATGAAGGCGGCGCCGCACATCTCATGGCTGACGAAGCCGGTGGCGACGCTGAGCATGCGGTCCGGCGCATGGGTGCCGCAGCCGGCAAGCGGCAGCAGGGCAAGCAGCAGGGCGGGGCAGGCAAACCGCATCGGCGAAACTCTCATGGTTCGCGCCACCATAGCGCAAGCGGCGCCGATTTGCCGGCTTTGCGCCGCCGGGGATAGGCTGGCCGCAAGACAACAGGAGGACGCCGCGTGGCCCATGCGCTGACCCGATTCTTCGCGCCCCGCAGCGTCGCCTTCATCGGCGCCACCGAGGACCTGTCCAAGTTCGGTGGCCGCTGCATGCGCCAGCTGATCGACTTCGGCTTTCCCGGCGCGATCTACCCGATCAACCCCAAGCGCGACGCGGTGTTCGGCCAGCGCTGCTATCCTTCGCTCTCGGCACTGCCGGAGGCACCGGACCATGTCGGCATCGTGCTGCCCGGCCCAGCGGTGGCCGGCGCGCTGGCGGAATGCGGGGCCAAGGGCGTGCCCTTCGCTACCGTGTTCAGCGCCGGCTTCGGCGAACAGGGCACCGAGGCGGGACGCGTCGCGCAGGCGCAACTGGTCAGCACCGCGCGGGCGGCCGGGCTGCGCTTCATGGGGCCCAACTGCAACGGGCTGATCAACTTCACCGACAAGTTCGCGCTGACCAGCACCGGCGCCATCAGCGGCGGCGCACTGCGGCCGGCCGGGGATGTCGCGGTCATCAGCCAGAGCGGCGGCGCCGGCCAGGTCAACACCATGTGGCGGGCGCAGGAAGCCGGCCTCGGCATCTCGGTCCAGGTCAGCTGCGGCAACGACGCCGACCTGGACCTGCTGGACTATGTGGAGTTTGCGCTGGACCACGCGCCGACCAAGGTGGTGCTGGTGCTGGCCGAGCGCATCAGCAGCGGCGCCAGGCTGCGCCAGGTGGCGGCGCGGGCGGCGGAGCTGGGCAAGCCGATCGTGATGATCAAGTTCGGCCGCACCGAGGCCGGCAGCAAGGCTGCGGCCAGCCATACCGGCGCCATAACCGGGGCCGATGCGGTGTTCGACGCCGCCGCGCGGCAACTGGGCCTGCTGCGGGTGGAGGATTGCCCGGAGCTGTATGAGGCCGCGATGCTGCTGCGCCAGGGCCGGCGCCCGGCCGGCACCGGGGTGGCGGCGCTGTCCATCAGCGGCGGCAACCTGGTGCTGCTGGCGGAAACCGGTGCCGGGATTGGCCTGCACTTCCCGGGCTACACGCCGGAGACCACCGCGAAGCTGCAACCCCTGCTGCCCGGCTTCACCGGCACCGCCAACCCGACCGACCTTTCCGCTGGCGCCATCGGCAGCAAGGATCTGTTCGGCCAGGCCACACGGCTGATCCGAGACGACCCCGGCGTGGACACCATGGTGCCGGTGCTGACCATCGCGCCCGCGGCCGACATCCGCGCCACCTGCGCGCTGGCGGCCGAAAGCGAAAAGCCGATGCCGATATTGTGGTCCGGCAAGTGCAGCGACGACGCCAGCATCACCACGGCGACGCTGGTGGCGGAGGGGCATGCGGTCTACCGCGACCCCCTGCCCTGCCTGCGCGCCGTCTCCCTGGCCGCCCGCCACGCCAGCTTCCTGCGCCGCTACGCCGAGCCGGCACCGCAGCGCCCCGCCGGCATGGACCAGGCCCGCGCCGCCACGCTGCTGCGGGCCGAGCGGTTTTCCGAAGCAAACGCCCGCGCGCTGCTGGCCTGCTACGGGCTGCATGGCCCGCGCGAGGCGCTGGTCACCAACGCCGCCGAAGCCGTGGCAGCCGCCGCCGGCATGGGTGGCCCGGTGGCGCTGAAGGTCGTCTCCGCTGACTTGCCGCATAAGACCGAGGCCGGCGCCGTGATGCTCGGCGTGCAGGGCGCCGAGGCCGTCGCCGCCGCCCACGCGCAGATCCTGGCCAATGCCCTGGCCTACAAGCCCGAAGCCCGCATCGACGGCGTGCTGGTGCAGGAGATGGTGACCGGCGGGCAGGAGATGCTGCTGGGCATCACGCCGGATGCCACTTTCGGCCCGGTGCTGGCGGTGGGCTTCGGTGGCATCCATGTGGAGGTGCTGAAGGACATCGCCTTCCGCCTGCCCGCCATCGGCCCCACCGAGGCCGAGGCCATGCTGCGCGAACTCCGGCTGTTCCCGCTGCTGGGGGGCGTGCGCGGCGCCCCGGCCAGCGACCTGCCGGCGCTGATGGATGCCATCTGCCGCTTCGGCTGGCTCGCGGCGGACCTGGGCGAGGCCCCCTTCGAGGTGGAGGTGAACCCGCTGATCGTGCTGCCCGCCGGCCGCGGCGTGCGCGTGGTCGACGCGCTGGTGCTGCAGCGGTGAGGCGCCGGCCCCTCCTCGCCGCGCTGGCGCTGCCAGCCGTGGCGCGGGCGCAGTCCTGGCCGAATGGCCCCATCCGCATCGTGGTGCCCTACGCCGCCGGCGGCCCGGCCGACCTGACGGCCCGCGCCATCGGCACCAAGCTCGGCGAGGCGCTGGGCGTGCCGGTGGTCATCGAGAGCCGCGACGGCGCCGGCGGCAATATCGGCACCGCGCTGGTGGCCCGCGCCGCGCCGGACGGCCAGACGCTGCTGCTGGGCACCAACGGACCGCTGGTGGTGAACCCCAGCCTGATGGCGAGCGTGCCCTTCGACCCCGTGGCGGACTTCGCGCCCATCACCTACCTGGCCGATGTGCCGCTGTACCTGGCGGTGCCCGCCGCGCTGCCGGCAACCTCGCTGGCCGCGCTGCTGGCCATGGCCAAGGCCACGCCCGGTTCGGTCAGCTATGCCTCGTCCGGCATCGGCAGCGGCGGGCACCTGGCCGGGGCGCTGCTGGGGCAGATGTCCGGCGCGCCGCTGACCCATGTGGCGTACCGCGGCGCCGCGCCGGCCACCACGGACCTGGTGAGCGGGCGGGTGCAGATGCTGTTCGTCGGCCTGCCGGTGGTGCAGCAGCACGTCGCCGCCGGGCGCCTGCGCCTGCTGGCGGTGGCGACGAAACAGCGCACCGGCAACGCGCCGGATGTGCCGACCGTGGCCGAGGCCGCCGCCCTGCCCGGCTTCAGCATCGCCAGCTGGTACGGGCTGCTCGCCCCCGCCGGCACGCCGCGCCCGGTCATCCAGCGCCTGCACGCCGAGGCCACCCGCGCCCTGGCCGCGCCGGATGTGCGGGAGCTGCTGTTCGCCCGCAACGGGCTGGAGCCGAACGGCGCCGGGCCCGACGCCTTCGCCGCCAGCATCGCCGCCGAGATCCCCGAATACCGCCGCATCGTGCGCCTGGCCGGCGCCAACCAGGAGTAGGCCCGCATGAAGATCTGGTACCAGTCCCTCGCGCCCTTGGCGCATCTGGACCGCTACGTCGCCGCGCTGAAGGCGCATGCGGCGAAGGCGTGCTCGCCCGGCACCACCGTCCACTTCAACGGGGCGTCGGACGCGCAGTACCTGCACTACACGCCGCAGGACCTGATGCACTTCCCCTACCTCAAGCTGGCCTTCCAGCAGGAAGCCATCGGCTTCGCCCGCCAGGCGGAGCGCGAGGGCTACGACGCCTTCATCCTCGGCAGCTTCAGCGAGCCCTTCCTGCCGGAAATCCGCTCCATGCTGGATATCCCCGTGGTCTCCATGCCGGAGGCCGCGCTGCTGCTCGCCTGCTCGCTGGCCGAGAATTTCGCGCTGATCACGCTGGGCCCCGGCAGCACCACGCGGGTGAAGAAGCTGGTGGCGCGCCACGGCATGACCGGCCGCATCACCCAGATCCAGCAGCTGCTGAAGCCGATCGACGAGGCCGAGTTGGACGCCGCCTTCACCGACCCGGCGCCCCTGCTGGCCCGCTTTGCCGAGGTGGCGGAACCCGCGGTCGGCACTGGCGCCGATGCCATCATCCCGGCCGAGGGCGTGCTGAACGAGGTGTTGTTCGCCAACGGCGTCCACAGCATCGGTCGCGCTACGGTGGTGGACTGCGTCGGCGCCAGCTTCATCCACGCGGAGATGCTGGTGGCGGCGAAGCAGCGGCTGGGCATGGGCGTCGGCCGGCGCTGGGCCTACCCGAAGCCCTCGGCGGAGTTGCTGGCCGAACTGAAGCTGTAGCGGCTCACCCGCCGCCTCAGTGGGCGCCCGCCGGGGCGGTGGGCTTCGGCGCCGGCGCCCCCGCCGGCTTGGCGGCGGGCGGTGCCGGGCGCGGCAGGCTGCCCAGCAGCAGCAGCAGCGCCGCCACCATGCCAAGCTGGGCGATGAACAGCGCCAGTGCCGGTTCCAGCCGGCTGGCACTGGCACCGCGCATGGGGTGCGCGATCAACTGCGGCAGCGTTGCCAGCAGGCAGACCCAGGCGGCGCCGCGCAGCTTCTGCCCGACCATAAGGAACATCGCCGCGCTGATCTGCAGGCCGCACAGCGCCACCGGGATCATCGCCGGCGCCCATAGTTCGGCGATCTGCTGCGGCTGGCGCATGCCGCGCGTGGCGTTCATCAACTCGCCCAGCGCCACGCCCAGCATCACCACCCCCAGCACGGTGCGGCCGATGGCGCGCAGCATGGCGTCCTGCCGGGCCGGCGGCAGCATGGGCGGTGCGGTGCCGGCCGAGCGCGCCGCCTGCTTGCGCAGCAGCAGCCAAAGCAGCTGCCACACCAGCAGCACACCGCCGATGACCAGCCAGAACAGGCCGAAGGTCAGGATGATCTCGTTCAGCCCGGGCCAGGGCGTCGGCAGCTTGGCCTCGCGCAGGTTCACCGCGGTCACCAGGCGGGTGACGGGGCGCAGCACCTCCAGGTTCAGCACCCGGCCGCCCTGCAGCCAGGCCAGCGACTGCACCACCAGCAGCACCAACGCCGCGCACAGGCTGGCCAGCCCCAGGCGTGACCACAGCGACATCCACTTCATCCGCGCATCCTCCGCCTGGCCCGGCGGGAAACTACGGCGGATACAGCAGCGCCAGCGGCCACGGCCGCGTCAGGTCACGCAGGGCTGACATTATGGGGCGCGGCGAATGCGCGCGCGCGCCGGACAGCGTGGCCCCATTCAGAACGCCACGGACAACGTGGCGATGCCGTAGGTGAACCACTTCTTCTGGCCGACGAATTCCTCGCTGCGCCAGTCATGCGTGTAGCTCAGCCGCACATTGTGCCAGTACACCGCGCCACCGGCCTCCAGGTCGCCGACCAGGTTGCGCTTGGTGACGCGGGGCGTGGAAGCCCGCCAGGTGCTGCCATCCAGGAACAGGTCGCGGCCCACCGCGCGGCCGGACGCTCCGCCGAACAGGTACCAGCCGAAGCCCTGGCCCAGCGGCGCCGCGGTATCGCCGCCGCCGGGGCGAATCCGCGGGGTGCCGAAGTCGCCGCCCAGCCCCTGCCCCAGCCGCAGCCTGGCGCCGCCCTGGGCGTAGATCGCCACCGTGCCCAGCGCGACCTCGGCCGAGGGCAGCGTATCCACCTCCAGCCCGCCCGGCAGGTTGGCCAGGCGATAGCGCCAGGTGCGCGACCAGCCCAGGTTCAGGGTGACCTCGTCACGCATCTGGTAGCGCCAGCCATGCGGAATGCGGCTGCCGATCAGCTCATGCACCAGGTCCTGCGTCTTGCGTGCCAGGGAGCCGGGGCCGACCATGCCGGCGGCGATGGTGAAGCGGTCCAGCGTGTTGTGGGTGCGCCGGTCCAGGCTGCCTTCCAGGTACAGGTAGCCGGCATAGGGCCGGTCGTGCGGGTCGGGCACGAAGGCGCGGGTGTCCCGCGGATTGTAGATGTTCTGCCCCAGGCTGATGCCCCAGCGGCTCTGCGTCGGCCCCAGCAGCCGGCCAAGCGCCGAATCCAGCGCCTCCACCGGACCGGGAAGCTGCGCCTCCGGGCTGGAATAGCCGAAGCGGACGCCGTTGGTATACCAACGATCAGTGCGGGCCGGGGCGTAGGAGTCGTTCTCGGTGATCGCGTGCAGGATCGCGCGCGTGTCCGGCGGCGGCAGGGTGGGCTGCTGCGCGGCGGCCTCGCCGGCCAGCACGGCCAGGCCGGCGCTCAGGATCAGGAGTTGGCGCAAAATCGGCCCCCTATGCTTACGCCCCGTTGGGCATTCATGTTAACCACGCCCCAACGGGACAGGTGGCCGAGTGGTTTAAGGCAGCGGTCTTGAAAACCGCCGAGGGCGCAAGTCCTCCGTGGGTTCGAATCCCACCCTGTCCGCCAGGCTCCGCCTGCGATTCGATAATGACTTAGTAGAATATCCACAGGCTGCTGGCTGCCGGAAAATCGGCGGCATGACCCGTTGTTGTAGCGATGGCCGGTGGCGGCGGCCGGCGGCGGGCACTTGCACCGGCCCCTCCCCCTGTTCCAAGCTTTCACCAGGCGGGGAGGATGCGATGCGCTTCATCAGTGACCAGGACATGGCCAGCGTGACCGGAGCCGAGGAATCGGCGCTGCCGACGCCGATCCCGATGCAGATCGTCTCCTCGGAGGAGTATCTGCCGACGCCGCAGACGGTGCAGCAGAAGGAAGTCCAGGCCCGCCTGGTCGAGTTCTCCGACGGGATGGCGAAGAAGCTGGGGCAGACCCGGCGCGGCTTCTGGCAATCCGCCGCCGGCTTCGCCGCCGCCTTCCTGGCGATGAACGAGACCTATGGCGAGGTCTTCAAGGTCAGCCGGGCCGAGGCCGCCGAGCCGGAGCGCGCCGCCGCCCGCGCGCGCGACCTCTCCGGCCAGTTCATCATGGACATGCACACCCACTTCCTGCGGGACGACACCAGGCTGGTGGGGTTCGTCTCCATGCGGGAAGCGGTGGGCCGCGCCGGCTGGAACCGCGCGCTGGCGGAGCGCCCGCAGACCATCGACGACGTGAAGTTCAACAACTACTTCAAGGAGATCTACCTGGATTCCGACACCAAGGTGGCGATGATCTCCTCCGCCCCCTCGGACGTGCCGGAAGACTGGTTCCTGACCAACGACATGACGGTGCAGGCCCGCAAGCGCGTCAACGACGCCGCCGGGACCAAGCGGATGATGGCGCATGCCATCTTCACCCCCGGCCAGCCCGGCTGGCTGGAGGAGATCGACCGCGCGATCGAGACGCTGAAGCCCGACGCCTTCAAGGGCTACACGATCGGCGACAACACCCATAAGGACAAAAGCCAGTACCCCTGGCGGCTGGATGACGAGAAGCTGGTCTACCCGGCCTATGAGCGCTTCGTCCGCGCCGGTCTGAAGAATGTCTGCATCCACAAGGGGCTGTTCAGCCCGGCGGTGGAAGCGCGCTTCCCGCACCTGGCGCCCTTCACGGATGTGCGGGACGTGGCCAAGGCGGCGAAGGACTGGCCGCAGCTGAACTTCATCATCTACCACGGCGCCTACCGCCACGTGGGCGGCGACCCCGCGGTGGCGATGGCGGAGTTCGACCGCACCGGGCGCTCCAGCTGGGTCTCCGACCTGGCCGACATCCCCGCGAAATACGGCGTCCGCAACGTCTATGCCGATGTCGGCCAGCTCTTCGCCCACAGCACGGTCAGCCAGCCGCGGCTGGCGGCGGCGCTGATGGGGATCATGATCAAGGGCATGGGCGCCGACCATGTCTGCTGGGGCACGGATGCGCTGTGGACCGGCAGCCCGCAATGGCAGATCGAGGCGCTGCGCCGGCTGGAGATCCCGCAGGACATGCAGCGCCGCCACGGCTTCGCCCCGCTCGGCGCCGCCGATGGCGCGGTGAAGAGCGCGATCTTCGGCGGCAACAACCAGCGCCTGTACAACTACCAGCGGGGGGCGGAACTGGGCACGACGGACCGCTTCGCCGGCATCAAGGCGGAATATGATGCCGCCGGCGGCGACCGCAGCAACCTGCGCTACGGCTACGTGTTGGCCGGCTGAGTGGCGCCGGCAGGGAGATTTGCTAAGGTGCCCAGGTGAACATCCTCTCCCCGCCCCGCACCCGGCTGGCCATCGAGGTGGTCTATGACCTGGTCTGCCCCTGGTGCCACCTGGGCATCCGCCGGTTGCGGCGCGCCATCCGCGCCCGGCCGGAGCTGCTGGTGGAGCTGTCCTGGCGGCCCTTCCTGCTGAACCCGGACCTGGCGCCGAATGGCGTGGCCCGGCAGGACTACATGGCGCGCAAGTTCGGCGGCGAGGACCGCGCCCGCCGGCTGCACGGCACCATCGCAGAGCTTGGCCGCACCGAGGGCATCGAGTTCCGCTTCGACCTGATCCGCCGCATTCCGCAGAGCCTGGACGCGCACCGCCTGGTGCGCTGGGCGTCGCGCTTCGGCCTGGCCGACCAGCTGGTGGAGGCGCTGTTCGACGCCTATTTCAGCGAGGGTGCCGATATCGGCGACACCGCCGCGCTGGCGACGCTGGCCGCCCAGGTGGGGCTGGACCCGCTGGCGGCGCGGCGCTTCCTGGCCACGGGGGCCGAGGTTGAGGGCGTCCACAGCGACAACCTTCGGGCGCATCGGCTGGGCATCAACGGCGTGCCCTGCTTCGTCATCGCCGGGCGCCACGCCATTGCCGGCGCGCAGGAGCCGGAGGTGCTGGAGCGCCTGCTGGACGTGGCGCTGCTGGAGGAATAGCGGCGCCGAGTTAGCGCCGCCCGCCCCGCCATTGCGGCTTCACCGGCGGCCGGGCCGGCGCCACCGGCAGCGTCTTCGGCACCGGCTTGGCCACCGGGCGCGGCGGAGGCGGCGGCGGGGTTATCGCCCGCACATTCACCGAGACCGCCACCTTGGCCAGCGCGCCCAGCAGTTCCTTGGCCACGCGCACGCGCTGGTTCAGGTCCATCTCCCGCAGCAGCGCCAGCTTGTGGTCCGGCCGCAGCTTCACCAGGCCCTTCTGCGCGCCGACCCAGACCACCAGGCCCTCCGCGTTGCGCGGCGTGTTGCGGTAGAAGCTGAGCACGATGCCCTTCGGCCCGGCGTCCAGCTTCTCCACCCCCGCGGTCTTGCACAGCGCCTTGATGGCGACGACCTGCAGCAGGTTCTCCACCTCGTCGGGCAGCTTGCCGAAGCGGTCGGCCAACTCGGCGCCCATCGCCTCCACCTCGGCCTCGTTGGCCAGGCTGCCGATGCGGCGGTACAGGCCGAGGCGAACCGGCAGGTCCTTCACATAGGCCTCCGGGATCAGCACCGGCAGGCCCAGGTTGATGTTGGGGGTGAAGTCGCGGGCGCGCTCGGCCTCGCTCTTCTTCTTGTCGGTGCCGGACTTCAGGTCGGCGACGGCTTCCTCCAGCATCTGCTGGTACAGCTCGATGCCGACCTCGCGGATATGGCCGGACTGCTCGTCGCCCAGCAGGTTGCCGGCGCCGCGGATGTCCAGGTCGTGGCTGGCCAGGGTGAAGCCGGCGCCGAGGTTGTCCAGCGTCTGCATCACCTCCAGCCGCTTCTGCGCGGCGGGCGAGAGTTTGTGCGACGGCGGCCAGGTCAGGTAGGCATAGCCGCGCTGCTTGCCACGGCCGACGCGCCCGCGCAGCTGGTACAGCTGGCCGAGGCCGAACATGTCGGCGCGGTGGATCAGCAGCGTGTTCACCGCCGGCATGTCCAACCCTGACTCCACGATGTTGGTGGAGAGCAGCACGTCGTACTTGCCGTCGCCGAACTCAGTCATGACCTTCTCAAGCTGGGTCGGCGCCAGCTGGCCATGCGCCTCCACGATCCGCGCCTCCGGCACGATCTCGCGCAGGCGTTCGCTGACCTTCAGCATGTCCTCCAGCCGCGGCACCACGCAGAAGATCTGCCCGCCGCGGAAGCGTTCGCGCTGGATCGCCTCCCGCAGCACCACGGGGTCCCAGGGCATGATGAAGGTACGCACCGCCAGCCGGTCCACCGGCGGGGTGGCGATGATGCTCATCTCCCGCACCCCGGTCAGCGCCAATTGCAGCGTGCGCGGAATGGGGGTGGCGGTCAGCGTCAGCACATGGACGTCGGTCTTCAGCGACTTCAGCCGTTCCTTGTGGGCGACACCGAAATGCTGCTCCTCATCCACGATCACCAGGCCGAGGTCGGCGAACTCCACGCCCTTGGCCAGCACCGCATGGGTGCCGACGACGATGTTGATGCTGCCGTCCTTCAGCCCTTCCCTGACCTTGGCGGCGTCCTTGGCCGTCACCATGCGGGAAAGCTGGCCGATCTTGATCGGCAACCCGTCGAAGCGTGCCTCGAAGATGCGGGTATGCTGGCGCGACAGCAACGTGGTCGGCACCACCACCGCCACCTGCGCCCCGGTCATCGCCACCACGAAGGCGGCGCGCAGCGCGACCTCGGTCTTGCCGAAGCCGACATCGCCGCAGATCAGCCGGTCCATCGGCCGACCGGCGGCCAAATCCTCCAGCACGTCGGCAATGGCGCGCTGCTGGTCCTCGGTCTCGGCGAAGGGGAAGCGGGCGCAGAACTCGTCCCAGGCGCCTTCCGGCGGCGTGGCCAGCGTGCCTTCGCGCATCTGCCGTTCGGCGGCGATGCGGATCAGCTGCCCCGCCATGTCCTGGATGCGCTGCTTGGCCTTCGACTTGCGGTTCTGCCAGCTGGCCCCGCCCAGCTTGTCCAGCGCCACGCCGGCGCCCTCGCTGCCGAAGCGGGACAGCACCTCGATATTCTCGACCGGCAGGAACAGCTTGTCGCCGCCGTCGTACACCAGCCGCAGGCAGTCATGCGCGGCGCCGCTGACCTGCAGCGTCTCCAGCCCGTCATAGCGGCCGATGCCGTGGTCCTGGTGCACCACCAGGTCGCCCTGCTCGATGCCCGTGGCGTCCGCGATGAACTGGTCGGCGCGCTTGCGACGGCGCGGCGGGCGGGCGATGCGCTCGCCCAGCAGGTCCTGTTCCCCCACCACGGCCAGGCCGCCGCCGATGAAGCCGCGTTCCAACCCCAAAATCGCCAGCGCCACCACGCCCTTGGGCAGGCGGCGGGCCTCGGCATGGCTCTCGATGCCCTGGGCTTCCAGCCCGTTCTCGCGCAGCAGGTTGGCCAGGCGCTCCCGGCTGCCGCGGGTCCAGGCGGCCAGCACCGGGCGGGTGCCCTTTTCCAGCAGCACCTGGGCGTGCTCGGCATAGGCGGCGAAGACGTTGCCGCCGCTGGAGCGGACTTCCGTGAACAGGCGCCCGGGGCGCCCGCCGGCCTCGATGCCCTCGGCCCATTCCGGCTTGCTGAACGGGGTGAACTGGAAGCTCTGCGTCGCCGCCAGCATGGCGTCCCAGTCCGAGCGTGCCAGGTACAGCAGCCCCGGCGGCGCGGGCCGGTACGGCACCTCGCCCTCATGCGTCCGCACCGGCTGGCGGCGGGCCTCATAGTGGTCGGCCACCATCTCCATGCGGCCGGTCAGCACCTCCTCCACCTGGTAGTCCAGGCTGATGGTGGAACCGGGCAGGTAGTCGGCCAGCCGGTCCATGCGGTCATGGAACAGCCCGGCCCAATGCTCCATGCCCGGGTGGCGGCGGCCGGTGCTGATGGAGACGTAGAGCGGGTCCTCGGCCGAGGCAGCGCCGAACAGGTCGCGGTAGCCGCTGCGGAAGCGGCCGATGCTGTCGGCGTCGAGGAAGACCTCCCCCACCGGGCGCAGCATCAGGCTGTCCAGCTTGTCGGCGCTGCGCTGGGTGTCCGTCGCGAAGTGGCGCAGGCTCTCGACCTCGTCGCCGAACAGGTCCACGCGGATCGGGTCGCTCTCCCCGGCCGGGAAGATGTCCACGATGCCGCCGCGCATGGCGTATTCGCCATGCTCCATCACTGTGCCGGTGCGGTTGTAGCCATTGGCCTCCAGAAAGGCGGCCAGCGCCTCCGGCTGCACCCGGCCGCCCGGCTTCAGCGCCATGACGGAGCCGGCGAAGGCCTCCCGCGGCGGCACTCGCTGCACCATGGCGTTGACGGTGGTGACGACGACGCGTGGCTTGTCGCTGGGCTCCAGCAGCCGGGTCAGGGTGGCGACGCGCTCGGCCACGATCTCGGGGTTCGGCGACACGCGGTCATAGGGCAGGCAGTCCCAGGCCGGGAAGCGCAGCACCTCCACCTCGGGTGCGAAGAAGCCCAGCGCCTCCACCAGCCGGGCGGTGCGGCTGTCGTCCCGGCACACATGCAGCACCGGGGCGCCGGTTTCCGCCAGGCGGCGGGCCAGCAGCAGGGCGTCGAACCCCTCCGGCGCGCCGTGGACCTGGAGGACGCTCATGCTTTGCCCGGCCGATTCAGACCTTCGGGCCCTTCGGCCCTGCGGTCATCGGCACCTTCCTCCGGCCGATTCAGACCTTCGGGCCCTTCGGCCCTGCGGTCATCGGCACCTTCTTCCGGCCGATTCAGACCTTCGGGCCCTTCGGCCCTGCGGTCATCGGCACCTTCCTCCGGCCGATTCAGACCTTCGGGCCCTTCGGCCCTGCGGTCATCGGACGGGGCCTTCCGCGGGGGGGCCGGGCGCAGGTGTTCCGGCAGGCCGGCGCCGCTTTCCCCGCATTCGCGGATCAGGCGTTCCAGCATGGGGTTGGCCAGTTCGTCGGGCACCGGGCGGCGGCCGCTGAGCCAGTCGGCCAGGTCCACGTCCCAGTGTTCCAGCGCGGCTTCCAGCTGGGTCAGTTCGTCATCGGACAGGCCTGCCACATGGCGGGCGACGAAGGCGCCGATCATCAGGTCGGCTTCCTTGGTGCCCCGGTGGTTGGCACGGAACACCAGGCGGCGGCGTCGGGAATCGAGTTCGGTCATGTCGTCGTTTCTGGCTATCGCTGGCATATAGGGGGGTATGGGAATCCTGTCAGCCCAAGCCGCAACGCCTGACGTGGATGAGCGTCTCCTGCCCCTCTTTGCCGAGCTGGCCGCCCTGCCCGGGGTGGGCCCGGCCGGGCAGAAGCTGCTGGCCAAGGCGCTGGCCAATGGCAGCGGCGGGTCCCGGGTGCTGGACCTGCTGTTCCACCTGCCCAGCGAGATCACCGACCGCACCCTCGCGCGGGAGCCGGCCAACGCCCTGCATGGCGAGACCGTGACCTGCGAGATCGAGGTGCTGAAGCACGACCGGATCGGTCCGGGCGGCAAGACCATCAGGGTGCGGGCCAGGTCCGGCGCCACAATGCTGGCCATACCCATGTTCGGCAACCGGGCGGAATGGGTGGAGCGGCGCCTGCCGGTGGGCAGCACCCGCAAGGTCAGCGGCACCCTGAAGGTGGACGGCTACGGCCGGTCCATCCCCAACCCCGACTATATCGAGCCGCCGGATGTCATTCCGGAGTTCGAGCGGAAATGGCCGCTGACCCAGGGGCTGCACCGGCGCCAGGTGGCCAAGGCGATGCGCCTGGCGCTGGACCGGCTGGTGGATCTGCCCGAATGGCACGACCCCGCCCTGCTGCGGCGAGAGGGCTGGCCCGGCTTTGCCGAGAGCCTGCGCAGTTGGCAGGACCCGGACGGGCCGGAGCCGCTGGCGGCGGGCCGCACCCGCCTGGCCTATGACGAGTTGCTGGCCGGGCAGTTGGCGCTGGGCCTGGTGCGGCGGCGCGTCAGGGACCGGCCAGGCCGCGGGCTGGCCGGCACTGGGGAGCTGCGGGCCAAGGCGCTGGAGGCCTTCGGCTTTCCGCCGACGCCGTCCCAGGTGGCGGCACTCGCAGAAATCGACGCCGACCTGGCCAGCCCCAACCGCATGCTGCGGCTGCTGCAGGGCGATGTCGGCAGCGGCAAGACCCTGGTGGCGGTGCTGGCCATGCTGCGGGCGGTGGAATCCGGCGGCCAGGCCGCCATCATGGCCCCCACCGAGATCCTGGCCCGGCAGCACCTGCGTACCCTGGTGCGGCTGTGCCACCCCGCCGGCGTGCGGGTGGAAATGCTGGCCGGCAGCGTCAAGGGCGCCGAGCGCAAGAAGGTGCTGCGCGGCCTGGCCGAGGGCTCCGTGCAGATCGTGGTCGGCACCCACGCGCTGTTCCAGGACGCGGTGGAGTTCCGCAACCTGGCCCTGGCGGTGGTGGACGAGCAGCACCGCTTCGGCGTCGCCCAGCGGCTGATGCTGGCCGAAAAGGGCGAGACGACGGACATGCTGGTGATGACCGCCACCCCCATTCCGCGCACCCTGCTGCTGACCCAGTGGGGGGAGATGGCGGTCAGCCGGCTGGCCGGGAAGCCGGCGGGGCGGCAGGCCATCGCCACCACGCTGCACGGGCTGCGGCAGTCGCCGGACGTCATTGCCGGCATCGGCCGGGCGCTGGACAAGGGGGCACGCTGCTACTGGGTCTGCCCGGCGGTGGAGGAATCGGAGGTGATGGATACCGCCGCGGCCGAAACCCGCTTTGCCGAGTTGGCGGAACGCTTCCCCGGCAAGGTCGGTCTAGCGCATGGCCGGCAGGAGACGGATGTGCGCGAGGCCGCGCTGCGCGACTTCGCCGCCGGCAAGACCCGGCTGCTGGTGGCCACTACGGTGATTGAGGTGGGCGTGGACGTGCCGGAAGCCACCATCATGGTGGTGGAACACGCAGAACGCTTCGGCCTGGCCCAGCTGCACCAGCTGCGCGGCCGGGTCGGGCGTGGCAGCGGCGCCAGCTATTGCATGCTGCTGTACGATGAAGGCCTGAACCAGACCGCCCGCGAACGCCTGCTGCTGTTGAAGGAAACCGAGGACGGCTTCGTCATCGCCGACGCCGATTTCCGCCTGCGCGGCGGCGGCGAGCTGCTGGGCACGAGGCAGTCCGGCGTGCCGATGTTCCGCCTGGGGCTGCCGGATGCCGAGGCGCAGGAGGGCCTGATCCACATGGCCAACCGCGACGCCGAGGTGCTGCTGGAGCGCGACCCGGCGCTGGCCGGCCCGCGCGGCCAGGCGGTGCGCCTGCTGCTGGCACTGTTCGGCAAGGCCGAGGCGATGCTGACGCTGCGGGCGGGGTAAACCTCTCCACCCTTGCAAACCCCTCGCATCAGGGTAATTCCACCGCTCTGTCGGGGGACAGCGGGGGATAACGGCTTGGCCGCGCTGATCGAGATCGAGAAACTGACGAAGCGCTTCGGCAGCTTCACCGCGGTGGACGAGGTGTCCTTTACCGTGGACCGGGGCGAGGTATTGGGCTTCCTGGGGCCGAACGGCGCCGGCAAGTCCACCACCATGCGCATGCTGGCCGGCTTCATGCCGCCCACCGCCGGCACCGCCCGCATCTGCGGCGCGGACGTGGTGGAAAACGGCGTGGAGGCCAAGCGGTCCCTGGGCTTCCTGCCCGAGGGCGCGCCGACCTACCCGGAAATGAGCGTCACCGGCTTTCTGCGCTTCACCGCCAGCATCCGCGGCTTCAGCGGCAGCGAGCGGGATGACCGCGTGGCCCTGGCCATGGCGCAGACCCAGCTGGAAGGCGTGCGCCTGCAACCCATCGAGACCCTCTCAAAAGGCTTCAAGCGCCGCGTCGGCCTGGCCCAGGCGCTGCTGCACGACCCGCCCGTGCTGGTGCTCGACGAACCGACCGACGGCCTGGACCCCAACCAGAAGCATGAGGTGCGCGAGCTGATCCAGCGCATGGCGCCGACCAAGGCCATCGTCATCAGCACCCATATCCTGGAAGAAGTGGACGCGGTCTGCACCCGCGCCATCATCATCGCCCGCGGCAAGGTCATCGTGGATGCGCCGCCGCGCGCGCTGGAAGTGGCGGGGCAGAGCCTGGAGCAGGTGTTCCGCAGGCTCACCTTGGGGCAGGAGGCAGCGTGATGGGCGGCATGATCCGACGCCTGGGCGACCTGCTGGCCGCCGCCTGGCTGATGTGGGGCCCGAGCCGCTCCACCCCGCTGCCCTGGCACGGCGCCTGCGTGGTGGCGAAGCGCGAACTGGCGGCGTATTTCGCCACACCGGTCGCCTATGTGTTCATCGTCATCTTCCTGGTGCTGGCCGGCGCGCTGACCTTCACGCTCGGCGGCTTTTTCGCCCGTGGCCAGGCTGATTTGATGCCGTTCTTCAGCTTCGTGCCCTGGCTGTTCCTGTTCCTGGTGCCGGCACTGACCATGCGCCTGTGGGCCGAGGAACGGCGCCACGGCACCATCGAGCTGCTGCTGACCCTGCCCCTGCCGCAATGGCAGGCGGTGGCCGGCAAGTTCCTGGCGGCCTGGGCCTTCTGCGGCATCGCGCTCGCCTTGACCTTCCCGCTGTGGATCACCGTCAACGTGCTGGGCAAGCCGGACAACGGCGTGGTGCTGACCGGCTATGTCGGCTGCATGATGATCGCCGGCGCCTACCTGGCGGTGGGTGCGGCGGTCTCGGCGGCCACGAAGAACCAGGTCATCGCCTTCGTGCTGGCGGTCGCCATCTGCTTCGTCTTCGCCGCCGCCGGCAGCCCCGTCATCACCGAGTTCCTGTCCAACCGCCTGCCGGTGCTGGCGGAAGTGGCCCGCGGGCTTTCGGTGGCGGACCGCTTCGGCGGCTTCACCCGCGGCGTCATCGCGCTGCGCGACCTGGTGTACTTCGGCAGCTTCATCGGCTTCTGGCTGTTCGTGAACGCCGTGGTGCTTGACCTGAAGAAGGCGGACTGAGCCATGGCCGACCTTGCTGCCGAACACCGCGCCGCCCAACTGGCGCAGGAAGCGCGCGCCGCGCGACGGCGCCTGACCTTCTCCGGCCTGGGCGTGGTTGCCGCGCTGGTGCTGGCCCTGGGCGTCAACCTGCTGGCGGAACGCCTGCTGCCGCGCGTCCGCGTGGATTTCACCCAGTCCGGCCTCTACACGCTCAGCGACGGCACCCGGCAGGTGGTGGCCGGGTTGAAGGATCCGGTGACGCTGCGGCTGTTCTATTCCCGCCGCCTCGGCGCCGAGATCCCGACCTATGGCGCCTATGCCGACCGCGTGCGCGAGATCCTGGGCGAGTACGTCTCCCGCTCCGGCGGCAAGCTGAAGCTGGAGGTCTTCGACCCCGAGCCGTTCAGCGAGACCGAGGATCGCGCCATGGGCTACGGCCTGCAGGGCGTGCCGCTGGACCAGGGCGGCGAGCAGGTCTGGTTCGGCCTGGTCGCCACCAATCTGGTGGATGAGGAACGCACCATCCCGTTCTTCCAGCCGGAGCGCGAGCGCTTCCTGGAATACGACCTGACGCGCCTGGTGTGGGAGCTTTCCAACCCGCGCCGCCCGACCGTGGGCGTGATGACCAGCCTGCCGCTGAACGGCGACCCGCGCGCCATGATGATGCGCCAGCCCGGCGCCCAGCCGGCCGTGGTGATGCAGCAGATGCGCCAGTTCTTCACCGTGAAGGACGTGCCGCTGGACGTGCAGGTCATCGAGGAAGACATCCAGGTGCTGCTGGTGGCGCATGCCCAGCGGCTGACCGACAGCGCGCAATACGCCATCGACCAGTTCGTCATGCGCGGCGGCAAGCTGATCGCCCTGGTGGACCCGCACAGCGAAAGCCAGGCCAGCCGCCCCGGCCCCGGCGGCCAGCCGCCGACCGAAACCGGCTCTCAGCTGGACCGGCTGCTGAATGCCTGGGGCGTGGAGACGCCGCACGACAAGGTGGTCTTCGACCTGCGCGGCGCCTGGCGCGTGCGGGCCGGCGCCACGGACCGGGTGCAGGCGGTGGACTACGTTGCCTGGTACAACCTCTCGGGCGACAGCCTGGCCCGCAACGAGGTGGTGACCGCGCAATTGGACCAGGTCACCGTCGCCTCGGCCGGCGAGGTGCGGCGGCGCGACGGCGCGACGGTGGAGTTCACCCCGCTGCTGACCTCCTCCGCGCAGTCCATGCTGGGCGATGTGGCGGCGGTGAAGGGCGACCCCAACCCGGTCCGCATCCTGGCGGATTTCCGTGCCGACGGGCAGCGCCGGGTGCTGCTTGCCCGGGTGCGCGGCCAACTGCGCAGCGCCTTCCCGGACGGCCCGCCGCCGGTGGCGGAGGGCCAGGAGCGCCCGGCGAACTTCCCGGCCCATCGCGCCGAGACCGCCGGCCCCGCCAACCTGGTGGTCGGCAATGACAGCGACATCCTGGAGGACCGCTTCTGGGTGCGGGTGCAGGACTTCTTCGGCCAGCAGGTGGCCACGCCCATCAGCAACAACGGCGCCATGGTGGCCAACCTGGCGGACACGCTGGCCGGCAGCGACGCGCTGATCACGCTGCGCTCGCGCGGCGAGAGCCTGCGTCCGTTCGAGCTGGTGGAGAACATCCGCCGCAACGCGGATGCCCAGTACCGCCAGACCGAGCGCCAGCTGCAGCAGCGGCTGGAGGACACCGAGAAGCGCCTGCGCGAGTTGCGCCAAGGCCAGCCCAGCCCCACCGCGCAGCCGGGCGAGCGCAACACCGCGCAGACGGTCATCACGCCGGAACAGCGCGCCGAGATCGACAAGGCCCGCGCCGAGATCGTCGCCACCCGGCGCCAGCTGCGCGCGGTGCAGCTGGAGCTGCGGCGCGACATCGAGCGGCTGGAGACCTGGCTTCGGATCGTCAACATCGCGCTGGTGCCGGCGTTGCTGACGGCCTTCGCCATTGGCCTGGCGCTGATGCGGGCGCGGCGCCGTGCCGCAGCGCGGGCGTAGGGGGCGGCCATGCTGAACCGTCGCAACCTGATCCTGCTGGGCGGCGGTGCCGCCGGCACGCTGGCGCTGGCCCTGCTGCTGGGGCCGACCGCGCCGGAACGCTCCGGACCGCCCGGCGGCGCCGGCACCCTCGCCTTCCCCGGCCTGGCGGAAAAGCTGGGCAACATCGCCAGGCTGGAACTGCGGAAGAACGACGCCACGCTGGTGGTGCTGCGCGACGGCAACCGCTGGCTGCTGCCGGACAAGGGCAACTACCCCATCCGCGCCGAGCGGGTGCGCGAGACGCTGGTCGGCCTGACCGAGCTGCGCCTGCTGGAGCAGCGCACCAGCGACCGCACCCAGCTGGCCCAGCTGGGGCTGGACGACCCGACCAATGCCGGCAGCACCGCCATTCTGCTGCGCGGGCTGGATGCCGCCGGCGCCGTGGTGGTGGAGCTGGTGGTCGGCCGCCGCCGGGTCCGCACCCAGGGCAACCTGCCGGAGAGCGTGTACGTGCGCCGCCCCGGCGAAACCCAGGCCTGGCTCGGCGAAGGCCGGCTGGCGCTGGATACCGACCCGCAGCTTTGGGTGGACCGGGACATCGGCAACATTCCGGGCGACCGCCTGCGCCGCGTGGTGGTGAACCGCGTCACCGAGGGCGTGCTGATTCTGGAGCGCAGCGGCGAGGCCGATGCCAAGCTGCGCCTGGTGGAGCCGCCCAACCCGCCATCCCAGGACGAGGTGGCGCTGGACGAGATTGGCCGCAGCTTCGAGTTCCTGACCTTCCTGGACGTGAAGCCTGCCGCCGAGGCGCCCGGCGAGGCGCTGGGCGAGGCGCGGTTCGAGTTCACCAACGGCCTGGCGGTGACGGTCTGGCCCAGCAAGGCCGGGGACACGCTGTGGGTGCGGCTGAAGGCCGAGGGCGACGAGGCCGCCGCCTTCAATGCCCGCTGGGATGGCTGGGCCTATCAGGTCGGCATCTGGAAGGAAAAGGCCTTCGCCCCCAAGCTGGAAGACCTGATGGAGCGCGAGCGCCCGGCCGCCCCCACCCCGCCGCAATGACGGACCGGGAATATCCCGGGCGCCCCTGGGTCGGCATCGGCTGCATCGTGCTGCGGGGCGACAAGGTGCTGCTGGTGCAGCGCGGCAAGCCGCCGCGCGTCGGCAGTTGGTCCCTGCCCGGCGGCGCCCAGCACCTGGGCGAGCCGGCCGAGGCCGCCGCCCGGCGCGAGCTCCTGGAGGAAACCGGCGTGGAGGTCGGCCCGCTGACCCTGGCCGCGGTGATCGACGGCATCACCTACGACGCTCGGGGCAAGGTGCGCTACCACTACACCATCGTGGACTACTGCGCGGAATGGACCGCTGGCGAGGCCGTGGCCGGCGATGACGTCGCCGCCGTGGCCTGGGCCGGGCCGGAGGAAATGGCGGCCTATAAGCTGACCGACGCGGTGCACCAGGTGGTCGCCACCGCGCGGGAGCGCCTGGGCCGATGACCGCCACCGACCTGCTGCTGCTGGCCCTGGCCGGCGTGGCGGGTGGGCTGGCCAATGCGCTGGCCGGCGGCGGCACGCTGCTGACCTTCCCCGCCTTCCTGGCCGCCGGGGTGCCGCCGGTGGTCGCCAATGCCTCCAACGCGCTGGCGATCTGGCCGGCCCACGCAACCGCCGCCTGGGCGGAACGCGCCACGCTGGCGCCGCTGCTGCCGGCCTGGCGCGGGCGCATGGCGCTGCTGGCGCTGGGCGGCACCGCCGGGGCGGCGCTGCTGCTGGCCAGCGGGGACCGCGCCTTCCTGGTGCTGGTGCCGCCGTTGCTGGGGCTGGCGACGCTGATCTTCGCCATCCGGCGTCGGCTGGCGAGCCTGGCCGGACCCTGGCTGGCCTCGCCCTTCGCCAGCCTGGTGCTGGCGATCTATGGCGGCTATTTCGGCGCCGGCCTTGGGGTGATGCTGCTGGCCTGGCTGGGCCTGGTGCTGCCGCCGGGTACGTCGCCTGCCGCCGCAAACGCGCTGAAGAACCTGCTGGCCAGCCTGGTCACTGCCGCCGGCATATTGCTGCTGGTGCTGGCCGGCGCCATCCACTGGCCCGCCGCGCTCGCCTGCCTGCTCGGCGCCGTGGCCGGGGGCTGGCTGGGCGGGCGCCTGGCCGGGCGGCTGCCGGCCAAGGCGGTTGAAGCGGTCGTGATCCTGGCCGGCGCCGGGCTTACGGTGTTTTATGCGTGGCGACTCTATCGCTGAAGGAATCCTGCCCATGAGGCTGCTTCGCCGCACGCTGCTGGCTTCCGCCCTTGCCGCACCCGCCCTGGCGCAGCCCATCGCGGGCGGGCGCTCCATCAAGCTGGTGGTGCCCTTCCCGCCCGGCGGCGCGGTGGACATCCTGGGACGGTTGGTCGGTGAGCGCCTGGGCCCCGTGCTGGGGCAGACCGTGGTGGTGGAGAACCGGGGCGGCGCCGGCGGCAACATCGGCGCCGACGCCGTGGCCCGCGCCCCGGCGGATGGCAGCACCATCGGCATCATCGGCGTCACCACGCTGTGCGCCGCGCCGACGCTTTACAAGACGCTGAGCTTCGACCCGCAGAAGGACCTGGCGCCGGTCAGCCAGATCACCACCGGCGCGGTGCTCTGCGTGGTCAATGCCGCCACCGCCGCGAAGCATGGCTGGCGCGACTTTCCCAGCATGATCGCCTGGGCCAAGGCGCATCCGGGCGAGGTCCGCATGGGCTCCTCCGGCACCGGCACCACCAGCCACCTGACGATAGAGGCGGTGAACCGCGCGACATCGGCGCAGATCACCCATGTGCCGTATCGCGGCGGCGGCCCGGCGATCAGCGACCTGCTGGCCGGCACCATCGACATGATGTTCGACGTGATGCCCGCGCTGATGCCGCATGTGGAAGCCGGGCGCTTCAAGGCGCTGGCGGTCAGCAGCGCCAAGCGCCTGCCCTTCCTGCCGGATATTCCCGGCCTGGCGGAGTTCACCGCCCTCGGCCTGGGGCACATCGATATCCAGAGCTGGAACGCCATCATGTCCAGCGGCGGCACGCCGGAGCCGGTGCTGGCCCGGTTGAACCAGGCGATGCGCCAGCTGGCCCAGGTGCCGGAGTTCGCCGAGCGCCTGCGCCCGCTGGGCTACACCGTGCTGACCAGCGAGACCCCGGCGGCGCTGGCCGCGGTGATCCGGGCGGAGACGCCGCGCTGGCAGGAGCTGGTGCGGACCAGCGGCGTGACGCTGGACTGAGCCGGCTCACGCCTCACTGATTCGATAGAGTAATATAGTCACGATTGCGTTCGGGCCGGCACTATCACTCGCCCGTTGATCGCCGTTACCGCTGCAGTTGCGTAGGTCTCTCGCTACCAACGAGAGGAGCGACGCATGGCTTTTCCCCCGCAGGGTACCGCCGGCAACGACGTTTTCTACCGGACCAGCCCGTTCAACACGCTGCACGACGGCTATGACTATCTGGATGGCAGCGACGGGTACGACGCCATCTCGCTGTGGGGCGGCGGCACGGTGCTGGACTATGCCTGGGGTGGGGTCAGCAACTTCGAGCTGTTGCTGCTGGGCACCGGCACCTGGTCCTTCACCCTGGGTGGCGCCGCCGCGGCCGCCTTCACCGGCGGGCATGTGGTGATCGACGCCTGGGCCGCCACCAGCATCAACATCGACGGCTCGGGCCTCGGCGCCGGCGCCACGCTGCAGGTGCTGGGCAGCTTCGGCGCCGACACCATCATCGGCGGCAGCGGCACCAATGCCTTCCAGGGCCGCGGCGGTGGCGACCTGCTGATGGGCGGCGGCTCCTGGGACTTCTTCTACCTGGCGGACCGCGGTGACCTGGCCGGCGACACCATCAACGGCGGCGGCGGCATCGACACGCTGGTCATGCAGGGCGGCCAGCGCATCAACGACGTGGACTTCCTGCACATCAGCCATGTCGAGACCCTGCAGTTGCAGGGCACCGGTGCGCAGATCGTGACGCTGGGCGCCACCGCCAGCGCCGCCTTCGACGGCGCGGTGACGCTGAGCGCGACGAACTCCCACGGGATGTACCTGGACGCCAGCAACTTCAGCCCGGCGCTGCATGTCATCGCCACCGCCTATGCCGACAGCTTCGTGTTCGGTGGCGCCGGCGATGCCGTGATCTACAACTTCACCACCCATGGCCAGGCGGAAGCCGACCAGGTGCAACTGCTGGGGCATAGCCTGGCGGAGGTGCAGGCCATGCTGGCCAGCGCGGTGGATGCCAGCAACGGCACCTACCTGTACCACGACGGCCATGTGCTGGTGTTCTCGGGCGTCGCCAAGGCGGCGCTCTCCACCGCCGACTTCCTGTTCGCCTGAGCGGTTTCGGGGCCGGGCGGTCGTGCCCGGCCCCGCTTGCCGTCAGGCGAACAGGCGTTCGCGCATCAGCCCGCTGTACAGGCCGGCCACCTGCTCGCCATAGCCGTTCCAGATCTGCGTCGGCACCCGCTCCCCGCTGCCCAGCAGGCGCTCGCTCGCCTGGCTCCATCGGGGGTGCGGCACCTCCGGGTTCACATTGGCCCAGAAGCCGTATTCGCTGGCCTGGATCGCCTCCCACAGCCCCTTCGGGCGCTGGTCGGTCAGTGTGATCTTCACCAAACTCTTGCCGTGCTTGAAGCCGTACTTCCACGGGAAGTGGACGCGCAGCGGCGCGCCCATCTGCGGCGGCAGCGTCTTGCCGTAGGCACCGACCACCATGAAGCTCAGCTCGTTGGCGGCTTCCTCGATGGTGCAACCCTCGATGTACGGCCACGGGTACCAGCTCTGCCGCAGGCCGGGCATCACGCCGCGCAGCGCCGCGCTTTCAAACCGCACGTACTTGGCGCCCGACAGCGGCTTCACCACGCCCAGCAACTGGGAAAGCTGGAAGCCGGTCCAGGGCACCACCATGGACCAGGCCTCGACGCAGCGGTGGCGATAGACCCGCTCCTCCAGCGTCATCAGCTTCATCAGGTCGTCCATGTCGAACTCGCGCGGCGCCTCCACCATGCCGTCCACCTTGACGGTCCAGGGGCGCGTCGGCAGCGCCTGGGCGGGGCGATAGACGCCCTTGTCGGTGCCGAACTCGTAGAAGTTGTTGTAGGTGGTGGCGTCGCGCTCGGGCGTGATCTCCCGCCCCGCCGGGTACTTGGCGGTGCGCGGCGCCGGCAGCGGGGCCAGCACCTGGGTTGCCTGGGCATGGGCCTGGCCGCTGCCCAGCGCCACGAGGCCGACGCCGGCGCCCAGCATGGCGGCGCGGCGGTTCAGCACCAGGTGCTCGGGCGTCGCCAGCCGCTCGGGCAGTTCCCAGCCGCGGGGAATGCGGATCGCCATCAGGCTTGCTCCTTGAATGCCTCGACCGCCACGTGGGGGCGGCCTGCCCATTCGTCCAGCGGCGGGGCCGGGTGTTACAGCTGGCACGTCGCTTGCGCTGTGCCTGGCCATGCGAACCCTGCGCCCCCTCGCCTTCCTGCTGTTCTGCTTCGCCCTGGCACCGCGTGTGGTGACGGCGCAAGGCCTCTCCGAGATGCTGGATCCCGCGCATCTCTGCCGCGCCGCCGTGGCGGTGGTGGAACGCGAGGCCGGCACGCCGCCGGGCCTGCTGGCCGCCATCGCCCGCGTGGAATCCGGCAAGCGGGACCCGCAGACCGGTGCCGTCCACCCTTGGCCCTGGACGATCAATGCCGAGGGGCGCGGCAGTCTTTTCCCCACCAAGGCGGCAGCTATTGCCGCCGTGCGGGAATTGCAGGCCCAGGGGGTCCGCAGCATCGATGTGGGGTGCATGCAGATCAACCAGCTGCACCACCCCAATTCCTTCCCGAACCTGGAGGTGGCCTTCGACCCGCTGGCCAATGTGCGCTACGGCGCCCGCTTCCTGACGGAACTGCAGAGCACCCGGAACGACTGGATGGCCGCCGCCGGCGCCTACCACAGCCAGACGCCGGAGCGCGCCGCCGGCTATCGCGGCCTAGTCGCCACCGCCTGGGCGGCGGAGCGCGAGGGTGGGCCGAACGTGCCCTCCCCCGGCCTGCTGGCGGCGTTGCAGAGCGTGACGCCGACCTTCCAGGGCAACCCCGGCTTCATGCCCGCGCCGGGCGGCGGCGGCGCCATGCTGGGCAACCGGGCGGAGCAGGTGGCCATGCTGCGCGCCAGCGGCGGCGGGAGTGGGCGCGGGCTGGACGCCTATCGCGCCGCGCCAACCATGCTGGCGCGGCGGTTCTAGGATTTAGCGCATCGGCCCGAGGGCCGTGGCTAGCGCATCGGCCAGGAGTACATCAGCCCGCCATTGGTCCACAGCCGGTTCATCCCGCGGTCCAGGCCAATCGGCGTGTTCGGGCCGATGGTGCGCTCGAACAGCTCGCCGTAGTTCCCGATGGCCTTGATGGCGTTGTACAGCCAGCGCGGGTCCAGCTTCAGCGCCTGGCCCAGCACGGGGTCCACGCCCAGCAGGCGGCGGATATCCGGGTTGGGGCTGGTCAGCATCTGGTCCAGGTTGCGGCTGCTGACACCGAGTTCCTCGGCGTTCACCAGGCCCATCACCACCCAGCGCACCACGTCGAACCATTCGGCGTCGTCGCGCCGCACCACGGGGCCGTAAGGCTCCTTGCTGATGCGCTCCGGCAGGATCACCCAGTCGCCGGGGTTCTGGAACTGGCTGCGCAGCGCCGCCAGCTGGGTCGCATCAGTGCCGATGCTGTCGCAGCGGCCGGCCTGCAGCGCGGTGGCGGCATCGGCCATCCGCTCGATCAGCAGGGGCGTGAACGTCAGGTTGTTGCTGCGGAAGTAGTCGGCCGTCACCACCTCGTTCGTCGTGCCCGGGGAAAGGCAGATGGTGGCGCCGCCCAGGCCGCGCAGGTTGGCGATGTTGGCGCTCTTCTTCACGATGAAGCCGTGGCCGTCATACAGGTTCACCGCCGTCAGGCGCATGCCCAGCGAGGTGTCGCGCGTCATGCTCAGCGTGGTCTGGCGGATCAGCACGTCGATCTCGCCGGATTGCAGCGCCGGGAAGCGCTGCACCGCGGTCAGCGGCACGAAGCGCACCTTGGACGGGTCGCCCAGCACGGCGGCGGCGACGCCACGGCACAGGTCGGCATCCATGCCCTGCCAGATGCCGCGGCTGTCCGGCAGCGAGAAGCCGGCAACGCCGACATTGACGCCGCAGGTCAGGATGCCCCGGGACTTCACGCCGTCCAGCGTGGCGCCGGCCTGGGCAGTGCCGGCGGTGAACGCCATGGCAAGCCCGGCGAGAGCGCCGAGCACGGTTTTCTTCATCAAGGGTAGCCTCCGGTTATCGTCTCCGGCGGCAAGGCTAGCTTGATTCAGGCCGGCGCCGCCACCGATTGCGCCGTGGTTGGCCGGCGCAGCGCGAAGGGCGCCGGGTCCAGCGCCGGCGCCTGGCCGTCGATCATGTCCGTCAGCAGTTGCGCCGTGGCCGGCGCCAGGGTGAAGCCGAGCGCGCCATGGCCGACATTCAGCCACAGGCCAGGAATGCCCGACGCGCCGATGATCGGCTTGCCATCCGGCGTGGCCGGCCGCAGCCCGGCCCAGCTGCGCGCCTGGGTCCAGTCGCCAGCGGCGGGAAAGGAGGCTTCCGCCTGGCGCGACAGCGTGGCCAGGCGGCGGGCGGGCTGCTCCGCCTTTTCCCCGGCCAGGTCCACCATGCCGGCGACGCGCAGCTGGTGGCCATGGCGGTCCTGCAGCGGCGCATAGACGATCTTGTGGTGGGAATCCGTGATGCTGATGCGCGGCGACAGGTGATGCGCCGCCACCGGCAGGGTCAGGCTGTAGCCACGCAGCGGATAGATCGGCAGGCGAATGCCGTGCGGCCGCAGCAGGTGCACCGCCGCCGCGCCGCCGGCCAGCACCACGGCATCGGCGTGCAGCGGCCCTTCCACGGTGGTGACGCCGCGCGCCGCGCCATTCTGCAGCAGCAGGCCCAGCGCGTTGCGGCCGAACAGGAACTCCACTCCCTGCGGCGCCAGCACGCGCCGCAGTTCCTGGCAGAAGCGATGCGCGTCACCGACTTCCTCGCTGGGGGTATGGATGCCGCCGGCCAGCACGCCGCGCAACGCTTCCAGCGCCGGCTCCAGCGCCAGGCATTCGCCGGCGTCCAGCACCGCCTGCTCGCTGCCGTGGCGGGCCTGGAGGCGCACCACCTCAGCGGCGCCGGCCAGCTCCTTTTCGTCGCGGTACACCACCAGCTTGCCGTTGACGGCCCAGGCGAATTCCAGCGCCTCCCGCTGCAGCAGGTTGTGCACCATGCGGCGGGAATAGGCGCCGAGGCCCAGCAGCTCGACCGTCGTCGCCTCGAACCGCTCGGCCGTGCAGCAGCGCAGGAAGTCCAGCAGCCAGCGCCACTGCGCCGGCTCCAGCCGCGGGTGCAGGCGCAGCGGCGCCTCGGCGTCCAGCATCCAGCCCAGCGCCTTCTTCGCCACGCCAGGGGCCGCCAGCGGCGCCACGTAGCTGTAGGAAAGCTGCGCCCCATTGGCGAAGCTGGCGCCGTTGCCGGCCAACGGCTCGCGGTCCAGCACCGTCACCTGGTGGCCGGATTGGGTCAGGCTGTAGGCGGCGGTCATGCCGGCAACGCCGGCGCCGATCACGAGAATACGCATGGCCGCGACTATGCCAGCCGTTTCGGGCGCCGCGCCAGGGCCGGCGAGTTGCGTTCGCCCGACGGCGGCGCTACCCGAGGCATCGAACCGCCGGAGCCCGCGCCATGCCGACCGTGACCTTCACCCTGCCCGACGGCACCGCCCGCCAGGTGGACAGCACGGGCTGCGAGACGCTGATGCACGTGGTCATCAGGCACGACATCGCGGGCATCGAGGCCGAGTGCGGCGGGCAGCTGGTCTGCGCCACCTGCCAGGTCTACGTGGACGCGCCGTGGGTGGCCGCCATGCCCGGCCCCTCCGAGGACGAGCAGGACATGATCGGCGACCTGGCGGTGGAGGTACGGCCGGAAAGCCGCCTGGCCTGCCAGATCCGCATGACCGCGGCGCTGGATGGCCTGAGCGTGCGGGTGCCGCCCCGCCAGCGCTAGCCCTCCCCCACCTCCGGCGTGCGGGTCTTGCCGGAAGCCGGGCGCACGCCGTCGAAGCTGATCGGCAGGTCGACGTAGCGGATGCCCTTGGGCGTTTCCCGCACCATGCCCAGCGCCTGCACCTGCGGGTGCGCCACCGCCTGGGCCACGCCCTGCACCGGCGTGAAGGGCACGCCGGCGGCGACGAAGACCGGCTCCCACGCCGCATTGCCCTGCGCCAGCAGCAGCGTCTGGATCTGCGCGTTCAGCACATCCCGGTTGGCCACGCGGGCGGGGTTGGTGGCGTAGCGCGGGTCGTCGCACCATTCCGGCTTGCCCAGCAGCTTCGCCAGCCGGCGGAACAGGTTGTCGTTGCCGGCGCCGACCACGGCCTCGCCATCCGCCGTGCTGAACACCTGGTAGGGCACGATCATCGCCGCACCACTGCCCTCGCGCTTCGGTTCCTCGCCGGAAGCGCTGTGGTTGGTGACGTGATAGGTCATCCAGCCCATCGCCACCTCCAGCAGGGAGGTATCGATGCTGCCGCCGCGCCCGGTCTGCTCCCGCCGATACAGCGCGGTGGTGATGCCGGTGACCAGCCACATGCCGGCGCCCATGTCGATGATGCTGGTGCCGACGCGCACAGGCGGGCGGCCCATCTCCCCGGTCACGTTCATGATGCCGGAGAACGCCTGCATCAGCGGGTCGTAGCCCGGCCGGTCGCGCAGCGGCCCGGTGGCGCCGAAGGCACCGATGCTGGCATGGATCAGCCGCGGGTTCGCCGCGCACAGTTCGGCGGCGCCGAAGCCCATTTCCTCAGCCTGGCCGGGCTTCATGTTCTGGATCACCACATCGCTGTCCAGGATCAGCGCGCGCAGCTCGGCCTTGGCGTCGTCGCTCCGCAGGTCGAAGGCGCGGGACTTCTTGCCACGGTTCAGCGCCATGAACAGACTGGCCTGGCCATCCGCGAAGGGTGGCCCCCAGCCACGGCACGGGTCGCCCTCGCCCGGGCGCTCGATCTTGGTCACCTCGGCGCCGAGTTCGGACAGCACCAGCGCGGCATAGGGCGCCGCCACGCTGTGGCCCATCTCGATGACGCGGATGCCCTTCAGCGGCGCACTCACGCCATGATCTCCTCGGCCGCCGGCACGCGGGTGATCTGGTGCGCCTGCAGCTTCGGCAGCACTTCCTGGCCGAACCGGCGGATCTGGTTCAGGAACATCTCATGCGGCATGGCGCCGCGGTTCATGCTCACCAGCAGCGTCTCGGCGCCGCACTTCTCGGCTTCCGCGATCAGCTTGGCGGCCACCTCGTCGGCGGTGCCCCAGGGCATGTGCTCGGCGCGCTTCTCCACATCCGCCATGGTCATGTTGCGGAAGTCCTGCCGGTCGAAGGCCGCCTGCTTCAGGTTCTCCTGCCGAACATAGTCGGTGCTGTTCTGCGTGACATAGCCGTGTTCCCGCTGAATGGCGGTTTCGGTGAAGTTGCCGTGGCTGAACAGGGTCTGGTTGAAATACAGGTGGTAGGGGCCGTTCTCCTTCACCGCCTGGGCCTTGCTGTCGGCCACATAGGCGTTGACGCCGATGCTGAGGTGCTGCGGCGTGACCTTGCGGCCGTGCTGCGCCTGCACCTTTGCGTACAGCCCGATGATGTCGTCGCGCAGGCCACCAGGGGCCAGGCCGGGCGTGATCGGCACATCCTTGCGCGCCGCCCACTCGATGCTTTCCTTGCTGCCCACCACCGGCACCCAGACGCGTGGATGCGGCCGCTGCACCGGGCGCGGCCACAGCGCCACGTCCTTGTAGGACCAGAACTTGCCTTCGTAGCTGAAGACATCCTGCGTCCAGGCGCCGGTGACGATCTCGTAGGCTTCCTCGAACCGGTCGCGGCTCTCGCTCATCGGCACGTTGTGCACGCCGTATTCGCGCGGAATGCCGCGGGCGAAGCCGCTGATGATGCGGCCGCCGGAAAGGCAGTCCAGCATCGCCAGTTCCTCAGCCAGGCGCAGCGGGGAATGCAGCGGCAGCAGGTTGCCGTAGATCAGCAATTGCAGCTTCTTGGTCCGCTGCGCGGCGGCGGCGGCCATCAGGTTGGGCGAGTTCATCAACCCATAGGGCGAGGTATGGTGCTCGTTGAAGCCGACGCCGTCGTAGCCGAGCTTGTCCATCTCCTCCCAGGCCTGCAGGTGCTCCTCATAGGTCTGCATGCCGATCTTGGGGTCGAAGTGCTTCGCGCTCAGCGGATAGGGCAGTTCCTGCACGCCCGGCGCCTTCACGAGGTTCAGGTGCGCGCCATAGGCCAGCAGGTCGAAGACGAAGACTTTCATCGGCGGTTTCCTCAGGTTGGCCGCAGGGTGGCGCAGGGTTGGTCGGCCGACAAGGTGGGGATAGGCTGTGCCCAACCAAGCGAGGAAACCCCGATGCCCCTGCCCCGCCGCGCCCTGCTCGGTGCCGCGCTGCTGCCGCTGGCGGCGCGCGCGCAAGGCTTTCCCGGCAAGCCCGTCACCCTCGTCATCAGCTACCCGCCCGGAGGCATCGTCGATTCCGTGGGGCGCCGGGTGGCGGAGCGGCTGGCTGCCCTGCTCGGCCAGCCGGTGGTGGTGGAGAACCGCGGCGGCGCCGGCGGCAACATCGCGGCGTCAGCCGTGGCCAAGGCGGCGCCGGATGGCCACACGCTGCTGTTCTGCACCTATGCCACGCTCAGCATCGCCGCCGCCGCCGGCACCCGGCTGGACTTCGACCCGCTGCGCAGCCTCACGGCCGTGGCGCCGATCGGCCCGCTGACCGTGCTGCTGGTGGTCCGCAACGACTTCCCGGCCCGCAGCATCGAGGAGTTCGTCGCCTATGCCCGCGCGCATCCCGGCCAAGTGAATTTCGGCAGCATCGGCGTGGGCAGCAGCTACCACCTGGCGCTGGAACAGCTGAAGGCGCTGAGCGGCACCGACATCACCCATGTGCCCTATCGTGGTGGCGCGGCGGCGATGACGGACCTGCTGGGCGGCCGGCTGGACGCCATGCTGGGCACCTGGTCCATGACCCGGCCGCACCTGCAGGCCGGCGGCTTCCGGGCCCTGGCGCTGGCCAATGAAAGCCGCGCATCGGTGACGCCCAACCTGCCCACCGTGGCGGAACACGCCGTGCCCGGGGCGCGGCTGGTGGATGGCCTCGGCATCTTCGCCCCCGCCGGCACGCCGGAAGCGGTGGTCGCGCGGCTCAACGCGGCGGTGGCCCAGATACTGGCGGAACCCGCCATGGCCGCCTGGCTGACCGACCAGGGGACGCCGCCTACACCGATGAGCGCGCCCGACTTCGCCGGCATGATGCAGCGCGACGCCGCCATGCTCGGCACGCTGATCCGGCAGCACAACATCGTCGTGGAATAGGCCCGGCTTTCCAGCCCGGGCGCGCTGCTGCACGGTTGCGGCCGAAGCGAGGGAGACCGCGACCATGACCCCCATCCTGCTCTGGCTCGATGAGGCCGAAACCTATCGCCGCGCCGCCGAACAGGCCGGCCTGGCCGGGCGCTGCGAGTTCATCACCGTACCGCGCCAGCAGACCCCGCCGGAGGATGTGCTGGCCCGCGCCGAGGGCATGCTGGCCTGGAACGCCCCGGCCGGCCTGCTGGACCGCATGCCCCGGCTGCGCTGGGTGCAGGCGCTGACCGCGGGGGTGGAGATGTGGCTCGGCCGGCCCGACGTGACCGACCGCTTCGCGCTGTGCTGCGCCCGCGGCACCCACCGGGTGGCGATGCCGGAGAACATCCTCGGCGCGCTGTTCCACCTCACCAAGCCCTACACCCACGCGGTGCTGCAGCAGCGCGAGCATAAGTGGGTGCGCCGCGTCGGCCAGCCGCTGGCGGGCAAGACGCTGGGCATCCTCGGCCTGGGCGCCATCGGCGCCGAGCTGGCGCGGAAGGCGGCGGCGCTGGAGCTGCGCGTCATCGGCACCAAGCGCGTGGTCGGCCCGGTGCCGCATGTGGAGAAGGTGCTGCCGCCGGAGCGCACCGCCGAAGTGCTGGCCGAGAGCGACTTCGTCGTGGTGCTGCTGCCGGCCACCCCGGCCACCGAGAACAGCATCGACTCGGCCTTCCTGGCGGGGATGAAGCCCAGCGCCTGGCTGCTCAACTTCGGCCGCGGCGCGCTGGTGGTAGATGCCGACCTGATCGCCGCCGTGCAGGCCAAGCGGATCGCCGGCGCGGTGCTGGACGTGTTCCGCCAGGAACCGCTGCCGGCCGAGCACCCCTTCTGGGCCACCGAGGGCATCCAGGTGCTGCCGCATATCGGCGGCGGCCACCCCACGCGCGATTCCATCGTGGCCGAGTTGTTCGTGGAGAACCTGGGCCGCTTCCTGGACGGTCGCCCGCTGGCCGCGCAGGTGGACCTGGCGGTGGGCTACTGAGCGGCGGGAACCAGCGCCCGTCTTGCGGCTTGCTGTGGGCAACACCCCGCAGCAGGAGCAAGATCCCATGGCCAACATTCAACGCAGCGCCAACGCCGCCTGGCAGGGCGGCGGCAAGGACGGCAAGGGCAGCCTGACCAGCCAGAGCGGTGTCCTGGCCGAGACGCCCTACGGCTTCAACACCCGGTTCGGTGACGCCAAGGGCACCAACCCCGAGGAACTCATCGCCGCCGCCCATGCCGGCTGCTTCACCATGGCGCTCGCCTTCAAGCTGCAGGGCGCCGGCCATGTGGCGGAAAGCCTGCACACCGAGGCCAAGCTGGCCATGGAGCAGGAGGGCGCCGGCTGGAAGATCGCCCGCGTGGCGCTGACGCTGACGGCCAAGGTGCCCGGCGTGACCGAGGCGGAGTTCCAGCAGCTGGCGGCCGATGCCAAGGCCACCTGCCCGGTTTCCCGCGTGCTGAACGCCGAGATCACCCTGGCGGCGACGCTGGAGGCCTGAAACGGCAACGGCCCGGACAGCATGGGCTGTCCGGGCCGTCTGACCGAACCTGGTGTCGCCGGGGGCGGCGCTACCAAGGTTCGGCGGGGCACCTGGCCGGTGGGGGAACCGGCCGGGCCACTTCAGCTGCCGAGCACCTTCAGCGCCACATTGCCAAGGGTACCGACCAGCGCCAGCGCCACACCGATCAGGGTGAAGCGCAGCAGCAGCAACGCGACGGCGCCTGCGCGCGCATCGGGAATATCATGGACCGACGAACGACCGCCGATGGGTGTTGCACTCATACGACGCCTCCTGTGGTTGTGTTTTCCCGAACACGCAGCAACCATACGTTAGGATTTGTCGTCGGCCAACAAGAAATTGCGTGAATTACCTATGAATGTCTCAATTTAAGTTCCGTCGCTCTAAAGGTTGAGGCGGCCCTCTAAGTCTCTGAAATCGCGGCCCTGGCGTCGTCCGGCGCAGTCCACCGAGGCTTTGGGCGCCGACAATGCCCGACAAACCGCAACGTCAGCGGCACAACCCAAGGTTGATTGTACTAAAATATACGCCGATACCGTTATGGCAGGGAATGTTTAACAAAGCCGGAAGACGAAGCCGCCTGGGCAAGGCCCCACGCAGGGCCTTGCGAAGTGGCGGCGGCCGGCGGGGCGCTAGCGGCGCCGGCGCGACGAATGCAACAGCGAGGACACCAACCAGGTCGCCGCCACCGCGACGCCGATGGCCACCAGCGGCCGCTGCCGCGTCATTGCCACCAGCTGGTCGGACAGGTCGCTGGCGACATCGCCAGCGTCATGGGCGTAGCCACGGGCACGGTCGGTCAGCTCCGGCCCGCGGCGATGCACCAGCGCCTCGATCTCGGACCAAAGGTCACCCAGCCGGCTGGACGCCTGGTCGGCATAGCGGGAGGCGCGGCCGGCGACTTCCTTGCCGCCATCCTGGGCGGCATCGGCGTATTCCTCGGCGCGGTTGCGAAGATGGCGAAGGGTGGCGGACATGGCATTGCTCCCGTTGGGTGCCGGACTAACGGCGACGGCACGGGTTGGTTCGACGCCAGGTGCGCGGGGGGCTATGGTGTGCCCGGTGGGATTCGAACCCACGGCCATTCGATTAAAAGTCGAATGCTCTACCACTGAGCTACGGGCACGCAGCCGGGGCGATGAAGACGCCAACGGCCGGGGCGTGAAAAGCCCCGGCCGCCGGTAATGTCAAGCGAAGCCTGGAATCAGGCTTCGTCGGTGGGGATATCGGCCAGGATGCGCGCGCGGACGATCTTGTCCGGGCCCTGAACCATGCCGCTGCCGCCGCTGCCGCGCTTGATCTTGTCCACGTTCTCCATGCCCTGCGTCACCTTGCCCCAGATGGTGTACTGGCCGTCCAGGTGGCTGCTGGGCGCGAACATGATGAAGAACTGGCTGTTCGCGCTGTCCGGGTTGTTGGTGCGCGCCGCGCCCAGCGTGCCGCGCTGGAAGCGGGCCTTCTGCGGCGTGGAGAACTCGGCGGGCAGGTCCGGCAGGTCGCTGCCGCCGGTGCCGGTGCCGGTGGGGTCGCCACCCTGGGCCATGAAGCCCTCGATGACGCGGTGGAACGGCGTGCCGTCGTAGAAGCCGCGGCGCACCAGGGTCTTGATCCGCTCGACATGCAGCGGCGCCAGGTCGGGGCGCAGCTCGATCACGACCTTGCCGTGCGGGATTTCCAGCACCAGCGTGTCCTCGTCCTTCGGGTCGGCCACGCGGGCGGCCGGCGCCGGGGCGGCAGCCTCGGCAGTGGTTTCCGCAGTGGTTTCCACCGGGGCTTCGGTCGCGGGCGTCTCGGCCGGGTTGGTCTCGTCGCTCATCAGTCTATTCCTTGTGTGTTCAGGCGTTTACCAGGCGGGCCTTCAGCAGGCGGTCGGGCTGCTGCACAATCCCGTCCCGGCCACTGCCGCGCTTGATCTTGTCCACTGCGTCCATGCCACCGATGACCTGGCCCCAGATGGTGTAGTTGCCGTCCAGGTTCGGCGCCGGCGCGAACATGATGTAGAATTGGCTGTTGGCGCTGTCCGGGTTCTGCGTGCGGGCGGCGCCCACGGTGCCCCGCAGGAAGCGGTAGCGGGTGGTGAACTCCGCCTTCAGGTCCGGCAGCGAGGAGCCACGGGTGCCGGTGCCGCTGGGGTCGCCACCCTGGGCCATGAAGCCCTCGATGACGCGATGGAACGGCGTGCCGTCGTAGAAGCCCTGGCGGGTCAGGGTCTTCACCCGCTCCACATGCAGCGGCGCCACGTCCGGGCGGAACTGGATGGTCACGTCGCCATCCTTCAGCGTGAAGACCAGGCGTTCCTGGGACGACTGGACGCCCTGCGATGACTGCGCACGCAGGACCGAAGGGGCGGCCAGCCCGGCAAGCGCCAGGCCGGCGAGGGTACGACGGTACATGGAAGAGCCTTTCCTAACCGGCGGGCTTGGAGACGCGCGCCATCGTGCGATCGAACGTCAGTTTCGGCACGAAGCTTCTGATATCGCCGCCAAGCATGGCGATTTCCTTGACCAGGCGGCTGGCGATGAACTGGTTGGTCTCGCTGGCCATCAGGAAGACGGTCTCGATCTCGTCGTTCAACCGGCGGTTCATGCCGGTCATCTGGAACTCGTAGTCGAAGTCCGACACCGCGCGCAGGCCGCGCACCAGCATCTGGGCGCCGACCTCGGCACAGAAATGGATCAGCAGGCCCTTGAAGGGTCGCACCTCAATGACGCAGCCGGTCTTGGCCGCAATCACGTCGGTCTCGGCCTTCACCAGCTCGCAACGCTCCTCCAGGCTGAACAGCGGCCCCTTGGCGTTGTTGATGGCGACGCCGACCACCAGCCGGTCCATCAGCCGCGCGGCGCGGCTGATGACGTCCAGGTGGCCGTTGGTCACGGGGTCGAAGGTGCCGGGGTAAAGCCCGACGCGTTCACGAGGCATGGTTACGGCTCCGCCGCTGGGCATTTTCACGGCTCCGCCGTAGGGGCATCGGGAGTCTCCTGCGGGTCGCTCCCCGCGCTGGGCGGGTCCTGGCCCTGTTCGTCGGCCACGGGGAAGCAGCTGGTCACGCGCTCGCTGCCGCTGAGGCGCAGCAGCGTCACGCCCATGGCCTGGCGGCCGAGCGGGCGGATCTGCCGCGCCGGAAGGCGGATCAACTGGCCACCATCGGTCACCAGCATCACGTCGTCGCTGGCACGCACCGGGAAGGTGGCGACAACCTCGCGCCCGTCCTTCACCCGGCGCTGGTCGATGCCCAAAATACCAAGACCACCGCGCCCGGAGACACGGTATTCATAGGCCGAGCTGACCTTGCCGAAGCCGGCATCGGTCACCGTCAGCAGCAGTTCCTCGGCGGCAGCCATGGCGTCGAAGCGCTCGGGGCTCAGCACGACTTCCTCGCCGGGCGCCTCGGCCTCGTCGTCGCCGGCTTCCACCGGCGCCTCGACCGCCTCGGTTTCCTCGCCGGCGGCGCGGCGCTTCTGCGCGGCAGCCTTCAGATAGGCGGTCCGCTCGGCCGGCGTTGCCTGCATATGCGCCAGCACCGCCAGAGAGATCACCGCGTCCTTGTCGCCCAGGCGGATGCCGCGCACGCCGGAGCTGTCGCGCCCGGCGAAGACGCGCAGCGTGTCGCTCTCGGCCACGAAGCGGATGACGCGGCCACGCTTGGTGGAGAGCATCACGTCGTCGCCCTCGCGGCACGACGCCACGCCGATCAGGCTGTCGCCCTCGTCCAGCTTCATCGCGATCAGGCCGACGGCGCGGACGTTGCGGAAGTCCGACAGCTTGTTGCGGCGGACATTGCCCTGCGCCGTGGCGAAGACCAGGTGCAGGTTCTCCCACATCGCTTCTTCCTGCGGCAGGGAGAGCACGGCGGTGACCTTCTCGGCCTCCTGCAGCTGCAGCACCTGGCGCAGCGAACGCCCCTTGCCCTGCGGCCCGGCTTCCGGCAGCTGCCAGACCTTCTCGCGGAAGGCGATGCCGCGGCTGGTGAAGAACAGCACCCATTGGTGGGTATGCGCGATGAAGCTGCGCACCACCACGTCGTCCTGCCGCGTGCTGGCCGCGCTGCGCCCCTTGCCGCCGCGATTCTGCGCGCGGAAGGTCTCCAAGGGCGTGCGCTTCACGTAGCCGTCGCGGGTCAGCGTGACGACCATCATGCCCGGCTCGATCAGGCTCTCGTCGTCCACATCGCCCACGGCGTCGAGGATCTGCGTCATCCGCGGGCTGGCGATCTGCGCGCGGACGGCGACGAGTTCCTCGGTCATCACCTCCATCCGGCGGATGCGGCTGCCCAGGATGTCCAGCAGGGCGGCGATGCGCTCGCCGACCTCGGTCAACTCGGCGGTGATCTTGTCGCGTTCCAGGCCGGTCAGCCGGTTCAGCGTCAGCGCCAGGATGCCGCGGGCCTGGGCGTCCGTCAGGCGGACCGTGCCTGCGTCGGTGACGATGTTGCCGGCGTCCTGCACCAGCGCCAGCAGCGTGCCGACATCGCCGGCCGGCCAGTCGCGGCCCATCAGGGCAGCGCGCGCCTCGGCCGGGTCCCGGCTGGCGCGGATGACGCGGATGACCTCGTCGATATTGGCGACCGCGATGGCCAGGCCGATCAGCAGGTGGCCGCGTTCCCGCGCCTTGTTCAGCCGGTAGCGGCTGCGGCGCAGGATGACTTCCTCGCGGAACTCGATGAAGGCCATCAGCGCTTCGCGCAGGCCCATCTGCTGCGGCCGGCCGTTGTTCAGCGCCAGGAAGTTGACGGGGAACGAGGTCTGCAGCTGCGTCATGCGGTAGAGCTGGTTCAGCACCACCTCCGCCGTCGCGTCGCGTTTCAGCTCGATCACCATGCGCATGCCGTCGCGGTCGGACTCGTCGCGCAGGTCGGAGATGCCCTCGATCGCCTTGGCGCGGACCAACTCGGCGATCTTCTCCATCAAGGTCGCCTTGTTGACCTGGTAGGGAATCTCGGTGGCCACGATCTGCTGCCGGCCGCCGCGCATCTCCTCGATCTCGCACTTGGCGCGCAAGGGGATGGAGCCACGCCCGGTCTCGAACGCGCTGCGGATGCCGGCGCGGCCGAGGATGAGCCCGCCGGTCGGGAAGTCCGGCCCCGGCATGATCTCGATCAGTTGCTCAAGCGTGGTGTCGGGGTCGCGGATCAGCGCCAGCGTGGCGTCGATCACCTCCCCCGGGTTGTGCGTGGGGATGTTGGTGGCCATGCCCACCGCGATGCCGCTGGCGCCATTGACCAGCAGGTTCGGGAAGGCGGCCGGCAGCACCTTCGGCTCGCTCTCGCTCTCGTCGTAATTCGGCTGGAAGTCGACGGTGTCTTCCTCGATGCCCTCAAGCAGGGCCGCGGCCGACTTGGCCAGCCGCACCTCGGTATAACGCATGGCCGCCGGGGGGTCGCCATCCACGCTGCCGAAGTTGCCCTGGCCGTCGATCAGCGGCACGCGCAGGCTGAACGTCTGCGCCATGCGGACCATGGCGTCGTAGATCGCGGCGTCGCCGTGCGGGTGGTACTTACCCATGACGTCGCCGACCACGCGGGAGGATTTGCGGTGCGGCTTGTCCGCCGTGTAGCCGCTTTCCTGCATGGCGTAGAGGATACGTCGATGCACCGGCTTCAGCCCGTCCCGCGCATCCGGCAGGGCGCGCGAGACGATGACGCTCATGGCATAGGCGAGGTAGGAGGAACGCATCTCCTCCTCAAGCCCAACCGGCACGGTATCCATGGGCCGGGGTGCGTCGCCGGCGCCGCCTGTGGTTTCACTCACGCTTGGTTCGGTCCTGTCATGGCCCGGCAGGGTTGGCGCCGGGCCCGAATTGGGGGCTGGCCGCAACCGCAGCCATGTCAGGCGAGTCTATAGCAGTTTCAGCCTGATGACGCACCCCTGGCCGGTTACGCGGCCGCGCGTATCATTCCGCCGCCAGCCGGGCCGGGGCCAGCAGGGCCAGAAGGGCGCCGACGGGCCGGTCGCCCGGGGCCAGGATGGCGCTGGCCACCGCCTGGGCATCGGCCGCGCTGCCGGCATGGCGCAGGCACCCCGCCAGCTTGGTGGTCAGCTCGGCATCCGAAAGCGGCAGTTCCGGCCCGCCCCGCAGGGCGTCCACCCGCCGATGCAGGCTGCGGCCGTCCTTCAGCGAAAGTGTCACGCTGGTGAAGCGCGGCTTCAGGCTGCCGGGCAACTCCTTCTTGGTCACCTTGGGCAGGAAGGCCTGGATCTCAGCCCGCTGCACCGCCGCGTCCTCGAAGCTGGCCAGTTCCACGCGGCCATCCGCCAGGCCGGCGGCCATGGCGTATTGCATGGAGAACTTGCCCTCCAACCCCGTCTTCGGCGCGTCGTGCAGCAGGGGGGAGAAGCTGCGGTTGGTGCCCTCCACCGCAACGCTGGCCACATCCGCCAGGGCCACGCCGGTCTCGGCCTTCAGGTCCAGCAGGGCGTCCAGGGCGCGGTGGGTGGCGTAGCACATGGGGTATTTCTTCACTTCCAGCCCGGCGCGGACCAGCAGGCGCGGGGCCTTGCCGAGCTCCGCCAGGCCGGCCACCAGGTCCTCCCCGGCGCCGTAGAGCTTCGCGTAGCCCCGCGGGCCTTCCAGCGCCTCCGGGGAACTGTCGAAGCCCTCCCGCGCCAGCAGCACGGATTGCAGCGCCGCGCGGTTGCTGTGCCCGGCCTGGAAGCTCTTGGCGTCGGTGCCGAAATTCTCCCGGCTGCCGGCGGCCTGGGCCACCGTCAGGCCAATGGCGTTGGCGGTCTGCTCCGCGGTCAGCTTCAGCAGGTTGGCGCAGGCGGCGGTGGCGCCGAACATGCCGATGCTGGCGGTGGCGTGGAACCCCTTGGCGTAGTGCTCGTCGCCCAGGCACTCGCCGATGCGGCCGGCCACCTCGAAGCCCACGGCATAGGCGGTGCAGACGGCCTGCAGCCCCAGCCCTTCGGCTTCCGCCAGGGCCAGCAGCGCCGGCAGCATGGCCACGCTGGGGTGGCCGCGCATCGGGCCGGTCACGTCGTCGAAGTCCAGCACATGGCCCAGCACGGCATTGGCGAAGGCGGCCTGCTCGATGCCCAGGCGTTCCTCGGTGCCCCAAACCCGCGCCACGCCGGGGCCGCTGGCCTTGCGGGCGTAATTGAGCGCCTTGGCAAAGGCCGGTTCATGCGTGCCGCCTATTGCACAAGCCAAGGTGTCCAGCAGCGCGCGGCGGGCGGCGTGGCTTTCCTCCGGCGTCATGTCGGCGGCGGTGAAGTTGGCGGCGAAGGCGCCGATCTGCTGTGCGAGGGTCATGCCTGCGTTCCCTTCCCTTCAAGGTCAGCCAGGAAGGCCAGCACGTCCCGCGCGCAGCGTTCCGGCACGGCGTCGCCGACATTGTGCGGCATGCCGTCATAGGTGATCAGTTTGGCGTTCGGGATCGCGTCCCGCATGCCCTCGTACAGCCCATGGTGGCCGATGGGCTCGGCCCCCGGTGCCACCAGCAGCGTCGGGCATTGGATGCGCGGCAGGTCGCCGGCCCAGTTGCGGCTGCTCATGTGGTTGACGAAGCGGCCGATGAAGGCAGGGTCGTTGCGGCCCATATCCTTCGGGAACCACTCCAGGAAGCCCGGGTCCTGGTCGGCCGGGAAGCGGTCGGCGATGGTCTCGCGGATGAAGCGCTCGATCCCGTCGCGCTGGAAGCGCGCCACCCAGCCGGTGGCCTGGGTACCGGCCAGGCCGGGCGAGGCGGCGAACAGGCTGAGGCTGGCAACGCGCGCCGGCGCCTCGATGGCCATGCGCTGGCCGATGTAGCCGCCGGCGGAGTTGCCGACGACATGCGCCTTCTCCACTCCCAGGTGGTCCAGCAACTCCAGCGCATCGGCCAGCAGCCGTTCCAGCGTCAGCGGGCGGTCCTCGCCGGGGATCTCGCTGGCGCCATGGCCGCGCAGTTCCGGCGTGATGCAGGTGTATTCGCGCGCCACCACAGGCAGCCAGCCGAACCAGCGGCGATAGCTGCTCATGGCCGGATGCAGCAGCAGCACCGGGATGGCCGGCGTGCGCCACGGGTCGGTGAAGTCGTCCACCCGATACGCCAGGCTGGTGCCGTCACTGGCGCGGAACCGCGCCATGTTGGGGGCCAAGGGGACATTGTTGGTCATATGGCCACCGTCGTCGGGTCGTAGCTGTAGAGCCATTCATAGCGGCCGCGGACCAGGTCCGGCTGCCACTCGCGCTCCACATAGGCCGCGGCGCCCTCGGCATGCGCCAAGGCGGGGTTGTGGAAGCGCTTGGTGTTGTCGGTGCTGCCGCGCACCATGCGGGCGGTGCGCTCCACGCGGGCAACCTCATACCGGCGCAGCGCGGCTTCGGTGCCCTCCGTCACCTCGGTCAGCGCGCGAGCCAGGACATAGGCGTCCTCCACGGCGTGGACCGCGCCCTGCGCCAGGAAGGGCAGCGTCGGATGGCAGGCGTCGCCCAGCAGGGTCACGCGCCCCCTGCCCCATTCCATCAGCGGGTCGCGCGCCAGAAAGGCCCAGCGGAACGGCGTGTCGATGGCGTCGATCATCAGGTGGATGTCGGGGTGCCAGCCCTCGAAATCCTTGTGCATCTCCGCATGCGTGCCGCGCGCGGTCCAGCTTTCCACCTGCCAGTCCTGGCCTTCCACCACGCCGACCAGGTTCATCAGCTTGAAGTTGCGCAGCGGGTACTGCACCACATGCCGCCCGGGCCCGACCCAGTTGGTGGAGACCGGCTTGCACAGCCGCGGCGGCAGCTTGTCGGTCGGGATCACCCCGCGCCAGGCGAAGATGCCGGTGAAGTGGGCCTTGGCCTCGCCCCACAACTGCCGGCGGATGGCGCTGTGGATGCCGTCCGCGCCCAGCAGCATGTCGCCCTCGGCCACGCTGCCATCGGTGAAGCGCAGCCGCACGCGGTCGCCCACCTCCTCAAAGCCCTCGGCCTTCCTGGCCAGCCGGATGCAGCCCGGCGAGGCCTGCCGCACCGCGTCCTCCAGCGCGCCCAGCAGGTCCGGCCGATAGACGGTGAAGTATGGGAAGCCGTAGCGCTCCACGCATTCCTGCACCAGGTCGAAGGGGTTCCACGCCTGGCCGGTGGACCACAGGCGGATTTCCTTGCCCGGCGTCTCGCAGCTGGTTGCGGCGATCTGCTCGCCGATGCCCAGCGCGTACATCACGCGCGACCCGTTGGGGGAAAGCTGCACCCCGGCGCCGACCTCGGTCAGCGCCTGGGCCTGCTCATAGACCTCAACCTCGTGCCCGCGCTGCAGCAGCGCCAGCGCCGCGGTCAGGCCGCCGATGCCGCCACCGGCGATCAGTATCTTCATGGCTTGGCGCACCGCTTCATGTCTCCGCGCCCTGCGGCGCGCCGCCGATCGGGGCTCATTCGGCCGCTCCCCGCACGTTCTGGTCCCACCAGAGGCATTCGCCCTGGCGCATGCGGTGATTGCCTTCCAGCACCTGCACCGGCACGCGCTCCCCGCGCTTGGCCGCGGCCATCCGCATTTCCTTCGCCGCCACGCGCTGGTCCGGCGGCACCCAGTCGCGGTCGTGGCCCCACAGGGAAGGCCCGCTGGTCACCTCGCTGGCGGTCCAGTTCGGGTCGTCGATGGTGCGGCCGCCCCAGCCGTATTCGACCAGGAAGCCGCTGGGCGAGTAGTTGTAGAAGCTGAGCATGTAGTCGTTCACATGCCGCCCCAGCGTGGTGGCGACGCGCTTTTCCTGTTCCTGGGCGATGTCGTAGGCCTGGCCCACATCGTCCATCATGAAGGTCTCGAGCATCAGGTGGTGCAGCTTGGGCTGCGGGTTCTCGATCAGCGCCAGGCTGTGGTGCCGGGCGTTGCAGTGGAAGAAGTAGGCGCGGAACGGCTGGGTGATGTAGTCGCTGACCTTGAAGCCCAGGATGTCCCGGTAGAAGCCGAGCATCCGGTCGATCTCCGGCACCCACAGCACCGCATGGCCCATGCCCAGCACGCCGGTGCGGAAGCCACTGATCGGCCGCCCCGGCACGAAGGGCGCCTCGGTGCTCTCGGCGCCATGGATCAGCTCCACCCGGTTGCCCAAGGGGTCCTCGCACCACACCAGCCCGGCCACGGCGCGCTGGGCGCACAGCGCCGCGTCACCGCGATGCACGCGGACGCCTGCGCGCTCAAGCCTGGCCGCCATGGCGTCCAGCGCGGCGGCATCGGCCAGTTCCCAGCCGAAGAAGGCGGCGCCGTTGCCGGCATCCTCGGCCACCAGGATGCGCTGCTTGCGGTCGTCCATGCGGAAGCGCAGCTGGCTCTGCGTCTTCTCCGCCAGCTGCAGCCCCAGCAGCTTCTCGCCGAAGCTCGCCCAGTCATCCAAGGATGTCGCGCGGACGCCGACATAGCCCAAGGCCTGAACCTGCATGGCACCGTTCCCTTCCTGTCTTGTCGGGGATGTTAGACTGCGCTTGGCTGGCTGGCGACACCCGGCGCAACCGGCGTGCGAAGGGGGAAACACATGACCTTGCGCGGCCTGATGCTGCTGGTTCCGCTGCTGCTGGCCGGGCCGGCCCGGGCGCAGCCCTTCCCCGACCACCCCGTGCAGGTCATCAACCCCTATGGCGCCGGCAGCACGACGGACCTGCTGACCCGCGCCCTGGCCACCGCCATGCAGCCGCGCCTGGGCCAGCCCCTGGTGGTGGTGAACCGCGACGGCGCCGCCGGGGGCCTCGGCACCAGCGTCGCCGCCCGCGCCCCGGCAGATGGCTACACCCTGCTCTTCGCCCCCGCCGTGGTGCTTTCGGTCCTGCCGACGCTGCGGCCGGATATCGGCTACCGGGCCGAGAGCTTCACCCCGGTCTGCCAGGCCTTCGAGAACCTGATGGTCCTGGCCGTGCGCACCGACAGCCCGCTGCGGTCGCTGGCGGATCTGGTGGCGGCGGCCAAGGCGCGGCCGGGCACGCTGACATATGGCCACCAGGGCGTCGCCTCGGTGCCGCATTTGGCCGCCGTGGCCTTCGCGCAGATGGCCGGGGTGGAGCTTCAGGACATTCCCTACCGCAGCGAACCGAATGTGGTGCTGGAGGTGCAGGCCGGCCGGGTGGACTTCGCCGCGCTGGTCGCCGGCTCCATCAACAACCAGCCGCTGCGGGCGCTGGCGGTCTTCGCGCCGGAACGCCACCATTTGCTGCCGGACGCCCCGACCGCGAAGGAGCAGGGCTACGACTTCTCCCCCGCCAGCTTCGGCGGGCTCTATGCCCCCGCCGGCACGCCGGCCGCGGTGGTGGCCCGCCTGGCGGAAGCCTGCGCCGCCGCGACCACCGACCCGGGCTATGCCGAAGCCGCCCGCCGCAGCTTCCAGCCCGCGCGCTTCCACCTGGGGCCGCAGGCCTTTGCCGCCCGCATGCGGGACGAGATCGCCGAGAAGGCCCGGTTGCTGGCCGGCCTGCGGCTGGAGCGCTGAGCATGCTGCGCCTGCTGTTCCTGCTGCTGGCCGCCGCCCCCGCCCCAACCTTCGCCTGGGCGCAGGCCCCCTTCCCCACCCGGCCGATCACCGTCATCAACCCCACCGCCGCCGGCGCCTCCACCGATATCCTGATCCGCGCGATGGCGCCGGCGCTCTCCACCCGGCTCGGCCAGCCGGTGGTGGTGGTGAACCGCGAGGGCGGCAGCAGCTCGCTCGGCACCGCCGCCGTCGCCCGTGCCGCGCCGGATGGCTACACGCTGCTGTTCGGCGCGGCCTATTCGCTCTCGGTCCTGCCGACGATCCGCAGCGACACCGGATATACGGCGGCCAGCCTTGAGCCGGTCTGCCAAGCCTTCGTCAACACCATGGTGGTGGCGGTGCGGCCGGACAGCCCCTTCGCGTCACTGGCGGACTACATCGCCCGCGCCCGCCAGGGCGGCGTCACCTTCGGCCACCAGGGCGTCGCCAGCATTCCGCACCTGGCCATGGTGGAGCTGGGCCAGGTGGCCGGCGTGGCGCTGCAGGACATTCCCTACCGGGGCGACCCGCCGGTGGTGGTGGACACGCTGGCCGGCCGGGTGGACGCCGGCGCCATGGTGCTGGGCAGCCTGCGCGGCCAGAACCTGCGGCCGCTGGCGGTGTTCGGCGCCGCCCGCAACCCCAGCCTGCCCGAGGTGCCGACGGTACGCGAAGCCGGCTGGGACGTGGCGCCGGAAAGTTTTGGGGGTTTGTTCGCCCCGGCCGGCCTGCCGCTGCCGATCCGCGCCACCCTGGCCGCCGCCTGCGAGGCCGGCGTGGCCGACCCGGGCTACCGGGAAGCCGCTCGCCGCGGCTTTCAGCCAGCGGAACTTTACCTGGGCCCGGATGACTTCAAGGCAAGGTTGCAGGCCGATATCGCGGCGAAGGCGCGGCTGCTGGGCGGGATGACGCTGGAGCGGTGACGCCTGGCGCGACGGTTGCGCGCCGCCGCCTCAATGCACCAGCTTCATCTCGGGGATGCCCTCGCTGGCCACCCAGAAGCGGTTGATGGAATCGGCGTGCACCGCCCGTGCCGCGGCATCGGCCTCCGCCGCCGGGCGCGGCTCCAGGTCGAAATGGCCGAACCGGTCCACGCCCCGCACCAGCGTGGCCGAAAGCCGTGTTGGCCCGACATGCCTGACGCTGGCGGGGATGTAGCTGATGCCGATGCCGATCCGGTCCTCGGCGGTGCGGTTGGGCGTGCTGCTGTGCAGCGCCAGCGTGTGGTGCAGGCTGAACTCGCCGGGCTGCAGCAGCAGCGGCACCGCCGAGGCTTCGTCCACCTGGGCCTGCGCGGTCTGGCCGCGAGACAGCATGTTGGCCGGGTTCTTCTCATCCGCATGCGGCAACTGGCCGCGCTTCTGGCTGCCCGGCAGCACGCGGACGCAGCCGCTCTCGGCGGTGCTCGGCGTCAGCGCCAGCCAGGCGGTCACATGCTCGAACGGCGCCAGGCCGAAATAGGTGCCGTCCTGGTGCCAGGGCACGAAACCCTCGCTATTGGCGGCCTTCCACCAGATGGTGGTGTGGAAGATCAGGATATCCGGCCCGATCACATCCTCCACCGCATCCAGGATCTCCGGGCTGCGGACCAGCTCCGCCGCCCAGGGAAACAGCAGGTAGGGCTTGATCCGGTTGCTCGGCTGGCGGATGCCGGCGGCGGAGACGGGGCGTTCCGCCTGGCCGCAGCAGCGCACCAGGTCGTCGCGCCAACGCCCGGCCTGGGCGGCATCCACCGCGCGCATCGGGCTGGCGTAGCCCTGTTCGTGGTAGCGGGCGATGGCGGCGTCATCCAGCAGCTTGGGCATCGGTGGCTCCCTGGTGGAGCCGCCAGCCTACGCCGCCACGGGCCGCGGCATAACCCACAAGGCGCGGGCCAGGCCACGCACCCCGCCATCGGCACCGAGAATGGCAGTGCCGGCGTGCAGCTTGCGATCCTCCCGCCCGATCTGCCAGCCCAGCACCAGGCAGGGCTCGTCCGGCTCCACCGTGCCGAGCAGCCGCCCGGTCATGCGCGCCAGCAGCGAACGGGACGGCGGCGTCTCCACCGCGAAGGCGAATTGCCCGGCGCAATCCAGCGCCGCCCACAGGTGTTCCGGCTTCACTCGGCCGGCTTCGGCAAAGGCCGCATCCGGCCGCCACACGCCCGCCGCCAGCCCAGGGCGGCCCTCGACCTTGCCGGTGAAGACGCGCAGCCCGTAGCCCTGCGGCTGGTTGTCGCCGCAGCAGAAGCAGAGGCCGGTGGAATGGCTCAGCCCGCTGGCCAGGAACCAGCGTGTCGCCGCCTCGGCCTCGGCCAGAGTCGGCGCGGGCGGTACGTCCAGCTCCAACGAGGCCGGCTTCGCCTCCACCACCACATTGCCCTCGGCGTCCAGCACCGCCGCGCCCTGGGCTTCCAGCCGCACCGCCAGCGCCTGGTCCAGCGGCATCGGCCGGCGCAGAGTCACCTCGGCGGGGCCATCGCCCAGCAGCAGCGCCGCCCGCCCCGCCACATAGCCGCCATTGCCGCTGCCGGGCGGCCCGCGGAACTGCGCCGCAACCGTGAAGCCCGCGCTCATCGGATCTCCGCAGGCGTCGAGGTGCCCGGCCCCTGGCCGACGATCAGCAACTCGCAGGGCTCCGCCTTGGCGCCGTCGTAGTGGATGCCCCGCCCGTAATGCGTGACGAAGCCGCCGGCGGAAACCGGCACCGTGCTGTCCGGGTCGAAGCGCGGGCCGCTGCCCATCCACCAGGTGCCCTTCAGCACGGTGATGAAGCGGTCATGCTGGTGGAAATGCGGCCGCGACATGTTGCCCGGCAGCCAGCGGTTCATCACCGCATAGAAGCCTTCCTTCGCGGGGTCGCCGACCAGGACCGCCTGCTGATTGCCGCCGCGCGAGACCGGCCCCCAGGGGATCTGGTCCGGCACCAGGTACTTGATGATGGCCGGGTCCACTTGGCCGAAGGCTCTTCCTGCCCAAGGTGCAAGCGCGGCGGCCAGCAGCAGCGAACGGCGGTTCATGGGGCATCTCCCTCGATGGCGATGACACGGGCCGGGGCGCCATCGCTGTCCGGCAGCTTCACCGGCAACGCGACCACGAAGCTGCGCGGCTGCGTCAGCGCACCGGTGTTGCAGAGGTATTCGAACATGATGACGCCCTGCTTCAGCAGGTGAAAATGCGTCACATGTTCCGGCAAGGGCGGCCGCTGCTGCTTGGTGATGAAGTAGCGGATGCAATGGTCCTGCGGAAAGTCGAAGCCGACCGCCTTGATGCCGGCTTCCCGCAGGAAGATCGCGGCATCCGCGCTCATCCACGGCGCCTTCGCCCAGTAGTCCGGGGTGTTGACGCTGTAGCGCTTGTCCCACTGCGTCTTCAGGATGGCGATGTCGCCGCGCTTCAGGTGGGCGGCGCTGGCGGCGATGCGGTCGCCGGAAATCTCGGTATTCTCCGGCACGTCCGAAAGATCGAGGATCGCCGCCTCGCCCACCGTCATGTCCAGGTTGATGCTGTCCGTCGTGAAGCCCTGCGGGTCCACGTGGCGCGGGCTGTCCATGTGGGTGAAGGCGTGCAGGTTCCAGCCGGCCCAGGTGCCCTGCCCTTCGCCATCCTCGTGCTTCTTGAACAGTCGGCGCTCCACCGGCCAGCGGAAATGGCCCGTGGTGACGGCGGTGGAGAGATCGACATAGCGGCGCATCGGCAGCCCTTTCCGGACCGGGCCGCATATGGCCCGCCCTCCCATTTTCGGCAGGCTAGCGCCCGGCGTTGGCTACGCCAATGCCTTCGCCACCTTCTCATGCGTGCCGCGGCTGAGCTTCGGCTGGCCGAGGATGCGCCGCAGTTCCGCCTGCATCAACGCGCCGCGCTGCGTGTTCTGCCGCCGCCACTGGCCGAGCGGCCCGACCATGCGCGCCGCGGTCTGCCCGTTGATCAGGTCCAACGCGATGACGGCATCGGCCAGGAAGCGATAGCCCTCCCCCGAGGCGTCATGGAACCGCACCTGGTTGCCGGCGGCAAAGGCGCCGATCAGGCTGCGCGCGCGGTTCGGGTTCTTCAGGTCGAAGTCGGAATGGGCGTAGAGCGCGCGCACTTCGGCGATGGCATTCGGCCGCGCTGCCATGGCCTGGATGCTGAACCACTTGTCCAGCACCAGGTCGTCGCCGCGCCACTTGGCGTGGAAGGCGGCCAGCGCCGCATCCCGCTCCGGCGTCTCGGTTCCGGCCAGCGCATCCAGCGCCGCCAGCACCTCGGTCATGTTGCGCCCGGCGTCGAACTGCGCCTTGGCAAGCGCCACATCCTGTGTCGCCAGGTAGCCCAGGCAGACGTTCCGTAGCGCGCGGCGCCCGACGGCGTCCCCGGTGATGCTGGCCGGGTCGGTCGCGGCCATGGCGTCGTAGGTGCGGCGCAGGCTGGTGGCGCAGCGCTGCGCGATCTCCCGCCGCAGCTTCTCCCGCACGGCGTGGATCGCTTCCGGCTCGGCCACCGCCATCTGGTCGGCGACGAAGGCCTCACCCGGCAGCAGCAGCGCCTCGGCGGCGAAGGCAGGGTCGCGCTCGGCATCGGCCAGCGTCGCCTCCACCGCCTCGGCCAGCGCGGCATCGAAGGGCGTGGCTGGCGCCGCGATCATCTGCAGCATCACGGCGGTGGCGTATTGCTGCCCGCTGTCCCAGCGCACGAAGGGGTCGCTGTCGTGCACCGCCAGGAAGCGCAGGCGTTCCTGCGGCACGCCCAGCAGCCGCACCGGCGCCGAGAAGCCACGCAGCAGCGAAGGCACCGGCGCGGTGGCGATATCATCGAAGGTGAAGGACTGCTCGGCGCCTTCCAGCAGCAGCATGCGTTCCGCGATCTGCTGGCCGTTCGCGTCCAGCAGGCCGGTGGCGACGGGGATCGGCAGCGGCGCCTTCTGCGGCTGGCCAGGCGTCGCCGGCGTGGTCTGCCGCAGCGTCAGCGTGTAGCGGCGCGTGGCGGCGTCGTAGCTATCCTCGGCGGTCAGTTCCGGCGTGCCTGCCTGAGCGTACCAACGGCGGAACAGTGAGAGGTCGATGCCGCTGGCATCCTGCATCGCGGCGACGAACTCCTCGATCGTCACCGCCTGGTTGTCGTGGCGGGCGAAGTAGAGGTCCATGCCCTTGCGGAAATTCGCGGCACCGATGCGGGTGTGCAGCAGCCGCACCACCTCGGCGCCCTTGTCGTACACCGTAGGCGTGTAGAAATTATCGATCTCGATATAGCTGTCCGGCCGAACGGGATGCGCCATCGGCCCGGCATCCTCGGGGAACTGCCCTGCGCGCAAGCGGCGCACATCCTTCAGCCGCTTGACCGCGCGGCTGCCCATGTCGCTGCTGAATTCCTGGTCGCGGAAGACCGTCAGCCCTTCCTTCAGGCTCAGCTGGAACCAGTCCCGGCAGGTCACGCGGTTGCCGGTCCAGTTGTGGAAATACTCGTGCGCGACCACGGTCTCGATGCCCTGGTAGTCGCCATCGGTCGCCGTCTCCGCGCTGGCCAGCACGTACTTGGTGTTGAAGACGTTGAGGCCCTTGTTCTCCATGGCGCCCATGTTGAAGTCCGACACGGCGGCGATGTTGAACACGTCCAGGTCGTATTCCAGGCCGAAGACGTCCTCGTCCCACTTCATGCTGCGCTTCAGGCTGTCCATCGCATGCGCGCAGCGGCCCTCATCGCCGCGGCGCACCCAGATGTTCAGCGCCACGGCGCGGCCAGAGGCCGTGGTGAAGTGGTCGTGCACGTCGATCAGGTCGCCGGCAACCAGGGCAAACAGGTAGCACGGCTTCGGATGCGGGTCCTCCCAGCGCACCCAATGCCGCCCACCCTCGGCATGGCCGGACCCATGCGGGTTGCCGTTGGAGAGCAGGATCGGGCAGGTCGCGCGGTCCGCCGTCAGGGTGACGGTGTAGCGGCTCATCACATCGGGCCGGTCGGGGAAGTAGGTGATGCGCCGGAAGCCCTCAGCCTCGCACTGCGTGTAGTAATTGCCGCCGGAGGTGTAGAGGCCGCTCAGCTCGGTGTTCTTCTCCGGCGCAATCTGCGTGGTGATCTCCAGCACGCAGCTATCCGGCAACGCCGCGATGGTCATGCCGGACTCGTCCAGCACGTAGCTCTCGGGCGGCAGCGTCGTGCCGTCCAGGCTGATGTGCCGCAACTCCAGCGCCACGCCGTCCAGCCGCAGCGGCCCAGGCCGGTTGCGCCGCAGCGCCAGGCGCGACCGCACGATGGTCGCCGCCGGGTCCAGTTGGAAATCCAGTTCCACCGTCTCCACCAGGAAGACCGGCGGCGTGTAGTCCTGGCGATGCGTGGCGCGCGGCGTTTCGGTCATGGGGCTACCCGTTGGTGCCGGGGTCGAGCGGATAGATCGGCCGGCGGACGTTGCGGAAGGTCAGCTGCGAATAGTCGGACGTGCAGACCCCAACGCCGGCGCACTCCACGATTTCCCTGGCCAGCGGCCCCAGCGCCGCACGCCAGTGGACGCGCGACTTGATGGCCAGGAAACGCTTGTCGCGCGGCTCGATGCCGAGCACGCGGAACATGTCCGGGCTGGTCGGCTCGATCTGCCGCGTCACCAGCACGATCTCCACCGCGCCGGTGTCCAGCACCACGGTCGGGCCCATGTAGACCTTCAGCCCCGGCGCCAGGCCGGCCTTGGTGACGAAGTAGCCGGCCGAGATCGTCTTCACCCTGCCGGTCACGCTGAGCGGCTTGGAGGACCGCGGCAACTCCGGCATCGGTAGCTTGCCGCCGAGTTGCAGCGTCACCTCGGCACCCACGCCGGCGCGCTGGCATTCGGCCACCGCATCGGGGTCGCAGATGCCGAAGAACGCAACATCCTCCAGCCCCTGGCGCAGGATTTCTGCGAGTACCTCGGTGGTGTCCATGGTGCCGCCGGAGGCACAGTTGTCGTAGTGGTCCAGCAGCACCACCGGCAGTTCCGCCTTGGTCGCGCCGGCCTGCTTCGCCCGCGCCACGCTGTCGGCCAGCACCTCGGGCTTGAAGGTGAAGTCCTCTCGCGCCTTCCAGGCGAAGTCGAGCAGCTCCTGCACCATGGCCTGCGCATCTGCCGGGTTGTTGTCGGTGCAGACCACGGCGGACAAGCCCGCACCGTGGATATCCGCATGCGGGAAACCGACATAGAGGCTGGCGCTGAGCGCACGCCCGCTGGCTTCCCAGCCGCGGCACATCGCCTGCAGGTCCTTGTTCGGGAAGGCGTGCGTGCCCTGCGCCATCACGTGCGGCAGCATCGGCGCGCGCGCCCAGGCGGTGGTCGGCTTCACCTCGCCACGCAGCGCGCGCAGCAGCGGGCGCGCGGCGCGCTCCGCGGTCTGGTACATGTCCACATGCGGGTAGGTCTGGTAGCCCGCCGTCACCGTGGCGGTCTCCACCATGTTCGCATGCATGTTGGCGTGCATGTCGTAGGCCACCGCCATCGGCGTGGTCGCGTCGATGGCGCGGATGCGGCGCAGCAACTCGCCCTCGCCATCCTCGTACTGGTCGGTCACCATGGCGCCGTGCAGGTCCAGCAGAATGGCGTCCCAGCCGCCTTGCTTCACCGCATCCGTGATGGCGCCGCAGAACGCCTCATACGCCGCGCCATCCACCTTGCCCGAAGGCGGTGCATGCGCGGCGACGGGCACCACCACCTCGGCGCCCGCTTCGGCGGCAACGTCCAGGAACCCGCCCATGCAGGTGCGGGTGCCCTTGAAGAACGCAACGGCCCGCTCGCCGGCCAGCAGCTCCGTGCCATCCCGGCAGAACCGCGCGAGGGGCGTCGGCACCGGCGAGAAGGTGTTCGTCTCATGACTGAGCGCGGCGAGCAGGAAGCGCATGATCAGCGGTACCCCGGGTCGGAGAGGTTGAGCAGCGGGAAGGCACTGAACAGCGAAGGCGGCCGCACCGGCTGCGCCTGGTGCAGGTAGCCCGGATGCAGGTCGACGAAGCGCGAGACGCCGAGCAGGCCAAGCACCTCATGGATCTCCGTCTGCAGCAGTTCCAGCACGCGGTGCACGCCGTCCTCGCCCGCTGCGGCCAGGCCGTAGCAGTACAGCCGGCCAACGGCGACCATGTCGGCGCCCAGCGCCATCGCCTTCACCACGTCGCTGCCGCGGCTGATGGAGCCATCCATCCACACCTTGGCGCGGCCACCAACGGCCTTCACCACTTCCGGCAGCGCTTCCAGTGAGCCACGGCCATGGTCCAGCTGGCGCCCGCCATGGTTGGAGACGTAGACCACGTCCACGCCGTGGTCGCAGGCCATGCCGGCGTCCTCGGCCGTGGCGATGCCCTTCAGCACCAGCGGCACGTTCGGGAACTTCTGCTTGAAGTGGCGCACGTAGTCCCAGTTCAGCCCGGCCTGGAAGCTGTGCCCCACGGCGCGCGCGCGCCACGGCTTGACGAAGCGCTTGGCAATGTCGCGCTCACGCCGGCTGTAGATGGCGGTATCCACCGTCAGGCAGAAGGCGTCGTAGCCGGCGTCGATGGCCTGCTTCACGATGTCGTCGCACCAGGCGTAGTCGCCGCGCACGTACAGCTGGAACACGTTCGGCCCGTTGCCGGTCGCTTCCGCCATCGCCTTCAGCCCCGGCGCGCTGACGCTGGAGACGATGGTCGGCACGCCGAACTTCTTTGCCGCCCGCGCCGCCGGGGCGCCGCCCTCGGCGTCGAAATTCTCCAAGCCCCCCACCGGCGCCAGCGCCACGGGGATGCTGATCTTCTTGCCGAAGAACGTCGCCGAGGTGTCGATGTTCGACACATCGCGCAGCACGCGCGGGCGGAAGGCCTGCATGTCCAGCGCCATGCGGTTGCGCAGCACGGTGGTCTCGGTCTCGGTGCCGCCAACCAGGTAGTCCCAGGTGCCCGGCGTCACGCGGCGCTTCGCCTCGCTGACGAACTCGTGCAGCGTCAGGTATTGGTGGTCAGGTTCGTTCATCATGCTCGGATTTCCTCGTCAGCCGCCCAGGTATGCCTTGGTCCAGCGCTTGTAGTCTTCATCACGGGTAATGCGCGGCATCAGCTCCGCTTCCGGCATGCCCGCCAGATCCTTGGGCTGCACGCCATCGCGCAGCGCCTTCAACGTCTCGAACACCGCGCGCTGCGCCGCCTGGATCGGCTGGTGCCCCTGCAGCGCAATCCGCACGCCGCGCGCAGCGAGATATTCGCGATCGCGCATCTCCGCCGTCTCCATGCCACCGAGGATGATCGGCAGCGTCGCAACGGCACTGATCGCGTCCAGCTCGGCGCGCGACTTCACCCCGGTGAAGAACAGCGCATCGGCGCCGGAAGCGCTGTACACGCGCGCCCGCTCCACCGCATCGGCAATGCCGGTCACCTGCACCGCGCTGGTGCGGGCGACGATGACGAAGCTCGCGTCGTCCCGCGCCGCCAGCCCGGCCTTCACCTTGCCGAGGCCTTCCTCGATACTGTGCAGCACCACCTTGCCGTCGCCGAAGGGGCGCGGCAGCACGGTGTCTTCCAGCGTCATGCCGGAAACGCCGGCGGTCTCAACCTCCTGCACGGTCCGCATGGCGTTCAGCGCATTGCCGTAGCCATGGTCGGCATCCACCATCAGCGGCATGGTGCTGACCGCGCGGCAGATGCGCCGGCACTGCTCGGCAAACTCGGTCAGCGTCACCACGATAAGGTCCGGCGCCCCCAGCACCGCCAGCGAGGCCGTGGAGCCGGCGAACATGCCGACCTCGAAGCCGATATCCTCGGCGATGCGCGCCGACATCGGGTCCCAGACCGAACCCGGATGGATGCAGACGCTGCCATTCAGCACCGCGCGCAGGCGCTGGCGACGGTCGGTGACGGTGCTCATAGTGCAGGCATCTCCACCCACCGGCGGTCGCGGTGGCTCTCGTAGCAGGCCTCGATCAACTGCAGCCCGCGCGCCGCCTGCAGCAGGCTGGCGGTGTTGGGCGTGCCTTCCGCCAGATGCCGCAGGAACAGCTCCCACGCCTGGCGATAGCTGTTCTTGAACGGCACCAGGTCCGGCGCCTTCTGCCACTGGCTGAAGAAGTCCGCGGTCTGCGGCGCCTGCACCGGGAACACCGGCTTGGGCGTGGTGCCGATGGTCTGCACGAAGCAGTCATGCAGCGTGGCATGCGCGCTGGCCTTGTCGCCATCCACGCTCACCACCAGCATGTCGTCGCGCCGGATGCGCGTGGCCCAGGACGAAAACACCTCGCCGACCAAGCCGCTCTCGAACTCGACGATCGAGCGCACCTCGTCCTCGACATCCACGTCGTAGGGCTGGTGCTGCTCGTCCCAGCGCTTCGGCTGCGCCGTGTTGATGCGCGCCGTGACCGCGGTGGGGCGGCCGAACAGATGCTCGATGACGTAGCGCCAGTGCGGGAACATATCCAGCACCAGGCCGCCGCCCAGAGCCTTCTTGTAGTTCCAGCTGGTGCGCTGCGCCGGGATGTGCTCGCCGTCGAACACCCACCAGCCGAATTCCAGCCGCATGCCGTGGATCTTGCCGAAATAGCCCATGTCCAGCAGCGTCTTCAGCTTGGCCAGGCCCGGCAGGTGGATCTTGTCCTGCATCACGGCGTGGCTGACGCCGGCGGCTTCCGCGGTGTCGCGCAGCGCCAGCACCTCGGCCATGCTCTCGGCCACCGGCTTTTCCAGGTAGATGTGCTTGCCCGCGGCAATCGCGCGCCGCGCCAATTCCACGCGGTTGCCGCCATAGGCGCACTCGAAGAACAGCGCGTCATTCTTGTCCGCCAGGCAGGCGTCTATATCCGTGCTCCAGCGCTTGATGCCGAGGCGCGCGGCCAGCGCCGCCATCTTCTCCGGCGTGCGGCCGAGCAGGATGGGGTCCGGCATCAGCCGGTCGCCATTGGCCAGCGGCAGGCCGCCCTCCTGCATGATCGGCACCAGGCTGTTCATCAGGTGCTGCGTGGTGCCGATGCGGCTGGTGGCACCATGCATGATGATGCCGAGGCGTTGCGTTGCCATGTGCTTATTCCGGGCGATGCAGCACGGGGGCTGCGCGGGTGTAGGTGCGGCGGCCACGCTTGAAGGCCGTCAATGTCGGCGCAATCTCTCGGATCGCCGCCACGGGGTCGGGCGCGTCCACCACCACCAGGTCGGCGTCGTTGCCGACCGCAATGCCGTAGCCCTTGCGACGCAGCAGCTTGGCGCTGTTGGTGGTCAGCATGGTCCAGGTCTCGGCCAGGTCGTCCGGCATGGCGTGCTGCACCACGTTGGCATACATGTTGGCCATGCGGATCAGCTGCCCGTCGCCCATCGGGGTGAAGGCGTTGAGGATGTTGTTGCTGCTGAGATTGCAGTTCACCCCCATGCGCAGCAGCCGGTTGCCATCGGCCACGGTGCGCTCGACGCGATGGTCCTTCTCGCGCCCGCCCAGGTACATGTCGGTCGCCGGCAGCACGGTCAGCGCCACGCCGGCATTGGCCATGCGCTTCGCCACCACGGCCAGGTCTTCCGCGGGCATCACCGAAAGCTTGGTGCCATGGCCGATGGCAACGCGGCCCTCATAGCCGTACTTTTCGGCCAGGTCGCACACCAGCAGCACGTCCAGGTGCGCGGCCGAACTGCCGCTGTCGGCGTGCATGTCGATGTCGTAGCCGTAGCGCCGCGCCAGCTCGAACACGCGGTGGATCTGCGCCGCCGGGTCGCTGTCGTAGCTTGGCGCCGCGCCGACCACTGTCGCGCCATTTTCCAGCGCCGCGACCATCAGTTCATCGGTGCCGGGGTTGTTGGTCAGCCCCTCCTGCGGCATCACGCAGATCTCGATGTCGATGGCCCACTTGTACTCCTCGATCAGCGCCTTCACGCCGTCCAGGCCGCGCAGGCCGACACCCGGGTCCACCTCCGCATGCGTCCGCATCACCGTGGCGCCGTGCATGATGCACTTCTCCAGCGTGCGCCGGGCGCGGCTGGTCACATCCTCCACCGTGAAGCTGGACTTGATCGCACGGGTCCGCTCCATCGCCCCATGCGGAAACCGCGCGGTCTCGCAGGCACAGCGGTCGATCGTGCAGGTCTTGTCCAGGTGGATATGCGTCTCGACGAAGCCGGGCGACACCAGCCGCCCGCCGCAGTCGTAAAGCTCCCGCGCATCGGTGCCCAGGTCGGCCGCCAGCGCGGAAATCTTTCCGCCGACAACGCCGATATCGGTCGCCGTGCCATCGGCCAGGCGCGCATTCTTCAACAGAAGGTCAAAGGCCATGGGTCAGTCCGCCGCTCCACCATAGGGCACGTTGCGCCCGCCATATCGCCGCACCCGCACATTGGCCTGTTCGCCATGGCCGGCAAAGCCTTCCAGCGCGCAGAGCCGCGAGCAATAGGCGCCGATCATCGCGCTGGCCTCGTCCGTCGTCACGCGCTGGTAGGTCACGGTCTTCAGGAACTTGCCAACCCACAGCCCGCCGGTGTAGCGCGCCGCGCCCTGCGTCGGCAGCGTGTGGTTGGTGCCGATGACCTTGTCGCCATAGGCCACGTTGGTGCGCGGCCCGAGGAACAGCGCGCCGTAATTCTTCATCTTGCGCAGGAAGAAGTCGTCGTCGCTGGTCATCACCTGCACATGCTCGCTGGCGATCCGGTCGGCCTGCTCAGCCATCTCGTCGAAGCTGTCGCAGACGATCACCTCGCCATAGGCCTCCCAGGCCTGCTTCGCCACGGCGGCGGTGGGCAGAATGGCCAGCAGCTTGTCCACCTGCGCCATGGTCTCCTTGGCCAGCTTGGCGCTGTTGGTCAGCAAAATCGCCGGGCTGGTCGGCCCGTGCTCGGCCTGGCCCAGCAGGTCGGTGGCGCAGAGCTCGGCATCCACCGTCTCGTCGGCAATGATCAGCGTCTCGGTCGGCCCGGCGAACAGGTCGATGCCGACGCGGCCGAACAACTGCCGCTTGGCCTCCGCCACATAGGCATTGCCCGGGCCCACCAGCATATCAACGCCGGGGATGGACGCGGTGCCGATGGCCATCGCCGCCACCGCCTGCACGCCGCCCAGGCAGTAGATCTCATCCGCCCCCGCCAGGTGCTGCGCGGCCACGATCGCCGGCGCCGGCCTGCCGTTGAACGGCGGCGCGCAGGTGACGATGCGCGGCACGCCCGCCACCTTCGCCGTCACCACGCTCATATGCGCGCTGGCCAGCAGCGGGTACTTCCCGCCCGGCACGTAGCAGCCCACCGACTGCACCGGGATGTTCTTGTGGCCCAGGATCACGCCGGGCAGCGTCTCGACCTCGATATCCTTCAGCGCCGCCTTCTGGTGCTTGGCGAAATTCCGCACCTGCGCCTGGGCAAACTTGATGTCCTCAAGGTCGCGCGGCTGCAGCTGCGCCAGGCATTCCTCGATCTCCGCCTTGCTCAGGCGGTAGTCCTCGCGGTCCCAGTCGTCGAACTTGATGGACATCTCGCGCACGGCCTCGTCGCCGCGCGTCGCCACGTCCTCCAGCAGGGCTTCCACCGTGGCGCGCACCGCCGCATTGGCCGCCGCCTTCTCCCCCGCCGCGATGCTCTGCTTCAGCCAGCGCGCCATGTCATCACTCCCTCGACTCCCGCATCACCTACTCCGCCGTCCAGCCGCCGTCCACGACCAGGGCGCTGCCGGTCATCAGCGCCGAGGCGCCGGAGGCCAGGAACACCACCGGCCCCATCAGATCCGTCACCTGGCCGACGCGCCCCAGCTTGATCCGCGCCAGCACCCAGTCCCGGAACTCCGGCTTCTCGAAGAAAGGCTTGGTCAACGGCGTCTCGATGAAGGTCGGCCCCAGCGTGTTCACCCGGATTCCAAAAGGCGCCAGCTCGATGGCGGCGGCCTTGGTCCAGCCCTCCATCGCCCATTTGCTGCCGCAGTAAACCGTGCGGTTCACCCCGCCGACATGGCCCATCTGGGAGCTGACATTGATGATGGAGCCGGCCACCCCATCCTCGCGCATCCGCCGCGCCACGGCCTGGGCGGCGAAGAAGGCGGCGCGCAGGTTCAGCTCCATCACCAGGTCGAAATCGTCCTCGGTGACGTCCAGGAAGTGCGCGGGCTTGTTGGTGCCGGCATTGTTGAGGAAGGCGTGGTAGGCCGGCCGGGCCGCCAGCGCCTGGCGCAGCGCCGGCAGGTCGGTCACATCCAGCACCAGCGTATCCGCCTGGCCGCCGGCGGCACGGATCGCCTCGGCCGCCGCCTCGATCTCACCGCCGCTGCGGGCCAGCAGGGTCACCGCCGCGCCCGCCTCCGCCAGCGCCACCGCCGCCGCCAGGCCAATGCCGCGCCCGGCGCCGCTGACCAGCGCCCGCTTGCCATCCAGCCGGAAGCCCGGCGACTGCGGCAGGTCCATCTTCTCCAAGCCCTCGATATCGGCCCGGGACTGTAGCGGCCACCGCCGCCCGGTCCAGGGGGTGTGCGCGCGGGGCCTTGCGCCCGGGGCCGAAACCACCGGAAACTGCCGCCACAAGAAACGGGAGGACCACCCATGCGTCGCTTATTCGGTGCCCTGTTGGGCACCCTGCTGCTGGCGGCCCCAGCCATGGCCCAGACCCGCTGGGTCATGGCCACGCCCTATGCCGAGGCCAACTACCACACCCGCAACATTCGCGCCTTCATCGAGGACATCGAGAAGACCACCGAAGGCCGCATCGGCGTGCAACTGCACGTCAACGCCAGCCTGCTGCCGCTGCCGCAGATCAAGCGCGCGGCGCAGACCGGCCAGGTCCAGCTGGGCGAGGTCCTGCTCTCGGCGTTCGGCAACGAGGACCCGTTCTTCGACGTGGACAGCGTGCCCTTCCTGGCGGACACCTGGGACCGCACCGCGGCGCTGCACCAGGCGACCCTGCCCTTCATCCAGGCCCGGTTCGAGCGTTCCGGCCTGCGCCTGCTGTACATGGTCCCCTGGACCAGCCAGGGCTTCTACACCCGCCAGCCGCTGACCGAGCTTGACCAGCTGAAGGGTAGCCGCTTCCGCGTGTTCAACGTGCTGACGACGCGCTTCGCGGAGCTGCTGGGCGCCACGCCGGTCACGGTGCAGGTGGCGGAAATCCCGCAGGCCTTTGCCACCAACGTGGTCAATGTGATGTTCACCTCGGCACCCACCGGCGTGGATACCAGCGCCTGGGACTTCGCCCGCCACTTCACCGATGTCGGCGGCATGCGCACCCGCAACGCCATCTTCGTCAACGCCCGCGCCTTCAACGCTCTGTCCCAGGCCGACCAGCAGGCGGTGCTGCAGTCCGCCGCCCGCGCCCAGGTGCGCGGCCTGGACTTCGCCAAGCAGGCCGAGGAAGACATGCTGGGCCGCCTGCGCAGCCGCGGCATGGAAGTTGCGAACGCCAACCCCGAACTGCTCGGCCAACTGCGCGCCATCGGGGCGCGGCAGACCGAGGAATGGGCCACCCGTGCCGGCGCCGAAGGCCCGCGCATGCTGGCCCGCTACAGGGAGCTGCTGGCGCGATGAGCAACAAGGTCGTCCTGATCACCGGCGCGCAGCAGGGCATCGGCGCCGCCTGCGCGCTGGCCTTCGCCGCCGCCGGCTACGACGTGGCGGTGAACTGGCTGGACGACCTGGCCGCCGCCGAAAAGGTGGCGGAAGGCGTGCGCGGCCATGGCCGCCGCGCCGCCTTGGTGCAGGGCAGCGTCGGCACCGTGCCGGGCTGCCAGGCCATCGTGCGGGAATCGCTGGCCGCGCTGGGCCGGCTGGACGCGCTGGTCAACAATGCCGGCATCTTCCCGCGCACAACCTTCCTCGACATGGAGGAAGCCCAGTGGGATGCGGTGCACAGCGTGAACCTGAAGGGCAGCGCCTTCACCGGCCAGGCGGTGGCGCGGGCCATGGTGGCGGCCGGCCATGGCGGCGCCATGGTCAACCTCTCCTCCTCCTCGGTCCGCGGCGCCCCCTTGGGCGTGCACTACAGCGCCAGCAAGAACGGCATCATCGGCATCACCCGCAGCATGGCGCTGGCGTTGGCGCCGCATGGCATCCGCGTCAACGCCATCGCCCCGGGCACCAGCGACACCGCCCAGCCGCGCTACGGCAATACGGATGCGGAGCTGGCCGAACTGGTCAAGGCCTTCCCCATCCCGCGCCTCGGCACGCCGGAAGAAATCGCCAGCCTGGCGGTCTACCTCTGCTCGGACGCCGCCGCCTGGGTGACGGGCCAGTGCTGGCACATCAACGGCGGCAACTACATGGTGTAGCTGCGGCCGGATCGGCAAAGGGCCGCAGGGCCCGGAGCCGTGAATCCGTCCGCCAAAGCTGCTATTCCAACAGCAGGTCGCGCAGCCGCTCCAGCCTACCGCCGCCCAGCCCCAGCCCCTGTTCCAGCAGCACCGCCACATCGCCGAACGGCGCCACGGCTGCATCCAGTGCCGCCTCCAGCAGCGCCGGATGCGTGCCGTACAGCGCATCCGTCAGCGGCTTGGGGGAGCCCGGCGGCATCGGGAAGTCCTTCCGCCACAGCCGGTCCGTCGCCACGTAGTCCGCCATGATGGTCTGCTGGCTGGCCCCCAGCGCGGTCAGGATCAGCGCCGCGCCCACCCCGGTGCGGTCCTTGCCGGCCGAGCAATGGAACAGCACCGCCTGCCGTTCCGGCCGCAGCAGCAGGTCGAACATCGCGCGGTAGCGGTGCAGGTAGGTGGTCACGTAGTCCAGGTAGGCCCGCCGCAGCAGGTCCACCACATCCTCGCCGGTCGCCTGCTCGCGCCGCATCAGGTCGGCCAGGCTGGCGCCCACGGTGGGCTCTATCGGCAGCGAGATCCGCTCTGCCCCCTCGGGCAGCCGGCTCGGCCGATGCGCCGCCTCCGCCTCTCCGCGCAGGTCGCACACCGTGCGCAGCCCCAGCGCCCGCACCTGGGCCACATCGGCCTCGGTCAGGTTGGCCAGCGTGGCCGAGCGGTACAGCCGCCCGAACCGCACCCGCCGCCCATCCAGCACCTGGTAGCCGCCGAGGTCGCGCAGGTTGGAGGCGCCGGCCAGCGGCACGGCCCGGGGAAGGTCATTCTCGGTCGTTGTCATCCCCCGAGTTTCGCCGCCGGCTTGACGGCGGGCAACCCCAGCCCGGACAATCAGCCACAATCTTTCACGGAGGAAGCACCAATGCCCGGCCCAACCCTGTTCGACCTCAGCGGCAAGGTCGCCATCGTCACCGGCGGCAGCAAAGGCATCGGCCGCGCCATTGCCGAACGCATGGCCGAGCACGGCGCCAAGGTGGTCGTCGCCAGCCGCAAGCTGGACGTCTGCCAGGAAGTCGTGAACGGCATCAAGGCCAAGGGCGGCGAGGCCATCGCGGTGGCCTGCAACATCGGCCGCAAGCCGGAACTGCAGAACTTGGTGGACGAGACCATCAAGGCCTATGGCGGCGTGGACATCCTGGTGGCCAACGCCGCGATCAACCCGCACTACGGCAGCATGACCGCCATCCCCGACGACATCTTCGACAAGATGATGGCGACCAACGTGAAGTCCAACATGTGGCTGTCCCACATGTGCATCCCCTCCATGACGGAACGCGGCGGCGGCTCCATCATCATCGTCTCCTCCATCGGCGGCTATCGCGGCAGCGCCGCGCTGGGCACCTACGCCATCACCAAGGCCGCCGATATCCAGCTGGCGCGCAACCTGGCGGTGGAGCACGGGCCCAAGAACATCCGCGCCAACTGCATCGCCCCCGGCCTGGTCCGCACTGACTTCGCCCGCGCCCTGTGGGAGAACCCGGTGCTGTACAAGAAGCGGACGCGCGACACGCCGCTGCAGCGCATCGGCGAGCCGGACGAGATCGCCGGCTGCGCGGTCTTCCTGGCGGCGCCGGCCGGCAGCTTCACCACCGGCCAAAGCTTCGTCATCGACGGCGGGACGCTGGCCGGCAGCGTCGTCCACCCGGACGACTGAGGGCGCGCTGAACGCCACCCGTGCGGCCGGCAGTTGCGCCGGCCGCATGATTTCCGTTGACAGGGCGCTTTTTGCGTTCTTAGTCTGTTCCTGCCAGCGGGAGAACTGCGCCCGCTGGCCAAGATGAAAACAGGGGGGGGATTGGCCATGGCATTGATGGCACGGCGGGCCTTGTTGGCCGCCTCGGCTGGGATTCTGGCCGCCCCTGCCCTCGCCCAGGCCTGGCCCTCCCGCCCCATCCGCCTGCTGGTCGGCTTTGCCCCCGGCGGCACCACGGACATCATGGCCCGTCTGGCCGCCGAGAAGATCGGCCCGCTGCTGGGCCAGCCCGTGGTGGTGGAGAACCTGCCGGGTGCCACCGGCAACATCGCCGCCGCGGCGGCCGCGCGGGCGGAGCCGGATGGCCATACCCTGCTGCTCGGTTCGCCCGGGCCGCTGGCGCTGAACCGCTGGCTGTTCAAGTCCATGCCGTTCGACAGCCGCACCGCCTTCACCCCCATCGGGCTGATCGCGGTGGTGCCCAACGTGGTCATGGTGCGGCCGGACCTGCCGGCCCGGACCCTGGCCGAGTTGGAGTCGCTGCTGCGGGCCGGCCAACTGCGGACCGGCAGCCCCGGCGTCGGCTCCACCGGGCAGCTGACCAATGCGCTGTTCCAGGCCGCGGTCGGCGCCCAGGCCGTGCATGCGGGCTATCGCGGCAGCATCCCCATGCTGACCGACCTGATGGCCGGCCATATCGACTACGCGGTGGACCAGCTCTCGCCGCCGCTGCCGCTGCTGCGCGACGGCAAGCTGCGCGCCGTGGCGGTCAGCTCGGCGCAGCGCTCGCCGGTGCTGCCGGAGGTGAAGACGATGGACGAGCAGGGCCGCCCCGGCCTCTCGGTCACCGCCTGGTTCTCGCTGGTGGCCCCCAGCGGCACGCCGGCGGAGGCGGTATCACGTATCAACACCGCGTTGAACGAAGTGCTGCGCCGGCCCGAAACGCGCGAGCAACTGGCGCTGCAGGCCGCCTCCCCCGGCGGCGGGACGCCGGCGCAACTGGCCGCGCTGATCCGTACGGAGGAGGCTTCGGCCCAGCGTGCGGTAGCGCTGGCGGGGCTTCAGCCGGAGTAGCTAGGCACCTAAGCGCGACGCCGGCGGGCACAACCGCAGGCCTTGCACGCTACCGCCAGCCACGACGATTACAGTTGCAATGCCGCTTCGCGTTCGGTCACCATGCCGGCGTGTAGCGAGGTTCTCGCATGGCTTGCACGGGCCATCATCAAGCGCCGTTCGCGGCGCCTGTTGTCACCTCCGGCGGCCTCATGCCGGCACTGGCCCATGGCTACGAGACGCTTCGCGCACCAGGGAAGAAACGCGGTTTGCTGTTGAGCGTTCAGGCGTAGCGCCAGGATGCGCTGCGCATGGTCTGGCGTACCCCCTTCGCTGCCCGCGGACAGGCGCCTGCGACGATGGTCCAAGGCGATTTGCCCCATGCTTCCCGCGCTCTTGCGCCGATTTGCGGCAGCACAACATGGTTATCCGGTGCAGCCGGCGCGAACGGAAATCGCATCCGACGCGCTGGGCCAGCATCGCTGCAGGAGCGGCCGATGAGCATGATCACCGATATCTTCTCCGAGTACTCCCGCGCCTATGAGCAACGCCGCGACGCCGACATGTCGCTGGCCGAGTTCCTGGATGGCTGCCGCACCGATCCCGGCCGCTACGCCAGCGCGCCCGAACGCATCCTCGCCGCCATCGGCGAGGCCGAGGTGGTGGACACCGCCAAGGAAGCGCGGCTTGGCCGCATCTTCCTGAACCGCACCATCCGCCGCTACCCCGCCTTCGCCGAGTTCTACGGCATGGAGGAGACGATCGAGCGGATCGTCGGCTTCTTCCGCCACGCGGCGCAGGGTCTGGAGGAGCGCAAGCAGATCCTCTACCTGCTCGGCCCCGTCGGCGGCGGCAAGTCCAGCCTGGCGGAGCGCCTGAAGGCGCTGATGGAGCAGGAGCCGATCTACGTGCTGAAGGCCGGGGACGACCTCTCCCCGGTGTTCGAAAGCCCGCTCGGCCTGTTCAACCCGGAGACGATGGGCGAGGCGCTGGAGCAGCGCTACAACATTCCGCGCCGCCGGCTGAACGGGCTGATGAGCCCGTGGTGCATCAAGCGGCTGGATGAGTTCGGCGGCGACATCACCAAGTTCCGCGTCGCCAAGGTGCGGCCTTCCCGCCTGCGCCAGATCGGCATCGCCAAGACCGAGCCGGGCGACGAGAACAACCAGGACATCTCCTCGCTGGTCGGCAAGGTGGACATCCGCAAGCTGGAGGTCTTCCCGCAGAACGACCCGGACGCCTACAGCTTCAGCGGCGGCCTGAACCGCGCGAACCAGGGCATCCTGGAGTTCGTCGAGATGTTCAAGGCACCGATCAAGATGCTGCACCCGCTGCTGACGGCGACGCAGGAGGGCAACTACATCGGCACCGAGAACATCGGCGCCCTGCCCTATACCGGCATCATCCTGGCCCACAGCAACGAGAGCGAGTGGCAGACCTTCAAGAACAACAAGAACAACGAAGCCTTCATCGACCGCATCTACGTCATCAAGGTGCCGTACTGCCTGCGGGCGACTGAGGAACAGAAGATCTACGCCAAGCTGGTCAGCAGCAGCGAGCTGGCCGCCGCCCCCTGCGCCCCGGCGACGCTGGAGATGCTGGCCAAGTTCAGCGTGCTGTCCCGGCTGCGCAAGCATGAGAACAGCAACATCTTCGCCAAGATGCGCGTCTATGACGGCGAAAGCCTGAAGGAGACCGACCCGCGGGCCAAGACGCTGCAGGAATACCGCGACGCCGCCGGCCCGGACGAGGGCATGGAAGGCACCAGCACGCGCTTCGCCTTCAAGGTGCTGGCCGCCACCTTCAACCACGACACCACCGAGATTTCCGCCGACCCGGTGCACCTGATGTACGTGCTGGAGCAATCCATCCGGCGCGAGCAATACGCCGAGGAGACCGAGAAGCGGCTGCTGGAGTTCATCAAGGGGGAGCTTGGCCCGCGCTACGCCGAGTTCATCGGCAACGAGATACAGAAGGCCTACCTGGAATCCTACAGCGAGTACGGCCAGAACCTGTTCGACCGCTACGTGTCCTACGCCGACGCCTGGATCGAGGACATGGACTACAAGGACCCCGACACCGGGCAGATGCTGAACCGCGACCTGCTTAACCAGGAGCTGACCAAGATCGAGAAGCCCGCGGGGATCGCCAACCCCAAGGATTTCCGCAACGAGGTGGTGAAGTTCGCCCTGCGGGCGCGGGCCAATCGGGGCGGCCAGAACCCGCGCTGGACCAGCTACGAGAAGCTGCGCGAGGTGATCGAGAAGCGCATGTTCAGCCAGGTGGAGGACCTGCTGCCGGTGATCAGCTTCGGCAGCAAGAAGGACAGCGACACCGAGAAGAAGCACAGTGACTTCGTCGCCCGCATGACGGAGCGCGGCTACACCGAACGGCAGGTGAGACGCCTGGTGGAATGGTACATGCGCGTCAAGCAGGCCGGCTGATAGGAACGCCATGGAGATCCTGGACCGCAGGCTCAACCCGAAGGGCAAGAGCCTGCCGAACCGCCAACGCTTCCTGCGCCGCGCCAAGGCGCTGATCCAGGACGCGGTGCGGGACAGCAGCGCCAAGCGGGACATCCGCGGCGCGGACGGCGGTGGCGAGGTCACCATCCCCATGCATGGCGTGCGCGAGCCCAGCTTCAGCCTGGGCGACGGCGGCCTGCGCGAACACGTGCTGCCGGGCAACAAGGAGTACCGCGAGGGCGACGAGATCCAGCGCCCACCCGGTGGCGGCGGTGGCGGCAACGGCAATGAGGGCAGCGACGACGGCGGCGGCGAGGACAGCTTCCGCTTCGTCCTCAGCCGCGAGGAATTCCTGGAGCTGTTCCTGGATGACCTGGAGCTGCCGGACCTGGCCAAGCGCCGCCTGGCGCAGCTGGTGGACCCGGCCTTCCGCCGCGCCGGCTATACCTCCAGCGGCTCGCCGGCAAACCTCTCGCTGTCGCGCACGCTGCGCAACAGCCTGTCGCGGCGCATTGCGCTGAAGCGGCCGAAGCCGGAAAGCATCGCGCAGTTCGAGGCCGAGATCGCCCGGCTGGAAGCGCTTGGCGACCCCGGGGAGGAAGTGCCCGAACTACGGGCGCTGCTGGACCGCGCCATGCGCCGCAGCCAGCGCATTCCGTACATCGACCCGATCGACGTGCGCTACCGCCGGTTCGAGCCGGTACCGCGGCCGGTGGCGCAGGCGGTGATGTTCTGCCTGATGGACGTGTCCGGCAGCATGACGGAGGACATGAAGGACCTGGCCAAGCGGTTCTACATGCTGCTCTACCTGTTCCTGCAACGCCGCTACAAGCAGGTGGAGGTCGTCTTCATCCGCCACACGCATGAGGCCAAGGAGGTCGACGAGCAGACCTTCTTCCACAGCCGGGAAACCGGCGGCACCCTGGTCTCCACCGCGCTGGAGGAGATGCGGAAGGTGGTGGAAGCCCGCTTCCCGCCCAGCGAGTGGAACATCTACGCCGCCCAGGCCAGCGACGGCGACAACGCCGCTGGCGACAGCACCCGCACCGCGCGGCTGCTGCTGGAACACATCCTGCCGGCGGTGCAGTACTACGCCTATATCGAGGTCGGCCGCGACGGCGAGCACGGCATGCCCGGCTTTCCGCGCGGCCCCACCGATTTGTGGCGCACCTATGAACAACTGGTCGTCGCCGGCGCGCCGATGGCGATGAAACGCGTCCGCAACCGGCGCGAGATCTTCCCGGTGTTCCGCGAACTCTTCCGCAAGCGCGGGCTGACCGAGGAGGCCACCGCATGAGTGCCGGAACACTGACCCCGCGCCCGCAAGCGAGCGAAGACCGCCTGCTCTACCAAGGCGCCGAATGGGACTTCGAGACGCTGCGCCGCATCCACGACGCCTGCGAGGAGATCGCGCTGGGGGAGATGGGCCTCAGCGTCTACCCCAACCGGATCGAGGTGATCAGCAGCGAGCAGATGCTGGACGCCTATGCCAGCACCGGCCTGCCGCTGTTCTACAAGCACTGGTCCTTCGGCAAGCACTTCGCCCAGCAGGAAGCCATGTACCGCAAGGGCCTGCGCGGCCTGGCCTATGAGATCGTCATCAACTCCGACCCCTGCGTCAGCTACGTGATGGAGGAAAACACCGCGACGCTGCAGGCGCTGGTCATCGCCCACGCGGCCTTCGGCCATAACCACTTCTTCAAGAACAACCGCATCTTCAAGGACTGGACGGATGCCAAGGGCATTCTGGACTACCTGGAATTCGCCAAGAACTACGTCGCCCGCGCCGAGGAGCGCTTCGGCGAGTCCGCGGTGGAACGCACGCTGGACGCGGCGCATGCGCTGATGAACCAGGGCGTGCATCGCCAGCGCCAGCGCCGCGTGCCGGACCTGCGCAGCGAGGAACTGCGCGAGCGCGAACGTCGCGACTACGACGCCGCCCGCTTCAACGACCTGTGGCGCACCGTGCCCGGCAAGACCCAGGCGCATGTGCCGCCCAGCGAGGTCGAGCGCCGCCGCTCCCTGCTGCAACTGCCGCAGGAGAACCTGCTCTACTTCCTGGAGAAGTCGGCGCCGCGCATGGCCCCCTGGCAGCGCGAGATCATCCGCATCGTCCGCAACGTGGCGCAGTACTTCCACCCGCAGCGCCAGACCAAGATGATGAACGAGGGCTGCGCTACCTACACCCACTACCGCATCCTCAACCGCCTGCATGAGCAGGGCCGCATCAGCGACGGCGCCATGCTGGAGGTGCTGCACAACCACAGCAGCGTCATCATGCAGCCGGAATTCGACGACCCGCGCTATTCCGGCATCAACCCCTATGCGCTCGGCTTCGCCATGATGCAGGACATCGAGCGCATCTGCGAACACCCGACCGAGGAGGACCAGGAGTGGTTCCCCGACATCGCCGGCTGCGGCGACGCCATGCCGGTGCTGCGGGAAGCCTGGGCGGAATACCGCGACGAGAGCTTCATCCTGCAATTCCTCTCGCCGCACCTGATCCGCAAGCTGCGCCTGTTCCATCTGTCGGATGACAGCGGCAAGCCCGCGCTCCGGGTGGACGCGGTGCATGACGAACGGGGCTATCGCCGGGTGCGCCAGGCGCTGGCCCGGCAATACGACCCGGCCTGGACCGAGCCCGACATCCAGGTGGTGGACGTGGACCTCTCCGGCGACCGCCGGCTGATCCTGGAGCACCGGGTGCTGCATGGCCGCACGCTGGAGGAGAAGGAGGCCCGCCTGGTGCTGCGCCAGCTGGCCTACCTGTGGAGCTACGACGTGCTGCTGAAGGAGGTGGACCCCACCACCGGCGCCGTGCTGCGGGAACATGCGGTCAGCCCACCCCGAGATTGACCGCTCCCCCTGGCGCGACCGTTGCGTCCCTGGCTAATCTGAGCGCGGATTTGCCAGGAGACCCCCATGTCCAGCGCCATCAGCCGCCCCGCGGCAACCAGCGATCTCTACCTGCTCATCGCCCGCGTGCTGCTGGTGGTGATCTTCCCGATCAGCGGCTGGGCCAAGTTCGGCAACGTGGCCGGCACCGTCACCATGCTGACCAACCTGGGCACGCCCATGCCGGGCATTGCCGTCTGGCTGGCCATCGGGTTCGAGCTGGTGCTGCCGGCGCTGGTCGTGATCGGGCTGTTCACCCGCTGGGCCGCGCTCGGCCTCGTCATCTACACCGCCTGCACCATCATCCTGGCGCACCGCTTCTGGGAGTTCTCGGGCCCGGCGCAGTTCGGCCAGACCATGAGCTTCTTCAAGAACATCTCGGTCATGCTGGGGCTTGGCTTCATCATGCAGTTCGGCCCCGGGCGGTACGCCCTGAAGCCATAGGCGCGGTACGCCCTCAAGCCGTAACGCGCTGCAGCAGCGGCACCGCCAACCCCGCGAAGACCAGGCCGGCAGTGACGTCGGCCTGGGTGTACCAGCCTTCCGAGTTCAGCAGGTTCAGCACGCCCAGCGTCACCCCGCCGGCGCGTACCGGCAGGTTCAGGCCGCTGCCCAGGCCGGTCGCCTCCAGGGCCGCGAAGTCGGGGTAGGCGAAGCGCATCGCCGCCGCCCCGCTGCCGGTCCAGGGCCGGCCCTCATGCACAACCTGGGTCACGAAGGGCCGTCCCTCGCTGGGCTTGCCGCCGCCCACCGGCCATTCCACCGGGCGCGAGGAATAGACCCGGCGGTTCCAACCGGTCGTCGCCTCATGCGCCATCACGGTGAAGAAGCCGTGGCCGAAGGCGGCCTGCAAGGCCGCATCCAGCGCGACAAAGCCGGCTTCGGGCGTGGTGGCCTCGCGGATCGCGAGCGCGGCGGCGTGGAGGTGGGGCAGCGGATCGGGGCGGGTCATGACTGGATCATGGCCGGATTCGGGCCGGGGCAACAACGGTGTAACACCGGGTGTTGAAAGCTTCATCGCCAGGGGCAACCGCCGACACCTGCCCGCTGCCATAGTCCCTCCCATGGCGCCGAACGGACGCCGCCCCGGGTCTCCCCGGACAGAACAGGAGTAACGACCATGCGCATCCTGCTTCCCAGCCTCGCCGCCGCCGCACTGACCGTGGCGATGGGGATTGCGGCGCCGAACCAGGCTTCGGCGCAGGTCGTCCAGGCCTACTGGGGCGGCGGCTACGGTGGCGGTGGCTACGGCTACAGCGGCGGTCATGGTGGCGGCTACGGCGGTGGCTATGGCGGCTACCGCTACGCCCCCCCGCCTCCCCCGGCCTACGGCTACGGCGGCTATCGCCCCTGGCACCACCACCACCACGGCTACGACCGTCCCTACTACGCCCCGCGCGGCTACGGCTACGGCCGTTGGTAACCCCCGCCGGCGCCCGGCTTCGGCGCCCGCCTGAAACAGGGCCGGAATCCCCAGGGGTTCCGGCCCTTTGCGTTTCAGCGCCGCCGTCCTAGGCTTCCCGCAACGGCCTTGGGGGAAGCGAGACATGCGGCAGCTGCGGATCGGCGACGTCACCATTTCCAGCATCATCGAGCGTGACGGCCCCTGGCGCGCCCCGCAGGACATGTTCCTGAACTACGACCCGGCCAAGGCCGCGGACATGCTCCGCACCATGGATCCCGAGGGCATCGACCCCGTCACCGGCAAGCTGGTCATCACCTACCAGACCTTCGTGGTGCAGACGCCCAGGCACACCATGCTGGTGGACACCTGCACCGGCGAGGACAAGGGCTGGGAAGCGCCCATGGACTTCGACAAGACCCCGTGGAAGGACGGCTTCAAGGCGCTGGGCCTGAAGCTGACCGATATCGACTACGTCTTCTGCACCCACCTGCACATCGACCATTGCGGCTGGAACACCACGCTGAAGGATGGCCGCTGGGTGCCGACCTTCCCCAAGGCCAAGTACGTCTTCCACAAGCGCGAATACGCCGCCTGGGAAAAGCTGAACGGCCAGGACGCCAGCGACAAGCGCGCCAAGACCTGGGCGATGAACTGCGAACCCGTGGTCGCCGCCGGCCAGGCGCTGCTGGTGGATGACGACTACCAGCTGGACGACTGCATCACCCTGACGCCGACGCCGGGCCACTCGCCCTGCCATTGCTGCGTCAACATCTTCTCGGGCGGCCAGCGCGCCAGCGTCACCGGCGACATGATGCACCACGCCCTGCAATGCCGTGACCCCGAGATGTCCACCGTCTTCGACTGGGACCCGAAGGAGGCCGCCGCCGCCCGCCGCAGCTTCCTGACCAGCGTGGCGGATACGCCGACCATGCTGCTGCCGATCCACTTCCCCAACCCCACGGTCGGCCGCGTCACCTCCCGCGCCGATGGCGCCTTCGACTGGAAGTACGTCCGGTGAAGCAGCGCAACCTGGGCAAGTCCGGCCTGCTGGTCAGCGAGGTCGGCCTCGGCTGCAACAATTTTGGGAGTCGGCTGGACATGGCGGGCACCCGCGCCGTGGTCGCTGCGGCGCTGGACCTTGGCATCACCTTCTTCGACACGGCGGATGTCTATGCCCGCCCGCATCCGGGGCGGTCGGAGGAGTACCTCGGCACGGTGCTCGGCGCCGACCGCAAGCGGATCGTACTGGCCAGCAAGTTCGGCGGCGCCATGCCGGAAGGCCGCGGCGGTAGCCGCCGCTGGGTGATGCGGGCGGTGGAGGACAGCCTTCGCCGCCTGCGGACGGATTGGATCGACCTGTACCAATTCCACCGGCCGGACCCGTCGACGCCGCTGGAGGAAACGGTCCGCGCGATGCAGGACCTCGTGACCCAGGGCAAGGTTCGCTACATCGGCATCTCCAACTTCGCCCCCTGGCAGGTGGCCGATGCGGTCTGGACCGCGCGCCATCTCGGCGGCGCCGGCCTCATCAGCTGCCAGGACGAATACAGCGTCCTCAGCCGAGACCCCGACAGCGGCCAGTTGGAGGCGATGCAGCACTACGGCCTCGGCCTGCTGCCCTACTTCCCGCTGGCCAGCGGCATGCTGACGGGCAAGTACCGGCGCGAGGCGCTGCCCAACCAGGGCACCCGCCTGGTCAGCTCCCCCCTGCTGCGCGACCACTTCCTCACCGACGCCAACCTGGCGATGGTCGAGAAGCTGCAGGCTTTCTGCGACGCCCGTGGCCATACCATGGTGGAGTTGGCCTTCTCCTGGCTGCTCGCCCGGCCCTGCGTTGCCAGCGTCATCGCCGGCGCCAGCAACCGCGCCCAGCTGGAACAGAACGTCGCCGCCACGGGCTGGCAGCTGACGCCTGAGGATTTGTCCGAAATCGACGCGATCTCCCCACCCCCGCCGAGGATGGTGCACGTATGACGATCTCGATCACCCCATTGGGCTACGCCGCCGGCGCCGAAGTCACCGGTGTCGACTTCACCCAGCCGCTGGACAACAGCACGCGGGACACGCTGTACAGCGCCTGGCTCAAGCACATCGTGCTGGTGTTCAAGGGCGCCGAGCACCTGACGCCCGAGCAGCACATCGCCTTCAGCCGCAACTTCGGCAAGCTGGACGGGCATGAGAGCCAGGTGCCGGAGACGCTCTATCCCGGCCTGCCGGAGATCCTGCTGATCACCACCAAGCCGATCCAGGGCAAGCCCAGCAGCAGCCGCAACGCCGGCCGCAACTGGCACACCGACCTCAGCTACTCCACCCGCCCGGCCAAGGGCGCGCTGCTGCTGTGCAAGGAAAAGCCGGAAGTCGGCAGCGACACGCTCTTCGCCAACCACTACCTCAGCTACGAGACGCTGAGCCCGACCATGCGGGCCTTCCTGGACCCGCTGGAATGCGTCCACGACGCCACGCTGATCAAGGGCATCGAGAAGCGCGACCCCGCCCATGTTGCGGACATGAAGCGCCGCAACCCGCCGGTGATCCACCCGCTGGTCCGTGTGCACCCGGAAACCGGCCGCAAGTCGCTGCTGGTGAATGAGCGCATCAGCGGCATCCTCGGCATGACGGATGAGGAGAGCAAGATGCTCCTCGGCTTCCTGAACCAGCACGCCACGGCGCAGGAGTTCATCTACCGCCATCGCTGGTTGGTCGGCGACATCGTGCTGTGGGACAATCGCTGCACCAGCCACATCGCGCTGGCGGATTTCGACACCAACCAGGCCCGGCTGATGCTGCGCTGCTCGCTGGAAGGCGAGGTCGCCAGCGGTCGCCTGGCCGAGCGCGCCGAGGCGGAAAGCAAGGAAAGCCTGCTGCAAGCCATCGCGGCCGCGGCATGATCCGCTACCTCCTGCTCGCGCTGCTGCTGGCGCTGCCGGCCCAGGCGCAATGGGCCCCGTCCCAGCCGCTGCGCATCATCGTCGCCTATGTCCCCGGCGGCACCACGGATGTCATGGGCCGCCTGGTCGCCGAGGGCCTGGCCGCCCGGCTGCCGCGCGGCGCGGTGGTGGAGAACCGCGGCGGCGCCAGCGGCATCGTGGGTAGCGAAGCCGTCGCCCGCGCCCCGGCCGATGGCACCACGCTGCTCCTCGCGCCCTCCGCGCACGCCGTGATCCGCGAGCTCTATCCCAATATCAGCTACGACCCCGAGACGGACTTCACCCCCATCGCCGCCGTGGCCAGCACGCCCTATGTGCTGATCCAGCACCCCGGGCTACCCTCGCGCACACTCGCAGAATTCGTCGCCCATGCCCGCGCCAACCCGGGCCGCATCAACTTTGCCTCTACCGGCATGGGCACCGCGCAGCATCTGCAGGGGGAGTTGTTCCGCCGCCTCGCGGGCATCGAGATGGAGCACGTCTCCTACCGCGGCAGCGGCGCCGTGCGCGCCGACCTCATGGCCGGCCGGATCTCCCTGATGTTTGAGAACCTGGCGATCATGGCGCCGGTGCTGAAGGCCGGCGAACTCATCGGCCTGGCCGTCACCAGCCCACAGCGCAGCCCGCTGTTCCCCAACATGCAGACCATCGCGGAAGCCGGCTACGCCGCCGCCAGCGTGGAAGGCTGGTTCGGCCTGCTCGGCCCCAAGGGCATGCCGCAGGAAGCGGTGCAGCGCCTCAACGCCCTGGTCAATGAACAACTGGCCGAAGCGGCGACGCGCACCAGGCTGGACGCCATGGGCGCCCGCATCCTGGGCGGCAACCCGGACGACCTGGCCACCCTGCTGCGCGCCGAGCGCACCAAGTGGGGCCAGGTGATCCGCGACGCGAATATCCGCCCCGAATGAAGCGCCGCCTACTCCTCGCGGCGCTGGCCGCCCCCGCTGTGGCCCGCGCGCAGTCCTGGCCGTCGCGCCCGCTGCGCCTCATCATCCCCTACGGCCCCGGCGGCGCCGGCGATGCGCTGGCCCGGCTGACCGCCCAGGCCCTGGGCCGCGCCCTGCCGCAGCCGGTGGTGGCGGAGAACCGCCCCGGCGGCAACACGCTGATCGGCGCCGAGGCGGTGGCCAAAAGCACAGACGGCCACACGCTGCTGTTCTGCTCCTCCCCCACCATGTCCACCGCGCCCATCCTCTACGGCGCCCGCCTGCCCTATTCGCCCGAGCGGGACTTCGTGCCGGTCGGCCTGCTCTCGCGCACGCCCTACTTCGTCTTTGTCCCCACCGCCTCCCCGGCGAAGGACCTGCCCGGCCTGATCGCGCTGGCCAAGGCGCAGCCCGGCCGGCTCAGCTACGCCAGCATCGGCAACGGCACGGTCGGCCACATGACCAGCGAGCTGTTCGGCCGCGCCGCCGGCATCAGCTGGAACCACGTGCCCTACCGCAGCTACGGCGCCATCGCGCCGGACCTGATCGCCGGAAGGCTGGACGCGGTCATCGCCGACCTCACCACCTTCGGCCCGCTCGTCCAGGCCGGGCAGGCCCGCGTGCTGGCGGCGGCCACCGACCAGCGCAGCCCCTTCCTGCCGGCGCTCCCGGCCATGGCCGAACTGGGCTTCCCCGGCTTCGATGGCAGCATCTGGTTCGGCCTGTTCGCCCCCACGGCGCTGGCCGCCGAGGTACCGCGCCTGAACGCCGCGCTGCACGCCTGGCAGGCCGAGCCGGAGACGACCCGCGCCCTGGCCGCCATCGGCCAGGTGCCGGAAGCCAGCACGCCGGAACGCCTGCGTGACCTCATCCGCGTCGATGTCGGCCGCTATGGGCCACTGATCCGCGACCTCAACATCACCGCGGAGTAGCCAGCATGGTCAAGACCGTCCTCATCACCGGCGCCGCCAACGGCCTCGGCCGCGTCATGGCCGAAGCCGCGCTGGCCAAGGGCCACCAGGTGCTGGCCGTGGATCTGCCGCAGGAGGAAGCCGCCCTCGCCTCCCTCGCCGCCGCCCACCCTGGCGCCGTCGCGACCCAGCACGGCGACATCACCAGCCTGGCGCAGTGCGAGGCCGCCGTCGCCGCCTGCCTGGCGCGCTTCGGCCGGCTGGACGTGCTGCTGAACAATGCCGGCCTGGGCATGGGCAGCATCTATGGCGAGGCCGAGCCGCCGCCCTTCTGGCAGATCCCGGAAGCCAGTTGGACCCGCCTGGTGGAGGTGAACCTCAACGGCACCTTCCGCATGACGCGCAGCGCCATCCCCGCGATGATCGCCCAAGGCGGTGGCGCGGTGATCACCGTCACCACCAGCTACTTCACCATGCTGAACCCGGGCTTTTCGCCCTACGGCCCGTCCAAGGTGGCGCTGGAGGCCAGCACCGTCATGTGGGCCGCCGAACTCGCGCCGCACCACATCACCGCCAACGTGCTGGTGCCCGGCGGCGCCACCAACACGCGCTTCGTGCCCGACCGCGCCGCGCCGGACCGCAGCAAGCTGATCCAGCCGGACGTCATGGTCGCCCCGCTGCAATGGCTGCTGAGCGAGGCCGCCGCCGGGGTGACCAGCAAGCGCATCGTCGGGCGGGACTGGAACCCGGCCCTGCCGGTGGAACAGGCGCTGGCCGCGGCCATGCGCCCGGCCGGCTTCATTCCGACGACATCCGCCCTTCCGTGATGATGCGCTTGTAGACCGCGCCCTCGCGCCGCATCCGCTCCGCCATCGCGGCGGGTGCGCCGCCCACGGCCACCAGGGAAAGCCGCTGCATCGTCTCGCGCACCTCGGGCGCGGCCAGGGCCTCGTTCATCGCCTGGTTCAGCCTGGCCACCACCGGCGCCGGCAGCCCGGCCGGGCCGCCCAGCGCAATCCAGCTGGTCAGGTTCAGCGCCGGGAAGCCGGCCTCGGTCACCGTAGGCACCGCCGGCAGCGCCGGTGACCGCGCCGCGCCGCTGATCATCAGCGCATGCACGCGCCCGGCTTCCACATGCTGCGTCACGTTGGGGATGGCTTCCCAGAAGATGTCGACATGCCCGGCCACCAGATCGTTCATCGCCGGGCCGCCGCCGCGGTAGGGCACGTGGTTGATCTCCACCCCCGCCTCCCTGGCCAGCAGCACCGCCATGATGTGCGGCAGGCTGCCGGTGCCGGCATTGGCGATGCTGTACTTCCCCGGCTCGCGCTTCGCCGCCGCCACCAGCGCCGCCATGTCGCGGAACGGCAGCGCCTGGCGTGTGCACAGCACCATCGGCGTCTCGGCGATGATGCCGATGGGCGTCAGGTCCGCCAGCGGGTCGTAGCCGGGGTTGCGGTACAGGTAGGGCGCCAGCACCCAGGCCGTGGTCGGGCTGTACAGCAGGGTGTAGCCATCGGCCGCGCTGCGCGCGACATGCGCGGCGCCCAACGTGGCCCCGGCGCCCGGGCGGTAGTCCACCACCAGGGGCTGGCCCAGCGTCCGCTGCATCTGCTGGAACACGGTGCGGCCGAAGCCGTCGGTGAAGCCGCCGGCGGCGAAGGGGTTCACGACTGATATCGGGCGTTCCGGCCAGTTGCCCTGCGCCAGCGCCGGGGCGGCCAGCAGCGCCGCGCCGGCCGCCAGGATGTCGCGCCTGCTCCACATCATCATTCCCTCCGCTTCTTGCCGGCAGAGTTGCCCCCTTGCGGTCAGCGCGACAAGGCGGAAACTGCCGGCGACGGAGGGCCTCGCCATGCAGACAGTACCCGTGTTGATCGCCGGCGGCGGCCCAGTGGGCATGACACTCGCAAAGCTGCTGGCGGGCTTCGGCATCCGCTGCATGCTGGTGGAGCGCAACCCGTCCACCACCGTCCATCCGAAGATGGACATCACCAATGCCCGCAGCATGGAGCTGTTCCGCAAGGCCGGCGTGGTGGACCAGCTGCGCGCGGTGGCCGTGCCCACGGCCAACAACTTCGACGTCACCTGGATCACCAGCCTGGTCGGGCATGAACTGCACCGCTTCCGCTACGACAGCGTGGACCAGTGGCGCGAGCGGATCATCGCCGCCAAGGACGGCTCCATGCCGCGCGAGGCGCCGATGCGCGTCAGCCAGGTGGAGATCGAGCCGGTGCTGGCCACCGCCATCCGCGCGGAGCCGCTGGTGGAGGCGCGCTGGAGCGTCGGCTTCGAGAGCTTCGAGCAGGACGCGGAAGGCGTGACCGCCACGCTGCGCCACACTGCCTCGGGCGAGGTGGAGCAGGTGCGCTGCCAATACCTGGCCGGCTGCGACGGCGGCGCCAGCAATGTCCGCCGTGGGCTGGGCGTGAAGCTGGAAGGCACCGCCGCGGTCATGCCGCGCTTCATGACGCATTTCCGCAGCGACGACCGGCTGCTGACCCAACGCTTCGGCCAGGCCTGGCACTACCAGAGCGGCTTCGGCACCATCATCGCCCAGGACGACGTTAACACCTGGACGCTGCAGAGCCGCTTCCCGCCCGGCGTCGCGCCGGAGGACGCGGACCCGCACGCCATGCTGCGCGCCTTCGCCGGCACCGACTTCCAGTACGAGATCCTGGTCGCCAACCACTGGACCCCGCATCTGCTGGTGGCGGAAAGCTATGGCCAGGGCCGCGTCTGGCTGGCCGGCGACGCCGCGCACCAGTACATCCCGACCGGCGGCTACGGCATGAACACCGGCATCGGCGACGCCATGGACCTGGCGTGGAAGCTGGCCGCCGCGGTGCGCGGCATCGCCGGCCCTGCCCTGCTGCCCAGCATCCATGGGGAGCGCCACCCGATCGGCCTGCGCAACCGTGCCGGCAGCGCGCGGCACACGGATGTGCGGATCGAGATCGGCAAGCTCTACACCGACTACGGCGAACGCCTGCACGCCCCCGGCCCGGATGGTGACGCCGCCCGCGCCGAATGCGGTGAGAAGATCGGCGCGCTGGGCAATGCCGAGAACGAGGGCTGGGGGATCGAGTACGGCTACTGCTACCGCAACTCGCCGCTGATCCACGGCGATGGCAGCGAGGCCCCGGACGACCCCTTCGCCTACACCCCCACCACGGTGCCCGGCGTGCGCCTGCCCAGTGTGTTACTGGACGACGGCAGCGCGCTGTACGACCAGCTCGGCCCCTGGTTCACGCTGCTGGCGGTGGGCGTGACGCCGAGCGACGCCATTGTCCGCGCCGCGCGCCGCATGGGCATGCCGCTGACAATATTGGCGCCCAGCGATCCCTGGCTGGCCGACGTGTATGGCCGGCAGATGCTGCTGGTGCGGCCGGACCAGCACATCGCCTGGCGCGGCACCGACTGCGCCGAGCCGGAGCTTATGCTGCGGCGCTGCCTGGGGTGGTGAAGACGGCGCCACTGCCGAACAGGGCGTCGATCTCGGCCTCGGCATAGCCGGCTTCGCGCAGCAACTCCGCGCTGTGTTCGCCCAGGCCGGGCCCGGCCTCGCGGATTTCCGGCGGCGTCTCGCTGAACCAGGTGGGAATGCCCGGGAAGCGCATCGGGCCTTCCTTGGTCTGCTGCGTGCGCCAGAAGCCGATGGCGTTCAGATGCGGGTCGGTCAGCAGGTCCGAGGTGTCGTTGATCTTCGCCGCCGGAATGCCCAGCCGCTCGCAGCCCTCAAGCCAGAAGGCACTGCCGCGCGTGGCCAGCGTGGCGCCGACATTGGCGTAGAACTCGTCGATCGCCTTGGCCCGCGTGGCCAGCACGTGGAAGCGCCGGTCCTGCGTCCAGTCGGGGTTGCCGGCCAGCTCGGCAAAGGCGCGGAACTGCTTGTCGTTGTAGATCAGCAGCGCGATGTAGCCATCCGCCGTCCGGTAGGGCTTGCGGTCCGGCGAGACCACGCGCGGATAGACCGGCGGCGTCATCGGCGGCTCGAACACCGCGCCGTTGATGTGCTCGGTCAGCACGAAGGCGGACATGGTCTCGAACATGCCGACCTCGATTTCCTGGCCCTGGCCACCACGCTCCCGGTGCAGCAGCGCCATGAGGATGGAGTACAGCACGGTCAGCCCGCTGACCTTGTCGGCCAGCACATTCGCCACATAACCCGGCGTCCCCGTCAGCCGCCCCTGCATGGCGGCGATGCCGGACGACGCCTGGATGATGTCGTCATAGGCCGCGCGCCCGCCATACGGCCCGCGCCGCGAAAAGCCATAGGCATTGGCGTAGATGATCCGCGGATTGACCGCGCGGAAATCGGCATAGGTCAGCCCCAGCCGCTGCATCGCCTCGGACCGCAGCGCGTGGACGAAGACATCCGCCGTCTCGGCCAGCTTCAGCAGCACGGCACGGCCCTCGGCCTGCTTCAGGTCCAGCCCCAGCCCGCGCTTGCCGCGATTGAGGTTGAGGAACAGCCCGCCCATGCCCGGCTTGTGGCCTGGTGGTAGTTGGCGCGTGGTGTCGCCCTCCGGCCCTTCCACCTTGACCACATCGGCGCCGTGGTCGGCCAGGATCTGCGTGCAGTACGGCCCCATCAGCACCGCCGTCAGGTCCAGCACCTTGATGCCCTGGAGCGGGCCCATCACGCGCTCTCCGGCAGCACGTCCAGGTTCAGCGGCAGCACCTCGCCCATCCACATGGCAAAGCGCGAATGATCGGCCTTGGGCCGCCCCGTCTCCGGGTGCACCAGCACCACCATGGAGCCGCGCCGCATCGCCAGGAAGGGCACCAGCGTGGCGAAGTGCCTGTCCATGAAGGCCACCTGGAACATCGGCGCCGGGTGCGGCCCCACCGGCACGTCGTGCATGCGGCCCAGCAGCGCCAGCGGCCAGTGCAGCCCGATCTCCTGCCGCATCATCCGCGCCAGCGGCTTGCTGCTCTCGTCGTAGTAGATATGCGCGTGCCAGCCGGTGATGGGGAATTCGATCATGCCGATGCCCTCAGCAAATCCTCGATCACGCGTTCCAGCTGGTCCAGCGTGGCGCAATGCGTCGCCAGCTTGCAGTAGGGCCGGTAGCGCGGCATGTCGCTGTCGCCGGTGCCCCAGGCCAGCGGGTGCTCCGGGTTCAGCCAGATCACCTGCTTGCTGCGGTCGGCGATGTCGCGCAACAGGTCGGCCCGCGCCTCGGTCCGGTTGCCGCGCGCGTCGCCCAGGATCAGCACGGTCGTCTGGTGGTTCAGCTCGCGCATCGCCAGCCGGTCGAAATCCTCCAGGCTGGCGCCATAGGCACTGCTGCCGAAGCCGACCTGCACCATGATCTCGGCGCCGGCCTGCTCGATCGGCAACTGGTTCAGGATTTCCGTCACCTCGATGCAGCGGTTGCTGAAGGCGAAGGCGCGCAGCCCCGACAGCGCCTCGTTCAGGCTCCACAGGAACAGCAGCAGGAACTGCGATACGGCGGCGACGCTGCCGGACACGTCGCACAGCACCATCAGCCGCGGCTTCTCGATTTTCCGGGTTTTCCAGATGGTGCGGAACGGAATGCCGCCCCAGGGCATGTTCCGCCGCAGCGTGCGCCGCGCGTCCAGCATGCCGCGCCGGGCATGCTTGCGCGGCCGGGCGTAGCGCGCCGCCAGCCGCCGCGCCATGGCGCGCACCAGTTGGCGCATGCGTTCCACGTCCCGCCGATCCAGGCTGGAAAGGCGGGCGCGGCGCAGCATCTCCTCGCGGTACTTCTCGGTCTCGCCCCGCGCGAAGAGCGCCAGGTTGCGCTCCACCAGCGCCCGCGCCTCGCCGCGCAGCCAGTCGCGCCCCTGGCGCAGCTGCGCCGCCTGCGGGCCGCCACGGGCGATCTCGCGGTCCAGCTCGCGCAGGCCCATCTGCTCCAGCATGCGCCGGGCATAGAGGTTCACCTGGGTGAAGACGCTGATGTTGCGCACGCCGGCCTGCTCGGCCGCGCGCTCCATCCGCGCCGCCAGCTCCGCCAGGTCGCCGGCGCGCAGCATCTCGCCGAGGGCGCTGCCGCCGCCGCCCTGTGGTTCGCCGGCCGCACAGGAAGGGGCCTCGGCATCCGGCGCGGCATCCGGTGCCGCTTCCGCCTCTGGCGCCTCCGGCCGCTTCATATCCGACCGCGCGAAGAACAGGTCGAAGCATTCGGCCAGCTTGGCCTTCTCCTCCGCCGTCTTGGCCAGCACCAGGCCGAGGCCGTCGCGCAGCGCGGCCCGATCCGCCCAGCCCAGCGCATTCATCGCCTGCACGGCGTCGATGCTCTCGGCCGGGGAGATGCGGATGCCCGTGCCCCGCGCCGCCCGCACGAAGTCGAGCAGGACGTCGCTCACAACCTTGTACTCACATTGGGACGCCGTAGTTGGGCGTCAGCGCGTCGCTCTTCGCCTTGTCCACCATGGCCAGCAGCTGCGGCTCCACCGCGGCGATATCCACCTCGTACTTCAGCAGCACGTTCAGGGTATCGCGCACGATCTGGCTATCCAGCTCCCGCGCATGCAGCAGCACCAGCACCCGCGCCCAGTCGATCGTCTCCGACACGCTCGGCAGCTTCTTCAGCTCCATCCCGCGCAGCGCCTGCACGAAGGCAACCAGCTGCCGGCGCAGGCCTTCCTCGGCCTCCGGCGCGCGAGTCGCCAGGATGCGGGCCTCCAGCTTCGGCTCGGGGAAGCCGATATGCAGGTGCAGGCAGCGCCGCTTCAACGCATCGCCCAGGTCGCGCAGGTTGTTGCTGGTCAGGATCGTCAGCGGCGGTACCGGCGCCACGATGGTGCCGAGTTCGGGGATGCTGACCTGGAAGTCGGACAGCACCTCCAGCAGGAAGGCCTCGAATTCCTGGTCGGCCTTGTCCACCTCGTCCACCAGCAGCACGGCACCGTGGGGCTGCTGCAACGCCTTCAGCAGCGGCCGCGGCTCCAGGAATTGTTCCGAGTAGAAGATGTCGCCGACGCCGTGCAGCTTGGCCAGCGCGCCTTCCAGCCCCTCGCTGTCGCCCAGCATTGGCGCCAGCTTGTCCTTCAGGATTTGCGTGTAGAGCAGCTGCTTGCCGTACTTCCACTCGTACAGCGCCTTGCTCTCGTCCAGCCCCTCGTAGCACTGCATGCGGATCAGCGGCAGGCCGAGCCATTGCGCCGCGGCCTTGGCCAGCTCGGTCTTGCCGACACCGGCAGGCCCTTCCACCAGGATGGGCTTGTTCAACCGCTGGGCCAGGAACACCGCCGTCGCGATCTGCCGGCTGGCGATGTAGCCAAAGCCGTCCAGTCCCGACTCAACCGCCTCGATACTCGTAACGAGGCGCGCACCGCCGTCCATGTTTCCATTCCCACCCAAAGCTTCGCCGCCAATGTGCCCGGCCGGGCGCGGCAGCGAAAGGGGGGAAGGTCAGCGCGTGCCGACCACCAGCACCGGGGTGATGCTGCGGACCCGCATGCCGTCGGTCAGGATGGTCATGTCCACCCGGGCCACGCGGCGGTCGCTCATCATGCGGTGGTACAGGCAGGCATAGCTGCTGGTCTGCCGGTAATCCGCCCGGCAATCAAAGCCGGCGCGGGCCAGCCGGTTCAGCAGCGGCACCAGGTCGGTCCCGGCGGGGTGCTGCTGGTTCAGGTCGCGGGCCATCGCCTCGGTCCCGGCGCGGCTGCCCATGTTGACGTAGACGTCGAACTCGGCCGGCGGCGACGGGCTGCCGATGACGCCGGTGGCCCAGCCGACGGCGCCGATCAGCCCGCCAAGCAGCACCATGAAACCCAATGCCAGCCAGGCCGACCGCAGGTTGTCGGCTCGAAATGGCAGCAGCTGGGTCAGGGTCATGGCAGGCTTTCCGCTTGGCCGCATGAAGCTAACGACCGAATGTCGCCAGATTCATAACGCCGACAGCCAATATTGCACCGCGGGTCCAGCGGGGCCATGCTCCACATCAAAGTCCCGAGGATGTACTGAACATGCACGACCTGGTCATACGCGGCGGCACCATCGTCGATGGTACCGGCGCCCCCGCCTTCACCGGCGACATCGCCATCGATGGCGACCGCCTGGCCCAGGTGGGCGGCAAGGCCGGCCCCGGCAAGCGGGAAGTCCAGGCCGATGGCCGCCTGGTGACGCCCGGCTGGGTCGATGTCCACACCCATTACGACGGCCAGGCCACCTGGGACCCGGTGCTGGCGCCGTCCAGCTGGCACGGCGTGACCACCATCCTGATGGGCAATTGCGGCGTCGGCTTCGCGCCGGTGAAGCGCCAGCACCACAAGGCGCTGATCGACCTGATGGAAGGCGTGGAGGACATCCCCGGCATCGCGCTCGCCGAGGGCCTGAAGTGGGACTGGGAGAGCTTCCCCGAATACCTCGACGCCCTGGCCCGCCTGCCCCGCACCATCGATGTCGGCGCCCAGCTGGCGCACCACCCGCTGCGCGTCTACGCCATGGGTGATCGCGCCATCAACCGCGAGAACGCCAACGCCGACGACATCGCGCTGATGTCCAAGCTGGCCGAGGAAGCCATGCGCGCCGGCGCCTTCGGCTTCACCACGTCACGCACCGACCAGCACAAGACCCCGGATGGCCAGCTGGTGCCCGGCCGCTACGCCGAGGAGATCGAGTTGCTGGAGATCGGCCGCGGCATGGCCCGCGCCGGGCGCGGCACCTTCGGCATGCTCAGCGACTTCGACGACGAGGCCGCCGAGTTCAAGTGGATGACCGAGATTGCCCGCACCACCAAGCGGCCGATGTGGTTCCTGCTGACCGACCGCAGCTACGACCCGGCCCGCTGGCGCCGCCTGATGGACGGCGTCCGCACCGCCCGCGCCCAGGGCATTCCGCTGGCCGCCCAGGTGGCCGGCCGCACCGTGGGGCTGATCCTCGGCCTGACCACCTCGCTGAACCCGTTTGCCCTGCGGGAAGGCTATGCGGCGCTGGCGCACCTCTCCCCGGCCGAGCAACTGGCCGAACTCCGCAAGCCGGAAGTACGCGAGGCGATCCTGCGCGAGGAAGCCTCCGCGCGCCTGATGGACGTGCTGCCGCCGCTGTCCCGCCAGATCGCCACGCGCTGGGACCGCATGTACATCCTGGGCGACACGCCGGACTACGAGCCGCCGCCGGAGCGCAGCATCGAGGCGATGGCCGCCAAGACCAACAAGACCCCGGCCGAGTTCTGCTACGACTACTTCACCGGTGGCGATGGCGGGCGGATGCTCTACTTCCCCGTCACCAACTACGTCCATGGCGACCTGGAAGTGGTGCGGGAAATGATCACCGACCCGCATACCGTGCTGGGCCTTTCGGATGGCGGCGCGCATTGCGGCGTCATCTGCGACAGCTCGCTGCCCAGCTTCATGCTGACCCATTGGGCGCGCGACCGCACCCGTGGCGACAAGCTGCCGTTGGAGTTCCTGGTCAAGCGCAGCACCAGCGAAACCGCCGACTTCTTCGGCATGCCGGACCGCGGCCGGCTGCAGGTGGGCAAGAAGGCCGATGTCAACGTCATCGACTTCAACCACCTGCGCCTGCACCACCCGGAGATGATCTACGACCTGCCCGCCGGCGGCCGCCGCCTGGTGCAGCACGTGGATGGCTACGACATGACCGTGTGCAGCGGCGTGCCGATCTTCGAGCGCGGCGTCGAGACTGGCGCCCGCCCGGGCAAGCTGATCCGCGCGCAGTAAGGCGCGGCCCGGGCGCGGCTACTTCGCCGCGTCCGGGTTCACCGCCCGCACCACGAACTCCTCGACCGAAGGCCGGTAGGCGTCCCAGATCCGGCGCAGCTCGGCCACCGCCGTGGGGTGCAGGTCCACCCGCAGATCCACCAGCGGGAAGTCCTCGCGCTCCACCACCAGCAGCACCGCCGAGACCACCGGGTTCGGCTCGCCGCCCGCTTCAAGCCCGGCCTCCAGCCCGCGCATCAGCCGCTCGGCCAGCGGCTCGGCCTCGGCAGCCAGGAAGGCGTCGCGCATCGCCTGGGGCACGAGGTCATTGGCCAATATGTTGCCCAGCGCCAGCACGTCCGTGCCATGCGCCGCCTCCAGGCTCGGCTTCACCCGGGCGCCATGGAAATGCGCGGTGCGCCCCTGCGCATCCAGCACCGCCAACTGGCGCCATTGATGGTCCGGCGTGCTCGCGACCATCGCCGCCAAGGCCTGTTCCGCCGAGCAGCCGGAGCGCAGCAGCGCCAGCCCGCGCGGCCCCAGGCGCGGGTCGGTCCGGTGCTGGGTCAGCACCGCGCCCACGCCCGGCGCACAGAACGGCACGCGGCTGCCCACCGCGATTGAAGATGTGGTGACGGCGGCGCCGAACTGCCCGGTGCGGGCGCAGCGCCCGATGAGGGAGAAGGTCACTCGGCGGCCGCCCGCATCGGCACCCCGGCATCGCGCCGCCGCTTCAACTCCGGAATCACCTCCTGCGCCAGGGCCGAGATGGTCTTCACCACCTTCCACTGCGGCATGTCGCCGCGATGGATCTGGAAGATGACTCGGCTGCTGCCGGCTTCCTCGGCCCAGCGCTCCACCGTATCCGCCACCGTCTTGGCGCTGCCGGCGACGACGCGGAAGTTCGCCTGCATCGCCTCCCAGTCGAATTTGCCGTGCAGGTCCGGCAGCATCTTGCCGTTGCGCCGCTTGAACTCCTCCAGCGAGAGGTAGCCAGGCGCGTCGATGAAGCGCCCGGCGCGGGTCAGCGTGTTGAAGAAGAACTTCACGTGCGGCAGCATCTCCGCCATGGCTTCCTCGTCGGTCTCGCCGACATAGGCCATGCACACCATCGGCAGCTGGTCCGGCCTGATGGTGTGGCCATGCACCGCCGCGCGTTCCCGCAGCCGCGCCTGCGCCGCCAGCTGGTTGGCGATGGGGCTGAAGGTGCTGGAATAGCCAAGCCCGCGCTCGGCCGCCAACTCGATCGTCTCCGGACTGCCGGAGCCCACCAGGTAGACCGGCGGATGCGGTTGCTGCATCGGCTTCGGCCACAGGTTCAGGAAGCGGTAGTTGAAGAACCGCCCCTCATGCCGCAGCGGCCCGTCCTCGGTCCAGGCGCGCAGGATCACGTCCAGCGCCTCCTGGAAGCGTTCCCGCGCCGTCACCGGGTTGGCGGTGCCGGCCCAGTATTCCATCGGCGTGCCCAGCGGGAAGGCCACTTCCAGCCGTCCGCCGCTCATCACATCCAGCATGGCGTAGCTGGCGGCCAGCCGATGCGGATAGTCCAGCCCCGGCGGCGTGCCCATGACGCAGATCTTGGCGCGCGTGGTCTGCGGGATCAGCGCGGCGGCGATGATGCTTGGGACCGGCATCATGCTGTAGGCGGTGGCATGGTGCTCGTTCACGCAGAGGCCGTCGAAGCCGAGCTTCTCGGCCATCACCAGCTCGTCCAGGTAGCGCTTGTACAGCGCGTTGCCTTCCTTCGGATCGAACAGCTTGTTCGGGAAGTCGACCCACAGGCTCTCGTAGTCCGCCACGTTCTCCGGCAGCTTGGAATACGGCATGAAATGCCAGGCGAAGAACTCGGTATTCGGCAGAATGGCCATGCTGTTTCCCTCCGCGGCGGACGCGCCATCTTAACCCTGGACCCCGGCGCCCCGGCCAGCGAATACTTGCACCCGCTGCGGGGGATGGCGAATGAGCGCGACACTGGAAAAAGCCAGGGCAACCATGGCGGGGTTCGAGCGGCATGAGCTCACGCTCGGCGGCATCCGCACCGTGGTGCATACCAAGGGCGAGGGCACGCCGCTGGTCTTCCTGCATGGCGCCGGCACCTTCACCGGCTTCAGCTTCGCGCAGGACTGGGCGAAGACGCATCGCGTCATCATCCCCTACCACCCCGGCTTCGGCGAAAGCGACGACGACAAGCGCATCGACTGCATCGGCGACTACGCGCTGCACTGCCTGGACCTGTTCGACGCGCTCGGCCTCGGCCAGATCCACCTGGCCGGCTATTCCTTCGGAGGCTGGATGGCGGCGGAGACCGCGATCCTCCAGCCGGAGCGCGTGGCCAAGCTGGCGCTGATCGGCCCTGCCGGGCTGGTGGTGCGCGACCCGCCCTCGGGCGACCTGCTCTCCGCGCATCCGCGCGACGTGCCGGGGCTGCTGATGCACCACCCGGAGAAGCTGAAGCCCTTCATGCCCGCGGGCCACGACATCGAGTTCCTGACGCTGCGCTACCGCGAGCAGACCGCCATCGCCCGCGTGGTGTGGGAAAAGCCCAGCGGCAACCCCAAGCTGGAACGCTGGCTGCACCGACTGCGGATGCCGGTGCAACTGGTCTGGGGCGAGCATGACCGCCTGCGCCCGCTGGCCCACGCGCAACGCTGGCTGGCCGCCCTGCCCGATGCCCGGCTGGCGGTGCTGCCGGATGCCGGCCACTTGGTGCTGGAGGAGACCACCGAGGCGGCGCAGCACGTCATCGGCTTCTTCACCGGCAAGAAGCCGCGCGCGACCAAGGGGAAGAAGCCATGATCGCCCGCCGCACCCTGCTCGCCAGCGCCGGCGCCTTGGCGGCGCCGCGCCTCGCCTACGCCCAACGCGGCCGCCCGCTGCGCTTCGTGCCCTTCGCCGATCTCTCCATGCTGGACCCGATGGGCACGCCCAGCAGCATCACCCGCGACGCCGCGCTGATGCTTTACGACACGCTGTTCGGCCTGGACGCCCAGCTGCGCCCGCAGCCGCAGATGCTGGAAGGCTTCACCACCAGCCCGGACGGCCTGCGCTGGGTGCTGCGGCTGCGCGAGGGCCTCCGCTTCCACGACAATGAGCGCGTGCTGGCGAAGGACGCCGCGGCGTCGCTGCGCCGCTGGGGCGCCATGGACAGCTACGGCCAGGCGCTGTTCGCGGCCACCGAGGAATGCGCGGCGGATGGCGACGGCGACATCGTCTTCCGCCTCAAGCGCCCCTTCCCCCGCCTGCCGGATGCGCTGGCCAAGCTGACCGGCTTCGTCCCCGCCATCATGCCGGAACGCCATGCGCTGACCCCGCGCGGCCAGTTCGTGCGCGAACCCATCGGCAGCGGCCCGTTCCGCTACCTGGCGGCCGAGAGCATGGCCGGCAGCCGCCACATGTTCGAGAAATTCGCCGGCTACGTGCCCCGCCCCAGCGGCACGCCCAGCTTCGCCGCCGGGCCGAAGCATGTCTCGCTGGAACGGGTGGAGTGGCAGATCATCCCGGATGGCAGCACGGCGCAGAACGCCTTGGTCGCCGGCGAGATCGACTGGTGGAACCAGGTGAGCCCCGACAGCGTGGCGCCCTTGAAGCGCAACCGCGCCCTGGTCGTGGAGCCGTGCGAGAGCACCGGCTATGTCGGCTTCCTGCAGTTCAACCACCTGCATGCGCCGTTCAACAACGCCGCCGTGCGCCAGGCCATTCTCGGCGCGGTGGACCAGAAGGACTACTGCATCGCCACCATGGGCGAGGACCCCGCGCTGTGGCGCACGGGCATGGGCTTCTTCTGCCCCGGCACGCCGCTGGCGAATGATTCCGGGCTGGCCGCGCTGCACACGCCGCGCAGCACGGACAAGGTGAAGCAAGCGCTCAGCGCCGCCGGCTACGCGAATGAGAAGGTGGTGGTCATCACCGCCGGCGATGTCGGCTTCGTCCGCGCCATGGGCCTGGTGACGGTGGACCTGCTGCGCCGCTGCGGCATGAACGCCGAGTTGCAGGAGATGGACCTGGCCACCATGATGGGCCGCCGCATGCGCCCGCAGCCTGTCAGCGAGGGCGGCTGGAGCGTCTATCCCATCGGCGGTGTCGGGCTGCAGGCGCTGGACCCCGCGGTCAACACCTACCTGCGCGGCAACAAGGGCCCCTTCGGCTTTGCCGACTCACCGGCGCTGGAAGCCCGCCGCGCCGAGTGGTTCGACGCGCCCGACCTGCCCGCCCAGCAGCGCGCAGCCCGCGCCCTGCAGCAGCAGGCGATGCAGGACCTGCCCTATGTCCCGCTCGGCCAATACCTGGTGCAGACCGCCTATCGCGGCGGCATCCGGCGCGGGGTGAAGGAGATGTCGGTGTTCTGGGATCTGGAGCGGACCTAGCCGTCCCGTTGTCCCCGGCCGGCCCTTCCCCGATGCCGCCATTGGCATAGGCCTTGCTGCGCCCCGCGCCTGGCGTCTGATCGTCGCCGGTGGCATCACCGGCGGCGCGAATCAGCCGCTCCAATGTTGCGGGGCCTGGCCATGGATATCGGCGTTTTCATTCCCATCAACAACAATGGCTGGCTGCTCTCGGCCACCGCGCCGCAATACATGCCCAGCTTCGAGCTGAACCGTCAGGTGGTGCAGAAGGCCGAGGGCTACGGCCTCGACTTCGCCCTCTCGATGATCAAGCTGCACGGCTTCGGCGGCACCACCGAGTTCTGGGACCACGGGCTGGAGAGCTTCACGCTCATGGCCGGGCTGGCGGCAGTGACCAAGCGCATCAAGCTGTTCGCCTCCACCGCCGTGCTGACCATCCCGCCCGCCATCGTCGCGCGCATGGCCACCACCATCTCGGACATCTCGGGTGGCCGCTTCGGCGTCAACATCGTCTCCGGCTGGCACAAGATCGAATACAGCCAGATGGGGCTCTGGCCGGGCGACGCACACTTCGGCAAGCGCTACGACTACAGCACGGAATACGTGCGGATTTTGCACGACCTCTGGACCACCGGGCATTCCGACTTCCAGGGCGAATACTTCCAGATGGACGCCTGCAAGCTTAGCCCGCGGCCGGTCTCCCCCATCAAGCTGGTCTCGGCCGGGCAGAGCGATCGCGGCATGGCCTTTGCCGCCGAATACTGCGACTACAACTTCGCGCTCGGCGAAGGCGTCAACGAGCCGACCAAATCCGCCGGCGTGCCCGCCCGCATGCTGGCGCACGCCGCCAAGACCGGCCGCGATGTCGGCAGCTACATGCTGTTCATGGTGATCGCGGAGGACACCGACGAGGCCGCCATGGCCAAGTGGGACCTGTACTGCGAGGGCGCCGACAAGGAAGCCCTGGCGCACCTGCTGGGCAAGGCGGCCGAGGACACCAATACCGCCTCCACCAGCATGGCCGCCGCCGTGCTGCGCTCGGCCTCGCCGGTCAACTTCAACATGGGTACCATTGTCGGCAGCTACGCCCGCTGCGCGGAGATGCTGGACGAGGTGGCGGCGATGCCTGGCGTGAAGGGCATCATGCTGACCTTCGACGACTTCCTGCTGGGCATGGACAAGTTCGGCCAGAAGATCCAGCCGCTGATGACGTGCCGCGCCGACCGGGACCTGCCGACGGCGTTATGACCGCCTTAGCTTCCGCAACCTTAGGTTGGGACCATCCAGGGGGCGTGCCCCAACCCCAACCGAAGGAAGCGATCCCATGAGCATTTCCGCCCTACCCGGCGCCGCCGCCCACGGCCTGCATGGCCATGGCAAGCACGGCCTGCACGGCACCCATGGCAAGCATGGCGCCCCGGGCACCCACGCGGCCGCCGGCACCGCGACCACGCCGCCGCCGGTCGCCGCCGCCCCGGCCAGCGCCGAGAGCGATCCGGCGAAGAAGGTTGACGTGAAGGCCTGATGCACCGGCGCGGTGCCGCTCCGGCGGCACCGCCCTCTGCCCCGGTGGCGGCAGTTGGCGCGCCCTGAGGGACTCGAACCCCCAACCAGCCGAGTAGAAGTCGGCGGCTCTATCCAGTTGAGCTAAGGACGCAAAGCCTACTCAGTGGGTCCAATTCTCGGCCCGGCCGAACTTGAAGTTGTCGGCATAGACCTTCGGCTTGATCGCCTTGGCCGGCTTCGGCTCCTCGACCACGAAGGCGATGCCGTTCGCCTCGGCATAGGCCACCGCGGCCTCCTTGGTCGCGAACTGCAACCCCACCTGCTTCGCGGTATCGGCGCTGCCGGTCCAGCCCATCAACGGGTCCACCCGCAGCTTCTGGCTGGGCGGAAACACCAGCATCCAGTCCTGGCTGTTGCCGCGGCCGGACTGCATGGCCGACTTCGGCCGGACAAAGATGCGGGCAACGGGCACAACCAGTGACATCAGGCGATCCTCATCTGCATCAGGCCAGCAACGCATCATCCAGGCCGGGGTCGGTATCGGGGCGACAGGATTCGAACCTGCGACTTCTACGTCCCAAACGTAGCGCTCTACCAGACTGAGCTACGCCCCGCCGGCTTCCCGGCACGCCTTGCCGCTGGCGCCCAAGGGTTACCGGGCCGGCGGCGCGGAAGCAAGGGTGCCGCGCCCCGACCACCGGCGGTTGACAGGCGCCACCCCGTAATGGTGCTACAAGCGCCACCCGCCGGTGCAGGAACCCCGCATGCCCAAGTCCTCGGAACCTGGTCCCCAGCCCGCCACCGCCCGCGCCCTGCTGGCCCAGGCCGCCGCGGCGCAGCGCGCCGGCGACCGCGCCCGGGCGGCCGAGCTGATGGCCAGCGCCAAGGCCCGCGCCGCCGAGACCAGGGAGGCGCTGCCGCGCAGCCTGTCCTACGACCTCGGCGTGCTGCTGTTCGAGCAGCGCCGGCTGGAGGACGCCCTGGTCCAGGTGCGAGAGGGCCTGGCCCGCACCCCCGGCGACTTCGCGCTCAACAACCTGGGCGGCGTGGTGCTGAAGAACCTCGGCCGCTTCGACGAGGCGGTGCGGATGCTGACCGCCGCCGCCAAGGCCCAGCCGGGCAACATCGCCCCCCTGGTCAACCTGGCCAATACCCACCTGATGGCGCTGGACGCCCCCCGCGCGCTGGAGGTGACCGAGCGGCTGTGCCGGCAGGAGCCGCGTGTGGGCGAGCATCACCGCCTGCTGGGCGCCGCGCGTCGCGCCAACGGCGATGCCGAGGGTGCGCTGGCCGCCCTCCGCCGGGCGCGGGAGCTGGAGCCGCGCAACCTGCGCGCCTGGGTCAACAATGCGGGCATGCTGGACGAGCTGGGCCGGCGCGAGGAAGCCATGGCGCTGCTGGACGGCGCGCCCGCCGCCATCGCCTCGCAGCAGCTGCTGGTGGAGGCCCGCGTCGCCCTGCTGCGCCGCGCCGGCCGGGATGCCGAGGCGCGGGAGATGCTGGAGGCGCTGCGCCGGCAGCACCCGGACCAGGGCTGGATCAGCGCCGAGCTGGGCCGTGGCCTGGTGGAGCAGGACCGCAACCAGGCCAACGCGCTACTGCGCCAGGCGCTGGCGGCGGACCCCCGCAACGCCCAGCTAATGACCGACCTGGCGGACAGCCTGGACCGCACCCGTGGCGCCGAGGAAGCCGCCAACATCGCCGCCGCCTATGAGATGGCCAAGCGCCGCATGGCCCTGGGCGGCAACCTGCTGGCCGACAGCCGCACGCTGCGCAACGTGCTGCATCGCTCCGGCGACTATGCCACCGCCGCCACGCTGGGCAGCTTCGAGGCGCTGGGCGAGTTCTGGACCGCCGGCGGCCAGGTCACCGCGCTGCACTACCACATGGCCCAGGCGGAAACCCCGGCGCATCGGCGCCTGCTGGTGGACTGGCACCGCCGCTGGGGCCGCGCCGTGGACGCGGCGGCGGCGCAGACCCCGCTGAAGCGCCCCGCCGTGCGCGGCGGCCGGGCCAAGCTGCGGGTCGGGCTGATGTCGTCCGACCTGAGGAACCACCCGGTCACCTACTTCGCCCTGCCGCTGGTGGAGCTGTACGACCGCGAGCGGTTCGAGCTGTACTGCTACAGCTTCAACAGCACCGCCGAGGACGCGGTGCAGGCGCATATCCGCGGCAAGGTGGACGCCTTCCGCCTGGCGCCCGGCGTCTCCGACCGCGAGGCGGCGCAGATGATCGCCGACGACGACCTGGACATGCTGTTCGAGCTGGGTGGCACCACCCACATGAACAAGCTGAAGGTCATGGCCTGGCGCCCGGCGCGGCTGCAGGCCAGCTGGCTGGGCTACCCGCATTCGGCGGGGCTGGAGACCATCGACCACATCCTGGTGGACCCGCACATCCAGCCCGCCGACCCGGCACTGCTGATCGAGAAGCCCTTTCTGCTGGCGCGCAGCTGGGTGGTGCTGGGGCGGCTGGGCTTCGACGCCCGCCAAGCGGTGGAGCCAGGCACGCCGCAGCAGCGCCAGGGCCGCATCACCTTCGGCACCATGAACAACCCGTACAAGTACAACCCGGCCTGCCTCAGGCTATGGGCCCAGGTGGTCGCCCGGGTGGAGAACTCGCACTTCCTGTTCGTCCGGCCGGAAGCCAGCACCCCCGCGTTCCAGGCGCATATGCGCGCCGCCTTCGCGGCCGAGGGCGTGGCGCCGGAGCGGCTGGAATTCGAGGCGATCCGCGCCGCCCACCTGCCGCACTACAACCGCATCGACATCGCGCTGGACACCTTCCCGCAGACCGGCGGCACGACGACCTGCGAGGCGCTGTGGATGGGCGTGCCGACGGTGACCCTGGTGGGGGAGGCCTTCTTCGAGCGGCTGAGCCATTCCAACCTGATCAATGCCGGGCTGCCCGGGCTGTCCTGCTACAGCCACGCGGCCTTCCTGCGTACCGCGGTGGAACTGGCGGCCGACCGAGAGCGCCGCGCCTTCTGGCGCCACAACCTGCGGCCGATGATCCGCGGCAACCCGCTGGGCCGGCAGGATTGGTGGGTGGAGGACTTCCAGGACGCGGTGGTGAAGGCGGTGGAGGCCGCCTGAGCCGCCGCTTCAGCCGAAGACGAAGGCGTTCAGCTTGTTGCCGTCGGGGTCGCGGAAATAGGCCGCGTAGAACTGGCCGTTGCGCAGCCCGGGCGCCCCCTCGTCGCTGCCGCCATGGGCCAGCGCCAACGCGTGCAGCCGGTCCACCTGGCCCCGATCCTTGGCCACCAGGGCAACCATGACGCCATTGCCGACGGTGGCGGGCTTACCGTCGAACGGCTTGGTCAGGCCGATGCCGGGCATGCCGCCGGGCGGCCCCCAGGCCAGGTAGCCCTCGCCTTCCATGAAGCGGCCGACGCCGAGCTCGGCGGCGATGGCGTCGTAGAACACGGCGGCGCGGGCCAGGTCGTTGGTGCCCAGGGTGACGTAGCCGATCATGCGGACCTCCTACCGTGCGGTGCCGAAGATCCGCTGTTCCACCCGGTCGCCCACGCGCAGGCCCAGGCGCTCGGCGGTGCCGGCAGCCAGTTCCAACGTCGCCCGCACCGGCCCGTTGCTGCTGATGGTCGCCAGGGACTGCGGCACGGTGCGCTCCGCGATGCGGTGGATGCGGCCATCGGCGGCGATGAAGACCATGTCCAGCGAGGTGATGGTGTTGCGCATCCACATCGCGGATTCGCGCGGCGCGCCCCAGTCGAACAGCATGCCCTCGTTCGGGGCCACGCTGGGGCGGAACATCAGCCCGGTCATCTGCTGTTCGCCGGACAGCGCCATCTCCACGTTGAACTCGTGGCGGCGGTTGTCGCGGCCGACGATGACCAGCTTTTCCATCGGCAGCTTGGGCTGCGGGCCGGTCTGGGCGCGGGCCGGGGCAACCTGGCAAGCCAGGGCGGCGGCGGGGATCAGGGCGAGGAGATGGCGGCGTTGCATCCGGGCATGTTGGCATGGCGTCGCGCCCCGCGCCATGATGCCGGGATGAAGCCCTATCGCCTGGTCCAGACTTCCACGCTGGAGATCGCCGTCGAGGAATCCGGCCCGCCGGAAGGTCCCGTCGCCGTGCTGCTGCATGGCTTCCCGTTCAGCCCGCGCGGCTACGACCAGGTGGCGCCGCTGCTGGCCAGCGCCGGCATGCGGGTGCTGGTGCCCTTCCTGCGCGGCTACGGCCCGACGCGCTTCCTGCACGCGGAGACGCCCCGCTCCGGCCAGCAGGCCGCGCTGGGCAAGGACCTGCTGGACCTGCTGGACGCGCTGGACATCAAGAGCGCGGTCATGGGCGGCTACGACTGGGGCGGCCGCGCCGCCTGCGTGGTGGCGGCGCTGTGGCCGGAACGCTGCGCCGGCCTGGCCACCTGCACCGGCTACAACATCCAGAACATCCCCGCCGCGGTGCGCCCGGTGGCGCCGGAGCAGGAAGCCCGCTGGTGGTACCAGTACTACTTCCACACCGAACGCGGCCGCGCCGGGCTGGACGCCAACCGCGACGGCATCGCCAAGCTGCTGTGGAAACAGTGGTCGCCGGACTGGATGTTCTCCGACGCCGAATTCGCCGCCTCCGCCGAGGCCTTCGCCAACCCGGACTACGTGGAGGTGGTGATCCAGAGCTACCGCCACCGCTTCGGCTACTGCGCCGGCGACCCGGGACTGGAAGCGATGGAGGCGGCGCTGGCGACCCAGCCCAGGATCACCGTGCCCACCATCAACCTGCATGGCGCGACCGATGGCGTCGGGCCGCTGCCCGCCACCGACACCGCCGCGCCCCACTTCAGCGGGCGCTACGAGCGGCGGGTGCTGCCCAAGGTCGGCCACAACCCGCCGCAGGAGGCACCCGCGGCCTTCGCCCGGGCCATGCTGGACCTGGCCGGGCTGTAGCGGCCCCGCCAGGGTCCGTCAGGCGCAGACAGAAGCGCCTGGCAGGCTTCAGCGCCTTGTCCTGCACGTCTCCGGCGATCCCGCCTTCGACGAACCCACGCTACGCCAGCGCGGCCAGGGCGCGCTGCACCGCCGGGCGCGCCTGCATCGCCTTGTGGTGCGCGGCGATGCGGGGGAACTCGGCGATGTCCACCTCGTCCCGCGCCAGCCAGCCTTCCAGCGTGAACAGGTAGGGGTCGGCAACGCTGAACCGCTCGCCCAGCACCCAGGGGCCGGCGAACATCTCGCGCTCGATCAGCGCGAAGCAGTCCCGCATGTTGCCGGGCACCTTGGCCTTCATGGCCGCCTGCGTCGCCGCATCGTCGCTCCAGCGTGCCCCGCGCCCGCCATGGGCATGCGCCACATGCACGGTGCTGCACAGGTAGCTGTTGAAGCTCTGCAGCCGCGCCAGGGCGAAGGGCTCGGTCGGCGCCAGCCCGGCCGCCGGGAACAGCTGCGCCACGTACAGCAGCAGCGCCGGCGTCTCGGTCAGGATGCCATGCTCGGTCACCAGCGCGGGCACCCGGCCCTTCGGGTTCACCGCCAGGTATTCCGGGCTGCGCTGGGCATTGGCGGCGAAGTTGACGCGCACCAGCTCGAAGGTCGCGCCGGCTTCCTCCAGCGCGATATGCGTCGCCAGGGCGCAGGACCCCGGCGAGGTGTAGAGCTTCAGCATGATCGGTTCTCTCCCTCGGTTCACCCGAGCCTAGAGGCTGATCGGCCACGACGAAACCGCCGCGAGCGGTGCAGCCGCTGATTCACGCCGCCGGCGATGATGACGCGCTAGCCCCGCAGCGCCCGCTGCGTCGCCCGGATCACCTCCGCCCGCACCTTGCCTGGCCGGGGCGCGTCGCGCAGCGTGGTGAACCAATGCTCCGGCGGGCTGCGCCAGGCCGCGCGCTCCATGCGGGCGCCCAGGCCCCGCAGCACCGCCTCGGCCGGCGGCGGCAGGTGGTCCGGCGGGGTGAAGCCGTTCAGCGCGCCCCACACACCGGCCCAGCAGCGCGCGACGGTCCAGGGGTTGTAGCCACCGCCGCCCAGCACCACCAGGCGCGGCGCCTCGGCCAGCAGCGCCCCGGCCACCGCCGCGTGCACGTTGTTGGACAGCGACAGCCTGGCCAGCGGGTCTTCCTCCAGCCCATCGGCGCCGCATTGCAGCATCACCGCCTGCGGCCGGCGCGCCCGCACCAGCGGCAGCACCGCGTGGTGGAAGGCCCAGAGGAACTCGGTGTCGTTGGCGCCCTGCGGCAGCGGGATGTTGCGGTGGCTGCCGCCCTGGTCCTCGGCGGTGCCGGTATGCGGCCAGCGCCCGGCTTCATGCAGGGAACAGGTGAAGACGCGGTCGTCGTCGCGGAAGGCGTCCTCCACCCCGTCGCCGTGATGCGCGTCGATGTCCAGGTAGAACAGGTTGTCCAGCCCGGCATCCAGCCAGGCCAGCAGCCCCAGCGCGGCGTCGTTGGCGTAGCAGAAGCCGCTGGCCCGGTCCGGCTGGGCATGGTGCGTGCCGCCGCCCAGCTGGTGCAGCACCCCGCCCGGCAGCGCCAGCCGCGCCGCCAGCATGGTGCCGCCGGCCGAGGTGGCGGGGCGGGAGAACACCTCGGCGAAGACCGGGTTGCCGTGGTTGCCGATGTGATGCCGGGCGCGATCGGCCTCGCTGACCTGCTGGGTCGCCTCGGCACGCTGCAAGGCGGCGACGTAGTCGGCGGTGTGGAAGCGCGCCAGCTCCGCCGCCGTGGCCAGCGGGCTTTCCACGAACCGCGTTGCCGGCAGCCAGCCCAGCGCCCGCACCAGGTCCAGCGCGGTGGAGACACGCGGGATCGCCAGCGGGTGCTTCGGGCCATAGCTGGAATGGCGGTAGATCTCGGCGGCGATCAGGCGGGGCGCGGGCGGCATGCCACCCGATATGCCCCGCCCCGCCGCCAACGCAAGCCGCGCCCCTTGCGTCCTCGCTGAACCGGCCCCATACCCGGACCTGTCATCGGGGGGAGCCCATTGGGGGCTGAGAGGCAGCGCGAACCGCTGCGACCCCTGGAACCTGATCCGGCCAGTACCGGTGTAGGGAACGATGGGCGCGCCTGGGCTTCACCTCCGTATTCCCGGATTGACCATTGGCACCTGGCCGGTGCTGGCGGCGCTTGAGCTGGACTTCGCGCCTGGCCAGACCACGGTGCTGCTCGGCCCGTCGGGCTCCGGCAAGTCTTCCCTGCTGCGGCTGGTGGCGGGGCTGCTGCCCATGCCGGAAGGCGCGGTGCTGGAAGCGACCGACGCCGCGCCGGTGCGCCCCCGCCTGGCCTGGATGGCGCAGCAGGACCTGCTGCTGCCCTGGCTTTCCCTGCTGGACAACGTGGCGCTGGGCGCCCGGCTGCGCGGGGAAACCCCGGACCTGTCCCGCGCGCGGGAGATGATTGCCGCCGTGGGCCTGGCTGGCCGCGAGACCGCCCGCCCGGCCGAGCTTTCCGGCGGCATGCGCCAGCGCGCCGCCCTGGCCCGCACCCTGATGGAGGACCGCCCCTTCGTGCTGATGGACGAGCCGTTCAGCGCGGTGGACGCGCCGACCCGGCACCGCCTGCAGGAACTCAGCGCCCGGCTGCTGGCCGGCCGCACCGTGCTGCTGGTGACGCACGACCCGCTGGAGGCGCTGCGCCTGGCGGACCGGATCCTGGTGCTGGTGGGCCACCCCGCGGTGCCGCAGGATATCGCGGTGCCCGCCGGCCCCACCCCGCGCCCGGCGCACGACCCGGCGGTGCTGACCGCCCAGGCCACCCTGCTGGAACGCCTGGCGGAGGCCGCGGCATGAGGCCGGGGGGCATGAGAGGCGCCGCCGCCCTTCGCCTTGCCGTCTCGGGCATCGGGCTGATCGGCATCTGGTACTTCATCGTCTGGGCCACGGATGCACCGCACTTCATGCTGCCCACGCCGCTGCGCGTGGCGCAGTCGCTGGTGCGGCAGTGGGACATCATCGGCGGCCATGCGCTGGTGACGCTGGCGGAGATCCTGGCCGGGCTGGCCACCGGCGTCGCCGTCGGGCTGGCCACGGCGCTGCTGGTCATGGCCTGGCCGCCCGGCCGGCGCTGGCTGCTGCCGGTGCTGGTCATCAGCCAGGCGGTGCCGGTGTTCGCCATCGCGCCCCTCCTCGTCCTCTGGATGGGCTTCGGCGCCGCCAGCAAGATCGCCATGGCCGCGATCATCATCTTCTTCCCGGTCACCACGGCCTTCTACGACGGCATGCGCCGCACGGAGCCGGGCTGGCTGGACCTGGCCCGCACCATGGGCGCCACGCCGCGGGCGGTGCTGTGGCGGCTGCGGGTGCCGGCCGCCCTGCCCGCCCTGGCTTCGGGCCTACGCGTCGCCGCCGCGGTCGCGCCCATCGGCGCCGTGGTCGGCGAATGGGTCGGGGCCTCGTCCGGCCTTGGCTACCTGATGCTGCACGCCAATGGCCGCAGCGAAACCGACCAGATGTTCGCCGCCCTCATCGTCCTCGCGGCGATGGCGCTGGCGCTCTACTTTGCCGTGGACCGCGCGCTGACCGCGCTGCTGCCGTGGCAACCCGACTCAATCACGGAGGATACCCCATGAACCGCCGCAACCTGCTGCTGACCGCCGGCCTGCTGCCAACGCTCGCCCCTTTGGCCACCCCCGCCCTGGCGCAGAACGCCCGCACGCCGCTGACCGTGCTGCTGGACTGGTTCGTCAACCCGGACCACGCGCCCATCATTGTGGCGCAGGAGGGCAAGTTCTTCGAAGCCGCCGGCCTGGACGTCCGCATCATCGCCCCGGCCAACCCGGCCGACCCGCCGAAGCTGGTGGCCGCCAAGCAGGGCGACATCGCGGTGAACTACCAGAAGAACCTGCCGCTGCAGGTGGACCAGGGCCTGCCGCTGGTCCGCATCGGCACGCTGGTCTCCACCCCGCTGTCCACGCTGACCGTGCTGCGCGACGGCCCGGTGAAGACCCTGGCCGACCTGCGCGGCAAGAAGATCGGCTACTCGGTGCCGGGCTTCGAGGAAATCTACGTCGGCACCATGATCGAGACCGCCGGCCTCAAGCTGACCGACGTCACCCTCATCAACGTCAACTTCGGCCTGTCCACGGCGCTCCTCAGCGGCCGGGTGGACGCGATCATCGGCGGCTTCCGCAACTTCGAGCTGAACCAGCTGGACATCGAGGGCAAGCCCGGCCGCGCCTTCTTCCCCGAGCAGCACGGCTTCCCGGCCTATGACGAGCTGATCTACTGCGCCCACAAGGACCGCGCGGCGGACCCGGTGATGCGCCGCTTCATCGACGCGCTGGAGGCCGCCACCGCCCACCTGGCCAACAACCCGGACGCCTGCTGGCAGCTCTTCATCGCCGGCCCGCGGCGCGAGTTGGACAACGACCTGAACCGCCGCGCCTGGCGCGACACGCTGGGCCGCTTTCCGCACAGCCCGGGCGCGCTGGACCACAACAGGTATGAGCGCTTCACTCGCTTCCTGGCCGCCCGCGGCAAGCTGCGCGGCGCGGTGCCGGCGCTGGCCACCTATGCGGTGGAGCCGCCGCCGGCGCGGTAGCGCCGGACCGGAGGCATGACCCCGGGCACGGGGTCACGCTCCCGCTGATGCGGCAGGACGGCGTTCAGTGCGCCAGGCCGTGGCGGGCACGATATTCCGCCGCGCAGAAGCGGCTGAGCGCGCCCAGCCCGTCGGCGGTCTGCGCCAGGCCGATGCGCTCGGCTTCCTCGATGGCGCCTTCCAGCACGTGCAGCAGCGCGAACAGCGTCGCTTCCGGCGAGGCGATGGGGCGGGCGCCGACCACGGCGTTGAGGTCGGAATGGGCGGCACGATTGGTCGCGGGCATGGCTGCATCCCTTGGATACCGGCCGCCGGAGCGGGGCGAGGGCCCCGTCCGCGGTCGTGCCAAGGGCAGTGCAACGCCGATGCCAGGGGTTTCGCCTTGCGCCGCCGCAATTTGCGGGGCCAGCGGCGAAAATCGCCGCCACCGCCGCAGATTGCGTTCACGCAATCGCGACGGTGGCAGCCAGCGACTACACCAGCGCCTTGTGGCTGCCGTCACACAGCGGCGCCTTGCCGCTGGCCTTGCAGGCGCAGAACCGCACGGTGGCGGTGGCCGGGGCGGTCCAGGCGGTGGGGCTGAACGCGCCGCCCTTGTGCTTGCCGTCGCAGAAGGGCTGCTTCTCGGACTTGCCGCAGCTGCACCAGTAGTAGGTCTTGCCCTCGACCACATCGACGGGCATCGAGGCCTTGCCGGCCACCACGGGTTGTTCGCTCATCTGTCGCTCTCCTAGCCGCGCTGCGCTATCGCCTGGCCGGCCGATTCACGCCTTCGGGCCTTTCGGCCCTTTGGCGATCGGACGGAGTATGGCCGGCCGATTCACGCCTTCGGGCCTTTCGGCCCTTTGGCGATCGGACGGCGCTCAGCCGCGCTGCGGCATCGCTTCGGGAACGATAGTCGCGATCAGCGAACTGTCCAGCGCCTCATAGGCCGCCAGGTTGATGGTGGCGTACAGCTCGGCCCGGGTCTGCATGTTGTCCACCTGCTTGTGGGTGCCGCCATCGGTGGCGATGGACTTGTACAGCTTCTCCATCGCCTTGTTGGCCACGCGGGCGGAGGAGACCGGCCAGATCACCATCTGGTAGCCCATCTCCTGGAACTCCTCGGCGGTGTAGAACGGCGTGCGGCCGAACTCCGTCATGTTGGCCAGCAGTTTCACGTCGGGGTAGCCCTCGGCGCGGATGCGCTTCGCGAACTCAACGAAGAACTCGCGGCTGTTCAGCGCTTCCGGGAAGATCGCGTCGGCACCGGCTTCCAGGTACAGCTTGGCGCGGGCCAGGGCGCCGTCCATGCCTTCGCTGGCCGCGGCATCGGTGCGGGCGATGATGTAGAGGTGCCGGCGGGCCTTGCGCGCTGCGGCGACCTTGGCGGCCATGTCGTGCGCGTCGGCGATCTTCTTGTCGTTCAGGTGGCCGCACTTCTTCGGCAGCAGCTGGTCCTCAAGATGCACGGCGGCGGCGCCCGCGTCCTCGAACGTCCGCACCATGTGCATGACGTTCAGCGCCTCGCCATAGCCGGTATCGCCATCCACCAGCAGCGGCAGGCCGGAAGCGCGGGTGATCTGGCGGATGTGGAAGGCCACCTCGTCCACCGTGATCATGCCGAGGTCCGGGATGCCCATGCTCAGCGTCATCGCCGCGCCGGAAAGGTACAGCGCGGAGAAGCCGGCCTTCTTCGCCAGCAGGCTGGCCATGCCGTTCTGCGCGCCGGGCATCTGCAGGATGCCGGGGTTCTCCAGCAGCTTGCGGAAGCGATGGCCGGCCGGGGCTTCGGGGACGTCTTCGCCGATCAGGTAGGGCATGGGGTGGCTCCTTATTGGACCGCTCTCAGGCGGCCACTTCGGCGTCTTTCAGACGACGCCCGCGCCCGCCTGTCAATTCCGGAACCCGGATCGCCGGCATAGCGAAGTCAGAAGAACACCCAGGTCACCACCGCCAACCCCGGCAGCAGCAGCACCGCCGCCCAGCCGAGGTAGCCGAGGAACCCCGGCATATGCACCCCGCGATGGCTGGCGATGCTGCGCACCATGAAGTTGGGCGCATTGCCGATATAGGTCAGCGCGCCGAAGAACACTGCGCCGCAGGAAATCGCCAGCAGCGTCTGCGCCCGCTCCCCCACCATCACGGCGGGGTCGCCGCCGGCCAGCTCGAAGAACACCAGGTAGGTCGGCGCATTGTCCAGGAAGGCGCTGAGCAGCCCGGTCAGCCAGAAATACGCCGCCGGCACCGGCTGCCCGCCATCGGCATTGGCCAGCTTCACCACCGCGGCCAGCGCGCCCTGGTCGCCGGCATGCAGCATGGCCACCACCGGCGCCATGGTGCAGAAGATGGCGGCGAACAGCTTGGCCACCTCCAGGAACGGCGCCCAGCTGAACATGTTCTGCCGATGCGCGTGGTTGGACGTGATCCGCAGCGACGCCGCGCCGATCAGCACCAGCGCCAGCATGCCCACCAGCCGCTCGGCGCCGATATGCTGGCCCAGCAGCGCCAGTTCCCCCGGCTGCCACACGCCCTGCAGCAGCACCACCGCCACCACGCAGCCCAGCAGCGCCACATTGCCCCAGCCCTGCACCCGCAGCGGCGCGGCCGCCGGCGCCTCCGCGCCCTGCTTGCGCGCCAGATGCCGGTCCAGCAGGAAGAAGACGGCCAGCAGCATCCCCGCCAGCAGCGCCATCGGCGCCAGCAGGTGCAGCGTGGGCCAGAAGAACGGCACCCCCCGCAGGAAGCCCAGGAACAGCGGCGGGTCGCCCAGCGGGGTCAGGCTGCCGCCGACATTGCCGACCAGCAAAATGAAGAACACCGCCAGGTGGACCTTCTTCTCCCGGTGGGCATTGGCCCGCAGCAGCGGGTGGATCAGCACCATCGCCGCGCCGGTGGTGCCCATCAGGCTGGCCAGCACGGTGCCGATGGCCAGCAGCAGCGTATTCCCCGCCGGCGTCCCCCACGGCCCGCCCTGCACCACCACGCCGCCGCCCACGGTGAACAGCGCGAAGATCAGCGCCAGGAAGGGCAGGTATTCATGCAGCGCCGCGTGCGCCACCAGCCCGGCCGCCTCCGCTACGCCGAACCCCGCGGCCCAGGGCAGCAGCAGCGCCACCCCCCAGCCGGCGGCGATCTTGCCCATGTGATGGTGCCACAGGCGCTCGGCCAGCAGCGGACCCAGCGCGATGCTCAGCAGCAGCCCTGCAAAGGGCAGGCCCCAAAGCAGGGAGAGGTTGGGCGGTTCATGCATGCCCGCCAGGGAACCCTGCCCTTCCGCGCAAGGCAACCATGAACGCCCCGGGGGTTTCCCTCACCTGCCCCGCCGCCTATGGTCCGCGGCCAAATTCGGGAGTCCGTGCTGATGGAAATGACCGGCGAGCGCCGCATCCCTGCTTCCCGCCAGGCGGTGTGGGAAGCCCTGAACGACCCGGAGGCCCTGAAGCTGGCCATCCCCGGCTGCGAATCCGTCACCCGCACCGCGCCGGACGCCTTCGAGGCCAAGGTGGCGGTCAAGCTCGGCCCCATGGCAGCCAAGTTCGGCGGCAAGGTGAAGCTGGAGAACCTCAACCCACCCGCGAGCTACACCATCTCCGGTGAAGGCTCGGGCGGTGCCATGGGCTTCGCCAAGGGCGGCGCCGACGTGGCGCTGGAGGAGGTCGGCCCGACCGAGACGCTGCTGAAGTACAACGTCAAGGCGCAGGTCGGCGGCAAGATCGCCCAGCTCGGCGCCCGGCTGATCGACAGCACCGCCAAGCAGATGGCCGACCAATTCTTCGACAAGTTCGCCGCCAACCTGACCCCGGCGCCGGTTGCCGTGCCGGTGGCGGAGCTGGCGCCGGAAGCCGCCATGGCCCCGGCGGCCGCCGCCGCCGCGCCGCCGCCGCTGCCGGTGGGCCAGCCGGTGTCGATGTTCAGCATCCTCGCGGCGATCGAACCCATGGGCGTGCCGCTGGTCGCCTGGGCCGGCGGCGCCATCTGCCTGGCCATCGCCGCGCTGATGTTCCTGTGAGCCTGCCCACGACGGTCGAGGCCACGCGCCAGCTGCTGGCCGATGGTGGCTATGTCGCCGACAAGGCGCTGGCCACCACGGTGCACCTGGCGTTGAAGATGGGCCGCCCGCTGTTCCTGGAAGGCGAGCCCGGCACCGGCAAGACCGAGATTGCCAAGGTGCTGGCCAAGGAGTTGCCGCGCCGCCTGGTGCGGCTGCAATGCTATGACGGCCTGGACCTCTCGGCGGCGGCCTATGAGTGGAACCACGCGCGCCAGCTGATGAGCATCCGCCTGGCGGAGGCCAGCGGCCAGGCGCAGGACCGCGCCGCGGTGGAAGCCGGCATCTACGACCGCCGGTTTTTGCAGGAACGCCCGCTGCTGCAGGCGCTGACCGGCGAGCCGTCGGTGCTGCTGATTGACGAGCTGGACCGCGCCGACGAGCCCTTCGAGGCCTTCCTGCTGGAGATCCTGGCGGACTACCAGATCACCGTGCCGGAGCTGGGCACCATCAAGGCGGCGACGCCGCCGGTGGTGATCATCACGTCCAACCGCACGCGGGAGGTGCACGACGCCATCCGCCGCCGCTGCCTGTACCACTGGGTGGACTACCCCGACGCCACCCGCGAACGCGCCATCCTGAAGCTGCGCGCGCCGCAGGTGCCGGAACACCTTTCGGCCCAGGTGGTGGCCTTCGTGCAGAAGCTGCGCAACGGCGACTACTTCAAGCTGCCGGGCGTGGCCGAGACCATCGACTGGGCCGCCGCCCTGGCCGCGCTTGATGCCCACGAGCTGGAGCCGGCCATGGTGGATGAGACGCTGGGCGTGCTGCTGAAATACCAGGACGACATCGCCAAGCTGAAGGGCGAAGCCGCCGCCAAGCTGGTGGCGGAAGCGAAGACGGTGTGAACCGCCAACTCACCATCCTCGCCGCCACCTTCCTCGGCGCCATGGTCGGCGTGGTGCTGGTGACGCTGGCGCTGGGCGACAACCCGCGCGGCGGCATGTGGCAGATCGGCGGCGCGGTGGTCGGCGCCATGGCCTTCTCCGCGCCCTTCCGCTGGACCCGGCGGCGGTGAGCGAGTTCTCCACCCTGTTCGCCGCCACCGTCGCCGGCGCGGGTGCCGGCGGCAAGGCGCTGGCGCACAACCTGCTCGCCTTCGGCCGCCTGCTGCGCCGCACCGGCCTCGGCGTCGGCCCGTCCGAGACCTTCGCCGCGCTGGAGGCCCTGGCCGCCGTGGATATCGGCGACCGCCGCCAGGTCCACGCCGCGCTGCGCGCCACCATGGTGCACAAGCGCGAGCACTTCGAGGTGTTCGACCAGGCCTTCCTGCTGTTCTGGCGCGACCCGGAGGCGGCCCGGCACGCCTCCGCCATGGACGCGCTGGAAGGCGGCATGAAGGAGAAGGCCAAGCCCCCGGCCGCCAGCCGCCGCGTGGCCGAGGCGATGACCCCGCCCAAGACCCCGCCGCCGCCACGGAAGCCGGAGGACGAGCCGCCGCCCGTGGACATGACCATGACGGTCAGTGAGCGCGAGCGCCTGCAGACCATGGATTTCGAGGCGATGTCGGCCGCCGAGATCAACCAGGCCAAGGCCGAGATCCGCAAGCTGGTGCTGCCGCTGGATGCCCGCCCGACCCGGCGCTTCCGCCCCGACCCCACCGGCCCGCGCGTGGACCTGCGCGCCACCATCCGCGCCAGCCTGCACCAGGGCGGCGAGATACTCAGCCTGGAGCGCAGCCGCCGCGTGACCCGCCCGCCGCCGCTGGTGGCGCTGTGCGACATCTCCGGCAGCATGTCGCGCTACGCCCAGGTGCTGCTGCACTTCCTGCACGCCGTCACCAACGACCGCGACCGTGTCCACAGCTTCCTGTTCGGCACCCGGCTGACCAACGTGACGCGCCAACTGCGCGCCCGCGACGCCGAGGTGGCGTTCGAGATGGTCAGCCACATCGTGCCCGACTGGTCCGGCGGCACCCGCATCGGCGAATCGCTGGACCTGTTCAACAAGCAATGGTCCCGCCGGGTGCTGGGCCAGGGCGCCGTGGTGCTGCTGATCACGGATGGCCTGGACCGCCAGGGCGCCGCCGGGCTGGCCGAGGCCACGGAACGCCTGCGGAAGTCCTGCCGCCGGCTGGTCTGGCTGAACCCGCTGTTGCGCTTCGACGGCTTCCAGCCCAGATCACAGGGCATCCGGGCCATGCTGCCCCATGTGGACGAGTTCCGCCCGGTGCATAATCTCGCAAGCCTGCGCGAATTGGTGGCGTCTCTCAGCGACCAGAACGCGTCCCAGAGGATGGCGGCATGAGCGAAACATCGGAAGACATCCTGGCCACCGCGGCCGCCTGGCGCGCCGCCGGCGAGGACGTGGCCCTGGCCACCGTGGTGCAGACCTGGGGCAGCAGCCCGCGCCCGCCGGGCAGCCGCCTGGCCATGACCGCCAGCGGCAAGCTGGCCGGCAGCGTCTCCGGCGGCTGCATCGAAGGCGCCGTGGCCGACGCGGCCCGCCAGACCATGGCCTCCGGCACGCCGCAGGTACTGGACTTCGGCGTTACCGATGAGCGCGCCTGGGAAGTCGGCCTGGCCTGCGGCGGCAAGGTAAAGGTCTTCGTGGAGAAGCTGGCATGAAGGCCGATATCCTCGCCCGGCTGCAGGCCGCCCAGGCCGCCAAGCAGCCGGTGGCCCTCGTCACCCGCCTGACGGACGGCCTTCAACTGCTCTGGCCGCAGGACGAGGCCCCTGCCCCGCTGGTGGAAGCCGCCCGCACCGCCCTGGCCGACGACGCCGCGCAGAACGTGGACTACGAGGGCGCTGCCTGGTTCATCCACCCGCACAACCCGCCGCTGCGGCTCATCATCGTCGGCGCGGTGCACATTGCCCAGGCGCTGGTGCCCATGGCGCAGCCGCTCGGCTTTGCCGTCACGGTGGTAGACCCGCGCCGTGCCTGGGCCACCGCGGACCGCTTCCCCGGCATCACGCTGGTGCATGAATGGACCGACGACGCCATGGCCCAGCTGGCGCCGGACAGCCGCACCGCCGTGGTCACGCTGACCCACGACCCCAAGCTGGATGACCCGGCGCTGGACGTGTCGCTGAAGTCCGCCGCCTTCTATATCGGCGCGCTGGGCAGCCGCCGCACCCATGCCAAGCGCGTCGCCCGCCTGACCGAGATGGGCCATGGCGCCGAAGCCCTGGCCCGCATCAAGTCCCCGGTGGGGCTGGATATCGAGGCCGTGACCGCCGCCGAGATCGGCCTGTCCATCATCGCCGAGATCGTCGCGGTACGCCGTGGCGCCGCGCTCGGCACCCGCGCCCGCCCGCCGGTGGCGGCATGATCTTCGGCCCCACCCAGCTGGCGGAAGCGCGCGGCAGCATCCTGGCGCATACCGTCCGCCTTGGCCCCAACCACGGCAACAAGGTGCTGAAGAAGGGCACCGTGCTGGACGAGGCCGCGATCGCCTCGCTGCAGGCCGCCGGCCTGCGGGAGGTGGTGGCCGCCACGCTGGAAGCCGGCGACGTGCCGGAGGACGAGGCCGCCGACCGGCTGTCCCGCGTGCTGGCCGGGCCGCTGCTGGCGCGCAGCCGCGCCGCCACCGGCCGGGTCAACCTGGTGGCGGAAAGCGCCGGGCTGCTGCTGGTCCGCGCCCCCGTCATCAACCGGCTGAACGCGCTGGACGAAGGGCTGACGGTCGCCACCCTGCCCGCCTTCGTGCCGGTGACCGCCAAGGAGATGGTCGCGACCATCAAGGTCATCCCCTTCGCCGTCCCCGGCCATGTGCTGAACGTGGCGGAAGCTCTGGTGAAGCAGGGCCCGCCGGCGCTGGAACTGCACCCGTTCCGGCCGCTCAAGGTCGGCCTGGTGCTGACGGAGCTGCCGGGCATCAAGGAAAGCGTCATGGATGGCGCGGTGGAAGCCACCGCCGCCCGGGTGGACGCGCTGTGCGGCACGCTGCTGCCGGTGGAGCGCTGCCGGCACGAGACCGGCCCGGTCTCGGACGCGCTGGTCCGGCTGAAGCGCCAGGGCGCCCAGATGCTGCTGATCGCCGGCGCCTCCGCTGTGGTGGATCGGCGCGATGTCGGCCCCGCCGGCATCATCCGCGCCGGCGGCGTCATCGAGCATTTCGGCATGCCGGTGGACCCCGGCAACCTGATCTGCCTGGGCCGCATCGACGAGATTCCGGCCCTGGTGCTGCCCGGCTGCGCCCGCTCCCCCAAGCTGAACGGCATCGACTGGGTGATGCAGCGCCTGTTCGCCGGCCTGAAGGTGGGCTCGCAGGAGGTCATGGGCATGGGCGTCGGCGGCCTGCTGAAGGAGATCGAGGTGCGCCCGCTGCCGCGCGAGAAGGCACCCAGCGCCGGCACACCCAGCATTGCCCCGCGCCGCGCCCGCAAGATCGCCGCGCTGGTCATGGCCGCCGGCCGCAGCCGCCGCATGGCGCCGCTGAACAAGCTGCTGGCGCTGGACGACACCGGCCTGGCCATGGTCACGCGGGTGGTGGAGAACGTGCTGGCCAGCCGCGCCCGGCCCATCGTGGTGGTCACGGGCTATGAGCGCGAGCGGGTCGAGCAGATCCTGTCCGGCCGCCCCGTCCAGTTCGCCCATGCGGAGGATTACGCCGAGGGGCTTTCCGCCAGCCTGAAGGCCGGGCTGGCCGCGCTGCCGCCGGATGTGGAGGGCGTGGTGGTCTGCCTCGGCGACATGCCGCTGGTCACCGGCGCCATGATCGACCGCCTGCTGGCCAATTTCGACCCCGAGGAAGGCCGTGCCATCGTCATGCCGACCTTCCGCGGCAAGCAGGGCAACCCGATGCTGTGGAGCCGCGAGTTCCTGCCGGAGATGATGAACATCACCGGCGATGTCGGCGCCCGCCACCTGGCCGGCAAGCACGCCGACCGCGTGGCCGAGGTGGAGATGGCCGACGACGCCGTGCTGCGCGACTTCGACACCACGGACGCGCTGAAGCAGGCGCCGGGCTACGGCGGCGTACGATAATGGTGGGCTTTGCCGACCCGGAAGCCCTGGCCGCCGCCGAATGGGCTGATTTCGGGGACTCACCGCTCGACGTCGATGCGGCTTGCGACGCAATCTGGGACCTGCACGCAAGGCACCTCAGCGTCTTCGTGTTCGAGGCGAAGCTAGGCGAGTTGTCCATCCTTCAGGCGCCGGCCGGGCCGAAGCGGGAACTGCTGGACAACAGAGCCAACAACATCGCGGTGCGAGCGGAACTCTACCTTGCCTTCCTCGCGAAGGTGATCAAGGCCGAGCATGCCGACCGGCACTTCTTCTTCGCCCTGATGGTAGGCGACCACAGCCTGATCCATCCGGCGTTGCCGATCTTCGGGTTCCAGAAGCGCCGCGGCGAGCCGAACCTGCTGTTGCCGGACGCCGACTTCCTGTGGTTGGGCTTCTACGAATCCCACGCCCGGGACACCGTGCCGCTGCTCGCGAAGCAGCCCAAAGCGGTATTTGCGGGCTCAACCACCGGCAGCCTGCTGACCCATGCCATCCTGGACGCCGACACCGACCGCCGCATCCGGTCCTTCCGCCGCTTCCGCGGCAGCGACCTTGTTGACTACGATCTGCCGGCCATCTGCCAGGTTGTCGAACCGGGGGTTGAGGAGAGGCTGCGGGCCATGGGCGTGGGCGGCCCACGGGTAACTTGGGAGCACCAGTTGCAATACCGATTCCTGCTCTCGCAGGACGGCAACGGCGCCACCTGCTCGCGGGTGTACCTGGCGCTGCGCAGCAACGGTGTGCTGCTGAAATACAATTCCGACTCAGTGCTGTTCTATTTCCGCGCGCTGCAGCCGATGGTGCACTTCATCCCGACATCATCGGACACCGAGACTCTGGCGCTGGTTGAGCGCCACCGCTTCGACACCGACCTGCTTGGCAACATCGCCGTGGCGGCCAACGCCTTCTGCGATCGCTGGCTGACCCGCTCCGCGCTGGAAGACTACAGCGCGGCGCTGCTGCGGCCCTACCCTGGTCGTATCGGTGACGCTGCTGCCGCCGCCATGGCCGCCCGCTTCGTCGGGACCCCGCGGCTGCCGTACACAACAACCTAGCGCAGGCGGCCGACCGGCCGCCCGCTGTCGATCCGGCCCAAACTACCCCACCACGGCCTGTCGCACCCATTCGGCCCAGGCCAGCGCGGCGCGGTCCTGGCCCATGCCGGTCACGATCTGCACGCCCAGCGGCAGCCCCTTCGGCCCGCTGGCCACCGGCACCGTGACGCAGGGCACCCACAGGCTGGTCCAAATGAAGTTGAAGGCGGGGTCGCCGGTCCAGGCTAGCCCCTCCGGCGCCTCGCCGGGCGCGCTGGGGGTCAGGATCGCGTCCACCCCGGCGATGCAGTCGCGGAACGCCGCCTGGGCATCGGTGAAGGCCTGGCGCCCGGCATCCAATGCCGCCGGCCCCTGCGCCGCGCCCCACTGCATGCGCTCGCGCAGCCCCTCGCTGATCTGCGCCGGGGCGTAGTCCACCTCCCACGCGATCGACTGTGCGCTCTCGGCATTCATCACCACCGGATGCGCCTGGACCAGCGCGTTCACCGCCGCCGGCAGCTCCAGCTGCACCAGCGTGGCGCCGGCCTTGGCGCAGGCCGCCGCCGCGCGCTCCAGCAGCGCCAGGGTGTAGGGCTCCGCCTGGTCGGCGGTGGGGCCCAGGCAGATGCCCAGCCGTGGCGCCCGGACCGGCTTCGCCTCGGGGTCGCCGTAGTCGCGCCCGGTACAGCCAGCCATGAACAACGCCGCGTCACCCACGGTGCGGGTCAGCACGCCGATGGTGTCCAGCGACTCGCTCATCACCTTCATGCCGCCACGGGCGATGGTGCCGTAGCTGGGCTTGAAGCCGACCGCGCCGCAATAGGCCGCCGGGCGGACGATGCTGCCCGCCGTCTGGGTGCCGAAGCCGGCATGGAAGAACCCCGCCGCCACGCCGGAAGCGGAGCCGGAGGAGGAGCCGCCCGGCGTGTGGCCGGGGTTGGCCGGGTTGGCGGTCGGCCCCGGTTGGCGGGTGGCGAATTCGGTGGTGACGGTCTTGCCCACCACCAGCGCCCCGGCGCGCTTCGCCAGCGCGACGCAGGCGGCATCCCCGCGCGGCCGATGCCCGGCCCAGATCGGCGAGCCGTATTGCGAGGGCATGTCCCCGGTATCCAGCACGTCCTTCACGCCCAGGCCCAGGCCATGCAGCGGCCCCTTCGGCCGGCCGGCGCGGGCGGCGGCATCGGCGGCGGCGGCGGCGCGGCGCAGCGCGGCAGGATCCTGCCAGGCGAAGGCGCGCAGCGCCGGCTCGCGCGTGGCGATGCGCTCGATCAGCGCCTCCGCCACATCGGTTGCGGTCAAGCTGCCGTCGCGCAGGCGGCGGGCGGCTTGGGTGGCGGGCAGCAGGGCAAGGTCGGTCATTCCCGCAGCTTAACCTGCAACGCCGGTATGGCGCCAAGCCCCGCCAGTCGCCACATTGCACCGATGCCCACCAACCCCATCCGCGTGGCCCGCGCGCCCGATGGCGCGCTGACCTACGCCCTGGCCCTGGCCCCCGCGGCGCTGCCGCCGGTGACGCCGCGCGCCCTGCTGGACGCCTGGGACACCGCCCGCGACGCGATCCGCCAGGCCGAGCGCCGCCGCCACCCCGCCCTGGTGGACCCGATCTGGCCGGATGCCAGCCAGTCCCGCTGGGGCCCGCCGCGCCTGCTGGTGTTCCAGCCCGCGGACGCGGAGCCGACCCAGCTGGCCATTGCCGACCGCGACGCCAGCGCCTGGGCCGACGCCATCGATTCGGCGCATGGGCTGGACAGCCTGCAGGGCATGAGCCTCTGCCTGCGCCTGCTGGCCCTGGTGGACGCTTTGTCACGCATGGCCTGGTTGGCGCCGATGTTCAGCTTTTCCCACGGTGGCATAAGGCTTGAGCCGGTCCTGGTGGCGGCGGCGGCCACAATGTCGTTGGACGCCGGCGCCCGCTTCGATGAAGGTGGACTCAGGCGCATTTTATCGCGACCACTGCCAGCCGCGCCGCACCCACGCCTGCCCGAGGGCTCCCCCGACGGCCGGCCCCCAGCCTGACGAGAACCGCATGTCCCGCCCGCCGCACCCGACCCTCCGCCTGGCCCTGCTGGCCGGCCTCACCCTGGGTGGCCTGGCCCTCGGCGGCTGCGCCGAGCAGCAGTCCAGCTCGCTCGGCCCGCGCAACACCGCCCCGGCCCCGCCCGCCGGCGGCGCCCCCGGCGCCACGGCCCCCGGCGGCTATACCTATGTCGCCCCGCCGCCGGTGGAACGCCGCCTGATTCCGGAAAGTCCGCTGGGCGAGGGCCGCATCCGCGACCAGGCCAGCCTGGCCGCCGCCTGCAACCAGCAGGCCGACCGCACCCTGGTGCAGCGCGACCGCTCCGAGATCATGCGCGAGGATGAGCGCGACAGCCGCCAGGGCACCTTCTCCAGCCCGTTCCAGTTCCGCGCCCCGCTGGACCAGATGGGCCGCCGCTACGAGCGCGACCAGATCGCGCGGGAATGCGTGCTGCGCAACACCCGCGGCACGCCGGACCGCTGATGCCCGCAGCCGGGGGCCAGGGCTGAATGGCCTCGCTCGGCGCGCTCGGCCGCGCCCTGTCGCACCGTGACGCCCAGATCTTCTTCGGCGCCTCGCTGACCTCCTGGACCGGGCTCTGGGTCCACCGCATCGGCGTCACCTGGCTGGCGTGGGAGATGACGCACAGCGCCTTCTGGGTCGGCATGGTCGCCTTCTGCGACCTGGCGCCCGCCGTGCTGTTCAGCCCCATCGCCGGCGCCATCGCGGACCGCATGGACCGGGTCAAGCTGACCATGCTCAGCCAGACCGCCATCGGCCTGCAGGCCTGCGCCGTGGCCGGGCTGTTGATCGCGGGGCTGCTGAGCATCGAGGTGCTGCTGGTGCTGGAGGTGGTCAGCGGCATCGCCGCCAGCTTCGCCCAGCCCGCCCGGCAGAGCCTGATGCCCGGCCTGGTGCCGCGCAACGACCTGCCGGCGGCGGTGGCCTGCAACTCGCTGTGCTTCAACGTCGCCCGCTTCCTCGGCCCCGCCATCGCCGGGCCGGTGGTGGCGCTGTACGGCGTGGCGCCGGCGGTGCTGATCAACGCTGCCGCCTACTTCCTCGCCACCGCCTCCATGCCCTTCCTGCGGGTGGACCCCGCGGCCCGCCGCGGCCACGCGCCGGAGACGAGCATATTGGGAGAGGCCGTGGCCGGCTTCCGCTACGCCGGCAACCACCCGGGCATCGGGCCGCTGCTGCTCTTCGCCGCCGTCACCAGCGTGATGATGCGCGGCGTGCAGGAAGTGCTGCCCCCCTTCGTGGAGCGCGTGTTCCAGCGCGGCGCCGACGGCCTGGCCATGCTGACCGCCTGCATCGGCGTCGGCGCGCTGCTGTCCGGCCTGTGGGTCGCCAGCCGTGGCAAGGTGGAGGGCACCACGCGCCTGGCGGTGCTGGCCGTGGCCGGGCAGGCCTGCGCCACGCTGGCCTTCATCTCCACCGGCTACTTTCCGCTGGGCCTGCTGGCCGGGGCGCTGATGGGCGCGGCCGGCAGCATCAATGGCATCTCCATCCAGACCCTGGTGCAGAACGCCGCCGACCCCGGCATGCGCGGCCGGGTGCTGGCCATGTGGGGCATGATCACCCGCGCCTGCCCGGCCGTGGGCGCTTTGCTGCTGGGCGGCGCCGGGGAAGCCTTCGGCCTGCGCCTGCCGACCATGGTCTTCGCCATCCTGACGCTCGGCGCCTTCGTCTGGGGCTGGCGCATGCTGCCGCACATGGCCCGCGTGCTGGAAAGCCGCGCCGCCATCCGCATGGGGGAAGCCCACCACATCACCTTCGGCGCCCAGGCCCCGGTGGCGCAGCGCCGCACCTTCCGCCTGAGCGCGGAGGATGTCGCCTTCATCGACGCCGAGGTGCAGGCCGGCCGCTACGACAGCGGCGGCGAGGTGGTGCGGGCCGGGCTGGCGGCACTGCGGGCCGAGCAAGCCCAGCGTCCGCGCGCCGCGGAATAGACGCCGGATTAGACGGGGCCCGCTTTCCCGGCTTTATTGCGCGGCGATTCCAAGGATACCCGAACATGCTGAACGCCGCCGTCATCGGCCTGGGCCGCTGGGGCCAGGTCATGGTCAACTCCGTGCAGGGCCGCAACCAGGCCGGCATCCGCTTCGTCGCCGGCAGCACCCGCACGCCGGCCAAGGCGCAGGCCTTCTGCGCCGAAAAGGGCATCCGCCTGCTGCCCAGCTACGAAGCCGTCCTGGCCGACCCCGAGGTGCAGGCCGTGGTGCTGGCCACCCCGCACGGCCAGCACGCCGAGCAGGTCATCGCCGCCGCCGCCGCCGGCAAGCACATCTTCGTCGAGAAGCCTTTTACTTTATCCAAGGCCAGCGCCGAGGCCGCCGTGGCCGCAGCCCAGAAGGCTGGCGTGGTGCTGGCGCTGGGCCACAACCGCCGCTTCCTGCCCGCCGTGGCCGAGATGAAGCGGATGATCGCGGCCGGCGAGCTGGGCACCGTATTGCATGCCGAGGGCAACATGTCCGGCGGCCAGGCCTTTGCCTGGGTGAATGGCATGTGGCGCGCCGACCGGCATGAAAGCCCGCTGGGCGGCATGGGCGGCATGGGCATCCACATGATCGACATGCTGATCAACCTGATGGGGCCGTTCGCCAGCGTGGCGGTCAACAGCTACCCCCGCGTCTCGCCGCATGTGGACGACACCACGGCCATGCTGGCGCGCTTCACCTCCGGCGCCTCGGCCACCTTCGCCACCATCAACCTGACGGCCCGGGTCTGGCGCGTGGCGCTGCTGGGCACCAAGGGCATGCTGGAGCTGTTCAACCACGAGCGCCTGTTCTTCCGCCCGGTCGAGGGCGAGGAGTGGACGAGGAACTACCCGGTCACGGATATCGAGGCGGCCGAGTTGGAAGCCTTCGCCGCCGCCGTCGCCGGTGGCCCGGCCTATCCGCTGCCGCTGGCCGATGCCATCCACGGCGTCTCGGTCTTCGAGACCATGATCGCCGCCGCTTCCGCCGGCAGCACCCTGGCGGTGCCGTAAAGGCGAGGCTAGAGTCCGCCAGACGCTTCTGGAAGCGACTGACGGACTCCAGCCTGTTGTTTTGAGCGGCTGATTCACGTCGCCGGTGATTCCACTAGCGACGATCAGACGCTAGAACCCACCCACCATCATCGAGAGAGAGGGACGTACCCCAATGGCCAAAATCGTTCGCATGGGCAGCAACAAGATCCTGTCCAGCTCGGTCGAGTACCACAACTTCGTCTTCCTGGCCGGCATGACCGCCGACGACCTGACGCTCGACATCATCGGCCAGACCAAGCAGGTCCTGGCCAAGATCGACGCCAGCCTGGAAGCCAATGGCACCGACAAGAGCCACCTGCTCAACGCGCAGATCTGGCTGAAGGACATCAAGCAGCGCGACGCCATGAACACCGTCTGGGTGGAATGGCTCGGCGAGGAAGGCCGCCCGGCCCGCGCCTGCGTGCAGGCCGAGATGGCCTCGCCCGGCATCCTGGTCGAGATCATGGTCAATGCCTGCCGCTAATTAAGGCAGCAACTGGGCAAATATTCCAGGCCGGGGGCAATGTCCCCGGCCTTTTGCTTGTCCGGCGCACAGGTTCCCAATGCGTTAACCGGGCCGAATCAGCCGTGGCTTTCATGTCGCAACACTGTGACATCCGTTTGCAGCGCAGCATGGCTTGGGAAAGTCTTCCGTTCGAGGCCCCCGCCATACCCCCGCTCTCGACAAATCACGCCACATTACCCGCTGTATCAATCCCACGGGTTGCGCCGCCGCTGCCGCCCTGGGTAACCCTAGGCTACCGGCGGCGCTCACGGCTACGTGAACGCGGTCCGCAACGACGGCGGCAGGGGACTTGGTACGCATGGGGTTCAAGCGGACGGCACTGGCTGTTGGGGTAATGTTCGGCGCGCTCATGCTCGGCCAGGGGGCCGAGGCTGCCCGCCCCGACCAGCGCCAGGCCTCGTCCGCCGCCGCCAAGCCCATTCCCGCGCCGCGCCCGGCCCAGGCTGCCAAGCCGGGCAAGCCCTCGCTCCGCCTCGCCACCATCTCCAGCGCCCGCGCCAGCACTGGCGCCCCCGGCCGGCTGCGCGCCACCCGCGCCAGCTACGGCGGCATCTCCTGCGTGCCCTATGCCCGCCAGGTCACGGGCATGAGCATTTCCGGCAATGGCTGGCAGTGGTGGGGCAATGCCGCCGGCAGCTACGCCCGCGGCTACCAGCCGGAAGCCGGCTCGGTGCTCGCCTTCCGCTCCACCGGCGGCATGCGCTACGGCCATGTCGCCGTGGTGTCGCAGGTGCTGGCGCCGCGCCATGTGCTGATCGACCACGCCAACTGGGGCGGCCCCGGCATCCGCCGCGGCAGCGTGATGCAGGACGTCCACGTCATCGACGTGTCCGCCAGCAACGACTGGACCGATGTGCGCGTGCAGATCGGCCGGGACAGCAGCAGCTTCGGCCGCACCTACCCGACCTACGGCTTCATCTACAACCGGCCGGACAACGGCACGATGATGGCCGCCGGCGGCAACCGCCAGGGAGCTCTCGAGGAACTGGCCGAGGCGCCGGAGCCGAGCAACGCCCCCCGCGCCGGCCAGCGCAGCACCAGCCGCAACCGCAGCCGGCGCTGAACCCAGCCCCCAGGCCCGAACAGCCCGCCCGGCGCTTCCGCCCGGCGGGCTTTTTCATGTCCAAGCTGTTGAAAGAAAAGCAGGAAATCCGTTCTGATGATTGCATCAGAACGGATGTTGCTCCAGGCGTCAGGCCGCCGCCGCCGCCTTCACCTCGTCGCTGCGGTCCCACAGGTTGGGCACCACGGTATTGGTGTAGCCGCTGATGAAGCGCTTGGCCGCCGAGGTGCCGGGGTTGAACACGTGCCGCTGCACCGCACCGATATTGCCGCCATAGACATGGATGCTGATGCTGGCGCGGTCCTTGAAGGCATTCTCCACCACGTGGATGTCCTGCCCGTTCGGCGTCACATGCTCCACCATGCCCGGCACCAGCGTCGCCTGCCCCAGCACCTTCATCGGCTCGCCCGGCCCGGCCAGGGCGTAGTCGGTGGCCACCTCGCTGCCGCGGAGCATGCCGATCATGCCCCAGACCAGGTGGTCGTGCACCGGCGTGCGCTGCCCCGGGCCCCAGACGAAGCTTACCACGCTGAACCGCTCCAGCGGGTCGCAATGCAGCAGGTATTGCCGGTAGCTCGGGCCGTCCTTGGCGAATTCGTCGGGCAGCCAGTCATCCTGCGCCACCAGCGTGGCCAGCAGGCCGTGGCCCTCGTGCAGCCAGCGGCCCTCGTCGGCACCCTGGTCGGCCAGGTGGGTCATGCCCTGGATGAAGTCACGCAGTCGCTTGATGCCGGCCATGCCAGTCTCCTGTTCCGTTCAGACCTTGCAGTTTGCCTCAAGCGCCAGCGTTGATCCATGTCAGACCCGGTCGTCGCGGTGCAACGGAATGCCCGCCCGCGAGACCATGTGCTTCAGCAAGGAGAGTCAGCCATGGGCAAGGGCTACGCCGGCATCGCCTTCACCCCGTCCGTCAGGGCGGAACAGCAGCGCATCGGCTCGCGCGGGCGATTCGCCGAGATGGAGCAATCCGGCCGCGACGACAGCCGGCTGGGCGAGGCGGAGCGCGACTTCCTGGAGAGCCGGGAGAGCTTCTACCTGGCCAGCGTGGGGGCCGGCGGCTGGCCCTACATGCAGCATCGCGGCGGCCCGCCGGGCTTCCTGCGGGTGGCGCCGGACGGTACGGCGCTGGCCTTCGCCGACCTGTCCGGCAATCGCCAGCACGTCTCCATCGGCAACCTGGCGGAAAACGACCGCGTCGCGCTGTTCTGCATGGACTACGCCGGGCAGCACCGGCTGAAGCTGCTGGGCCGCGCCCGCGCCCTGACCCCGGCCGATGCCCCCGCCTGGGCGCAGGACCTGCCCACCCCGCCGCGCGGCAAGGTGGAGCACGTGATGCTGGCGCAACTGGCCGGCTGGGAATGGAATTGCAGCCAGCACATCCCCAAGCTGATCCCGCTGGCGGAGATTGAGGCCGGCGTCCGCCAACTGGCCGAACGCGTGGCGGCGCTTGAGGCCGAGAACGCCGCCCTGCGCGGCGGCTGAGGCGCGCCGGTCTCTCCACACAGCAAGGGCCGACACACCATCCGGTCCGCCGTGCGCCTCTCAGGGGGGCACGTTATTCTGCTTACACATCGACCGGGCAGTGGCAATATCGGCATCGAATTGCATCGAGGGCGCCATGCTTCGAGGGATACTTCTGATAACCGTGTTGACGGTCTTGGTGTCCGCTTGCGCGCCAGGAAGCCCCGCACCTTCTTCGCGTCGCGACCCCGCTCGCCTCAGCGCCTCACCAGGGCCAAGCTGGCGGCATATGCAAAGTAGCGCGACCACCAGCAAATGGATCGATGCCGTCGAGCGCCTGCCCGGTGGAAACGTGCGCGCGCGCTTTATGACTAACTTCGCTGCTCCCTTGGAAGGTGGCGAGCTCAGTTACCGCGACTCGCTGGAGTTCAACTGTGTCGGGAAGCAGGCGAGGCGGCTCTTTGTGGGCGCCTACAACGACATCAATGGCGGTGGGGTGGTGCTGTGGGCTGACGCGACCATTTCAAACTGGGACCGGGTCACGGACGAATACCTGGATGGTGCCGTGGCAGAACACGCTGCCGCATGCCAGTAGCCAGGCGGAGGCCGGTTGGCGCCTCCCCGGCCTATCGCCGCGATGCCGCGACACCGCCCGCCCGCCCCCGAGGCTAGGGCAGGATCTTCCCCGGGTTCATCCGCCCCTCCGGGTCCAGCGCGCCCTTCAGCACCCGCATCAGTTCCAGCGCGATCGGGTTCTTGTGCGTCGCCATCGCGTGCCGTTTGCTCTGGCCGATGCCGTGCTCGGCACTGAAGCTGCCGCCCAGCGAGACGGCGATGGCATTCACCAGCGGCTCCATCTCCGCCGCCCGCGCCACCCAGGCGGCGCGGTCGCCCTGCCAGCCCAGCGGCGCGTGCAGCGACAGGTGGATGTTGCCATCCCCGGCATGGCCAATGGCGGCCATCCGCCCTTCCGGCCAGCGCGCCTTCAACTCGCGCTCCGCGGTGTTGACGAAGTCCGGCACGGCGCTGACCGGCACCGAGGTATCCGTGCCCACCGCCGGGCTGTCCCGGCGGGAGCAGTCCGGGTAGTCCTCGCGGATCTTCCAGATCATCCGGCGCTGCGCCTCGCTCTCGGCAATGGCGGCGTCCAGCGCCTCGCCGGCCTCCATGGCGTCGCCCAGCGTGTCTTCCATCATCTGGCGCAGCGGCACGCTTTCATGCGCGGCGGCAATCTCCACCATCACGTACCAGGGCGCCGAGCCCACGGGCAGCGGCATGCGGAGCCCAACGCCGTGCTTCTCCGCCATCAGCATGCAGAAATCGGCACACAGCTCGTAGCCGATCACCTCGGCCCCGCTCTCCAGGAAGCGCCCGAGCATGGACAGCGCCGCATCCGGGCTGGGCACCGCGACATAGGCGCTCTCCACCCGCTTCAAGGCCGGCGCCAGGCGCATGGCGGCGGCGGTGATCACGCCCAGCGTCCCCTCCCCGCCGATGAACAGATGCCGCAGCGCGTAGCCGCTGTTGTCCTTCCGCACCCGGCGGAGGTCATCCAGGATGCGCCCATCCGGCAGCACAACTTCCAGCCCCAGCACCAGTTCCCGCGCATTGCCCCAGCGCAGCGTGCGGATGCCGCCGGCATTGGTGCTGAGCATGCCGCCCACCTGCGCCGTGCCCTGCGCGCCCCACTGGATGGGAAACAGCCGCCCGGCATCGGCCGCGGCCTGCTGCACGTTCTGCACCACGCACCCGGCCTCGGCCACCACCGAGAAGTCGCGCGCGTCGATGCTGCGGATGCGGTTCAGCCGTTCCAGCGACAGCACGATGGAGGCCGGCCCATTCGCCGGCGGTACCGCGCCGCCGCACAGCCCGGTGCGCCCGCCGGCCGGCACCACTGCCAGCCCCTGGGCGGCGCAGCGGCGGATCACCTCGGCCACCTGTTCGGTGGTGTTCGGCTTCACCACCGCGACCGGCGTGCCGTTATAGGCGCCGCGCCAGTCGGTGGCGTAGGGCGCGACGTCTTCCGACGCGCGCAGGACATGGGCGGGGCCGACCGCGTCGGCCAAGCTGTCGAATGGGCTCATGCTGCCCAGTTTCGCAGCAAGCCGGCGCGGCGCAAGCACCCTCTAGTGCAGTGCACACGCGGGCGTTAGCCTTGCCCGCGCACAACAGGGGGAAGCGAACATGGCCGATATCCTGCCCGAGGAGGCCGACTACATCGTCGTCGGCGCCGGCAGCGCCGGCTGCGTCGTCGCTGCCCGCCTGTCCGAGGACCCCAGCGTGCGCGTGCTGCTGCTGGAAGCCGGCAGCCGCGATACCAACCCCTGGATCCACCTGCCGGTTGGCTACGCCAAGACCATGTACCACCCGACGCTCAGCTGGAACTACCTGACCCAGCCGGAGCCGAACCTGGACAACCGCCGGCTGATCTGGCCGCGCGGCCGGGTACTGGGCGGCAGCTCCTCGCTCAACGGCCTGATCTACATCCGCGGCCAGCGCGAGGACTACCAGCAATGGCGCCAGCAGGGCTGCACCGGCTGGGACTACGAGGATGTGCTGCCCTACTTCAAGCTGTCCGAGGACAATGAGCGCGCGGGCACCGAGCTGCGCGGCAAGGGCGGCCCGCTGGCGGTCAGCGACCTGCGCCACAACGACCCACTCGTGAAGACCTTCATCGAGGCGGCGGTGCAGGCCGGCATCCCCCGCAACGAGGATTTCAACGGCGCGACCCAGGAAGGCGTTGGCAGCCCGCAGACCACCACGCGCAACGGGCTGCGCTGGTCCACCGCCCGCGCCTACCTGAAGCCGGCGATGTCCCGCCCCAACCTGACGGTGGTCAGCAACGCGCTGACCACGGGCATCACCACCGCGGCCGGCCGCGCCACCGGCGTGACGGTGAAGCGCCACGGCGCCACCCACAGCGTGAAGGCGGTGCGCGAGGTCATCCTCTGCGGCGGCGCCATCAACTCGCCGCACCTGCTGCTGCTGTCCGGCATCGGCCCGGCCGAGCACCTGGCGCAGCACGGCATCCCCGTGGTGGCCGACCGCGCCCAGGTGGGCCGCAACCTGCAGGACCACCTGCAGGCGCGCATGGTCTATAAGCTGAACCAGCCGTTGGGGCTGAACGGCCGCAAGAACAGCCTGATGGGCCTGGCCGAGATGGGGCTGCAATATCTGCTGACCCGCAGCGGGCCGCTGACCTGGTCCGCCGGCGTCGCCAACGTCTTCGCCCGCGTGCTGCCCGGCAGCGCCAGCCCGGACGTGCAGTTCCACATGCTGCCCTTCAGCAGCGACAAGCCGGGGCCGGACCTGCATCGCTTCGCCGGCATGACGGTCTCCACCTGCCAGCTGCGGCCGGAAAGCCGCGGCACCATCACCCTGGGCAGCACCGACCCCGAGGCCCACGCGCTGATCCACGCCAACTACCTGGCCACCGAGACCGACCGCCGCGCGATGATCGACGGCCTGCGCCTGATCCGGAAGGTCATGGCGCAACCCGCCATCGCGCCGCTGGTGACGGGCGAATACCTGCCCGGCGAGGCGGCCGAGAGCGACGAAGCCCTGCTGGCCCATATCCGCGCGACCAGCAGCACCATCTTCCACCCCAGCGGCACCTGCCGCATGGGCGGCGACGCCGAGAGCGTGGTGGACCCGGAGCTGCGCCTGCGCGGCCTGGAGGGGCTGCGCGTGGCCGACGCCTCCATCATGCCCACGGTCGTCAGCGGCAACACCAACGCCGCCTGCATCATGATCGGTGAGAAATGCGCCGACCTGGTGAAGGCCAGCGCGAAGCAGCGCCTGGCGGCGTAGCGCGCTACAGCGGGAGCACGCCCAGCGCGTGTTCCCGCAGCTTCACCTTCTGCACCTTGCCGCTGGCGGTCATGCCGATCGCCTCGAAATCCGGCACGATCCGCAGGTGCCGCGGCATGCGGAAGTTGGCGACGCGCGGCTTCAACCAGGACAGCAGCTCGGCCTCGGTCGCCGGCGCCTTCAGCTGCACGAAGGCGGCGCAGACCTCGCCCAGCCGCGCATCCGGCACGCCCACCACCTGCGCCATGTTGACCGCGGGGTGGTGCAGCAGCACCTCCTCCACCTCGGCCGGCGCGACGTTCTCGCCACCCACGCGGATCACGTCCTTGAAGCGCCCGACCATGGAGAGATAGCCCCCCGCGTCCAGCGTGCCGAGATCGCCGGTCTTCAGCCAGCCATCGGGGGTGAAGGCCTTCGCGGTCGCCTCGGGGTTGTTGTAGTAGCCCCGCGTCACGGACCAGCCACGCACCTGGATCTCGCCGGCCGTGCCCGCCGGCAGCGGCGCGTTGCTCTCGGCATCAGCCACGCGCACTTCCACGCCCTCATGCGTTCGCGCCCGGCCAGCGGCACGCAGCTCCGCCGGCTCGCGCCAGTCGCTCAGCACCACGTTGGGCGAGGCCTCGCTCAGCCCGTAGGCCCAGCACAGCGTCTCGATGCCGACATCGCGCATGATGCTGTGCATCACCTTCGGCCCGGCCGCGGCCCAGCCCTTGCGCAGATGCAGCCGACTGCGGTCGAAATCCGGATGTGCCATCAGCATCTGGAAGATGCTGTCATTGCCCGACGTCGCGGTGCACCGCTCCCGCTCCAGCAGCCGCAGCGCGGCCCCGGCCTCGAAGGTCGGCGGCGTCACCATGCAGGCGCCGGTCACCAGGCAGACCAGCAGCGACAACGTGCTGCCAGCCACATGAAAGAACGGCCGGCAGTTCAGGTAGCGATCCTCGGCGACAATCCCCAGCCGAGGCGCGCAGGCCCAGGCATTGCGCAGCATGTTGGTGTGCGACAGCAGCACGCCCTTGGGATACGCCGTGGTGCCGGAAGTGAACTGGATCAGCAGCGGATCATCCGGCGTCACCTGCGCCATCGCCGCGTCCAACGCGGCCTCGTCAGCCAGCGCGGCCAGCGGCCAGTCGCGTTCCAACTGCACCACATGGCGCAGCAGCGGCAACTCGCCCCGCACCTCGGCCACGGCGGCGGCGAAGTCGATCTTCAGGAACTCGCCGCGCAGGAACAGCGCCCGGCAATCGCCCTGCTTCAACGCAAACCCGATCTCGGCGGCCTTAAAGCGCGTGTTCACAGGCACCGTGACGCAGCCGATCAACGCCGCGCCGTAGAACACCTTGACCCAGAAATCATCATTCCCGGTCAGCACGCCGACATGGTCGCCGCGCTGCAGCCCCAGCGCCAGCATGCCCCGGGCGACGACGCGCGCTTCCGCCAGCAGCGCGGCGTGCGAATAGCGCGCATCCTCCGTCACCAGCGCTTCCGCGTCGCCACGCTCGCGCGCGTTGCGCTCCAGGAACGCCCGCAGCAGGAAGACGGGCAAATCGGCCGGCCGCGTCGCGCCGCCCGCGCCCTCGCCGGCCTCGCTCACGACTTGCCGAACCCCGCCATCGCCTTCCGCCATTCGGCGGCGGCCAGGATTTCCTCAATCGCCAGCAGTTCCGTCGCCAGCGCGCCGCGCGGGTCCAGTTCCATCCCCTGGTCGATGCAGCGCTTGGCCATCCGCAGCCCCGCCGGCGGCGCCTTGGCGATGGTCGCGGTTATCTCCGCCACCGTCGCCGCCACGGCTTCCGGCGCAACCAGCCGCGTCACCAGCCCATGCGCCAGCGCTTCCTCCGCGCTCAACACGCGCCCGGTCAGCATCATGTCCTTCGCCAGCCGCTTGCCCAGCACGCGCGGCAGCCGCTGGGTCGCGCCTACCGTGCCCCACAGCGCCTCCGGCGTCTTGAAGCTGGCCGCCGGCGTGGCGACGATGAAGTCGCAGGCGGCGCTGATTTCGCACCCGCTGCCGATGGCAGCGCCCTCCACCACCGCCACCGCCGGCATCGGCAGGCTCTCCAGCGCGTTGTAGGCCGCGAAGCCCTTCACCCGGCGCGCCCGCACCTGGTCGTCGCTCATGCCCTGGCGTTCCTTCAGGTCCGCGCCAGCGCAGAACACCGCGCCCTTGGCCCGCACCCACACCAGCTTGGCGTCTTCCTGCACAGCGCGACGGCACGCCGCGGACAAGGCCTCGGCCAGCGCCAGGTTCAGCGCGTTGCGCGCCTCCGGCCGGTTCAGCCAGAAGGTGACGACGCCATCCTCGCCGGCCTCGTACAGCAGCGGTTCGCTCATATCGCCTTCGCCTCCCGCAGCGCGGCTATCCTGCCGGCGTCATAGCCCAGCATGTCCCGCAGAATTTCGTCGGTATGCTCGCCCAGCAACGGCGGGCGACCCACTTCCGGCGCCTCCCAGCCGTCGAACTTCAAGGGCACCGGCAGCGCCGGAAACGCCCCCAGCCCCGGGTAGTCGAAGCCGCCGACCATGCCGCGCGCCAGCACGTGTTCGTCGCGCAGCACCTCGTCCACCGCCAGCACCGGGCCGTTCGGCACGTCCGCCGCGTCCAGCAGCGCTACCGCCTCGGCGCGTGTCACCTTGGCCAGTGCGGCATTCAGCATCGCCATCACCTCATCCCGCCGCGCCAGGCGGCCGGTGTTGGTCGAGAGCCCGTCATCCACGCTCAACCCCAGCGCGGTCACCAGCGGCACCCAATGCTGGTCGCTGCAGGTAATGTGCAGCCAGCGGTCATCCTTGCAGCGGAAACTCGCCGTCGGCACCCGTCCGGGGTGCTCCGTGCCCAGCCGCGGCGGCACCTCGCCCAGCGCAAACCAGCGCGCGGCGGCAATGGTCAGCAGCGCCACCTGGCCGTCGAACATGCTGAAATCCACATGGCCGCCCACGCCCGTCGCGTCCCGCCCGCGCAGCGCCGCCAGCAGCGAGATCGCCACCCACAACCCGCTGGTCAAATCCGCCACCGGGAGGCCCGGCTTCACCGGCCCGCCACCGCGCTCCCCGGTCAGGCTCAAAAGCCCGCCCATGGCCTGGAACACCGTGTCGTAGCCCTTGCGCCTGGCATAAGGCCCGGTCTGCCCAAACCCGGTGCAGCTGACGTAGACCAGCCGAGGATTCACCGCCTTCAGCGACTGAAAATCCAACCCGCGCCGCTTCAGCGTCCCGGTCGGGAAGTTCTCCACCAGCGCATCGCTCTCAGCCGCCAGCTTGCGCACAATCTCGGCGCCCTCGGGCGAGCGCAGGTTCACCGTGATGCTGCGCTTGGACCGATTGCAGGCCATGTAATAGCCGCTGACCCGCTCGCCCTCCGGCCCCTCGGCGAAGGGCTCGAACCCGCGCGTCTCGTCGCCCGCGCCGGGCTGTTCCACCTTGATCACCTCGGCGCCCAGCTCCGCCAGGATCATGCTGGCGAAGGGGCAGGCCAGCACGCGCGACAGGTCGAGGATCCGCAGCCCCGCCAGTGGCTTCATGGCGCGCTGGGGCTCACGCCCTGGCCCAGCGCGTCGATCGCCGCCTTGATCCGCTTCAGTGAGGCCGCGCCATACAGCGCCGCGCTTTCCGCCACCGCGCAGGCGCGGTCCACCAGCTCGGCGCCGGGCACCACCAGGTTCACCAGGCGCAGCCGCAGCGCCTCCTCGGCCAGCACCACGCGGCCGGTCGCCAGCAGCTCGAAGCAGTCCTTCGGGCCCAAATGCCGCAGCAGCGTTGGCATCACCAGGCTGGGGTAGATGTCGTGCTTGGCCTCGGGGTAGCTGATCTTCACGTCCTCGCTGGCCACGATCATGTCGCAGGCCAGCGCCAGGGTCGAGCCCGCCCCCACGGTCGGCCCATGCACGGCAGCGACCACCGGCTTGCCCATCTGGCCCGGCAGCAGCAGCATCGCCATGCCGGACTGCGCGCGGCGGGTCTGCATGTCCGGCGCATCGGCGTACAGCTTGCGCTCGCCCAGGTCGGCGCCGGCCGAGAACCCAACGCCGGCGCCGGCGATCACCACCGCCGCCACGCTGTCATCCTCGGCCGCGGCGGCCAGCGCCTTCACCATGGCCTCGCACAGCGCCAGGTTCAGCGCGTTGCGCTTTTCCGGGCGGTTCAGCGTCACCACACGCACGCGGCCGCGGGTCTCGATCAACACAGGCATCAGGCTTGTCCCATCATGCGGCGGCGCACCGCCTCGGCTTCCTCGACCAGCCGGGCCACCAGGGCGCCGGCCGGCACAACATCCTCGATCAACCCGGCGGTCTGCCCGGCTTCGGTCTTGCCCCAGTCCACGTCGCCATCCAGCGCCGCGTCCTTCAGCGTATGGGCGCCGAACAACGACACCACTTCCTCCTTCGGCCGGCCGGCGCGCTCGGCGGCGGCCATCTCCTCGGCAAAGCGGTTCCGCAGCATCCGTATCGGCAGCGCCTCGCGCCCCACCATCGCGGTGTCGCCGATGCCGGCCTTCGCCACCGCCGCCTTGTAGTTGGCGTGCACCGTGGCTTCCTCGGTCATCAGGAAGCGCGTGCCCAGCTGCGCGCCCTCCGCCCCCAGCGCGAAGACGGCGGCAATCCCGGCGCCATCCGCGATGCCGCCGCTGGCCACCAGCGGCAGCCGGCACACCCGCGCCACCGCGCGCAGCATGATCATCATGGAAACTTCGCTGGCCGGTGGATGCCCGCCCGCCTCTCCGCTGACCACCACCAGGCCATCCACGCCGGCGGCCTCGGCCTTCAGCGCGTGTTCGGGGCTGGCCACCACATGCAGCCACTTGGCGCCGTATTCGCGGAAGCGCGGCAGCGCCTTCGGCCCGCCCTGGCTGGCCACGATCACCGGCACGCGCTCGGCGGCACAGATGTCCAGGAACTCGGCGCTGCGCTTGTTGTACAGCGGGATGTTCACGCCGAACGGCGCATCGGTCCCGGCCTTGACCGCCCGCACCGCCTCCAGCAGCTTCTCGGGATACATCGGCCCGGCGGCGATAACCCCCAAGGCGCCGGCCCGGCTGACCGCCAGCGGCAACTCCCAGCAGGAGGAAGCCCAGCTCATCCCGGCCTGCAGGATCGGGTGGCGAATGCCCAGCAACGCGGTCAATCGGGAAGGAAACCCCATGCTCATCTCGGTCACGCCAGGCCCCTTGCCAACTCGCCGGCAAGCTAGCGCGATGGTTGAGCAGGTCAACCGTCTCCCCCGCCGCGCCCTGCTGGCCGCGCTGGCGGCGCCCGCCATTGCCCGGGCGCAAGCACCGTGGCCATCGCGCACCCTGCGCTTCATCGTGCCGTTCCAGGCCGGCGGCCCGGTGGAAATCCCCGCCCGCTTCATCGCGGAGCGCCTGACCCAGCGCCTCGGCCAGCCCTGCATCGTGGAGCCGCGGCCAGGCGCCGGCGGCGCCGTCGGCATCCAGTACGTGGTGCAGCAGAACGACCCGCACACCATGCTGTTCACCACCTCGGCCGTCGCCATCCTGCCGGCCATGATGAAGGCGCCGGGCTTCGACCCGCTGCTGGACCTCACCCCCATCAGCCTGGTGACGGACGCGCCCATGGTGCTGCTGGTGAAGGCGGACAGCCCGTTGCGGTCGCTAGCGGAGTTGCTGGCGCAGGCGAAGGCGCAGCCCGGCCGCTTCAGCTACGGCAGCAGCGGCGCCGGCAGCACCACCCACCTGGCCGGCGCGCTGCTCGGCGTGCGCGCGGGGGTGGAGTTGCTGCACATCCCCTACCGGGGCGCAGCCCAGGCGGTGAATGCGCTCTATGCCGGCGACACCGACCTGATGGTCACCGGCACCGGCGAGGCCACGCCGCACATCCGCGAAGGCCGGCTGCGCGCCCTGGCCGTGACCTCGGCCCAGCGCACCCCGGTGCTGCCGGAGGTGCCGGCCGCCGCCGAGCAGGTGCCGGGCTACGCCATCACCATCTGGTACGCCATGTTCGGCCCGCGTGGCATGCCGGCCGAGGCGGTCCAGCGCATCATGGCCGAGGCCGCGCCGCTGCGCAGCGGCAGCACCCTGGCCGAGCGCGCCACCGCCGCGGCGCAGGACGTGCTGCTGGACGGCCCGGCGCCGCTGGCCGCCCGCATGGCGCGGGAAGTGCCGCAATGGAAGGACGTGGCGCGCCAGGCCGGCATCCAGGCGGAGTAGCGCCGCCGCGGCTTCTCCCGCACACTCCTCCCCATGCTCCGACGCGCCCTGCTGACCTCGCTCCTCGCCACCCCCGCCCTGGCGCAACCCGCCTGGCCGACGCGCCCTGTGCGCTTCGTCGTGCCCTTCGCCGCCGGCGGGCCGGTGGACATCCCCGCCCGCTTCCTGGCGGAATACCTGGCACCGCGCCTCGGCCAGCCTGTGGTGGTGGAAAACCGCAGCGGCGCCGGCGGCGCGGTGGGCGTGCAGGCCGTCATGGCCGCGACCGATGGCCACAGCCTGCTGTTCGGCACCGGCAGCATCGCCATCCAGCCGGCGTTGCAGCCGGATATCGGCTACGACCCGCTGCGCGACCTGACGCCGATCTCGCTAGTCTCCGAATCGCCCATGGCGTTCAGCGCGCCGGTCAACGGCCGCATCCGTTCGCTGCCGCAGTTGATCGAGTTCGCCAAGGCCAATCCCGGCAAGGTCACCTATGGCAGCAGCGGCACCGGCACCACCACGCACATGGTCGGCGCGCTGTTCGCGCTGCGCGCCGGCATCAGCCTGGTGCATGTGCCCTATCGTGGCGCCGGGCAGATGATCGGCGGCTTCCTGGCCGGCGACCTGGACCTGATGATAGGCGAGGCCAGCACCGTGCTGCCGCATGTGCGGGAAGGCCGCGCCCTGGCCCTGGCGCAGACCGGCGCCGACCGCAGCCCGGTGCTGCCGCAGACGCCGACGCTGGAGGAGTTCATCCCCGGCACCTCGATGCCGATCTGGTTCGCGCTGTGCGGCAGCCGCGCCACCCCGCCGGAGGCCGCGCGCCGCCTGGTGGCCGAGATGGCGCCGCTGCGCGACGGCAGCGAGCTGGCCCAGCGCATGGCCGCCAACGGCGCCAGGCTGCTGCTGACCGAACCGCAGGTGCTGCACGCCCGGCTGGAACGCGAAGTCCCGTTGTGGCGACAGGTGGTGCAGCAGGCCGGCATCAAGGCAGAATAGACCGATGAAGCGCCGCGCCCTCCTGCTCTCCGCCCTCGCCACCCCCGCCACCCCCGCCGTGGCGCAAGCCCCGGCCTGGCCGTCGCGCCCGCTGCGCTTCGTGGTGCCCTTCGCCCCCGGTGGCCCGGTGGAGCCGCCCGCCCGCTTCATGGCCGCCCACCTGGCGGAGCGCCTGGGCCAGCCGGTGACGGTTGACCTCAAGCCCGGCGCCGCCGGCAGCATCGGCGTGCGCGACGTGGTCCACAGCACGGACGGCCACAGCTTCCTGTTCTTCACCAACGGGCTGCCGATCATCCCGGCGCTGCAGGCCAACCCGGGCTTCGACCTGTTCCGCGACCTGAAGCCGATCACCCTGATCGCCGACAACCCGATGTGCCTGGTGGTGAAGGCGGACAGCCCGGTGCGCTCGCTGCCGGACATGATCGCCCGCGCCAAGGCGGCGCCGGGCACCATCAGCTACGGCTCGTCGGGCGTCGGCAGCATCACCCACCTGGCCTGGCTGCTGCTGGAGAGCAAGGCCGGCGTGGAACTGCTGCATGTGCCCTATCGGGGCGCCGGCCAGGCGGTGAACGCGGTCTATACCGGGGAAATCCAGGTCTATATCGGCGACCTCGGCCTGCTGCTGCCGCATATCCGCGACGGCCGGATGCGCCTGCTGGGCGTGACCAGCGGCCAGCGCCTGGCCATGCTGCCGGAAACCCAGGCCTTCGCCGAAACGCTGCCCGGCGGCTACAGCCTGCCGATCTACTACTGCCTGCTGGGCCCGGCCGCCACGCCGGACGCCGTGGTGCAGCGCCTGCTGGCCGAGATAGCGCCACTCCGCACCCAAGGCCCGCTGGCCGAGCGCGTGGCCGCCGGCGGCGGCACCATGCTGCTGGACGGCCCGGCGCCCTTGGCCGAGCGCATGCGGGTGGAAACGCCGCTGTGGCGCGAGGTGCTGGGCCGCGCCGGCATCAAGCCGGAGTAGCTACACCAGCCGCACGGTCTTGCTGTGCAGCGTCCGCCCCAGCAGCCGCTCGGCTTCCTCGCCGGCGGCGCGCAGCTTGGCCATGTCCAGCCCGGTCTCGTAGCCCATCGCCGTCAGCGCGGTGGCCAGGTCCTCGGTGCAGGTATTACCCGTGAAGCCCTCGCCATAGGCGATCTTGGCGGGGTGCCCGCCGGTGCCGCCCAGCGCGCAATCCGCATGGGTCAGCCCGGCCTCGATCGCCGCCAGCGTATTCGCCACCCCGGTGCCGCGGCTGTCGTGGAAATGCGCGATGAAGGTCGCCTCCGGCAGCGCGCCGTTCAGCCAGCCGATCAGGTCGCGCACCCGCGGCGGCGTGGCGGAACCGATGGTGTCGCCGATGGCGATGCGCGTGACGCCCAGGCTGGCGAAGCGCTCGGCATCCGCCAGCACGCGTTCCGGCGCGGTCGGGCCGTCGAACGGGCAGTCGAAGGCGACCGAGATGGTGCCGACCATGACGAAGGCGCTCTGCGCCATGGAGGCCATCTCGGCCACGTTGGCCCATTGCTCGTCCCGCGTGCGGCGCAGGTTCTTGTTGGTGTGGCCCTCGCTGGCGGAAACCAGCAGGCTGATCTCCTCCGGCCCCCAGCCGCCGGCCTGGGCTTCCAGCGCGCGCTTCACCGCCTGCGGGTTCGGGCAGGTGGCCTTGAACAGCAGGCCCGGGTGGCGCGTCACGCCCTTCAGCACGGCTTCGGCATCGGCAAACTGCGGCACATGCTTGGGGTGCGAGAAGCTGGTGATCTCGATCCGCTTGAAGCCGATCTCGGCGATGCGGTTGATCATGGCGATCTTCGCTTCGGCCGGAATCTGCACCGTCTCATGCTGCAGCCCGTCGCGGGCGAAGCATTCGCACAGCACCAGCGGCGGCGTGGCCGCGTGCATGTTGCTGTCCAGGTCGGCCTGCAGCTGCGCCGCGTCGTCGAGGATCTCTTCGCTCACAACCCAAGTTCCTTCAGCTGGGCGAGAACGCCCTCGGGGTCTTGTGCCACGCGGGCACCCGCGGCCGCCAGCGCGGCCAATTTCGCCGCTGCCGATTCGCGCTCTCCGCCCACCAGGGCGCCGGCATGGCCCATGCGCTTTTCGCGCGGGGCATGGCGGCCGACCAGCATGGCCACCACCGGCTTGGGGCAGCCGCGCACCGCCTCGGCCAGCGCGTATTCCTTGTCGCCGCCGATCTCGCCGCAATACAGCACCGCCGCGGTGCGCTCATCGGCCGCCAGCGCCGCCAGGTACTCATGCGGGTTGCGCCCGGCGACCGTGTCGCCGCCCACATGCATGACCGCCCGCTGGCCGATGCCGGCCATGGTCAGCATCCGCGCCGTCGCCAGGGTCAGCGTGCCACTGCGGCAGATCACCGCCAGGCGGCCGGGCATGCAGAAGCTGGGCGCGATGCTGCCCAGCAGCCCTTCCTCCGGCACGCAAAGCCCCAGCGTGTTCGGCCCCACCAGCCAGCAGCCGGCCTCCCGCGCCGCACGGGCGCAGGCCATGGCGTCGTGCACCGGCACGTATTCGGCCGCCACCACAATGGTCTGCACGCCCCGCGCGCAGCAGGCCCGGACCGCGTCCAGCACACCCTCCGGCGGGGTGTAGATGACGGCCGCGTCCGGCGCTTCCGCCAGCGCGTCCAGGCTGTCCAGCAGCGGGAAGCCGGCCAGCGTCTCGCCGCCCCGGCCCAGTTGCACGCCGGCCACCACCTGGGTGCCGGCCTCCTGCATCGAGGCCACCTGCGCGGCGGCGTAGCGTCCGGCCGGGTTGAACACCACGACACGGCGGGGGAAGCTGCTAAGGAATGGTGCGTTTTTCACGAGGGCGACCGTGCGACTGACCGAGCATGATGGCAAGACGCTGCTGCGCCGCCACGGCATTCCCGTGCCCGAGGGCCGGCTGCTGGGCCAGGCCACACCGCAAGACTTTTCGGCGGCGATTCAGCCCTCCGCGCCCTTCGGCGCTCCGGCCATCGCGGCCGGCGGCGTGCTGAAGGCCCAGGTGCTGGAAGGTGGCCGTGGCAAGCGCGGCCTGGTGCGCCTGGTCGCCGCCGGCGAGGCCCCCGCCGCCGCTGAGGCGATTCGCGCGCTGCTGGGCGACCCCGAGGCGCCGCTGCTGCTGGAGCAGGCCGTCAGCATCCAACGCGAGCTCTATCTCGCGCTGCGCGTGGACGGCACCACCCAGGCGCTGGAGCTGCTGGTCCACCCCGAGGGCGGCGTCGATATCGAGACCACCCCCGGCCTGCTGCGCTGCCCCGTGGTGCCGGACGCCGCCGGTGCGCTGGAAGCGATCCACGCCGTGCTGGCCCCCGCCTTTCCGCCCGCCCTGGCTGCGCCGCTGGCCCGCCTGGCGCTGCGTCTGGCCCGCGTGATGGTGGCCGAGGACCTGGACCTGCTGGAGATCAACCCGCTGGCGGTGCTGGACAAGGGCCGCCTGATGGCCTGCGACGCCAAGCTGATCCGCGACGACAGTGCCGCCTTCCGCCACGACGCTCCGGCGCTGTCCACCGCGCTGGAGGATGCCGCGCTGACACCGCTGGAAAGGCGCGCCCGCGACCAGGGCTTCCAGCTGGTGGAACTGCCCGGTGGCACGGTGGCCATGGTGACGGCCGGCGCCGGCCTGGGCATGCTGATGCTGGACCTGCTGGCCGATGTCGGCTGCCCCGCCGCCTGCTTCATGGACAACGTCCAGGGCGGCCCGATGGACAGCACCGCCGAACGGCTGGACGCCGCCTACGAAATCGCCCGCCGGCCCGAGGTGAAGGGCGTGATGTTCTACACCACCCTCGCCAGCCGCCCGCTGAAGGCGCGGGTGGACGCGCTGGCCGACGCCATCCGCCGCTCGCCGCCGCCGAAGCCGCTCTTCGTCGGCATCGCCGCCGGCCATGCGGCGCTGCGCGGCTATTCGCTGGACCAGGCCCGCGCCGACCTGGCCGCGGTGGGCGTCGCCGCCCTGCACGACAACCCGCACGACCTGGTGCGGGCTGTCGCCGAGGGATTGCGCGGAGCGTAGCGGCCCCGCGCCCGGCCCTGCTCAGGCCGCGGTCAGCACCACGCGGCCGGTGATCTTCCCCGCCCGCAGCCGGTTCAGCACGCCGTCGGCGTTCTGCAGCGGCTCGTTCGCCACGGGGATGCTGGCGATCTTGCCGCTGCGGGCAATCCCCATCAGCTCGCGCAGCTCCTTCACGTTGCCGACGTAGCTACCCTGCACCGTCAGCGCGCGAATCGGCATCAGCGGCAGCGGGATGTTCATCTCGCCGCCGAACAGCCCCACCTGCACCAGCTTGCCGCCCTTGCGCAGCGCGTCGAAGGCGAAGCGCGCCGTCTCCGTCCCGTTCACCAGGTCGATCACGCCCGCCACCGGCCCGCCGGCGGCCTCGATGATCCGCTTGGTGGTGCCTTCCTTGGTCGCCAGCACGGTGCCGGTGGCGCCCATGGCGGCGGCGGCGTCCAGCTTGTCCTGGCCCACATCCACCGAGATGATGGCCTTGTGCCCCAGCGCCTTCAGGATGGAGATGGCCTGCAGCCCCAGCCCGCCGGCACCCACCAGCACGATCGGCTCGTCGGGGTTCATCGGCAGCAGCTTGTTGATGGCCGAGTACACCGTGATGCCCGAGCACGCATAGGTCGCGGCGAGCGACGGATCGACGCCCTCGATATCCACCAGGTGGCTCCAGCGCGTGGCCAGCACATGGGTGGCGTAGCCGCCATTCTGGTAGACGCCCAGGCTGCGCGGCTGCAGGCACATGTTCTCCTCCTCGGCCTGGCAGACGGCGCACTTGCCGCAGCCAACCCAAGGGAACACGGCGTAGGACTTGCCCACTTCCACCTTGCCGGCGGCATCGGGGCCGCACTTCAGCACGCGGCCGACAATCTCATGGCCCATCGCCAGCGGCAGCACCACGCCGCGGTCGGTCAGCTTCATCTGGCCGCGGCTGCCCAGGTCGTAGATGCCTTCCCAGATATGCAGGTCGGAATGGCAGACGCCGGCATGGGTCACTTCCAGCAGCACCTGCTCGCCCTGCGGCTCCGGCGTGGTCCACTCCAGTTCCTGCAGCGGCTTGCCACATTCAACAACGGCCCAGGCGCGCATCGACGTTTCTCCCGATTGAAGTCTTGCAGAGCGCGGATGGGACAGCGCCGGACGGCGCCGGTCAAGCCGCCGCGTCGGGCCGGTTGCAACCGCGCCGGATTTGGCCGGCTACGCGGCGCGCAGCCTGGGCGCCGCCCAGGTCGCCACCGGGTGGTCCACCAAAATGGCGTAGGTCCGCGCCCGGCCCTCCGCCATCGCGCGGTTGGCGCGGGTGCCCGGCAGCGCCGCCAGTTCCCGCGCCCGGCCGCGCAGCGGCGCCGGCACGCGGGAGATCACCTTCTCGGCCCAGGCCTGGTCATGCGCCAGCGCGGCGCGGGTGCCCTCGGTTATCTCGACCACCTGGCGCAGCACCAGCCCGGCCTGCCAGGCGGCGGCGTGGAACAGCACCTGCACCTGGTCCGGCGAAAGGGTGAAGGTCGCGGTCAGGCTGACCACCCCGCCCGGCGCCAGCAGCCTGGCGCATTCCGTCAGCATCTCGGACGGGCCGATGGCATTGACCGAGCCGAGGCCCACGATGATGTCGAAGCCATGCGGCGGCAGCCGGGTGCGGTCGCCTGGCACCTGGCGCAGTTCCACGTTGGGCACCTTCTGCAGCCGGTCCCAGGCCGCCTTCAGCGCGGTGGCATTGACATCCACCCCCACCAGCCGGGCCGTGGGGAAGACCGCATGGGCATATACCAGCCCGCCACCGGCGCCGCAGCCAATGTCCAGCACCGCGCGCGGCTGCGGCCGGGGGCCGGGCATGTGCCGCAACGCCAGCTCATACAGGTTGGCATGGCTGCGCGCCCGGGCCAGCGAGGGCACTTCCTGCAGGCTCGGCAGCGGCGGCCAGAAGCCACCGGTGAAGAAGCCGCGCTCGCGCACCTCCTTCACGCCATAGGCCAGCGCATAGACAAGCCGCACCCGCGCACGGCCGAGCATCTGCTTCAACATGCCGCGAGCTTATAGCGAAAGATATTGCTGATAGGTCGATTCGTCGTTGAGCAGCGCCGCCATTTCGCCTTCCCAGCGAATCCGCCCCTGCTCGATGATGACGGCGCGGTCGGCCACCGCATGGGCGAAGTACAGGTTCTGCTCGGCCAGCAGAATGGAAAGCCCCTCGGCCTTCAGCTGCCGCACCGCCTGGGCCATGCGCTGCACCACCACCGGGGCCAGGCCCTCGCTGGGCTCGTCCAGCAGCAGCAGCCGGGGGTTGCCCATCAGCGTGCGGGCAATGCTCAGCATCTGCTGCTCGCCGCCGCTCATCCGCCCGCCCGGCCGGTCCTGCATGGCGCCCAGCGCCGGGAACAGGCCGTAGAGCCGTGCCTCGTCCCAGGGCCGCAGCCCCGGCACCGGCGGCCGGCGGCCGACGGAAAGGTTCTCCCGCACCGTCAGCTCGCTGAAGATGCGGCGCTCCTCCGGCACGTAGCCCAGGCCGGCGCGGGCGATCTGGTAGGCCTCGCGCCCCGCCAGGTCGCGGCCTTCCAGCAGCACCTGCCCGGCACTGGGGCGCACCATGCCCATCACCGCCTTCAACGTGGTGGACTTGCCGGCGCCGTTGCGGCCCAGCAGCACCACCACCTGCCCGGCCGGCACCTCGAACCCCACATCCGCCAGGATATGCGCCCGGCCGTAATGGGCATGCAGCCCGCGCACCGTCAGCATGCCGGCGGCTCCTCTCCGGGCTCTGGCTCGGCCTCCGGCTCGAAGCCGCTGCCCAGGTACACCTCCTGCACCAGCGCGTTGGCCCGCACCTCGTCCGGCGTTCCCTCGGCGATCAGCCGCCCGCGGTCCAGCACCAGCACCCGGTCGGCATGGCCGAACACCACGTCCATGTCATGCTCGGTGAACAGCACGGACATGCCGCGCTCCCGCGCAATCTCGGCCACCAGCGCCATCAGGCCGACCCGCTCGGCCGGCGCCATGCCGGCGGTGGGCTCATCCATCAGCAGCAGCCGCGGGTTGTTGGCCAGGGCTATGGCCAGTTCCACCCGCTTCAGGTCGCCATAGGCCAGCACGCTGCACGGCCGCCGCGCCTGCCCGGCCAGGCCGACGCGTTCCAGCAGCGTATCCGCCTGGCCGCCGCGCAGCCGCCAGGCCGGCGACCAGATCCGCGCCAGCTCCCCGCGGTGGGATTGCAGCGCCAGCTGCACGTTCTCCCGAACCGTCATGCTGCCGAAGGTGGCGGTGATCTGGAAGGTACGGCCGACGCCGCGCTTCCACACACGGCGCGGCGCCAGGCCGGTGATATCCTGGCCCAGCAGCTTCACCTGCCCGCCATCCGGCTTCAGGTGGCCGTTCAGCAGGTTGAAGCAGGTGGACTTGCCCGCCCCGTTCGGCCCGATCAGCGCCAGCATCTCCCCCGGCCGCACGCCGAAGCTGACCTGGTCCACCGCGCGGACACCGCCGAAGGACTTCTGGATGTTCTGCGCTTCCAGCGTGTAGCGCCGCATCAGCCGGGCCTCCGCCGGGCTTCCCAGCGCTGCCGTACGGCGCCGGCCAGCCCCTGCGGGAAGGCCAGCACCAGCAGCAGGATCACGCCGCCCAGCACCAGGCGCCAATAGTCGGTGGCGCGCACCAGCTGTTCATGCAGGCCGGTGAAGGCCAGCGCGCCCAGCACCGGCCCGGCCAGGGTCTGCACCCCGCCCAGCAGCACCATCAGCAGCGCGTCCACGCTGCGCGGAATGTCCAGCGCGGTGGGGAAGACGCTGCCCTTGGCAAAGGCGAACAGCCCGCCCGCCACGCCGGCGAACCCCGCCGCCAGCACGAAGGCGACCCAGCGGATCTCGAAGGCGTTGATGCCGATCGCCTCGGCCCTGAGCGTATTGTCCCGCTGGGCCCGCAGCGCATAGCCGAACGGCGACAGCGCGATCCGCCGCAGCGCCAGCGTGCCGACCACGCTGCACCCCAGCGCCAACCAGTAGAAATGCAGCTTGGTCGCCCAGGCGTCGGGCCACACGCCCAGCACGCCGTTGTCGCCGCCGGTCAGCTCCACCCACTGGAAGGCGACGCTCCAGGCGATCTGCGCAAAGGCCAGCGTCAGCATGGCGGAATAGACGCCCGAAAGCCGGACGCAGAAGAAGCCGAAGATCACCCCCGCCACCCCGGCGCAGAACGGCGCCGCCAGCAGCGCCGGCACCATCGGCGCCGCGAACCACTTGGTCAGCAGGGCCGCGCCATAGGCGCCGATGCCGAAATAAGCCGCATGGCCGAAGCTGGCCATGCCGCCCGGCCCCATGATGAAGTGCAGCGAGGCCGCGAACAGCACCGCGATGGCCATGTCGGTCAGCACGATCAGCGCGTAGTCGCCCGCCAAATAGGGCGGCGCCACCACCGCCACCAGCAGCGCGACCAGGCCGAGCCACTTCAGCTGCGGCGGCGCCCGGCCCAGCACCGGCTCCGCCACGCTGGCCACCGCCGCCTGCGCCACCTGCGCCTTGCCGAACAAGCCGCGCGGCCGCACCACCAGCACCACCGCCATGACCAGGAACACCAGCACCAGCGTGATCTTCGGGAAGATCAGGATCCCGAAGGCATGCAGTTCCCCGATCAGCAGCGCCGCCAGCGCCGCGCCGGGCAGGCTGCCCAGGCCGCCCACCACCACCACCACGAAGACCTCGGTGATCGTGCTCAGGTCCATGTGCAGGTTCACGCTCTCGCGCGGCAATTGCAGCGCGCCCGCCAACCCCGCCAACATGCTGCCGACGAAGAAGACCGAGGTGAACAGCCAGCGCTGGTTGACACCAAGCGCGCCCACCATCTCGCGGTCCTGGGTGGCGGCGCGCACCAGCGTGCCCCAGCGCGTGCGCTTGAACAGCAGCAGCAGCAGCCCCAGCACCACCGGCCCGATGCCGATCAGCACCAGCTCATACAGCGGGAAGCGCAGCCCCAGCAGTTCCACGGAACCGCGCAGCCCCGGCGCCCGTGGCCCCAGCAGGTCCTGCGCGCCCCAGGTCAGCAGCGCCACATCCTGCACCACCAGCACCACGCCGAAGGTCGCCAGCAGCTGGAACAGCTCCGGCGCGCGGTAGATACGGCGCAGCAGCAGCATCTCCAGCACGGCGCCGATGGCGCCCACCGCCAGCGCCGCCAGCACCACCCCGCCCCAGAAGCCGAGATGCCCGCGCGGCAGGTTGGTCACGATGCTGAACGCCAGGTAGGCGCCCAGCATGTACAGCGAGCCATGGGCGAAATTGACGATCCGGGTGACCCCGAAGATCACCGTTAACCCGGAGGCGACCAGGAACAACGAGGAGGCACTGGCCAACCCGTTCAGTGCCTGCAGCAGCAGGTTTTCCATCAAGCGTCAGCCGTGGGCCAGGGTCAGCCGGCCGGCCGCAGGGTCCGCACCATCGCGTCGCTGGGCAGGTACCTGGCGCCATCAGCGTAGCGCCAATCCACCATGGTGCCCTTGCCCGCGCGCAGCGCGGTCTTGCCGACATAGGCGCCCATCGTGCTCTGGTGGTCCAGGGCGCGGAAGGTCACCTCCCCCAGCACGCTGGCGAATTGCAGGCCGCGCATGTTGTCCACCAGCTTCTCGGTATCCGTGGTGTTGGCGCGGCGCAGCAGCGCGGCAATGGCCTGCACCGTGTCGTAGCCGACCACGCTGCCCAGCCGCGGATAGTCGTTGAACCGGCGGCGATAGGCGTCGCGGAAGGCGGTATGCGCGGGGGTGTTGATCTGGTCCCACGGGTAGCCGGTAACGATCCAGCCTTCCGGCGCCTCGTCGCCCAGCGGGTCCAGGTATTCCGGCTCACCCGTCAGCAGGGAGACGACGGCCCGGCGCTCGAACAGCCCGCGCGTGGCGCCCTGGCGAACGAAATTGGTCAGGTCGGCGCCGAAGGTGACATTGAAGATCGCCTCCGGGTTGGAGGCGGCCAGCGCCTGCACCGTGGCGCCGGCGTCGATCCGGCCCAGCGCCGGGAATTGCTCGGCGACGAACTCCACACCCGGCCGGGCCGCCTTCAGCAGTTCCTTGAACCAGCGCACGGCGGACTGGCCGTATTCGTAGTTCGGCGCCACCAGCGCCCACTTCTTCGCCGGCAGCTTGGCAGCTTCCTCCACCAGCATGGCGCACTGCATGTAGGTGCTGGCGCGCAGGCGGAAGGTGTAGCGGTTGCCCTTGGCCCAGACGATCGCGTCGGTCAGCGGCTCGCTGGCCACGAACAGCTTCTTGTTCTGCGCGGCGTAATCGCCCAGCGCCAGGCCGACATTGGAAAGGAACCCACCGGCCAGCAGCGCCACCTTCTCGGCGTTCACCAACTCGCCGGCGTGGCGCACCGCGTCCTCCGGCTTGCCGGCGTCGTCACGATGCACCGTGGCCAGCGGGCGGCCATGGATGCCGCCGGCGGCGTTCACCTGCTCCACCGCCAGGGTCCAGGCCTGGCGATAGGGCTGCAGGAAGGCCGGCTGCGCGGTGTAGCTGTTGATCTCGCCGATCTTGATCGGCTCGGCCTGCGCCTGGCCCAGCCGGGGCGCCGCCAGCACCGCCGCGCCACCCAGAATGGCCCGCCGCCCGAATCCCATGCCGACCATCGCCTTGCCCTCGATACCGCTGAACAGGGGCGGCATCGAACCGCATGGGCCGTTGCCATGCAAACGAATTTCGCTGCGCCGCGGCATTACCCGCCACGGCGCAGCGCATTGGTTAGGCCGCGGCGACCAGCCCGCCGGATTCGGCCAGCACCCGCACCCAATGGTCGGCGTCGCCGAAGCTGCCGTCATTGGCGGTCAGCCGCTTGAAGTAGTGGCCGGCGGCATATTCCATGGTCATGGCGATGCCGCCGTGCAGCTGCACGGTCTGCTGGCCGACGAAGCGCGCGGACCGGCCGATCTGCACCTTCACCGCCGCCATGTTCTTGCGCCGGGCAACGGGGTCGCTGTCCTGCGCCGACATGGTGCCGAAGAAGGCCATGGAACGCGCCTGCTCCAGCGCCACCATCATGTCCGCGCTGCGGTGCTGCAGCGCCTGGAAGCTGCCGATGGTCCGCCCGAACTGCTGCCTGGTCTTCAGGTAGTCCAGCGTCATCAGGTGCGCGGCTTCCATGGCGCCCACGGCTTCCGCCGCCAGCGCCGCGATCGCCTCGTCCACCACGCGGTCCACCAGCGGCAGGCCGCCATCGGCGTCGCCCAGCACCGCGTCGGCGCCCAGCTTCACGCCGCTGAACGTCACCTGCGCCGCGCGCTGGCCATCCACGGTGGCGAAGCCCTTCACCGCCACGCCGGCCGCCTTGGCGTCAACCAGGAACACGCCGATGCCGGACTTGTCGCGCTGGCCGCCGGCGGTGCGCGCCGTGACCACGAACATGTCGGCGCTGTCGCCATGGATCACCATGCCCTTGGCGCCGTCCAGCACCCAACCGGCGCCGTCCTTCTTCGCCGTGGTCGCCACATCGAACAGGTCGTAGCGGGACTGCCGCTCGGTATGGGCGAAGGCCAGCTTCAGCTTGCCCTCGGCCAGCTTCGGCACAACCGCTGCCCGCTGTGCAGCGCTGGCGCCATGCCGCAGGAAGCCGCCGCCCAGCACCACCGTGGTGAACCACGGCTCCAGCGTGATGTGGCGGCCCATCTGCTCGGCCACCAGCATGGTCTCCTCCGGCCCGCCGCCGAAGCCGCCCTCGGCCTCCGCGAAGGGCAGTCCGAGCAGGCCGAGCTCGGCATAGGCCGCCCACATCTCGGCGCTCCAGCCCTCGGCGGTCTTCAGGTAGGCCTTGCGGTTCTCAAAGCCGTACTTGTCGCCCAGCAGCCGGGAGATGCTGTCCTGCAGCAGGCGCTGGTCTTCGGAAAGATCGAAATCCATTGTTCTTCAGAGCCCCAGGAAAGCTTTGGCCATGATGTTGCGCTGGATCTCGTTCGACCCACCGTAGATGCTCTGCTTGCGCCAGTTGAAGTAGACGCCGGCCAGGCCGAAGGCCCAATCCGGCGCGATGTCCGGATCCTCCGCCACCACCTGGTCGCTGCCGCCTTCCATATCGGGGTCGCCATCCACCCAGGCATAGGGGCCGGCCGCCTTCATCAGCATCTCCGACACACCCTGCTGGATCTCGGTGCCCTTGATCTTCAGCACCGAGGTCGTCGGGTCCGGCTTGTTGCTGCCGGGGTTCTTCATGGCGGTGGCGATCACGCGCATCACCGTCATCTCCAGCGCCTGCAGCTCGACCTCGATCTCCGTGACCTTGGTCATGAAGCCGATATCCTGGGTCAGCGGCTTGCCGCCGTCATAGGTCTCGGCCGCGATCTTCTTCAGCCGCGCGATGCGCTCCCGGCTGGCGCCGACGCGGGCCTGGCCGAAGCGCTCATTGCCCAGCAGGTACTTGGCGCAATCCCAGCCGCGGTTCTCGGTGCCCACCAGGTTCTCAGCCGGCACCTTCACGTCGTCGAAGAACACCTCGTTCACCTCGTGCCCGCCCTCGATCGTGATGATCGGGCGAACCGTGATCCCCGGCGTCTTCATGTCCACCAGCAGGAAGCTGATGCCCTCCTGCTTCTTCGCATTCGGGTCGGTGCGAACCAGCAGGAAGATCCAGTCGGCGTGCTGGGCCAGCGTGGTCCAGGTCTTCTGGCCGTTGACCACCCAGAAGTCACCTTCCTTCACCGCGCGGGTCTTCAGCCCCGCCAGGTCGGAACCGGCGCCCGGCTCGCTGAAGCCCTGGCACCACCAGTCGTCCAGGTTCAGCATGCGCGGCAGGAAGCGCGCCTTCTGCTCGGCATTGCCGAAGGCGATGATCACCGGCCCGCACATGTTGATGTTGAAGCCGAGCGGCGACGGCGCCGGCGCCAGCATCAGCTCCTCGCGGAAGATGTAGCGCTGCGCCGTGGTCCAGCCGGGGCCGCCATGCTCCTTCGGCCATTCCGGCGCGGCCCAGCCGCGCTTGTTCAGAATCTGCTGCCACTGCACCACCTGCGCCTTGGTGGGCGACTTGCCCATCTTCATGCGCTCGCGGGTCTCAGTGGGCAGGTTGGTGTTGATGAAGGCGCGCACTTCCTCGCGGAAGGCCTTCTCCTCGTCAGTCCAGCGCAGGTCCATGTGCCTTGCTCCCGTGTGAAGGCGTCAGATCTTCGCCGCGCCGGTCATGCCCGCGAAGGTGCCGCCCTTGGCCGCCAGGTCCAGGATCAGCTGGCACGGCTTCAGGTTGGGGTCGTTGGTCTCGGCCGCGTACTTCGCCAGCTTCTCGGCTACCACCGCCAGGCCCTGGCGGTCCGCCCAGAACATCGGGCCACCGCGGAAGGCGGGCCAGCCGAAGCCGTTGCAGAAGATCACGTCGATATCGATCGGGCGGTAGGCGATGCCTTCCTCCAGGATGCGCGCGCCCTCGTTGACCATCGGCAGCATCACCCGGTCGATGATCTCCTGGTCGTCGATCTTGCGGCGACGCACCTGCATCTTCTCCGCCAGGTCGACGATGATCTGCTCCACCAGCGGGTCCGGCAGGCGGGTGCGCTTCTCGTCGTACTTGTAGTAGCCGGCGCCGGTCTTCTGGCCGAAGCGGCCCTGCGCCACGATGGCATCCGCCACCGGCGCCACGGTGCCGCGCGCCTTGCGCACGGCGGCGCCGATATCCAGCCCCGCCAGGTCGCCGGTGGCCAGCGGCCCCATCGCCATGCCGTAGCCTTCCATCACCCGGTCGATATCGGCGGGCAGGCAGCCTTCCAGCAGCAGCTTCTCGATCTGCGGGCCGCGCTTGCCGGTCATGCGGTTGCCGACGAAGCCGTCGCAGTTGCCGCAGACCACGTTCAGCTTGCCGATGCGCTTGCCCACATCCATCGCGGTGGCGATGGTGACCCAGCTGGACTTAGCCCCGCGCACGATCTCCAGCAGCCGCATGACGTTGGCCGGGCTGAAGAAGTGCATGCCGCAGACCAGTTCCGGCCGCGTGGTGGCGGAGGCGATCTCATCCACGTTCAGGGTGGAGGTATTGGACGCCAGGATCACGCCCGGGCGCGCCGCCTTGTCCAGCCGGCCGAAGATCTCCTTCTTCACCGCCATGTTCTCGTACACCGCCTCGATCACCAGGTCGGCCTGGGCGACGGTGCCGTCGAAGTCGATGCTGCCGGTCAGCAGGGCGCGGCGCTTCTCGTAGTCGGCCTGGGACAGGCGGCCGGAGGCCACGGTGCGCTGCCAATTCGCCTCGCAGCGGGCCAGGCCCTTGTCCAGCGCGTCCTGGCTGGTCTCCACGATCGTCACAGCCAGGCCGTGGTTCGCCGCCGACATGGCGATGCCGCCACCCATGGTGCCGCCGCCGATCACCACCAGCTTGTTCACCGCCAGCGGCTTCACGTCCGCCGGCATGCCGGGGATGCGCGCAACCTCGCGCTCGCCGAAGAAGATGTGGCGCAGCGCGTGGCTCTGCTCACCCTGGACCAGCTGGCCGAACTGGTCGCGCTCCACCTGCAGCCCGTCGTCGAACGGCAGGGTGAAGGCGGCGCGCACGGCGGCGACGCAGCCGCGCGGGCTTTCCTGCCCACGGCTGCGGGCCAGCAGCTTCTTCGCCGCGTCATCGAACGCCGCCATGTCCTGGCCGCTGATCTTGTCGGTGCGGTACTTGGCCATGGTGAACTTGTCGCCGGCATGCGCCCGCGCCCAGGTCACCGCGCCCTTCTCCAGGTCGCCGTCGATCACCGCGTCCACGATGCCCAGCTTGCCCGCCGTGGTGCCGCTGACCGGGTCGCCCGAGACGATGATCTTCAGCGCCTCCAGCCCGATCAGGCGCGGCAGCCGCTGCGTGCCGCCGGCGCCGGGCACGAAGCCGCGCTTCACTTCCGGCAGGCCCAGCTGGGCGCCGGGGGCCGCGACGCGCGCATGGCAGGCCAGCGCCAGCTCAAGCCCGCCGCCCAGCGCATAGCCGTGGATGGCGGCCACCACGATGGCCTTGCTGTCCTCCATGGCCTGGAACACTTCCACCAGGGAAGGCGGCTGGCGCGGCTTGCCGAACTCGGTCATCTCGGCGCCGCCGGAATAGCCGCGGCCATTGCCGATGATGACGATGGCGCGAGCGCCTTCCTTGTTGGCGGCCTTGATCCCGTCCAGCAGGCCGGCGCGCACCTCGTTCCGCAGCGTGTTGGCCGGCGGGTTGGCAATGCGCAGGATATGCACATCGCCATCGAAGGCGTGTTCGACGAACTGGGCCATTACTGCGTTCCTCTCCGTGCGCGAACGTTACAACCGTCGCGGGTGCCGCATCCTCGCGGCTGGCACCAAGGCCTGTCAACGGCGGCCCCGCCGGCAAAGGATTGACGCAGCGGCAACAGCGGCTTGCAAAGCGTCCCGTGGGTCAGACTCAGTCGAAGCGAAGGCGCGGCCCGCCCGCCACCACCTTGCCGATCACCGCCGCCCCCGCCTCCCCGGCCGCGTGCAGCGCGGCGACGCAGGCCGCGGCCTGCGCCTGGGGCACCCCGGCCAGCAACGGCCCGGTGGTCTGCGGGTCCAGCGCCAGCGGTGGCGGCTCGCGTTCCAGCCAGGCGCCGGCGGCATAGGCCAGGTTGCCGCCATGCGCGGTGCTGCGCACGCCCTTCGCCAGCAGCGCCACGGCCCCCGGCAGCGCCGGCAGCAGCCGCACCCGCGCGCCGAGGCCGGATGCCGCGCACATCTCCCCCAGGTGCCCGGCCAGGCCGAAGCCGGTCACATCCGTGCAGGCCACCGCGCCATGCGCCCGCAATATGGCGGCGGCGCCGCCGGCATCGCGCTGCATGCTAGCCAGCGCGGCCTCCACCCAGGCTGGCTCGGCCAGGCCCTGCATGGCGCCGGCCAGCACCACGCCGGTACCCAGCGGCTTGGTCAGCACCAGCGCATCGCCCACGCGCAGGCCGCCCTTGCCGACGCCGCCCGTCGCCACCCCGGTCAACGCGAAGCCGAGCGCCGTCTCCAGCCCCTCCGCGCTATGGCCGCCCAGAATGGGCGCCCCCGCCGGGCCCAGCACGCTGGCGGCGCCGGCCAGCAGCTGGAACAGGTCTTCCTCCAGCAGTGGCGGCGCGGCGGGGGGCAGCTGGGCCATGGCCAGCGCCGCGACCGGCCGCGCCCCGCTGGCGTGCAGGTCCCCCAGCGCATGCGCCGCCGTGATGCGCCCGGCCAGCCAAAGGTCGTCCACCGGCACGCGGAACATGTCCACGGTCTGCACCGCCCGGGCGCCCAGCGGCAGCGGCAGTTCCGCGGTGTCCTGCGGCGCCGCGCCGGGTGAAAGCCGCGCCATCACCCGCGCCAGCACCGGCCCCGGCACCTTGGCGGCGCAGCCGGCGCAGCGCATCGGCGCCATGGCCGGGGCCGCCGGCGCCATGGCCGGGATCGGCGCCTTCAGCCGGGCCATCCAGCGCAGGTCGATCCACTTCTTCCAGCGCCAGGCCCAGTCGCCGCGCGCCGCCAGCGGGCCGTAGCTGGCCACCGCCGTGCCATCGGCCCCGTTCAGCAAAAACAACGCGCGCCGCTGCGGCCTGAAGTCGCGCGGCGCCTGCCCGCGCAGCGCCCGGCCCAGGTTGGCGGCCAGCGGCGGCCCCTGCCGCACGGCATAGACCCCCGCCTTGGGCCGCAGATGTGCCAGCACCGTGGCGCAATCCCCGGCCGCGAAGACCATGGGGTGGGAGGTACTCTGCAAGGTCGGCAGCACCGCAACGAAGCCGCGCGCATCCAGCGCCAGGCCGCTGTCCCGCAGCCAGGAGATCGGCGCCGCGCCGGTGGCCCACAGCACCAGCCCGGCCGGCTCGCGCCAGCCATCCGCCAGCAGCACGGCGCCGGCTTCCACCCGTTCCACCGCGCCGGCGCGCAGGCCGATGCCGCGCTGGGCCAGCATGGCTTCCGCCAACCGCCGCGCCCCGGCGCCATGGCCGGGCAGCAGCGCGCCGCCATGGCACAGCGAGATGCCCACCGCCGGCCCCAGCCTGGTCCGCAGCGCCAGCGCCAGTTCCACGCCGCCGGCCCCGCCGCCCACCACCACCAGCGGCGCCGGGCCGGCCGCCAGCGCCGCCTGCACCCGCGCCAGCATGCCGTCCAGCGGCCAGACCGGCAGCGCGTGCTCGGCGGCGCCCGGCACCTCCAGCCGCGGGGCGGCGCCGACATCCAGCGACAGCACGTCGAAGCGCAGTGGCGGCCGGCCGCGCAGCAGTACGCGCCGCGCTGCCAGGTCCAGCCCCTCGGCCTCCGCGTGGATCAGCCGGGCGCCGGCCTGGCGCGCCAGCTCGCGCAGGTCCAGCTGCGCCTCGGCCGCCACGTGCAGCCCGGCGACCACGCCGGGGACCATGCCGGAATAGGTCGCCAGGGTCTCCCGCGCCACCAGGGTCAGCCGCGCCCCCGGCTCCGGCCGCATGCCCCAGCGCCGCAGCACGCCCAGATGGGCATGGCCGCCGCCCACCAGCACCAGGTCGCGGAACGGACCCTCGGGCTTCTGCATTACCCGGATACCCCTGAATGAAGCCGCGGCGGTCGCCGCCCCTCCCTATCGCCCAGCGGAAGGAAGCCGTCCATGCGCCTCGCCCTCGCCTGCGCCAGCCTGCTGGCCGCCTGCGCCCAACCCCCGACGCAGCTGCCGCCCATCGCCGGCACCGAGCCAACCGGCAACCGCCTGGTGCGGGACAGCCACCTGGCCAGCGCCAGCTATGCCGGCCCGCCCCGGGTGCTGCCCTGGGTGCCGCTGGAACCCACCCCCGGCCCGGCCAACCCGGCGCCGGAGCCGTTCCCCGGCTACAACGGCCGGGGCTTCTAGCCGGCAGACCTCGCGAGGCCGTTGACCCCGCCGGGCTTCCCAGGAATACCAGCCACTTCAGGCAAGGGAGCACGGCCGCATGGCCGCATCACGCAGCATGGGCCGGCGCGGCACGCTGGCGGCCGCGGCACTGCTGGGCATGGCAGCGGCACCGGCATGGGCGCAGCCCTGGCGGCCGACCCGCCCGCTGCGGTTGGTGCTGCCCTTCGCCCCCGGTGGCATCACCGACATCCTGGCTCGAGCCATCGCCGAGCCGCTGGGCGCCTCGCTCGGCCAGACCGTGGTCGTGGAGAACCGCCCGGGTGGCGGCGGCAACATCGCCGGCGAGGCGGTCAGCCGCGCCCCGGCCGATGGCCACACCCTGCTGGTGGCCAGCCAGGGCATGACCACCATGAACAGCGCGCTGTACCGCAACCTGGCCTACGACCCCGACAACGACTTCATCCCCCTGGCGGTGCTGGCCAAGCAGCCGAACTTCGTCGTCGGCAACCCCACACTGACCGCCGGCGCCTCGCTGGCCGACATTCTGGCCCGGGCGAAGGCACAGCCGGGCATCCTGACCTTTGGTTCACCAGGCGTGGGGTCCTATGCCCACATGTCCGGCGAGCTGATGCGCTTCATGGCAGGGGTGGAGCTGACCCATGTCGGGTATCGCGGCTCCTCCCTGATGCTGACCGACCTGATCGCCGGGCAACTTGTGCTGGGGCTGGACGCGGTCGCGACCTCCGGCCAGCATGTCCGCGCCGGCTCGCTGCGGGCGCTGGCGGTCACCTCGCCCCAGCGCAGCCGCGCCTTCCCCGATGTACCCACCGTGGCGGAAACCCTGCCCGGCTACGACGCCGACGCCTGGTACGCCGTCTACGCCCACAAGGACACGCCGGAGCCGATCCTGGCCACGCTGGACGCCGCCATCCGCGCCGCCATCGCCCGCCCGGCCTTCATCCAGCTACTGGCGGACCGCGCCGCCGACCCAATGCCGGACAGCCGGCCCGACCTGCTCGCCCGGCTGCGCCGGGAACAACGCCAATGGCAGGACCTGGTGCGCCGCTCCGGCGCCCGCGCCGAATAGGTATCAGGACAGAACATGACCGCGCTGGATTTCTCGGATGTGGTGGACTGGGCCTGGGACGGCCCGGATTCGGCGCTGATCGGCCGCAAGGCGCGGCTGCTGCTGCTGGACAGCCTGGGCTGCGCGCTGTCGGGCATGCGCTACGGCCGCACCCGCCAGCTGGCCGGCGCCACCGCCACCTGGATGCCCGGCAGCATCCGCCTGCCCGGCCGCACCCCGCCCTTGTCACTCGGCGGCGCCGCCTCGGTGCTGGGCGCCGCCATGTGCTGGGACGAGGCGAATGACGGCCTGGCCCGCAGCCATGGCCGCCCCGGCCTGCCCGTCGCCGCCCTGGTGCTGGCGGCGCTGGAGGCCGGCAAGCTGACGCTGGGCGAGGCCGTGACCGTCTACGCCCTGGGCTATGAGGTCGGCGCCCGCGCCGGCGAGGTCTGGCGCATCGCCCCCGGCCTGCACGTGGATGGCAGCTGGCACGCGCTGGGCGCCGCCGCCGCCGCCGCGCGCATCGCCGGCGGCAGCCGCGCCACCGCCGCCCGCGCCGTGCGCCTGGCCGCCTGCCAGATCCCGCTCTCGCTCTACGCCCCCATCACCGCGGGCATGGATGGCCGCAACAGCTACGCCAGCCACGCCGTGCTGCTGGGGCTGATGGCCGCCGCCAGCGGCGAGGCCGGGCTGGACGCCCCGGCCGATGCGCTGGACGGCGCCCGCGCCTTCGTGGCGCCGAAGCCGGAACCCGCTGTGTACACCGGCCCCGGCCGCTGGCTGCTCGCGGAAGGCTACCTGAAGCCCTATGCCGGCGTGCGCCACACCCATTACGGTGCCGCCGCGGCGCTGCGGCTGCACCCCTCGGTCGGCTACCGGCTGGAGGCGGTCCGCAGCATCAAGCTGGTCACCTATGGCGAGGCGATCCAGTACTGCGGCGGTCGCTCGCCCCGCACCAGCATCGCCGCGCAGTTCAGCCTCAGCTGGGCCTGCGCCGCCGCCCTGGCCCGCGGCAACCTGGACCCGGATGCGTTCAACGAGACCGCGCTGGGCGACCCGCGCATCCGCGCCCTGGAGTCGCGGATCGAGGTGATCGAGGACTCCGCCTATACCGCCGCCGGCCGCCGCGCAGCCCATCTGACGCTGGAAATGAGCGACGGCACGCTGAGCGCCCGCGCCGAGCCGGTGCTGGGCGACCCCGAGGCGCCGATGAGCGAGACCGAGGCGGTGGCCAAGTTCCGCAGCTTTGCCGGATCCAGCCTGGGGGAGGCCGCGGCCAAGACCCTGGTGGAATCGGTGCTGCTGGGCAGCCAGGACAGCAAGCTGACCGGCAAGCTCTTCGCCAGCGCCAGCTGAGGCGCCCGGCTTGACGCCCGCGCCCCTTCAAGAAACCCTGCGTTCCAACCGCTTTCGGGAAGGAACGCATGAGTATCAAGGGCAAGGGCTACATCGTCGGGGCCTATGAGCACCCGACCAGGCTGGCCAGCGACAAATCGGTCTCGCAGCTTCACGCGGAAGTCGCCTGGGGCGCGCTGCAGGATGCCGGCCTCAGCAAGGACGACATCGACGGCTACATCTGCGCCGGCGACGCGCCCGGCCTCGGCCCGCTGAACATCGCGGACTACCTGGGCTTCACCAAGCTGCGCTTCATCGACAGCACCGATGTCGGCGGCAGCAGCTACCTGCTGCACGTGGCCCACGCCATCCAGGCCATCGCGCTGGGCCGCGCTTCCTGCGTGCTCATCACCCTGGCGGGCCGCCCGGCCAGCGAGGCGATGGCCACCGGCACCGCGCCCCGCACCTGGGGCGTCAACGTGCCGGACGACCCCTTCGAGATGGTCTATGGCCGCACCGTGGCCAATGCCTACGCCATAGTGGCCATGCGCCACATGTACGAGTTCGGCACCACCTCCGAGCAGCTCGCCTGGATCAAGGTGGCCGCCAGCCACCACGCCCAGCACAACCCGCACGCCAAGCTGCGCAAGGTCGTGACGGTCGAGGACGTGGTGAACAGCCCGATGATCTCGGACCCGCTGCACCGGCTGGACTGCTGCGTCATCACCGATGGCGGCGGCGCGCTGATCGTGGCCAGCCCGGAGATCGCGAAGTCGCTGAAGCGCCCGCTGGTAAAGGTGATCGGCGCTGGCGAGGCGACGAAGAACCAAGCCGGCGGCTACATCGACCTGACCTACAGCGGCGCCCGCTTCTCCGGCGCCCGCGCCTTCGAGGAAGCCGGCGTCAAGCCGTCCGACATCAAGTACGCCAGCATCTATGACAGCTTCACCATCACGGTGCTCTGCCAGCTGGAAGACCTTGGCTTCTGCGAGAAGGGCAAGGGCGGCGCCTTCGTCAGCGACGGCAACCTGATCTCCGGCGTCGGCAAGCTGCCCTTCAACACGGATGGCGGCGGGTTGTGCAACAACCACCCGGCCAACCGCGGCGGCATCACCAAGGTGATCGAGGCCGTCCGCCAGGCCCGTGGCGAGGCCCACCCGGCGGTGCAGGTGAAGGACCATTCCCTCGTGCTCGCCCACGGCACTGGCGGGTTGCTCGGCACCCGGCACGGCAGCGCCACCCTCATCATGGAACGGGAGTAACGCCCATGACCCCCGCCTCTAACCGCAAGCTGATGGCGATCCAGGTCGACCCGACCAACAAGCCCTACTTCGACGCCGCCAGCGAAGGCCGGCTGCTGATCGGTCTGTGCAAGGACACCAACAAGCACTTCTTCTACCCGCGCGGCTGCTCGCCCTTCACCCTTTCCCCGAATGTGGAATTGGTCGAGGCCAAGGGCACCGGCACGATCTACAGCTTCACGGTCATGCGGACCAAGGAGCCGTTCTCGGTGGCCTATGTCGAGCTGGATGAGGGCCCGCGCCTGTTCACCAACATCGTCGATTGCGACCTGGACAGCCTGAAGATCGGCCAGAAGGTGAAGGTGGTGTTCAAGCCGACGCAGGAAGGCTCGCCGCCGGCCACCATGTTCACCCCGGTCTAGCCTGGCCTGACACGCCGGGCCGCCTGCCTGCCGGATCAACGGCAGGATGGGCGGCCCGGCGCCCTGCCCCACCACCGGGCGCGTGGATGGAATGCATTCCACAGCGCCAAATGCATAATACCACCCAGCATCGGTGAATTGCCGCTTGCATTCCCCCATCGTGGATCGCACTATCCCCCTCGGCCGCGTGGAATCGCTTCCCGCCGCGGCCCGAGCGAGGAGTTCCGCCGATGTCCAAGGCCTTCATCATTCACGAAAATTCCGCGTGGATTGAGCCGCTGAAGCGCGAGCTGGCCGCGCTGGGCACGCCCCATTCGGAAATGTTCCTGGACCAGGGCATGCTGGACCTGACGGTCGCGCCGCCCCAGGGCGTATTCTACAACCGCATGAGCGCCTCCTCGCACACCCGCGGCCACACCTACGCGCCGGAATATGCGGCCGCCGTGATCGAGTGGCTGGAGCGCCATGGCCGCACCGTGGTCAACGGCCGCCGCGCCCTGCAGCTGGAAGTCAGCAAGGTCGCGCAGTACCAGGCGCTGGCCGCCTTCAACATCCAGGCGCCGCCGACCATCGCCGTGGTGGGCACCGGCAACATCCGGCAGGCCGCGGAAAAGCTGGGCTACCCCGTCATCCTGAAGCACAACCGCGCCGGCAAGGGCCTCGGCGTGCGGCTGTTGCTCTCGGCCCCCGCGCTGGAGGAAGCGCTGGCCCAGATCGCCGGCAGCAACGACGAGCACAGCCAGCCGCGCGACGGCATCTGGCTGGTGCAGCGCTACATCCGCGCGCCGGAGCCCTTCATCACCCGCGCCGAGTTCGTCGGCGGCAAGTTTCTCTACGCCGTGCGCGTGGATACGTCGGAGGGCTTCGAGCTCTGCCCCGCCGATGTCTGCCAGCTGGACAACCTGGTCTGCCCGGCCGTCGCGCCGGCGCCGAAGTTCCAGGTCCTCCAGGGCTTCACCCATCCGCTCATCCCGCGCTGGGAAGCCTTCCTGGCCGCCAACAACATCGGCATCGGCGCCATTGAATTCGCCACCGACGCGGCCGGCCAGGCCTGGTGCTACGATGTCAACACCAACACCAACTACAACCCGGAAGCCGAGGCCCGCGCCGGTGTCAGCGGCATGGGCGCCATCGCCCGCCACATGACCGCGTTGCTGCGCCGCAACGCCTGGACCGGCACGGCCGAATACGCCTATGCCGCCTGAGCCGGGGCCATGATCCGCTGGCTGCTGGCGGCGCTGCTGCTGGCCACCACGCCCGCCGGCGCCGCCTGGCCGGAACACCCGGTGCGCTGGCTGGTGGGCTTCCCGCCCGGCGCCTCACCAGACCTGCTGACCCGCCTGCTTGCCCAGCGCCTCCAGGCTGAAGCAGGCCAACCCGTGGTGGTGGAGAACCGCCCCGGCGCCGCCGGCAACCTGGCGGCCTCCGCGCTGGCCCGCGCGCCGGCCGATGGCAGCACCATCGGCACCCTGTTCGCCGCCACGCTCTCCATCAATCGGCACCTCTACGCCCAGCTGGGCTTCGACCCCGCGCGCGACCTGGCGCCGGTGGCGGAGTTCGCCCGCTACCCGGCGCTGGTGCTGGTCAACCCCGCCCTGCCCGTTACCGACCTGGCGGGGTTGCGCGCCTGGGTCGCTGCGCAGTTGCAACCGCCACTCTGCGCCACGCCCGGCGCCGGCGTGGTGCCGCATCTGGCCACGGTGGCGCTGCTGCGCCGCTGGGGCCTGGCCTGCGAGGTAGTGCATTACCGCGGCAGCCCCGACGCGCTGCGCGACGTGATGGCCGGCCGCGTGCCGCTGATGCTCGACGCCGCCCCTTCCGCGCTGCTTTTGGCGCGGGACGGCAAGTTGCGCGCCCTGGCCGTGACCGGTGCCGCCCGCTCCCCCCTGGCGCCGGAGCTGCCGGCGGTGGCGGAGACGCTGCCGGGGTTCGAGGCGCTGTCCTGGCTTGCGGTCGGCGGCCCGGCCGGCTTGCCGGAAGCCGTGGCCGCCGCGCTGGAGGCCTTCGTCGCCGCCGCCGCCGCCGACCCGGCGCTGCGGGACCGCTTCGCCGGGCTGGGCGCCGAGGTGGTCAGCACCCCGCGCGGCCCGCTGGCCGCCCGCATCGCCGCCGAGGATGCCCGCTGGGGCGCGCTGATCCGCGAGGCCGGGATCACCGCGGAATAGCCCGCGGCGGCCGGGCTTTGCGCGGCTTTACAGCGGCCGCACAGCCACCGCCCCCTGGCGCCCCGCCCCCCGCCGCGCTACCTCCCTGGGCAACGAGGAGGCGCCGCCGATGTCAGCCGCACCGCAGTCTGAACCAGCGCCCTACGTGCTGCGCGCCGATGCCGATGCCGTCGCGGTGCTGACGCTGAACCGCCCGGCCCAGCGCAACAGCCTCTCCCTGGCCATGATGGCGGCGCTGCAGGCGCAGCTGGACGCGCTGGCGGTGGATGACGGCGTGCGCTGCGTGGTGCTGGCCGCCGCAGGCCCGGTGTTCTGCGCCGGGCACGACCTGAAGGAAATCACCGCCGCCCGCGCCGGGGCCGATGCCGGGCGCGAGCAGTTCACCCGCACCATGGCTGCCTGCGGCCGGCTGATGCAGTCCATCACCGCCCTGCCGCAGCCGGTCATCGCCAGCGTGCAGGGCGTGGCCACCGCCGCCGGCTGCCAGCTGGTGGCCACCGCGGACCTGGCCGTGGCCGCGGCCTCCGCCCGGTTCTGCACGCCGGGGGTGGATATCGGGCTGTTCTGCTCCACGCCCGGCGTCGCGCTTTCCCGGGCCGTGCCGCGCAAGGCCGCGATGGAAATGCTGCTGACCGGCCAGATGGTCGGCGCCGAGGCCGCCCTGGCCATGCACCTGATCAACCGCGTGGTGCCGGACGCCGAACTGGCGGAGGCCACCCTGGCCCTGGCGCGGCAGATCGCCGGGCGCAGCGGGTTGGCGGTGCGGATGGGCAAGCGCACCTTCCACCGCCAGGCCGGGCTGCCGCTGCCGGAAGCCTACGCCCTGGCCGGCGAGGTGATGGTCGAGAACCTGCTGGCCGAGGACGCCGCCGAGGGCATCGGTGCCTTCGTGGCCAAGCGCCAGCCGCAATGGAAGCACCGCTGATGTCGATGTACGCCCTGGGCCTGGAACAGCTGCCCGCCAACCACCAGCCGCTGACCCCGCTGCTGTTCCTGGAACGCGCGGCGCAGACCTTTCCGGACCACATCGCCGTGGTGCATGGCGCGTTGCGCCGGCCCTACCGCGCGCTGCGCGACCGCGCCGTGCAACTGGCCAGCGCGCTGACGCAACGCGGCATCGGCCGGGGCGACACGGTGGCCGCCCTGCTGCCCAACATCCCGGAGATGGTGGAGGCGCATTACGGCGTGCCGATGTCCGGCGCCGTGCTGAACGCGCTGAACACCCGGCTGGACGCCGACACCATCGCCTACATCCTGGACCACGGCGAGGCGAAGGCCATCATCGTGGACAAGGAGCTGATCCCGCTGCTGCGCCTGGCGCTGCTGCAGGCCAAGGCCAAGCCCATCATCATCGAGGTGGACGACCCCGAGGCACCCGATTCCGCCCGCGCCAATACGCTCCGCGGCCAGCCCTACGAGGCCTTCATCGCCGAGGGTGACGCCGGCTTTGCGTGGCCGATGCCGGCGGATGAATGGGATGCGATCACGCTGAACTACACCAGCGGCACCACCGGGCGGCCGAAGGGCGTGGTCTATCACCATCGCGGCGCCTGCCTGCTGGCCACCGGCAACGTGCTCTCGGCCAGCATGGCCCGGCACCCGGTGTACCTGTGGACGCTGCCGATGTTCCACTGCAACGGCTGGTGCTTCCCCTGGACCGTCTGCGCCGTGGTCGGCACCCATGTGTGCCTGCGCGCCGTGCGCGGCGCCCTGATGTGGCAGTTGATGGCCGAGCACGGCGTTTCCCACATGTGCGGCGCCCCCGTTGTCATGGCGACGCTGCTGGAGACGCCCGCCGCGCAGCGCCCGGCGCTGGCCCGCCAGGTGCAGTTCGTCGTCGCCGGCGCGCCGCCGCCGGAAGCCGTGCTGGCGGCCATGGGCGCGGCCGGCTTCAACGTGCTGCATGTGTACGGCCTGACCGAGGTCTATGGCCCCGCCGTGGTCAACGAATGGAACGCCGCCTGGAACGCCCTGCCCGCCCCCGACCAGGCCCGGCTGATGGCCCGCCAGGGCGTGCGCTACCTGGCACTTGAAGGCCTGGACGTGATGGACGCCGAGACCATGGCCCCGGTACCGGCCGATGGCTCCACCATGGGCGAGGTAATGATGCGCGGCAACGTGGTGATGAAGGGCTACCTGAAGGACCCCGAGGCGACGAAGAAGGCCTTTGCCGGTGGCTGGTTCCACACCGGCGATCTGGCGGTGAAGTACCCCGACGGCTACATCCAGCTGCGCGACCGCAGCAAGGACATCATCATCTCCGGCGGCGAGAACATCAGCAGCATCGAGGTGGAGGACACCCTCTACAAGCACCCCGCCGTGGCGCTGGCCGCCGTGGTGGCCAAGCAGGACGACAAGTGGGGCGAGGTGCCCTGCGCCTTCATCGAACTCCGCGCCGGCATGGCCGCGACGGAGGCCGAGCTGATCGCCCATTGCCGCCAGCACCTGGCCGGCTTCAAGTGCCCCAAGCTGGTGGTGTTCACGGAACTGCCGCGCACCAGCACCGGCAAGATCCAGAAGCACGTGCTGCGCGGCCAGGTGCCGAAGTAGCGCCACCCGCCGGCCGGCTGGACCCGCGGGTATTGCCTTGATACCCCTGGGGCATGACGAAAGCCCTTGATGCCCTGCGCCATTTCGCCAGGCGACTGGCCGGTACCCCGCCGCGCCGCAGCCGGCTGACCATCCGCGACCAGGGCCAGGGCAACACCGTCCTCGTCGCGCCCGGCGACCTTCAGGGCGAGATCATCATCACCGGCGACGGCAACCGCATCGAGATCGGTGCCGGCTGCCGGGCAACCGGCCTCCGCATCGAGGTCGGCTCCGCCTGCGCCGTCAGCATCGGCGAGGGCGGGCATCTCGGCGACCTGCTGGTCCGCGCCAAGGACCGCGCCACCGTGGAGGTCGGCGCCAACTTCACCCACGCGGCGGGGCCGCGCCCGGCCGGGCGAGGGCTGCTCATCCACGGCCCGGACAGCCGCATCGCCATCGGCCCCGGCTGCCAGGCCGGCGACCTGCACCTTGAGCTGGGCACCGCCTGCGCCGTGGAGATTGGCCAGGCCTGCGGCCTCGGCGACCTCTTCGTCCACGCCGCCACCCAGGGCAGGGTGACCATCGGCGCCGGGACCGGCATCGGCGGCACGCTGCGCCTGCTGCTGCATGAACCCGGCGAGATCGCCATCGGCACCGGCTGCCTCTTCGCCAGCGAGATCGATGTCTCGATCAGCGACATGCACTCCATCGTGGACGCCGCGACCGGCCAGCGCATCAACCCCGCCGCCAGCGTCGCCATCGAGGACCGGGTCTGGGTCGGCGTCCGCGCCATGATCCTGAAGGGCGCGCACATCCAGGCCGGGTCGATCATCGGCGCCTGCTCGGTGGTCAGCGGCAGCATCGCGGGCAACAGCGTGGCGGCCGGCGCCCCCGCCAAGGTGGTGCGGTCCGGCGTCACCTGGCGGCACGAGCTGCTGCCCCTGCCCGGCTGAGCCCCTACCGCGCCAGCACCACCCGCAGCACCAGCCCGGCCCCGCCGCACAGCGCCATGGCCAGCGCCATCGGCAGGGCGGTGCCTTCCCCCAGCAGGGAAACCAACAGCCCCGCCCCGGCGCCGATGCCGAATTGCAGCACGCCGATGACCGCCGAGGCGCTGCCCGCCACCTTGCCCTGCGCCGACATGGCCAGGGCGGTGGAGACCGGCATGATCCCGCCCAGGCTGGCGATGTAGCACCACAGCGTGGCCACCAGCGCCGGGAAGCCGCCCCAGCCGGTGGCCGCCACCAGCACCAGCACCAGCGCCGCCGCCACGGAAGCGCCCTGCCCCCACGCCAATATCCGCGCCGGCGGCACCCGCGCCGCCAGCCGCCCGACCCATTGCGCCACGGCCATGATGCCCAGCGCATTGGCGCCGAAGTACAGCCCGTAGCCCTGCGGCGAAATCCCGTGCAGGTGCATGAACACGAAGGGCGAGCCGGCGATGTAGGCGAACATGCCACCCATGCCGAGCGTGCCGCCCAGCGCATAGGCCATGAACCGCCGGTCCCGCAGCAGCCGGCCATAGGTCCGCAGCACGCTGGCCGCGCCGCCGCGCTGGCGCCGCTCCGGCGGCAGGCTTTCCGGCAGCAGCCACACCGCCGCCATCGCCGCCGCGCCGTACAGCGCCAGCAGCCAGAACACCGCGCGCCAGCCCATGGCGGAAAGCAGCCAGCCGCCGATGCTGGGGCCGAGGATCGGCGCCAGCGCGAAGACCAGCATCAGCCGGGCCATCAGCCGCACCATGGCGGCGCCCTCGGCCAGGTCGCGCACCATGGCGCGCGCCACCACCACGCCGGCGCAGCCGCCCAGCGCCTGCACCAGGCGCAGCCCGGTCAGGGAAAGGATGCCCGGCGCCAGCGCGCAGCCCACCGAGGCCAGGGTGAAGATCGCCATGCCCACCAGCATGGGCAGCCGCCGGCCAAAGCGGTCCGATACCGGGCCGTACACCGCCTGGCCCAGCGCCATGCCGATGAAGCTGGCCGCCAGCGTGCGCTGCACCGCCGCCGGGCCGGTGGCGAACTCGGCCGCCAGCGCCGGGAAGCTGGGCAGGTAGATGTCGGTGGAGATCGGGCCGATGGCGGTCAGCGCGGCCAGCACGACGACCAGGTACCAGGAGATCACGGGCATCCCCCTGGCTAGCAGCTTGCGCTGCGCCGCAGCAATGCCGGTGCGTGCCGGCGGCCCCACACGGCTGCGGGACAGCAATGCCGCCACGCCGGGGCAACCCAGGCCGGCGCCCCTCGCCTTCCCGGCGAAACCCGGTAAAGCTTGCCACAACGGGCACCACCGCGGAGGACACCAGGCCATGAACCGTCGTTCCCTGTTGCGCGCCGCCGCCGCCCCGCTGGCGCTTCCCCTGTTGTCTCCGCTGATCCGCCCGGCCCAGGCCCAGCCGGCCCCCGCCGCGCCGCCGCCCATCCTGTTCATCCACGGCAATGGCGACCACGGCGCGCTGTGGACCACCACGCTCTGGCGGTTCGAGAGCAACGGCTTCCCGCGGGAAAGCATGGCCGCGCTGGAGCTGGAGAACCCGCTGGCGCGCGACGACGACGGCGTAGCCCAGCCCAACCGCTCCTCCTCCGCCGAGTTCCTGGCCGCGACGGCCCGTGCCATCGCCGCGCTGCGCCGCCGCACCGGGGCCGCGCGGGTGGCGCTGGTCGGCAACAGCCGCGGCGGCTACCCCATCCGCAACCACGTGCTGCACGACAACGGCGGCGCCGAGGTCTCCCACGCCGTGCTGAGCGGCACGCCGAACCATGGCGTGTGGGACAGCGCGGATTGGCGCCCGAACAGCGAGTTCAACGCCCGCTCCGCCTTCCTCCGCAAGCTGAACGGCGGCACCACCGACGTGGTGGATGGCACCGCCTTCCTGACGCTCCGCAGCGACATGAACGACCTGTATGCCCAGCCGGATGGCCGCTACATCGGCCGCGCCGGCACCCCCACCGGGGTGGACGCCGCCGGGCCGGAACTGCGCGGCGCCACCAACCTGGTGCTGCCCGGCGTGGACCACCGGGAGACCGCCTACAGCCCGCGCGCCTTCCGCGAGATGTACCGCTTCATCACCGGCACGGAGCCATCGCGCCTCGACATCATGCCCGAGGGCCGGCCCGTGCTGAACGGCCGCGTCACCGGCACGCCGGGCGGGGTGCAGACCAACAAGCCGCTGGCCGGCGCCACGGTGGAGGTGCATCGGGTGGACGCCGCCGGGCTGCGGATGGGCCCACCGATCCTGAAGCGGGTGACGCGCGGCGACGGCGTCTGGGGCCCGGTGACGGTCGGGCCGGACTGGCACCTGGAGATCGTGGTCAGCGCCCAGGACTACCCGACCACGCATTTCTACCGCCAGCCCTTCCCGCGCTCCTCCAACCTGGTGCACCTGCGCCCGGCCCGGCCGCTTTCGGCCGAGGACCGCGCCGCCGGCGCCGTGGTGCAGTTCACTCGGCCCCGCGCCTATTTCGGCCTGCCGCGCGACGTGGTGCTGCTGGATGGGCGGGAGCCGGATGCCAGCCAGGTGCCGCGCGGGGTGCCGGCCAGCGCCACGGTCACGGCGCGGCTCGGCCCGCAGCGGCTGAACACCTCCATCGCCGGGCTGTTCAACCAGCAGCGCCTGGTCGGCCGTTGCTGGCCGGCGGCCGAGGGCCACATCGCGGTGCTGGAGCTGAGCTGACCATTGGCCTGCCCCTGGCGCGCTTTACCCCTTGCTTTTGCCCCCGCATCGTCGCACCCGTTCCCGCAGAAAACCCCTGCGGGAGAAACGCCAATGAGCATCCTCACCACCCGCCGCGGCGCCCTTGCCGCCGGCCTGGCCCTGCCCTTCGTTGCGCGCGCGCAGACCCAGTACCGCCCGGAATACAAGATGTCGGTGGTCGGCAACCGCCCGATCCCCTTCGCCGACGGCGCCTTCAAGTGGGCCGAGCTGATCACCGAGCGCTCCGGCGGCCGGATCAACGTCAAGACCTACCCCGGCAGCCAGCTGGTCGGCGGCGACCAGACGCGCGAGATGCTGGCCATGCGCCAGGGCGTCATCGACTTCTGCGTCTACTCCACCATCAACATCAGCCCGCAGGTCAAGGAAGCCGCGCTGTTCCAGCTGCCCTTCCTGATGCCGGACCACAAGGCGTTCGACGCCCTGCTGCGCAGCGAGGTCGGCCGCGACTTCTTCAAGGTGCTGGAAGCCCGCGACATCCTGCCGCTGGCCTGGGGCGAGAACGGCTTCCGCGAGATCAGCAACTCCAAGCGGCCGATCCACACCCCCGCCGACCTGCGCGGCCTGAAGATCCGCTTCGCCGCCGGCAACATCTTCAAGGACATCTATGAAGGCCTGGGCGCCAACCCGGTGCAGATGTCCTTCGCCGACCTGCAGCCGGCGCTGAGCACCGGCGCGGTGGACGGGCAGGAGAACCCGATCAACCTGTACCTGGCCTTCCGCATGGACACGCTGGCGCAGAAGCACCTGACGGTGTGGAACTACGTCAACGACCCCCTGGTCTTCGCCGCCGGCAAGCAGGTGATGTCCCAGTTCAACGCCGCCGATCAGGAGCTGGTGCGCCAGGCCGCGCGCGACGCCGGCGCCTATGAGATCGGCGTCACCCGCAAGGGCCTGGGCGAGAACAACGACCGCAGCGCCTTCGACGAGCTGAAGAAGCGCGGCATCGAGGTGGTGGGCCTGACCGACGCCGAGAAGCGCGTCTTCGCCCAGGCCACCCGCCCGGTCTTCGACAAGTGGGCCGCCACCATCGGCAACGACCTGGTGCAGAAGGCCGAGCGCGTCATCCGCGCGGCGTCGTGAGCTTCGCTCACGCAGGGACGGGTGCCTTGAGCTTCGCTCACGCAGGGACGGGTGCCTTGAGCCTTGCTCACGCAGGGACGGGTGTCGTGAGCCTTGCTCACGCAGGGACGGGTGCCTTGAGCGTCGCTCACGCCAGGCCCCTGCCGTGAGCGTCGAGTTCGACCCCACGGCACCGCAGGCGGAACCGCGCACCGCGGTGCCGCTGACGGTGGAGAAGGTGCTCATCGCCGGGGTGATGGGGGCGATGGCCCTCATCACCTTCGCCAATGTGGTGGTGCGCTACCTGTCCAACGTCTCGCTCGCCTTCACCGAGGAATACTCGATCGCCCTGATGGTGGTGCTGGCGCTGTTGGGCACCGGCCTGGCCACGGCGGCCGGCCGGCAGATCCGCATCGGCTATTTCGTGGATGGGCTGCGCCCGCCGCTGCGCCGGGCGTTCGAGCTGCTGGCGCTGGGGCTGCTGGTGCTGATGTTCGGCATCCTGCTTGTCTGGGGCGGGCTGATGACCTGGGACGAATACCGCTTCGAGATCATGTCCGGCGGGCTGGAAAACCCGCAATGGCTGTACAGCATCTGGCTGCCGCTGCTGTCCCTGGCGGTGATGGCGCGCGCCGTGGGCCGCATGGTCCGCGTGATCCGCGGCGAGCATGAGCCGGAGTCCCTCGCGTGACCGGCACCATCCTCTTCCTCGCCTTCGTCGCCATGCTGCTGGCGGGCGTGCCCATCGGCGTGGCGCTGGGCCTGGCCGGCACGCTGGCCATCTCCCTGGCGGACCAGGCCATCGCCGCGGTGCCCACCAATGTCTATGCCGGCATCGCCAAGTACCCGCTGATGGCGATAGCGATGTTCGTCCTGGTCGGCAGCGTGTTCGACCGCACCGGCGTGGCGCTGCGCCTGGTGCGCTTCATGACCGCGCTGGTCGGCGCCGGGCGCGGCGCGCTGGCTTCGGTGGCGGTGCTGGTGGCCATGGTCATCGGCGGCATCTCCGGCAGCGGCCCGGCCACCTCCGCCGCCGTCGGCCAGGTGGTGACGCGCAGCATGATGAAGGACGGCTACCCCCGCAGCTTCATCGCCAGCGTCGTCGGCGCGGCGGCGGCCACCGACATCCTGATCCCGCCCTCCATCGCCTTCATCGTCTATGCCGTGCTGGTGCCCGGCGTCTCGGTGCCCGCCATCTTCATGGCCGGCATGTTCCCGGGCATCCTGGCGGGCATCGCCATCATCGTGCCCATCGTCGTCATCAGCATGGTGAAGGATTTCGGCGGCAAGTCGCCGGACCGCGAGGCGCTTTCGGTCTGGCAGACCTTCAAGGAAGCCTTCTGGGGCTTGATGGCACCCGTCGTCATCCTGGGCGGCATGCGCACCGGCGCCTTCACCCCTACCGAGGCCGCGGTCATGGCCGTGGCCTACGGCCTGTTCATCGGCTTCGTGGTCTACCGCACGCTGACGCTGCGCGACGTGTACGAGATGCTGGTCGAGGCCGGCGAGCTTTCCGCCACCATCCTGGTCGTCATCGCGCTCGCCTCGGTCTTCGCCTGGAGCACGAGCACCCTCGGCATCGTGGCGCCCATCGCCAACTGGATCGTCGGGCTGGGCTTGGGGGAATACGGCACCATCGCGCTGCTGATGATCGCGCTGATCATCATCGGCATGTTCCTGGATGGCGTCTCGATCTTCCTGATCCTGCTGCCGGTGCTGATCCCCATCGCCCAGGCGTATCACTGGGACCTGACCTGGTTCGGCGTGCTGCTGACCATGAAGATCGCCATCGGCCAATTCACCCCGCCGCTGGCGGTGAACCTGATGGTCAGCTGCCGCATCGCCGGCGTGACCATGGAAAGCACCATCCCCTGGGTCAGCTGGATGATCCTGGCGATGTTCGTGGCGCTGGCCCTGGTGGTGGTCTTCCCGGAGATTGCGCTGTGGCTGCCGCGGATGGTGGTGGGGCTGTAGCCCCACCACCATCTCAGAACCCCGCCAGCCGCGCCAACGCCGCGCCGCGCTCGCGTTCCGCCGCCAATACGCCGGCAAACTCGTCCGGCGTATTGCCGATGGCTTCATAGGCCTGCGGCTCCAGCACCCGGGTGCGGAAGGCCGGGTCGCGCACCACCTCGCCGATCGCCGCGGCCATGCGCCGCCGCGTCGCCGGCGCGCTGGCTTCCGGCGCCACCAGGCCGAACCAGCCGCCGGCATAGGGGTAGTCGAAGCCCAGTTCGCGCAGGCTCGGCACGTCAGGCAGTTGCGGCCAGCGCCGGTCGCCGGCCACCGCCAGCGCCTTCACCCGCCCCGCGCGGATCTGCGGCAGCGCGAAACCCATGCCGGTGTAGCTGAGCTGGATGCGTCCGCCGATCACCTCGTTCATCGCCTCGGGGCTGCCGCGATACGGCACATGCGTCATGTCCAGCCGCTCGGTCGCCTTCAGCCATTCCATGACGATGTGCGGCGTGCTGCCCATGCCGAAGCTGCTGTAGTTGAGCTGCCCCGGCCGCTGCCGCGCCCAGCCGACGAACTCCCGCAGGTCCCGCACCGGCACATCATTGTTGGCGAAGATCACGCCGCCGCCGCGGGTGAACTGGGTCACCGGCTGCAGGCTGGCGATGCGCGGGAAATTCTCACGCTCCACGAAGGGGTGGAACACCATCACTTCGATGGTGACGGCGCAGAAGGTGTGCTGGTCCTGCTCCCGCGCGCAGGCTTCCAGGCCAATGTAGCCATTGCCGCCGCTGCGGTTCTCCACCACCACCGGCTGGCCCAGCTTCTCGCGCAGCGGCTCCATCACCGCCCGCGTGATCACGTCCAGCACGCCGCCGGCCGGGTAGGCCACGATGACCCGCACCGGCCGCTGCGGCCATTCCTGCGCGCCCGCCGGCGCCGCCACGAGGAGCAACGCCAGCAAGGCGAACAGGTGCTTCATCTCACATCTCGCAGATGGTGATCTTGCGATCGCTGATCAGGTCCGTGTACGCCTCACGCACCTTGGCCAGGCGCGGGTTGGCGCCATGCGCCTTGAAGGCGTCGTCGTCCTTGTAGACCTCCACGAGGCACACCTTGGACAGGTCGGCGCCGTCCTTGCCCTTGGGCTGCAGCACGTCGAACTGCATGCAGCCCGGCTCCTCCTGCTTGGTCAGCTTGGCATGCTCGCGGATGATGGCGTCAAACGCGGCATGGCTGCCCGGCTTGATGTGAAACTCGACGATCAGGGCGACGGCCATGCTGGCTTTTCCTCTCAGGCTTCGATGACGACGTAGTTGTCTTCAATGGTCACGGGCAGCGTCTCGGCCTTGTAGGGGCCTTGCTGCAGCTGCGCGCCGCTTTCCACATGCGCGGGGTATTGCCGCACCTTGGTCTTGGCCGGGTCGAACCAGCTTTGCCCGGTGCGGATATCGAATTCCCAGTAGTGCCAGGGGCAGCGCACCATCTCGCCACGGCGGGCGTAGTGGTACACCCCCGGTTCCGGCGAGGTCACATGCCCGCTGATGGTCCCGGCGCACAGGCTGCCGCCCTGGTGCGGGCACTTGTCCACCATGGCGAAGAACTCGCCACCCAGGTTGAACAGCGCAATCGGCCGGCCACCGGCCTCGACACGCTTATGCTCGCCGGGCGGCACATCCTCCGCCCGCGCCACAACCCAACGCGCCATGGCTACAGCCCGTACAGCTTGATGGCGTTGCCGCCATAGATGTCGCGCCGCTTCTCCGCACTGATCGCGCCGGAAAGCGCCAGCAGCGGATCATCGAAATCCCAGTGCGGATAGTCCGACGCGAACAGGATCTTGTCCCAGCCGATCCAGCTCATGATGTCCAGCAGGTGTTCCGGCCGCTCCGGGTCCTCCATCGGCTGGGTGGAGAACCAGATGTTGTCGCGGATGTATTCGCTGGGCTTCTTCCGCAGGTGCGGCACCTCGCCGCGCAGCTGCTTCCAGTGCTGGTCGAGCCGCCAGGCCACGTTGGGCACCCAGGCGAAGCCGCACTCGATCATCACCACCTTCAGCTTGGGGAAGCGCTCGAACACCCCCTCCACCACCAGGCTGACCACCTGGTTCTGCGCGGAAACCGCGTGTTCGCTGACTTCCTCGGTGTAGAAGCTCGGCCAGCCGCCATTGGTCATCGCCCAGCCGCTGTAGCCAAAGGCGTGGAACGCCACCGGCAGCCCCGCCGCCTCGGCCGCTTCATAGATCGGCCAGTACCGCGATTTGCCCGCGGGCTCCGCGGTGCGGCTCATCATCAGCACCTGGCAGAAGTTCGGGTCGCCGGCGCGCTTCTCGATCTCGCGCGCCGAGGCCGGGCCATCATCATACGGCACCACCACGGAACCCCGCAGCCGCGGTTCCTTCCGCAGCCAAGCCTCCAGCTGCCACTCGTTCACCGCATGCGCCAGCGCGGCGGAGAACTCGTTGTTGTTGTCGCCCTGGCCGCTCGGCTGCAGCGGGTTCAGCACGCCGACATCCACGCCGTACTGGTCCAGCAGCTGAAACCGCAGGAAGTCCAGGTCGCTCGCCGGCGTGCCGCCGCCCGGCGGCCAAGCGTCCCGCCGGCAGGCCAGCGGCTGCGCCTTGGGGAAAGGCGGCTGCCCACCGACGAACCCATGGCGCGCCCGTATGCCGTAGGTCTCCAGGTGCTCCTGCCAGCGCTTGCTGAGCCAGGGGTTCAGGTCGGTCGGCTTCTTCATCCGCGGGTGGATGTCCACATCCACCAGGCCGAGCGTTGCCGCCGGCGGCTTGGACTTGCCGCGAATGGGCTGGATCACGTTCATGCCGTCACTCCTTCCCGCAGCCGGGTGTAGGTGGCCAGCGCGTTGCCGCGCATCAGCTTGGGCAGCAAGGCTTCCGGCATGCCCGGCGGAATCGCCTCGTCGCCATCATACTGCCAATGCGGCCAGTCGCTGGCCCACATCAGCATGTCGTCATTGCCCAGCATGTCCAGCACGCGCGGCACCACGTCCGGCGGCGCGTCGAAGGGCTGGCAGCTCAACCGCACCTGGTCCCGCACCAGCTCTATCGGCGGCCGGTCCACCCAGGGGATCTCGAAGCGCGTGCCCTTCCAGGTCTTCTGCAACCGGTAGAGGAAGGGCATCAGCCAAGTCACGCCGCTCTCCAGCAGCACAATCTTCAGCTCCGGGAACTTGCTCAGCACGCCCTCGGTGATCAGGCTGCCCAGGGTGCTCTGGAAGCCCTGCGCCTGGGCGGAATATTCCTCCAGGTACCAGCTGGGCCAACCCACGCTCGTGACCGGGTTGCGAAAGCAACTGCCGGCGTGGATCGCCAGCGGCAGCCCGTGCTTCACGCAGGCCTGGTACACCGGCCAGTGCTGCCGCTTGCCGGCGGGCGTCTCGCCCATCACCAGCACCTGCGCCTGCACGAAGCGCTTATCGGGCGCCAGCCGCTCGATCTCCTCCACCGCATGCTCGGCGTCGTGCATCGGCAGCACAATGGAAGCCCGCAGCCGGCTGTCGCGGTCCAGCCACTCGGCCCGGGTCCAGTCGTTCAGCGCCCGGGTGAAGGCGCGCGCCATGTCGGCGTTCATCACCATCTGCGTGCCGTAGAGCGGCGTGCAGATCGCCATCTCCACCCCCCAGGGGTCCAGCAGCTGCGCCTGCAGGTCCGTGACCTTGCTGGCCTGCTTCCAGTCGGCGCGGGCGGTCTTCGGCGCATTCGGCGGGTAGTTCTGCGACGCGATGGTGTTGATGCCGCGTTCCACCACCTGGTCGCGCCAGTACTCGTCCATGTAGGGCGTCAGCGCCGCCATGTTGGGCACGACGGGATGCACATCCACGTCGATGATGCCACGCTGTCCGTGCAGCATGCCGCTTCCTCTTGTTCTCGGGGCATCCTGGCACGGCTCGGCCCCGCTTCCAACAGGGCGCCGGCCGTGCTGCACTGCCGTGCATGAACCCACGTACCGACGCCGTCCTCGCCACGCTGGAAGCCGACCAGGAAGCCGCCCAGGCCCGCCTGATGGGCTGGCTCCGCATCCCCAGCGTCTCCGCCCAGCCGGCCCATGCCGGGGATTGCCGCGCCGCCGGCGAATGGGTGCTGGCGCAGCTCACCGCGCTCGGCTTCACCGGCAGCCTGCGGGACACCGCCGGCCACCCGGTGGTGGTCGCCCACCACCCCGGCCCTGATGGCGGGAAAGGCCCCCACCTGCTGTTCTACGGCCATTACGACGTCCAGCCGCCGGACCCGCTGGAGCTGTGGACCTCCCCGCCCTTCGAGCCGACCATCGTCCAAGGCCCCAACGGCCCGCAGGTCCGCGCCCGCGGCGCGGTGGACGACAAGGGCCAGGTGATGATGTGGATCGAGGCGCTGCGCGCCTGGCACGCCGTGACCGGAACCATCCCGGTCCGCTGCACCGTGCTGATCGAGGGCGAGGAGGAGATCGGCTCCCCCAGCCTGGACCCCTTCCTGGAAGCCAACGCGGCCGAACTGAAGGCCGACGTGGCCGTCATCAGCGACACCGGCATGTGGGATGTGAACACTCCCGCCCTGTCCACCCGCCTCCGCGGCCTGGTCTACACCCAGATCGACCTGACCTGCGCCAGCCGCGACCTGCACAGCGGCATGTATGGCGGCCTGGCGCTGAACCCGCTGAACCTGCTGACCCGCGTCCTCGGCCAGTTGCACGACGAGAACGGCGTCATCCAGATCCCCGAATTCTACGACGACGTGGTGGACCCCTCCCCGGCGCAGAAGGCGGAATGGGCCGGCCTCGGCTTCAACCCCGCCCAATTCCTGGGCGAGATTGGCCTCACGCAAGGCATCGGCGAGGCCAACCGCGCGCCGCTGGAACGCCTGTGGAGCCGCCCGACCGCCGACCTCAACGGGTTGTGGGGCGGCTACACCGGGGATGGCAGCAAGACCGTCATCGCCAGCCAGGCCCACGCCAAGCTGAGCTTCCGCCTGGTGCCGGGCCAGGATCCCGCCAAGGTGGTCGCCGGCCTGCACGCCTTCCTGGCCGCCCGCCTGCCGGAGGACGCCAAGGTGGAGGTCCAGGTCTTCGGCGCTTCCCCCGCCATCGAGGTGCCGGCCGACAGCCCCTGGATCACGGAGGCCCGCGGCGCGCTGGCCGAGGAATACGGCCGCCCCGCCGTCCTCATCGGCTGCGGCGGCAGCATACCCGTGGTGGAGAGCATGCGCCGCCTGCTGGGGCTGGACGCGCTGCTGATGGGCTTCGGCCTGACCGACGACCAGGTGCACAGCCCGAACGAGAAGTTCGACCTGACCTGCTTCCGCCACGGCGCCCGCAGCCATGCCCGGCTGCTGGGGCGGCTGGCGGGGTAGCACCCGCGCGCCGGGCATGGACGCGGATTGGTTGACGCGGTAAACCATCGTCAACCAGGGAAACGCCCGCGCATGACGCCCGCCAGCATCGCCACCGACCAGCCCAGCGCCGCCGACCCGCTGGCCGCCTGCCTGGAGCCGGCGGCGACCCTGGTGGTGGCAGCGACCACCCTCGGCACCCCGGCGCTGCGCCAGGTCGCCGCCCTGGCCCGCGCCGTGGACGTGACCCTGGCGCTCCGCGGCCCCGGCGCCTCCGCGCTTGCGGTCGAATTCGGGTGCGCCGTCGCCGGCCCGGCCGAACCCGTCCCCCCGCCCAGCGGCCCGGCGCTGACGGTGCGCGAGATTCGCCTGCATCGCCTGGCCCTGCCGCTGACCGACCTCTACGTCTCCTCGATGTACCTGACGGAGACGCAGGCCCGCACGGTGGTGGAAATCCGCACCGAACAAGGCCTGACCGGCTGGGGCGAAAGCCACGCCACCGCGCTGCCGAAGCTGCAGGCGCTGGCCAAGACCTGGCTTGGCCGCGACCTGGCCCGCGACATGCCGGCGCTGCGCCGGTCCTTCGGCCGCATCGGCTTCGACAACCGGGACGGCCGCAATGCCCTCTCCGCCTTCGCCGGGCTGGAACTGGCGGCGCACGACATCCGCGCCCAGGCCGCCGACCAACCGCTGCACCGCCTGCTGGGCCATGAAGGCCCGGTCCGCCCGCTGCCGGTGGCCTGCCCGCTGCCCGCCGCCGTGCCCGGCCGGAAAGTGGACCGCACCGAACTGGCCGCCCACATGGCGGATTTGGGCAACACCGCCCGCGTGGCCGAGCTGGCCGCCGGCTTCAAGGCGCGCTTCGGCATCAACGCCTTCAAGTACAAGTCGGCCGGCAATACCCCGGCCTGGGACGTGGCCGCCCTCACCGCCCTCCGCCGCACGCTGGGCCCCGAAGCCCGCCTGCGCTTCGACCCCAACGCCGCCTACAGCACCCACGATGCGCTCTCGCTGTGCCGCCAGCTGGACCCGCTGGGCCTGGAGTTCTTCGAGGACCCGGCCGATGGTCTGGAAGGCCTGGCCCGCCTCAGCGCCCACCTGAAGACGCCCTTCGCCACCAACATGTGCATCATCGCGCCGGAGCATCTCATCGCCGCGCATCGCCGCGGCCTGCACGCGACGGTGCTGGGCGACATCTTCCTGTGGGGCGGCGTGCAGGGCCTGGGCAACATGGCGCTGGCCGCCCGCGCCATGGGCCACCGCCCGGCCGTCCACAGTTTTTACGAGTCCGCCGTCGTCACCGCCGCCAACTGCCACATCGCGCTGGCCTTCGGCATGGACAGCCCGCACCCGATGGATTGCGGCACCCCCGGCCTGGCCGCCGACCTCGGCAGCCTCACCATCCGCGACGGCCATATCCACTGCCCCGCCGGCCCCGGCCTGGGCCTGACCCCGGACCCCGCGCAACTGGCCGCCCTGGCCAGCGCCGAGCCCATCCTGATCACCTGAGAGGCCCCGCCCCGATGGACCAGCTGCCGCCCGACCTCTTCGGCCCCTATGACGAGCAAACCCAGCCGCAGGTGCCGATCGCCCACTACGCCAACACCGTCACCCGCAACCCGCGCCGCGCCCCGTTCCGCCGCCCCGTCACCCGCAGCGAGGTCACCGGCCCGCTGGACCTGACCGCCAAGCTGCGCCCGGGCGACATCAACCTGAGCCAGGTGGACGGCAAGCTGGCGCAGGGCCAGCTGATCTGGGTCTCCGGCCGCATCCTGGACGAGGACGGCCGCGGCGTGCCCGGCGCCATCGTGGAGATGTGGCAGGCCAATGCCGCCGGCCGCTACTTCAACCCGCTGGACCAGCGCGACGCGCCGCTGGACCCCAACTTCATCGGCAATGGCCGCTGCCAGGCGGATGACCAGGGCAATTACGGCTTCTTCAGCATCAAGCCCGGCGCCTACCCGGTGCCCAACAGCAACCGTTGGTGGCGCCCGCCGCACATCCACTTCAGCATCCTCGGGCCGTCCTCGCTCTCCCGCCTGGTCACCCAGATGTACTTCCCCGGCGAGCCGCTGAACGACCACGACCTGCTGATCCTCAGCATCGCCGACCATGCAGCGCAGCAGCGCCTGATCAGCCAGCCGGTGCCAACCCAGCAGGTGGAGGGCGAGTGGCTCGCCTTCCGCCACGACATGGTCGTCCGCGGCCGCCACGCGACGCCGCCGCTGTAGGAAGACCGCCATGTCCCTCCCCAACGCCCCGCTGGTCCCGCTCGGCTGGCACACCATCGGCCCGTTCTTCCCGCGCACCTTCTTCAGCCCGGGCGACAACGACCTGACCCGCCTGGCGCCGGACGCCGAGGCCACCGCCCAGGGCCAGCCCTGCATCATCCGCGGCCGCGTGCTGCAGGAAGGCGGCGGCCCCTGCGTCAACGCCGTGCTGGAAGCCTGGCAGGCCGACGCGCACGGCCATTTCCGCCACCCGGCCGACCCCAACCACGCCAAGGCCGATGCGGGCTTCATGGGCTGGGGCCGCGCCTGGACGGATGCCGAGGGCGCCTACGACTTCCGCACCGTCATCCCCGGCGGCTACGCCGACGCCACCGGCACCCGCGCACCGCACATCAACCTGGGTCTGCTCGGCTCCGGCATCATGCGGCGGCTGGTGACCACGCTGTACTTCCCGGCCTTCGCCGCCGCCAACGCCGCCGACCCCGTGCTTGCCGTGCTGCCGGCGGAGCTGCGCCCGCGCCTGGTGGTGCAGCCGGATGGCGAGGTGGACGGCACGCCGGCCTTCCGCTTCGACATCCTGCTGCGCGGCGAGCCGCATGAAGAAACACCCTTCTTCCTTGACTGAACCGCGCACCATCAAGGACCTGCTGAGCTACCGGGTCCACAAGCTGGCCGGGGCGCTCTCGCGCGGCGCTGCCTCCCGCTACAAGCGGGAGTTCGGCGTCAGCCTGGTGGAATGGCGCACCATCGCGCTGCTGGGCGACTTCTCGCCGCTGTCGCTGAAGCAACTGGCGGCGCTGGCGGCGCTGGACAAGTCGCTGGTCAGCCGCACCATCAGCGCCCTGGCGGACCGCAACCTGGTGCAGCGGGACATCAGCCCCGCCGATGGCCGCGAGGTGGAGCTGCGCCTCTCGCCCGAGGGCATCACGCTGCACGCCGGCCTGATGCGCGCCGCCGCCGAGCGCGACGCCGCCTTCCACGGCGCCCTCAGTGCCGAGGAACGCGCCGTGCTGGACAGCCTGCTGGTGAAGCTGGAGGCCGAGGCCTGGCGGCAGACCTGACCACCGCGCCCCGTTCTGGCGGCTGATTCACGCCGCCGGTGATCCCACCGGCGACGATCAGACGCCAGGCGCCCCTCTTAAGTCGCGCTACTCCTCCACGCTGTAGCCGCTGGCCGCGACAATCGGCCCCCAGCGGTCGCGTTCCGTCCGTATCCGCGTGGCGAATTGCTCGGGCGTGCTGCCCAGCGGCGCCTGGTCCATACGCGCCAGGGCTTCGCGCATGGAAGGCTGCGCCAGCGCCGCCACCACCGCCTCGCGCAGCGCCACCACCAGCGCGGTGGGCGTGCCGCCCGGCGCCAGCACGCCGAACTGCTCGGTCGCCACCAGCTCCGGGTGGCCCAGCTCCCGCATCGCCGGGACCTCCGGCAGCTTGGCCGACCGCTGCGGCGACGACGCCGCGAGGATCCGCAGGTGCCCGCCGCGCTGCTGCTCATACAGGTCGCCGAAGACCGTCACCGCCGCCTGCAACCGCCCGCCGAACAGGTCCGGAAAGGCCGGCTGGATGCCGCGATAGGAGACATGCGCCAGCCGGATGCCATGCGCCCGCGCGGTCTGCTCGGCCCAGAAATGCGGCGTGCTGCCGGCCGCCGGCGTGGCGTAGGTGACGGCCTGCGGCTGCGCCTTGGCCCAGGCGACGAAGCCCGCCCAGTCCCGCGCCGGGTGCTGGCTGGCGACCGAAAAGCCGAAGCCGAATTCCGTCACCGCCGAAACCGGCGCGAAGTCCTCCACCCCATAGCGCAGCGTGCGCTTGTAGATATGCGGGTAGATCCCAAACATGCTCTCAGGCGTGAACAGCAGGGTGGTGCCATCCGGCGCCGCGGTCTTCACCGCCTCTATCGCCAGGCGCGCCGCGGCGCCCGGCCGATTCTCCACGACCACCTGGGTGGCGTAGGTGCCGCTCAGCCGCTCCGCCAGCAGTCGGGCCACGATGTCCGACGCGCCGCCGGGCGGAAACCCCACCAGCAGCTTCGCCACCCGGTCCAGCGTGGCCGCCCGCGCCAGCCCGGGCGCCGCCAGCACGGCGCCCAGCATTGCCCTTCGCCCGAGACGCATGGCCATTCCTCCCTGTTGCTTTTCGGCCAGCCTACACAACGGGCCGCCCGCTTTCAGGCGAAATCGCCGGGCCGCGCGCTACCGGCAGCGCGGCAGCTGGATGAACTGCCAGGGGCTCGGGAACTCACCCACCTGCACCTCGATCAGCGTCGGCACGTCGGTCTGGGCGAAGCCCTTCTTCAACGCGCCGCGCAATTCCTCCGGCGTCTGCGCCCGCAGCCCCTGGGCGCCAAAGCTCTCCGCCAGGCGCACGAAGTCCGGGTTCCGCAGGTCGCTGGCGATGGTCCGCCCGCCGAAATTGCTCTTCTGGAAGCCCTTCACGTTGCCATAGGCGCCGTCGTTGAACACCACGGTCACCAGCGGGATGCCGTGCTGCACGGCGGTCGCCATCTCCTGCACGTTGAACATGAAGCCGCCATCCCCGGCCACGCTCAGCACGCGCCGATGCGGCATGGCCGCCTGCGCCCCCAGCGCGGTGGCAAAGCCCCAGCCCAGCGTCCCCTGCAACCCCGTGCTGAGGAAGGTGCGCGGGCTGTGCACCGGAAACACCAGGCGCGAGACATAGCCAACCTGCGTCAGCTCATCCACGAAGATGCCGTCGCTGGGCAGTTCCTGGCGCATCACGTCCAGGAAGGCGCATTGCGGCGCCAGCACTTCCCGCACCTGCGCCATCACGCGCGCCTTCACCTCGGCCACTTCCTCGGCCCGCCCCGGCCGCGCCTGGTTGTGCCGCCCCAGCCGATGCGCCAGCGCCCGCAGCACCGTGGCCGCGTCGCCCTGAATGCCCAGGCTCGGCGCGCCGAAGCGCGTCATCTCCTCGGCATCCACATCCACGCGGATGATCTTCATGCCCGTGGTGCCCCAGACCCCCAGCGGGTTCTGCCCGCGGGTGCCGACCAGCAGCGCCACATCGGCCTCGGCCCACAGCTTGTGGCCGACCGGCAGGCGCACATCCAACGGGTGGCGGTCGTCCATCACGCCACGGCCCATGCGGAAGGCCATCACCGGCGCGGTCAGCGCCTCCGCCACCGCCTGCACCTCGGCGCCCGCGTCCAGCGCGCCGCTGCCCACCACCAGCATCGGCCGCTTCGCGCCGCCCAGCAGCTTGGCGGCTTCCTCCACCGCATCGTCATCCACCGGCGGCGGCGGCAGGCCATCCGTCGCCACATGCGGCGCCACGGTGGCGGATTTCTGCCAGACATCCATCGGCACCTCGATGCCGACCGGCCGCGGCCGCCCGCTCTTCAACTGCCGGAAGGCTTCCGCCACGGCGGGCTGCACATCGGCGATGCCCTTCACCACCGTGTTCCACTTCACCAGCGTCCGCAGCACGCTGGTCTGGTCCACGATCTCATGCAGTTGCCCGGTATGTCGGCCGATGCTGTGCAGCGGGATCTGCCCCACCACCGCCAGCACGCGGGCATTGTTGGAATAGGCCGTGGCCAGCGCGGAGGCCGCGTTCAGCATGCCCGGCCCCGGCACCACCGCCACCGCCTGCGGCTTGCCGGTGGCCATGGCGGCGCCCAGGGCCATGTAGGCGCAGCCCTGCTCATGCCGGGTATGCAGCACCTTCAGCTGGTTCTGCGCGTGGTACAGCGCGTCGAAGAAGGGGTCGTTCTGCACCCCCGGCAGCGCGTAGATCGTCTCGATCCCGTTCGCCACCAACCCCGACACCAAGGCTTCCGCCGCGTTCATCCGCTCGGCCATGGCCGCTTCCTTCCCGATCTGGTGAGCGGATGGTGCGGCGCCCCCGGTTGCGCGGCAAGCCCGGGCGGCTGTTAATCCCGGGCAAAAGAGGATCCGCCATGCTCCGCCGCGCCCTGCTCGCCTCGCCCTTCCTGGCCCGCGCCGCCTTTGCCCAGGCGCCGGAGGCCGCCGCCTGGCCGGACCGCCCGGTGCGGATCGTGGTGCCCTACCCGCCCGGCGGCTCCAACGACATCCTGGCGCGCATATTGGCGGAAGCCCTGCGCGAGCGGCTGGGCCAGCCCTTCGTCATCGAGAACCGCGCCGGCGCCGGCGGCAATATCGGCGCGGACCTGGTGGCCAAGGCGGCGCCGGACGGCACCACCCTGCTGCTGACCGCGCCCGGCCCCCTGGCCATCAACGACCAAGTCTACCGCAACATGCCCTACAACCCCGCGCGGGACCTGGTGCCGGTCTCCCTGGTGGCGACGGTGCCGATCGTGCTGATGGTGACCAACAGCCTGCCCGCCCATTCGGTGGCGGAGCTGGTGGCGCTGGCCAAGGCGGAACCGGGCAAGCTCAGCTTCGGCAGCAGCGGCAATGCCAGCACCAACCATTTGGCCGGGGAGCTGCTGAAGGCGCTGGCCGGTATCAACATCGTACACATCCCCTATCGCGGTGCCGCGCCGGCGATGACGGACCTGATCAACGGCACCCTGGCGCTGATGTTCGACAACATGCCCGGCAGCATCCTGCAGATCCGCGACGGCCGGGTCCGCGCGCTGGCCGTGGCCGGCGCCCACCGCGCCCCGGTGCTGCCGCAGGTGCCCACCGTGGCGGAATCCGGCGGCCCCGCTTTGGCCAGCTTCGATGCCGAGGCCTGGTTCGGCCTGGCCGCGCCGGGCGGCACGCCCATGCCGCTGGTGGAGCGGATCAACCAGCAGGTGAAGGCGGCGCTGGGCCTGCCGCAGGTGCAGGCGCGCTTCGTCGAGGCCGGGGCCACCTCCTCGACGCTGGATGCGCCGGGCTTCGCGCGCTTCGTGGCGGCGGAGCGGGAGAAGTGGGGCAAGGTGGTGCAGGCCAGCGGGGCGCGGGCGGAGTAGGCGTCCCAGCTTGCAACCCGGATTAGTTCTCTATATGTTCTTATCCATGGTCGCCGCTCCCTCCTCCACCCCAACCCTCCCCGCGCCACTGCCGGCCCGCGATTTGTCCGAAGCGCGCCGCTTGTGTAACTCACGCCGGTTCCAAGGGGCGCTTGCCCCTTGGTGGGGTGCTCGAGGGGCAAGGCCCCTCGAACGCGTCCCCGGCTATTTGTCCGAAGCGAACCGGCCCGAGCTTTCCGGAGGAAAATTCCCATGACCATCGGCTTCCGCATCCGCCCCGTCACCCGCCGCGCCACGCCGGAGCAATGCGCCCGCGCCGCCAAGCTGCCGGCTGCCAACATCGGCGACGTGATGAACCGCATCCAGACCATGCGCGGCGGCTTCGCCCCGTATGGCGGCAAGCGCATCATCGCCGGCCCGGCCTTCCCGGTGCGCAGCCGCAGCGGCGACAACCTGATGCTGCACCACGCCATCGACGTGGCCGAGCCGGGTGACGTCATCGTCGCCGATGGCGGCGGCGAGCTGGCCATCGCCATGACCGGCGAGCTGATGATGGGCCACGCCGCCAAGCGCGGTATCCAGGCGGTGATCATCGACGGCGCCATCCGCGACAAGGCGGAGCTGGCCGGCATGGACATCGGCATCTGGGCCTGCGGCGTCACCCCCTCCGGCCCCTACAAGGACGGCCCGGGCGAGATCGGCACCCCGTGTTCCTGCGGTGGCCAGGTGGTCATGCCGGGCGACCTGATCATGGCGGACGAGGACGGCGTGGTGGTGATCCCCTACGAGGAGATCGAGACCGTGCTGGCCGCGGCCGAGGCGCACCACGCCAAGGAGATCGTGGCCGTGCAGCAGATCCAGGCGCGCACCTACGACCGCCGCTGGGTGACCGAGAGCCTGAAGGCGAAGGGCTTCGAGGGGCTGTGAGCCCCGCCCCGGCCCCGGCCCGCCCCTTGCAAAGGGTGCCGGGCCGGGCGCCGGGGGGTATTTGTCCGAAACCCGCGCAACCGGCGCCGGCACCTTTTCCTGGCGCCGGTCAACGCCGGCCCGAAGCCGGCGCCACCGCGTACCGCAAGCTGCCACGCGGCGCCCGCCTGGCCCCGGCCCGGGGATTTGTCCGAACGGCGCGGCATCAGTCTTCGGCCAACATGGCCAGCGCGGTGCCCCATTGCCCGCCAGCGAAGCCCAGCCCCGTCAGCAGCCACAGCAGGCCCAGCGGCTCCCATCCGGCCTGGCGCAGCACCGGGCTGAGCAGCCACAGCCCGGCCACGAAGACCAGCCCCACCAGGCCACCGCCCAGCCAGCACCACAGGTACAGCCGCATCGCCATGCCGCCCCAGCGCGGTGGCGGTGGCGCGGTTCCGGCGGCGGTCGCGGGGCACGGCCACGTGCGCCCCCTGCCCGGCGCCGGCCGGCTACGGGCGCGGTGTGCGGTGCGGCGCCAGCCAGCCCATGGTCGCCGCCGGCTCGCTGTCCGTGCTGGGCAGGTATGGCTTGATATCCAGCAGCGGTGTGCCGGCGGCGCAGTCCAGGTTCTGCACCCGCAGCACCCCCGGTTCGGCAAAGCCGAGGAAGCGCACCACGCTCATCCCGATGGGGTTGGGGCGGGACGGCGCCCGGGTGGCGAAGACCCCGCGCGGCTGGTCGTCGAAGGGCGGGGTGAATTGCAGCCGGGCCGGCGGCGCCTGGTTCAGCCAGTACAGCAGGACCAGGTGGCTGAACCCCTCCAGCTCGGCCAGCCCGTCGTGCCAACGCGGATCCAGCACGGCGCGGCATTCCGGCAGCGGGTCCGGCTGGCGGCCGTTGCGCGGGCAATCCGCGGGGGTGGGCCAGGGGGTTTCCAGGTGGCCGATGGCGGTGAAGATGGGCTGTGGCATGCGCCTACTGTGCCGCTGCGCCGCCAGCCGCGACAAGCGCGCATCGCCGGCACCGGCATGGTCGTTGAGGCGCGCCACCAAGCCTTGCCAGGGCCAACCACGGATGCATATAGCGGCCACCCCGCGCGTTGGCGCGGCAGACCTGCACGAGGAATCCACCGCATGCGTCGCCTTGCGCTCACCGCCGCCCTGCTGCTCGCCGCCTCCGCCCTGCCCGCCCTGGCGCAGGACGCGCCGCCCCCCGGCCAGCGGGTGTTCCGCACCCAGTGCGGCGCCTGCCATGCGCTGGAAGCCGGCAAGAACGGCGTCGGCCCCAACCTGCACGGCATCGTCGGCCGCCAGATGGGCAGCGTCGCGGGCTTCCGCTACTCGGCCAACATCCGCGCCGAGGCCGAGAAGAACACCGCCTGGACCGAGGAAACCCTGCGGAACTACATCGCCAACCCGAAGTCGGTGCTGCCGACCGGGACGATGCCCTATGCCGGCCTGCGCAACCAGCAGCAGCTGGACGACCTGGTCGCCTTCCTGAAGACCCAGGGCTGATGGCGCGGGCGCTGGCCCCGCCCAGCGCCCCACCCACCCCGGCCTGGCCCGGCCTGGTCCGAAATGGCCAGCCGCGGCCGGCGGCACTGCAACAGCGCCCTGCGCGGGCGCCGGCACCCCGCCCCGCACCAACAAGAACATTGCACATTGCCACGTTGCGCCCTTTGCTGTGCTTTGCCCCGGGCAAGGCAGTGGCGCGCTGGCAGCCCTCCACCCCGGGCGGGAGGGACCACATCATGCGCATCGCCCGCCGGCCGCTGCTGGCCGCACCGTTCATCCTGGCCGGCGCCGCACGGGCGCAGGGCAGCTGGCCCAACCGGCCGGTGCGCTTCATCTCCCCCTTCGCGCCCGGCGGGCCGCAGGACCTGCCGGGGCGCTTCATCTGCGACCACCTGGCGCAGCAGCTCGGCCAGCCCTTCATCCTGGAAAGCCGGGCCGGCGCCGGTGGCGCGGTGGGCATGCAGTACGTGGCGGGGGCCACCGACCAGCACACCCTGCTGCTGACCTCCTCGGCCATTGCCACCCTGCCGTCCATGCGGCGGGAGCTGGGCTTCGACCCCTTCACCGACCTGCCGGCGGTCAGCCTGGTGACGGAATCGCCGCTGACCATCACCACCCGCGCCAATGGCGGCCTGGCCGACTTCCCCGCCCTGCTGGCCAAGGCGAAGGCGGAGCCGGGCAAGGTCAGCTTCGCCACTTCCGGCATCGGCTCGGCCACCCACTTCGCCGGTGAGTTGCTGGCGGTGAAGGCCGGGGTGCGGCTGCTGCACGTGCCTTACCGGGGCGCCAGCGTGGCGCTGAACGCGCTGCTGGCCGGCGACGTGGACCTGGTGATCGGCGACATCTCCATCGTGCTGGAGCAGATCCGCGCCGGCACACTGCGGGCGCTGGCCACCAGCCTGCCGGCCCGCACCACGCTGCTCCCGCAGGTGCCGACGGTGGCGGAGTTCGTGCCGGACTACGCGGTGCCGTTCTGGATCGGGCTGTTCGCCGCCAGGGCGACGCCGCCGGCGGTGCTGGCGCAGCTGAACACGGCCATGGCGCCACTGCGCCAGGGCGAGCTGGCCCAGCGCATGGCGGCGCTGGGCGCCACCCTGCGGCTGGACGGGCCGGCGCCGCTGGCGGCACGGCTGCGGCAGGAGGTGCCGCAGTGGCAACAGGTGGCCGCCGCCGCCGGGATCGTGCCGGAGTAGCCGGCCCACGCCAGGGGTCGGTGCCAGGGAGGCGCCAATAGCCCGACGCCAGTTGGCCGCCGGCGCTACGCCTCGCTCAGCCGGCGCCTGGCGGCGGCGCGCACGCCGGGGTCGGGGTCGGCGGCGAAGCGGCGCAGCAGCGCGGCGTTGGCGCTGTAGTTCTCCACCAGCGCCAGGCGCACGCCGGGGTCGCGGTGGCCGCCCAGATACGCCAGCAACGCGCCGGCGGCGCAGTTCAGGAAGCTGGCGTAGTTGCCGGCGACATCGCGCGCCAACTCCGGGTGCAGGTCCAGGATCGCCAGCAGCCGGTCCTGGCTGACCTGGGCGCGGAACTGGTCGGACACCAGCAGCCGCTCCAGCACGTAGAACTCGCGCGCCTCGGACAGCCGGCGCACCGCCTCCTCGCCCAGCTTGTCCTTGCGGGCGACAGCCAGGCGGACCTGGGCCGAGGGGTGCTCGACGACCAGGTCGTACAGTTCCTCCATGGCCTGGTGGTCGGGCAGGCTGTCCACGATGCCGCCCAGAACCTCGGCCGAGAGCGGCAACTCCAGCGGCGGTTGGCCGGTGCGGGAGAGGGTCAGGGTCGCCTCCATGCCGTGGTTGGGGCGCGGCGGCTCGGGCATGGGGTCCTCGGGCCAGGGGGCGGGGTCGGCCATTGCCTGGTCCACCGCGGCCAGCAGGGAGAACTCGGGCGCGGCGGGTCCGGCCGGCGGGGCCTCGGGCGTGGTGGCCGCCGCGGGGGTGGCGTCGGCCGGCGTGGTGTCTGCGGGCGCGGCATCGGCCGGCGCGGCATCGGCCGGCGCGGCATCGGCCGGCGCGGCGTCGGCGGCGGTCGGCTCGGTCGGGACTGGGTCCGGCTCCGTCGTGTCAGCCTCGGCATCGGCCGCCGTGGCCTCGGCCCCAGGCTCGGCCGGCGCCGCGTCTGGCAGTACATCGGCCGCCGGCAGTTCCGCGGGGCTGGCCTCAACCTCCGCCACAGCCTCCGGTTGCAGCGCCGATACCTCCGGCGCGGGCACCTCCGGCGCAACCGCCTCGGGGGGCGGCGCCACTTCGGGCGGCACCGGCGGCGCCATGGGCAGCGCTTCCGCCACGGGCGCCGAGGACGCGGCGGGCTTCGCCTCGGCCGCCTTGCCCCGTAACCAGCCGAACATGCTCATGGTTGATGTCGCCCCCGGAAATTCGCGGGAGGATAGAGCCGGATCGGTCGCGGCGAAATCGCAGAGTTGCGCTGGCCTACACTGGCGGCGGCAGCACCGCGCCGGCGCCCAGCAGCGCCTCGATCTCGGCTTCGGTGTAGCCGGCGCCGGCCAGCACGGCGCGGGCATCGGCGCCCATGCGCGGGGCCAGTGGCAGGTTGTCCCGCGCCGCGGTGCCGAAGGTGACGGGGCGCGAGAGACCGATCATCGGGCCTTCGGTCGGGTGGTCCTCCCGCCGCAGGAAGCCGGCTTCCCACAGGTGCGGGTCGTCCAGCAGGCCGTCGATGGTGTTGAAGGCGGCGGCCGGCAGGTCCGCGTCGCGGAAGATCACCACCCATTCGGCGGTGGTCTTCGCGCGCAGCGCCTCGGCCCGCAGCGCGAAGTAGGCGTCCACGTTGCGGAAGCGCGCCAGCACGCTGTTGAAGCGCGGGTCGTCGCGCAGCTCCGGCCGACCGATGGCATTGAAAAAGGCGAAGGCCTGCGTGTCCGTGTTGGCGGAGACACTAATATAACCGTCGGCGGTCGGGATCGGCTTGGCGTCCGGGTTCATCACCCGCGGGTCGCCGGTGGGGCCATGCTCGTCGAAGGTGCGTTTGAACATGTGCTCGGTCAGGACGAAATGCGCCATGCTCTCGTACATCGGCACTTCCAGCGCCTGGCCGGCGCCGGTCTTCTCGCGTTCATACAGCGCGGCGGTGATGGCCTGGGACGCGATGATGCCGGTGATGTGGTCGCACAGCACGAAGGGGGCGAAGCGCGGCTCCCCGCCCGTCACGCGGCCCAGCGCGTCGGCGAAGCCGGACATGCCCTGGATGATGGTGTCGTAGGCCGGGCTGTCGTGGTAGCGGCCCTTGCTGCCGAAGCCGGCGATGACGCAGAACACCAGGCGCGGATTGGTCGGCGCCAGGGCTTCCCAGGTGATGCCCAGCTTGGCCAGCGCCTTGCCGCGCATGTTGGTGACCAGCACGTCGGCCTGCGCCGCCAGCCGGGCCAGGACCTCCTTGCCGGCCTCAGTCTTGAGATCGACCGCGATGGACTGCTTGCCGCGGTTGAAGTGGACGAATTTGGGCGACATGTCGGGCGACCGCGACGGCCCGCCGAGCTTGCGCAGTAGGTCGCCGGAAGGCGGCTGTTCCAGCTTGATGACCTCGGCGCCCTGCTCCGCCAGGGTCAGCGTGCAGGAGGGGCCGACGACGACGGCGGTGAGGTCCAGCACCTTCACGCCCTCAAGGGGTCCGGTTCGCATGGTCAGCACTCCGCCGTGGCTTCAAAGGCAACGCGGCCGCTGTCATCCAGCGCCCAGAGGTTCAGCGTGGTCGGGCTGGGCGCGTGGCAGGCCAGCGTGCATTCCCGGCCGACATACAGCGCGCGGCCGGCGCGGGAGGCGATGGACCTGATCGGGCCAGGCAGCCGGCGCTTGGCCAGTTCGGTCAGCAGGATGGTGCTGACGCCGCCGTTGACCACCAGCGCGGGGTAGCCCTCCTCGGCGCGGGCATAGTCGGCATCGTAGTGGATGCGGTGGCCGTTGTAGGTCACCGCGGAATAGCGGAACAGCAGCGTGGTCGTGGGGGTGAAGCGCTCCGTGTACGCGCCCTCCGGCAGCACCAGCGGCGGCGGTGGCGCGGGCGGCGCGGCGTTGGGGTCGGCGGCCTCGCGGTAGACCAGGTCCTGTTCCTCGATGACCGCGCCATCGGCGATGCTGTGCCGGATGGTGACGAAGACCATGGCGCCGCTGCGGCCCTGCTTCGGCGTGATGGCGGTGATGGTGCTGACGCGCGTGAGGTCCGCGCCGATGGCGATGGGCGCGTGGAAGTAGGTGCGGCGCCCCGCGAACATGCGGCGCGGCAGCGGGATGGGCGGCAGGAAGTCGCCCTTCTCCGGGTGGCCGTCCGTGGCCAGCTGGGATTGCCGGGCCAGCGGCCAGAACATCAGGGCGTGCCAGCCGGCCGGCAGCGGCGCGCCACGCTTCAGGGCGGCCGGGTCCTGGTCCAGCAGCGCCGCCAGGCGCCGCGCCAGGGCCAGGCTGGCCTCGTCCTCGACCGTTTCGCTGCGGCCTATCCAGTCCTGCATCGCATCCCCCGCTGAGTCGCGGCGCATATTCGCGGCGGGGGGCCTGGTGTCAAACCGTGGCGCCGTCCTGTGCCACCAGGCGGCCGGCGTGGAACACCAGGTGGCGCGGCGGGTGCTGGCCGATGGCTTCCGCGATGTTCTCAGCCGGCAGGGTGTAGAAGGTGGCCGGCAGGCCCGCGGCCACGCCGTGTTCCGCCACGCCCAGCGCCTCAGCGCCATTGCCGGCGCACATCCCGTAGAGCTGCTCCAGCAGCCGGTCGTGCCGCACATCCACCCGCCAGCCGATGACGCTGGCGCGTTCCAGCATGTCGCCGGTGCCGTAGGGGCTCCACGTATCGCGAATGTCGTCATTGCCGCAGAACACGCGCACCCCGGCCTCCGCCAGCAGGAACAGCGGCGGTAGGGTGGCGCCGCCGGCGCCGTGGGAGACGAGCGCCACGCCGGCCTCGGCCATCAGGGCGGCGGCGGCCTGCTGCTTGCTCTCGGGCAGGCCGCCCAGGCAGAAGCCGTGGCTGATGGTGACCTGGCCCTGCATGCCCTCGGCGCGGGTGCGGGCGCAGATTTCCTGCAGGCTGAACAGGCCGAGCTCGCCGGGTTCATGCAGGTGGATGTCGATGCCGACCCCCTGCCGCCCGGCGATGCCGAAGATCGCGTCCAGCTGTCCCCGGGGGTCGCGGTCCACCTCGGCCGGGTCGATGCCGCCGACCAGGTCGGCGCCTGCCCGGATCGCGTCCTCCATCAGCGCCACCATGCCCTGGGCGCGCATGACGCCGGCCTGCGGGAAGGCCACTGTCTGCACGGTCGCCATGTGGGCGTGGGCGGCGCGGGCGGCCAGCACGCCCTCCAGCGCCTTCAGGCCGAAGGTGGGCGTGATGTCCACATGGGTGCGGATATGCCCGGTGCCGTGGGCGACGCAGCGGCGGATCAGCTCGCCGGCGCGGGCCTCGGTGTTCAGCGGCAGGCTGGGCAGCAGGCGCTGGTCGGTCTCGATCCGGCTCATGCGGAAGGGTTCGGCCTGGTGGCTGACCCAGGGCAGGCCGAACAGCGTCTTGTCCAGGTGCATGTGGCCGTCCGCCAGGGCCGGCAGGACCAGGTCGCCGGCCAGGTCGTGCGTGGCGGCGGCCGGGGGCAGCGCGGCGCCGGGCGGCAGGATGGCGGCGATGCGCCCGGCGGTCAGGGCCAGCGCCATGCCGGTGCGGCCATCGGCCAGCCTGGCATTGGTCAGCAGCGTGTCGCAGGCGGTCATGGCGAGCTCCTCGGGCGGCGGGTCTGGCCGGGATCATCACCCGGCACGACGGGGCGCGCGAGGCCCTACCGCACCGCGTCAGTCGGCCTTCAGCCCGGCGCGCCTGATCAGCCCGCCCCAGCGCTGCATCTCCACCTGGATGAAGGCGGCGAACGCGGCGGGCGTGCCGGGGGCGGGATCGGCGCCCTCGTCGCGCAGGCGGGCCAGCACTTCCGGCGCCGTCAGCGCACCGCGGATGGCGGCGTTGAGGCGGCCTACGACGGACTCCGGCAGCCCGGCGGGGCCGACCACGCCATACCACTGCGCCGCCTCGAAGCCCGGCAACGTCTCGGCGATGGCGGGCAGGTCCGGTGCGGCTTCTATGCGGGTGCGGGTGGAGACGCCGAGCGCGCGGAGCTGGCCGGCGCGGACCGGGGGCAGCAGCGCGGGGCCGCCGGACATGGTCATGTCCACCTGGCCGCTGATCATGTCGGTCACCATCGGCGCCGTGCCGCGGTACGGGATGTGGCTGAAGGCGATGCCCGTGGCGTCCGAGAGCGCCGCCATGGCCAGGTGCGCGGCGCTGCCATTGCCACCGGAGCCGAAGCTGAGCGGCTGGCGCGCGGCGCGGGCGAAGGCGAGGAACTCGGGCATGGTGGTGGCGGGCACGCTGCGCGGGCTGACCGCCAATATGTTGGCGACCATGGCGATCAGGCTGATGGCCGAGAGGTCCTTGGCCGGGTCATAGCCCAGGCGAGGGTAGAGGGTCGGGTTCACCGCCAGCGTGCCGATATGGCCGACGCCGATGGTGTAGCCATCCGGCGCGGCGCGGGCGATCAGCTCGGTGCCGACGCTGCCGCCGGCGCCCGGGCGGTTCTCCACCACCACCTGCTGGCCGAGCGTGACGCCGATGCGCTGGGCGACGACGCGGCCCAGGATGTCCGTGCTGCCGCCGGGGGTGAAGGGCACCACCATGCGGAGCGGCCGGCTGGGCCAGTCGTCCGCCCGGGCCAGGGCGGGGGCGAAGACTCCCCGGGCCAGGGCGGGAAGTGCAAGGAGCGGCAGGGTGCGGCGCGGCAGGAACATCCGCGCAACGCAGCACTCCCGCGCGCCGGCGTCTACCGGGGCTGCACGCTGGGGTCGCCGCCGGGGGTGCCGGGCGGCGGAATGACGCGGGTGGTGCCGAGGTCGGGCATGGGCGGCATCACGGTCATGCCGGGGTCCGGATTGACGTTGGGGCGCAGCACGCCGCCCGGCCTGGCATCGCTGCCGCTCAGGGCATCCGGCGGGGCGACACGCTCGGGCACGCGGGTGTTCGGCTCGGTGCTGGGCGGGGCGACGGGCGGGCGTTCCGGTACCGGGGCGGGGATTCGCTGGGCCCAGGCGGCGCCGGACCAGGCCAGCAGCAGGGCCGCGAGGGTAAGGCGGAAGGTGCTGGGCATATGGCGGTCTCCCCTGTTGCGGCACCAACGCCCGCGCCCGGCGCGGGTTCGCCCGGGGGGTGGCGCAGGCGCGTTTCGGTTGAGCGGCGGATTTGCGCCGCCGGTGATTTCACCCGCGGCAATCAGGCGCTAGGCTTGCCGGGACAACGCAAAGGTTTCCGCATGCCGGTGTTGAGCCCGACCAACTCCCCCATCGTCGCCGCCTATGTCGCGAAGACGCCGGGTTCCGCCGCGCTGCACGCGAGGGCCAGCGAGGTGCTGCCCAGCGGGATCGCGCATGACAGCCGCCACACCGACCCCTACCCGATCTACACCGCCCGCGCCGCCGGCGCCCGCAAGTGGGACGTGGACGGCAACATGATGGTGGATTTCTACGGCGGCCATGGCAGCCACCTGATGGGCCATTGCCCGCCGACGGTGATGGCCGCCGCCCAGGCGCAGCTGATGCAGGGCACGCAGTTCGGCAGCTGCCACGCGCTGGAGGTGGAGTGGGCCGGGCTGGTGCAGGCGCTGGTGCCGTGCGCGGAGCGGGTGCGCTTCACCAGCAGCGGCACCGAGGCGACGCACATGGCGCTGCGCCTGGCGCGGGCGTTTACCGGGCGGCGCAAGGTGGTGCGCTTCCTGCGGCACTTCCATGGCTGGCACGACCACATGGCCTTCGGCGTGGACAACCACTTCGATGGCACGCCCTCCCCCGGCGTGCTGCCGGAGCTGGCGGCCGAGGTGGTGCTGCTGCCGCCGAACGACATCGCGGCGGTGAAGCGCTGCTTCGAGGGCGATGACGACATCGCCGCATTGATCCTGGAGCCGACCGGCGCTTCCACCGGCATGATCCCGACCGCGCCGGGCTTCCTGGCCGCGTTGCGGGCGGCCTGCACCGCGCATGGCGTGGTGCTGATCTTCGACGAGGTCGTCACCGGCTTCCGCGTCTCCCCCGGCGGGGCGCAGGGTGAAGCCAAGGTGACGCCGGACCTGTGCACACTCGCAAAAATCCTGGCCGGCGGGTTGCCGGGCGGCGCCGTCGCGGGACGGCGGGACATCATCGACTGGCTGGACTTCGAGGTCTCGGCCCAGAAGAAGCGCGAGAAGATCAAGCACCAGGGCACTTACAACGCCAACCCGGTCTCGGCCGCGGCGGGCATTGAGACGCTGAAGCTGATCCGCGATGGCGGGCTGTGTGCCAAGGCCACGGCGGCGGCGCAGGCGATGAAGGCCAGCTTCAACCAGGTGCTGGCCGAGGAAGGCGTGCCCTGGGCGGTGTATGGCGAGCACAGCGTGATCCACTTCTTCACCAACCCGCAGGGGCTGGCGGTGGACCCGATGAGTTGGTCGCCGGAGGGCCAGCAGGAGGTGCTGATGGCCGGCGAGCCGCGCGCGGGGTTGATGAAGAAGCTGTACCTGGCGCTGCTGGTGGCGGGCATCGACCCCAAGGGCGCGCGGGGCGCCATCCTTTCCGCGGCGCATGGGCCGGAGGAGATCGGCGAGGCGACGGAAAGCTGGCGCCAGGCATTGCGGATGCTGAAGAACGAGGGCGAACTGCGGCACTGATAGGCCGGCCGGGAGCGCCAGCCTGGCTGGACCTGCCGCGCAGCGTGGGACGGACGGACTGGCCGCAGCACGGAATGCGGTTTGGCAAGGCACAGCGCGGCGCAGGGGGAGGAGAACAACATGTCAGTCGACAAGGCGATGATTGAGGCGATGCACCCGCCGCAGGGCATCCCCTTCCAGGTCCGCAAGATCGGCCACACCGTGCTCTACGTCAGCGACCTCGCGGCCTCGGTGCGCTGGTACACTGAGGTATTGGGCTTCAAGCTCTCGGACGTGTTCGACGAGAGCATGATGGCCGGCGGCATGGTGTTTCTGCGCTTCGGCCCCGACCATCATTCGGTGGCGCTGGTGGGGGAAGGCCAGAAGCCCGGCATGCGCCGCGGCATGCACCATACGGCGTTCGAGCTTGGCACCCTGCAGGAGGTGATCGACGCGCGCGACCACCTGCGGAAGCACGGCGTGAAGATCGTGTTCGAGGGCCGGCGCCGCGCCGGCTGCCAGGTGGCGCTGGAGTTCCTGGACCCGGATGGCCACCACCTGGAACTCTACTGGGGCCTGGACCAGGTGGGCTACGACGACCGCCTGCGCCCGGCCGAGCAATGGCGCCCCGCCAGCACGCTGGAGGACGCGATCGCCAACCCGCCGCTGGGGCAGGATACCTCTTTGCGCCGCTGAGGCGCTGCCGCTAGCCTGCCCGCAGCCGTCCGCAGAGGCGGCCTTCGGGAGAATGCCCATGCGTCGCCGCAGCCTTGCCGGTGGACTGATGCTGCCCTTCCTGGCCGGCCGCGCCCGCGCCGCCGGCTGGCCGGACAAGCCGGTGCGGCTGATGACGCCGGGCAGCCCCGGCGGCAACCCGGACATATTGTGCCGCATACTGGCGCAGCGCCTGGGCGAGGTGCTGGGCCAGCCCGTGGTGGTGGAGAACCGGCCCGGCGCCTCGGGCATCATCGGCACCGAGACGGTCTTCAACGCCCCGCCGGACGGCTACACCGTGCTGTTCGGCTACAACCAGCTGATGACGCTGAACAAGCTGCTGTTCCGCCGCCTGCCGTATGAGCCGGATCGCTTCACCCGTATCTCCCTGGTCTCCGACACGCCCTTCGTCATGCTGGTGCCGGCCTCGCTCGGCGTCTCCACCGTGCCGGAATTCGTGGCGCTGGCGAAGCAGCGGCCCGGCGGTCTCGCCTGGGGTACCAGCGGCCCCGGCAGCTTCGCGCATCTGTGCGGCGAACTGCTGATGCGCGACGCCGGGATAGAGATGCTGCACGTGCCGCACCGCGTGACGCCGCGGAACGAGCTGATCGCGGGGCAGATCCAGATGGCGGTGGAGCCGACCGCACTGGCGATAACCCTGACCCGCGGGCCGGATGCGCGGGTGAAGGCGCTGGCCGTGCTGGGCCGGGAGCCCGAGCCGGAACTGCCCGGCGTGCCGCTGATGAAGCAGTTCTACCCCAACATCATCGCCTATGCCTTCCACGGGCTGTGGGGGCCTCCCGGCATGGCGCCGGAGGCGGTGGCGGCCATCTCCCGCGCCATGGTCGGGCTGGCCGGCGACCCCTGGGTGACCGAGCGCTTCAAGCCGCTGGCCACCCGCTTCATCGCGCAGGGACCGCAGGCGCTGGACCAGGCCATGCGCGACGACGTGGTGCTGTGGGAGAAGGTGGTGCGCGAGCGCGGGATCAGCCTGGACTGAGCTGCCGGAGGCGTCGCCGCGCGCGCCACACCGCCCAGGCATCGGCCAGGATCAGCAGCAGCGCCAGCGCCGGCGCGGCGACGAAGCCGAGCGCGATGGCGATGCGCAGCAGGCCGTGGCGCAGCAGCCACCAGGCCAGGGGGAAGGCCAGCCAGCTCCATTGCAGCGCGGCCAGGCGGCGCCACGGGCCGCGCGCCGGCCGGTGGAACAGGCTGCCTTCGCCGCCGTGGCGGATATCCTCGGCAAAGGCGTCCAGGCGGCGGTCCGAAGCGCTGGGCGCGCTCATGTCGAGGCGGCCTCGACCAGGGCGATGTTCATGCTGCCCTCATTCGCCGCCAGGCGGCACAGCATGATCAGCGCGGCATTGTAGTAGTCCGCCGCCTCGGCGACCGAAGGCAGCACCAGCGCATGGCCCTGTTCCCGCCCCAGCCGGGCGGAAAGCAGCAGCCGGGCGATGGCGACGATGCCGGGCGTGGCCTCGTAGGGCGCCGGGCTCTCGCCGCGCAGGTCCCACCAGGCCGGCGGCGCGGCGCCGCGCGCGGGGTCGAACCACACCGCCATCAGCGGGTCCAGCGCCGGGTCGCTGGCCAGCCCGGCCCAGGCCATGTAGAGCGGAATCCGCACCGCATCCCACGAAAAGCGCGCCGGCCATTCACTGGCGATGCGGTAGCGCCCGCCGGCGCGCGGCACCTCCACCCAGTCGGCGGTCAACTGGCGCCGGCCGAACTGGGCATGGCCCAGCAGGTCCAGCATCCCCGCCTCCAGCCGGCGCCAGCGCGGGTCCGGTTGCAGCGCATCCAGTTCCCGCATCGCCGGGAAGACGGCGTAGGACGGGTTCACCACCAGGTGCTCGCCATGGTCGAAGCCGGTGGTGCCGGGCCGCATCAGCAGGTGGCCGCCGACCTCGACGGTGTTGTAGCGCAGGAAGTCGGTGGCCATGGCCTTGGCCCGCGCCAGGTAGTCCCGGTTGTGCCAGCGCACCGCGGCGCGGCACAGGCCCCAGGCCACCAGCAGGTCGCCATCGGCGGCGTTGTTGCGGTCGCTGCGGTCCTGGTTGGGCGCGTCCGGCCGCCAGCGCCAGGCCAGCAGGCGGTCCTCCCGCCGGCCAAGGGAGCGTTCGGTCCATTCCATCATGGTTTGGAACGTGGTCTGGGTGTCGAAGGCGGCGGCCAGCATCATGCCGTAGCCCTGGCCCTCGGAGTGCGAGACGCCCTGGTTGCCGGTATCCACCACCCGGCCGTCCTGGGTCAGGAAGCGGCGGCGGAAATCCGTCCAGCCGCGCTGCGGGGTCTCGGCCTGGGTGGACCATGGTGCCAGCAGGGCCAGGCCGGCACCAAGAACGCTTCGCCGCAGCGGGGTGGCGGAGGAGGAGGCGACCCTGGCTGGCAATGATGGGTCGCTGACGATGCCGGCATGGTTGTGTGGCACGTGCTGCGCCTTTTTTACGATGGGTTAATCGTAATCCTTCACAACCCTGGCGCAAGTTTAATCAACTTAATGCAACCTCAGGAAAACTACCTAGCAGCTGTCCTTGCCACTCCGTTAGGGATGGCCCCGGGAACTCCCGTTGTCGCTCTTCAACCGCGCAGCTTCGGCATCTGCAGCAGGTGCCAGGGGCTGGGCATGGCGCCGCAGGGCACATGCACCAAGGCCGGCGCCTTCAGGGCGATGGCGTCGCCCACCGCGCGCTCCAGCCCGGCGGCGTCGGTGGCGCGGAAGCTGGCCATCCCGAAGGTTTCCGCCAGTTTGGCGAAGTCCGGGTTGTGCAGGTCGCAGGCGATCTGCCGGTTGCCATAGGCCAGGGTCTGGATGCGCTTGACGTTGAAGAAGGCGCCATTGTCGAACACCACGACCACCACGGGCAGCCTGTGCTGCACCGCCGTCGCCAACTCGCCGATCTGGTACAGGAAGCCGCCATCGCCGGCGATGCTCAGCACCGGCACGTCCGGCCGCACCGCGGCGGCGCCCAGCGCGGTGCCGTAGCCCCAGCCCAGGTTGTCCTGGTAGCCCGGGGAGAGGAAGGTCCGCTCCCGCGTCACCGGCAGGCCGAGCCGGCTGACGAAGCCGACCTGGGTGACCTCGTCGACGAAGATGCCGTCCTCCGGCAGCGCCGCGCGGATGGCGCCGAGGAAGCCCATCTGCGGCTCCAGCTGGGCCAGTTCCGCGTTCATCCACGCCATGTGGCCGGCCACTTCAGCGGCGCGGCTGGCATGGGCGGGGGTGGCCAGCAGGCGTTCCAGCAGCGCCGGCGCGGCCGCTACCGCATCCGCCACCACCGGCACGGTGGCGCGGCGGAAGCGGTCCGGCTCCAGCGCGTCGATGTCGATGCGGACCACCTGCAGGTCGTCATCCACGCCCCAGCCGCCCTGCTGCATGAACAGCCGGGTGCCGATGGCCAGCACCACGTCGGCGTCCTGCCACAGCCGGTGGCCGACGCTGACCGGCACCGCCAGCGGATGCGTCGTCGGCACCACCCCCCTGCCCCGCCGGTAGCTGGCCACCGGCGCCTGCAGGTGCTCGGCGATGGCGGCAATGGCTTGGCCGGCACCGATGGCGCCACCGCCCAGCACGATCAGCGGGCGCTTCGCCCCGGCCAGCAGCGCGGCGGCCTGGTCCAGCGCGGCTTCGTCCAGCGCCGGGGTGGTGCGCTCCGCCGGGGCGCAGGGCGCGGCCGGGGCGCGCCGGGGCCAGACATCCATGGCGCATTCCAGCACCGCCGGGCGCGGCCGGCCGCTGATGGCATCGGCCAGGGCCGCGGTGGTCAGCGCCGCTGCCTCGTGCGGGCCAGTGATGCGCGCGGTGAAGCGGGCGACATGCGCGGCCATGCCGAGCTGGTCGTGGATCTCGTGCAGGTGGCCGTGGCCGCGGTCGATATCGGCCTGTGGGATCTGCCCGAGCAGGCCCAGCACGGGCGCGTTCATGCTGTAGGCGGTCAGCAGCGCCGCCGTGGTGTTGAGGAAGCCCGGCCCCGGCACGACCGCGAAGGGCCAGGGCTTGCCGGTGGCCAGCGCGGCGCCCAGGGCCATGTAGGCGGCGGTCTGTTCGTGCCGCGGGTGGATGACCCGCAGCCGGTCCTGCGCGGCGTGGAAGGCGTCGAACAGCGGGTCGTTGTGCAGCCCCGGCAGGGCGAAGACCTGGTCGATGCCGTTCAGCAGCAGGGTCTCGACGAGGGCTTCCGCGGTGGAGAGCGAAGGCACGGCGGCGGGGGCGGTCGGTACGGTCATGCGGCACGCCTAG